>JAUXVN010000138.1 GCA_030684555.1 Ignavibacteria bacterium
AATCCCACTAAATAAGGTCAGAGATTGCCGGAAAATAATGAAAACAAGTATAAGAACTATAGCCCGAATAATTTTTTCAAGGTCGAGCCACTTTTTGCTAATTTTCCTCGCTACATCTGCTTCTATATCGGATTTGAGGTACATTTGAAAAGCATTCATTAATACAACCTTTTCATCGTATATTGCTCCAATTCTTCTAATATCACCTCTAACACTTGTTTTATTATTATTATGTTTCCTTTGTCCGGAGTTGAGATTTGTCTGCCAATTCCATAGATCCATTTCAGTCGGAGGTGGAGCATTATCAATCTGAGCAAAACCATATCCGTTTGGCGGTCCAAAGTCGGGATAACCTCTGGGATTGTATTTCCAACCTTCTAGTATGAATTTTAAAGAACCATCCTTATTTCTATAATATTTTGTAGTATTTTCAAAATTAAAATGATTCGGCTGTCTTCCTCTTCTAGTCGCAGTTTCTTTTCTGACCAATGCCTGAAAATCTAATTGCGTTACGTAATTTACAAATCCTTCTAGTGAAGGATTTGTACCTAATATCTTACCGCCACTGGATTCACTAATTGCAATCACTTTTCCGAATATATCTTTAGCGGTAACTTTAACATACGCGTCACCTCCAATAAAAATTTTATCTCCTTCATACCAATGATCTATAATTGCATCACAACCACCTTCTTGACTTTTATGTTTACCTTTAAACTCTACATTAGTTAGAAATGGATTATAATCGAAACTAACAGACCAATCCGATTCTGGTGAACAACCACTACCATCGGGATCACCAATTTCATATTCTGTAGAACCAGTAATCTTTACTATACCCGTTCTTCGACATATAGTATCGTTCGTCCCAAATTCGTGTCTGAACAAAGTATATCTAACCCAATATTCCCAGTTAAAAGAAACCTTACCTCTTTTGCAGTAATTATCTAAAATTGCTTTGCAGTTCACTACTGGCATTTTGGGATTCGGTTCTGGAGTTATCCATGCTGTGGTGATCGGTGTTGGGTATATAATTTCTAATTTCGGTTTTCCTATCGGGACATCACCCTGCCAACAGGTTTCTGTTATGAAGTAACCGATGTAACAAGAGCTTGATAAACCATTTGGCATAAGCTTCAGTGTTTCATTTCTTTTCTCGGCAAATAGTTTTTCCAATTTTAATCGCCATTCTTCTTTTCCTTTCTCAATATACTTTCCGGCTCTAAGTTTTTTTCCATTATACTTCTGGTTAATACTTTCATAATTCTCAACTAAGCCAACTCTTAACTTTACTACTCCGCTGTCTGAAACAAGACTATCGGCAACAACAAACTTAACAGGCTGTTTTGCATCAGCAAAGTAATAGTTAAGACTATCTCCAATTAATACATCACCAAATAAACAACCTTCTAATTTGGCTATTTCAAACTCCTGGTTTGGAGGAAAATCTTCTAGACTTCCGTCAGGATTTCGTTTCTTAATAATAATATCAACGGTATCACCGGCAGTAAGCTGCGGCGGGTCTATAATAACCTTTAACGGTGGGGGTTTGATAATCAGTATTGCTTCTTTGGGTACTATCTCCGGATCTGTTGTGGTAACTCTGAATATTACCGAATCGGTTGCAACTGCCGATAAACTGTCAGCTACGTAATCAACCCACGCATAACCAAACATATGATCGAGGTTGGTAATTATTTTTGATTTTTCGTTCGTGTATGGATCAATCAAACCTCCGTACTTCTGCCCTTTAATAATTTCTATGTTTATTTTGGTTCCAGGCGGCGGGCAGTAATCGATGAATAAGTAAAGCTCTGCTTCCTCTCCGGTTGTTATCTCTTCAGGATAAACTGACACATTTAAATCATCAGGTGCATGCAATATTTCAATTGAGTCCGTTTCAACTATTCCGTTGCTCTCCAATTGCACAACCCCAATTTTACTGACAGTATCCCGTAATGGATTTTGATATCTCAGGTCTATTTTATTAAAATACTGGGGCATAACCTGTATTGATGAACCTGCGTCTTCATTCGTACGATTATCATAAAATGTCAGATACTCACTACCCTTAATAATCGTAAGATTTATTGGGTCATATTCAAGGCTTGCTACAACTGATGATCCGCAGCTTCCTTCCGTATTTGTTCTTAAATTAACTGTGTAAAAACATCCGTATCCTATCAATTCATCATCTATACTAAAATGAAAAGATTCAACCAAATATAACCACTCATTAAACTCTGCTGTTCTTGTTTCGGAGAAGTATGTCCAGATACCGGAATTAACTCTTTGTGTAAAGGTATGTCGTAAGTTGTTATTTAAATATGTCCTGACTATTAGGTCAACAAATTGATAAGAATCATAGAACCCACTTATTGTTACTAATATTTTGTAACGGTACGCATTAGCCTGAAGCTCCAAAGAATTTGATCCGGTTGGCCAACCATATGTAAAACCTGTTTCTGTTACAAACTCATCGCAACTATTTATTAGCGCAGTATTCACTTGTAAATTAGCGTTCCAGAAATGATTGTTCGCCTGAACTTCCTCTGCATCCCAGTCAACTTCAACTCTGAAATTATAGTTTTGTGTCGGATTATTGGGCAATATCTGATTCTGCGGATCTATCTCTACTTTCTCTTTTATTATCACTTGAGCGGTTATGTTCCCTCCAATCAATAGAATAATGAGTAAGATAAAATAAAATGGTGAGAAAAATATAGGAAAAGGGTTGTGTTTTTCTTTTTGGTTTAGGTGTGTTTTGGGTACTTGAAGGTCCGTTTTTCTCATATTACCGCCTCCTCAGATTATGATTCAAATTAACCGTTTGTAACTTAAATGTTTTTTATTTCATAGGAAAGTCCTGCATATAATATTTATTCATGCGCGTTGAGCCAAAAATAATGTCACTTAAATTCTACCTCAAAACCAATCTAATAGCTTCTGAAATATTTTCAACGGGAATAACTTCAATTGAAGAAGTTACTTTTAATCCCTTCATATTGTTTTGTGGAATGATGATTCTTCGAAAACCAAGTTTCTCTGCTTCATGAATTCTTTTATCAATAAAACCAACACTGCGAACTTCACCCCCTAAACCAACTTCGCCGATTACAACTGTATTATTATCCGCAACCTGATTCAATAAACTCGAAACAGCCGAGCAACAAACCGCAAGATCAACAGCCGGTTCAATTAACTTTACACCGCCGGCAATATTTAGAAAAACATTTGCGGATGATAATCTGTAATTCCCCCGCTTCTCCAAAACAGCTAATAAAATGGAAAGTCGTCTATAATCAAATCCGGTTGTAACTCTTTGTGGATTACCGAAATTTGAGGGAGTTACTAACGCTTGAACTTCAATTAAAATGGGACGAGAGCCTTCAATGCTTGCAGTAACAACCGAACCCGGAATATTTTTATCCCGCTCGCTAAGAAAAAGTTCACTTGGATTTTTGACTTCCGTTAAGCCTGTCTCGTGCATTTCAAAAATGCCGATTTCATTTGTGCTTCCGAACCTGTTTTTCTGTGCGCGTAAAATTCTGTAAGAGTGATTTGTGTCCCCCTCAAATTGAATTACAGTATCAACTATATGTTCAAGTACTTTTGGACCAGCAATAATCCCCTCTTTTGTAACATGCCCGACAACAATAACAGAATAATTAAATCTTTTGGCATCTTCTAAAAGCAGGGATGTACATTCACGAATTTGCGTAACTGAGCCTGCAGAGTTTTCTAAATTGTCATTATAAATTGTTTGAATGGAATCAATAATAACTACTTGAGGATTTTCATTTTTTATAACCGACATAATTGTTTGAAGATTTGTTTCGGGAAGTAGAAGAAGAGAATCAGATTTTACTTTTAATCTTACAGCGCGCATCTTGATTTGTTGAGCAGATTCTTCACCGCTTACATACAAAACTTTTGTTTTAAGTAAAGATGAGGCTTGCAATACCAATGTAGATTTACCAATACCGGGATCGCCGCCAATTAGCACAACCGAACCAAGTACAAGTCCGCCGCCTAAAACTCTATCGAACTCAGCAATTCCGGTTTTAATTCGTATTTCTTTTTCTGAAGAAACTTCTGAAATCTTTTTTGCTGTTACTGAAGTTACAGTTGAAGAAAATTTCTGTTTGTTGTTTTCGATAATCTCTTCGGTAAAGCTATTCCAGTTTTCACAATCGGGACATTTGCCGAGCCATCGTAATGATTCATAACCACAGTTCGAACAGATATATTTTGTTTTTTGTTTCTTCACGTTTTTGCTTTTTCAGATTTAATTAGTTCGATGATTTTGGGTAATATCTCTCCCGATTTTCCTTTTAGAAAAAGATTAACACGGTCAGATATTTCAGTTTCAGTTATATTAATTTCAACAACATAACTTCCTGCCGACCTTGCTATGTTAGTTATTGAAGCAGCAGGATAAACAACTGAAGACGTTCCGACTACAAAAAAAATATCTGAAACTTCTGCAGCATTTTCGGATGAGGAAAATTGATCGTTTGGTAAATATTCTCCAAACCAAACAATATCGGGACGGATATTCCCGCCGCATTCACAAATAGGGGCACCCTGATTTTCAGGAAACTCAATAAAGTCATATCTCTTTTTACAGCGAATGCAATAATTCTTCTCAATATTTCCGTGAAGTTCGTAGACTAATTTGCTTCCGGCACGTTTATGTAAATTATCAACATTTTGAGTTACAACTGTAACATCAAAATAATTTTCAAATTCAACTATTGCATAATGACCCGGATTAGGAGTTGTTTCACGCACAATTTTTCGGCGGTACTGATACCATTCCCAAACCAAAGTTGGGTTACGCATGAATGCATTAAAATTGGCAAGTTCTTCAGGACGAAATTTTTTCCAAATCCCTTCTTCTCCACGAAAAGTGGGAATTCCACTTTCAGCCGAAATTCCCGCTCCGGTGAAAAAGACTATTCGTTTGGAAAGTGAAAGTTGTGTAATAAACTCATCCGGTAAATTAATTTCCATTTATAAATCCTTATAATACGCCGATGAAATTTATTGAAGCATATATGAGTCCACTTAAAAAGATAGGATTTAGGTTAACCAACAGATTTAGATGCTGTGTGAAAATTCAATTGCAAGAAGAAAACTCACCCTTGCCAAAGGCATCCCTTTGGGAAAATCCCTCTCGTAAAAATGGCATAGCCATCACTATGTGAGAGAGGGACTTTAATAATAGAGTTAAATAGCCCCTTCTTTTTGAAAGAGAAGGGGTTGGGGATGAGTTCCTGTGTTTGACTAATAATTTTCACACAACCTATTTATCTGTTAAATTATGAAAATAAAATCAACCTTTTTATTAACGGTTTTACCTGTGCACCTATGGCGTAACCGTTTATTAACTTTTTAGAGTTGACTCATTTATTTAGAAATACTTTGTCAACATTCTCTAATCAGAAACCTCTGAGGTTTCAATGAAAGTATTTCCCAAAATTGCACTTTCACTATACCTCAGAGGTTTGTCACAAAAATTGTGTCGAGAACTATTTATTCTTTATTTCTTCTAAAAGTTTTTTTGATTCAGCTAAAAATTGTGCATCATCTTCATCTAAAACAGGTAACGATGGAATTTTTGCCAGAACTTCTTTTGCTTTTGAATATTCTTTATCCTGGATATACGCTTTACCTGCATCCAAATAATACATTCTAAAATTTGGACGTAATTCAATCGCTTTTTTGAAATTCTTGAATGACTCATCCATATCACCCCAGCCAAGTCCGAGAGGCAATCTTACCAGATAAGGTTTTTCGCAGACTTTTGAGTGAGTTCTTGCCAGAACGTAATATGAAGAAGCTTGAACCTCACTGCCGCCGTTACCAAGTTTAATTGCTTTTTCGAGATCTTTTTTTACATCATTAACAATTCCTATAACCGAAAAAACACCTTTGAATAAAGCGATTCTACCGTTAGCAATTGCTCTTCGTAAATATGTTATAGATTTATCGGGTGCAAGTGAAACAGCTTTGCTTGCATAATCATAAGCCATTTGATACTTAACAAGCTGCGCATCTTTTTGAGCATCTGAACTTGAAGGCATGTGTTCGGATATATCAACATAAGATCTGCTTAACCGCCATAAAATTTCCCAATTATTTGGTGAAAGTTTATCGGCTTCAATAAATTTTTCTAATGCTTTTTCATTGTCGAATTTCTTAGTAGAAAAATCATCTCCTTGAGCAATTAGTTCTTCAACTGTTTGTCCATTTATCGGAGAAAAAATGAACAGTATAAAACCGAACATTAATGAAAGAATTGTGACAAGTTTTTTCATAGTGACCTCTTTAATTAATCAAATAAAGATGATTTTGGTTCTTCCTTATTTTTATCGGAAGAATATTGGAACTTAAATAATTCTGTTGACAATATTGATGAATATTTCGTCCATTTTGAATCTGAATTATCAGATAACATCGCCCTTTTATAAGCATTTGTTTTAGCACTCAATTCATCTGCATGATATAGCGTTACAGCTTCGATGGTTTTTGGAACAACCGGAGATGCGAATTCTAATTTCCCTTGATGACTTAATATTAAATGAATTAATTGATATTTCAGTTCATCGGGGAAACCGGTTATTAATTCAATCTCTTTTTGCACAAATAATGAACATAATACAATGTGCCCGATTAATTTACCTGTATCTGTATAATCAAAACTTGTCTCATAGTTAAGCTCTTCGATTTTTGCAAAATCGTGTAATAATGCACCAGTTACAATTAAATCTTTATTTATTTCTGTATGAATTGAAGCCATAAGTTCACAGATTTTTGCAATCTCTAATGTATGTTCAATTAATCCATGAATATATCCGTGATGGATTGTTTTACCGGCAGGAGCAGTAATGAATTTTTCATACTTCTCCCCTTTGAAAATATTATTAAGAAGAGTATTCAGAAAAGGATTTTTTACTCCACTTACAAAATCCGATAACTCTTTTTTCATTTCATCCAGATCACGTAAAGAATGGGGCATAAAATCACGTGGTGTAACAGATTCACTATCTGTTTTTAATCTTATCGTATCAACTCTAAGCTGGAGATTCCCCTGATACTCATCGATTATCCCAACAACTTTTACAATTTCTCCAACCTTAAAGAGATGAAATAATTGTGAATATTCATCCCACAAATTAGTGGTAATTGAACCGCTTTGATCGCCCAACTCCATTACCAAAAATTGTTTATTAGCTTTAGTTGTTTTGACTTCAGATTTTTTTATTAAAAGGAAATGATTGACTTTATCCCCTTTAATCAAATCAAATATTTCGGAATTATTTACCATTTTCGTTTTCAATCTCTTTTAATTGTGAATCAGTTAGGACTTCAAACCTGGTCCCATCTGTTAAGTGTGCCATTACTGTTCTGTTGATAAATTCTAATGAAACATAAATTGATTTTTGTGAACTCCCATCTACAATTGAGCCGATAACACCTTCAAAAGGTCCTTCACAAATTCTAACTTTTGCTCCCTTTACTATTCCGTCGTTAACTTGATAAACAAACGAATCTTGCACAAAATTTCTAAGATTTTCAATTTCAAAATCATGAATCCGCGCGGGTCTTCCCTGATCAAATACTGATCGAATAATTGAATCCAACTCAACAGCTTCTAATCTTTCCTTTTCAGTAACATGAATAAAAATATAACCACGCAATAAAGGTTCGATTACTTTTTTCTTCCGATCGCTCCACTGTTTAACACGTTTGATAGTTGGAAGATAAAACTCAATCCCTGTTCCTGAAAGTTGTTTCTCGGCTTTGAATTCCTGTCTTGGCAAAGTATAAAGTGCCTGCCAAATACGATTTTTACCATTATTCATCATTAAAAATCCCCCGATAAATATCAATCTGTTTCAAAAAAAATGTTGTCCTAAACATTAACTTAAAGTAGATGAAATAATTTTAACGAGATAATCATTGTTAAACGGTTTTTCAATTACAGATTTTGCCCCAAGCTGTTGATACCTCTTTTTTGATTCATCCGAAATATCATCCCCGATAATAATTATCGGGAATTTTAATGAACTGTCCCCTTTTTTCAATGTTTCAATTAATTGTATTCCACTCATCAAAGGCATCTGATGACCTGCGATGATTAAATTCGGAAAACTTTCATAAATAACATTCATCGCTTCATAACCATTTTCAGCATGTAAAATTTTGAAATTCTTGAAAGCCTCCGATATCGCCTGAAGATATTTAATCCGGTCATGCTCATCACTTTCTACAATAAGAATAGTATTTGAGGGGACGGGGAATGTAAAGTGAAATTCAGTTCCTTTTCCTTCTTCGGAGTAGAACCAGATTTCGCCGCTATGTTTCTCAATTATTTCTCTAACAAGTGCTAATCCGAAACCGCTTCCTTTTTCACCTTTAGTTCCGTCTCGAGTAAATGATTTATCTATTGAGAATATTTTACCCTGGTCTTCAGTTTTAATACCTAAGCCGTAATCCTTAATTACAAACTCAACCTGATTTTCATTAAAATAAGAAGCATTAATTTCAATAGTTGAGTTTTCATATGAAAATTTTATTGCGTTACTTAAAATATTCAGAATAACTTGAGTTAAGAGGCGTTCATCAACTTGAATATAAAGGTCATCAGGAATATCAACTAATATATCGATATTTTTTCTGATTGCATTTCCGGTTAATGCAGAGATGCATTGATAAATAATTCCCTGAGCTTTTAAGCGTTGTGGTTCAATTCTTAACGAGCCGGTTTTTAATCTTGACCAATCAAGTAAATAGTTAATAAATTGAAGCTGACTTTGTGATGCATCGTAAATATAATTTAAGTATTCGTTTTTTTCTTTTAAGGGAAGATTCGGTTCTGCTAAAAGTATTTCGGAAAATCCTAAAATACTTGTAAAAGGTGCACGTAAATCGTGTGAAAGAATATTTATAAATCTGTCTTTTGCGGCATTCAGTTCTTTTAGTTCACTTTCTGAACGCATCATTATTGATTGAGCTTCTTTCAAATCGGTAATATCAATAGCTATACCTGCAGTACTGATAATTTTTCCGTTTATATCCCGTTGTACTGATAAGCTTTCCTTAATCCATCTTATTTGTTTATCCTTACGGACAATTCTGTAATCAAGAACGAGTGAAAATTTTCTTCCAGCAGAAGAAAAAATATTTAATTCCTTTATTGTATCGGCAACATCATCCTTATGAATAAGGTATAAAAGTTTTCCGGGAAGTTGTTCGATTTCTTTAACCGAATAACCTGTTACTTTGCGGATGTTTTCGGGATAGAACGTAGTTTCAATTCCCCCCTCAAAATTTGATGTCCAGAAATAGCCGTTGATATGTTCATACATTCGTTGAATTTCTTTAAATATTTCTTCTTTCTTTTCAAGAAGAACATCTATTTCCTTTTTCGTATGAGCATGAACAATATATGCGGAAGACTTTGCAGAAAATACTTTACCGATGGACATATAGAAAATATATTTTATCCGGTTATAACTGTAGACGTGTGTGGTTTTCCACTCGGACTCAGATTCGAGTACAACCAAAACATCTTTCTGGGAAATGGTTGTTTTAAATAATTCCCAAATGGTTTCGCCTAAAATATCGGCTTCAGCTTTACCGAGATATTCTTTTACCGATTGATTACAAGCAGTAACTTCGAATTTCTCATTTAACGATAAGTATAAATCAACCAAGAACTTTCCCCATATAATTGAGTAAAAGATATTTTATTTAGGATTATTTATTATTCCGCACCTAAAATACTAAATTGATGGATATTTAGAAATATTGAACTTTTTCAACTCCAAATAAGTTTATATTTACGGCAATCATATTGCTGATATAATTCTATCACTTAAAAGTATTAATTTTAATATCAGAAAATATTGGAGTTCACGGGGATAATATGAAAAATATAATTTTAGCAATTTTTATATCGTTTAGTTTATTAATTGAATTGACTGCTCAAGATATTACAGGAAGCATAATCGGTAAAGTTTTTGAAACTTCTACAAAACAACCAATTGCAGGAGTAAACATTTTTTTAGTCGGAACCACTATCGGTGCCGCTTCTGATGTGGACGGAAATTACAAAATAGAAAACATTCCGGTCGGGAATTATCAAATAAGAGCTACATCTATCGGATACGACGCCATCACCAAAACAGACATAATCGTAAATTCTGCCCGTCCCGCAATGATTGATTTTCAACTTAAAGAATCTATAATAGAACTTGATAATGTTGTTGTTACTTCAGATTTTTTTCAGAATAGTCCAACAGAAGCGAACAGCGTAAGAAATTTCAGTTATGAGGAAATTAGGCGTGCCCCCGGGGGATTTGAAGATGTTGTTCGCGCCCTTTCAATATTGCCCGGAGTTGCTCAAGCTGATGCAGGCAGAAATGACTTAATTGTTAGAGGAGGCGCCCCTTCAGAAAATTTATTTGTGGTTGATGGATTTCCAGTTTCTAATATTAACCACTTCGGAAGTCAAGGAGCATCGGGCGGACCATTGAGTTATATTAATTTAGATTTTGTGAGAGAGACTTCATTTTCAACAGGCGGATTTTCTGCTTTATACGGTGATAAACTCTCAAGTGTTTTGACAATTGATTTGCGTGAAGGACGTAAAGATAAATTAGGAGGAAAAGCTACAATCGCCGCTACTCAATTCGGGCTTAATATTGAAGGACCAATTTCTGATAAAGCCAACTTCCTTTTTTCTGTAAGAAGAAGTTATCTCGATTTTATTTTCAAAGCTGCCGGTTTTGGTTTTGTTCCGGAGTATTATGATGTTCTTTCAAAAGTGAATTACAATTTTGATAATCATAACTCCCTCTCATTTCTATTAGTCGGTGCGTTTGATAATGTAAAGTTTTTTAATGATACAGAAGATCAGAGATTCAGCAATTCGAGAGCTTTGGCGAGTGATCAAATTCAATATTTAACAGGATTATCTTTCAGACATCTTTTTGGTAAAGGTTTTTATACAATCAGTTTAAGTAGAAATTTTGTTGATTACGAAACAATTCAAAGAGATTCAATGCTTTCTCCTCTCTTTATCAACATCTCAAAAGAAAAAGAGAATGTATTAAGAAGTGATTTGATTTATAAAATTTCTCCCAAATCAGAATTAAATATTGGGGCATCAGTAAAATTCATTCAGTTTAATGCTGATGTTAAACTCCCCTTCTTTGTAACTTCATTTGGTGATATTCTTAATATCACTTCGCTTAATGATAAAGGTAATTTTTGGAAATCGGATTTATACTTTCAATACACAGGATTTTATTATAGCAGACTGCGGTTAAACTTAGGCTTGCGTGCAGATTATTTTAATGAAATTAAAAATAACCTGAGCGTTAGCCCCCGTCTTTCACTTTCATATTTATTAACAGATAAAACTACACTTAATTTCAGTACCGGGATTTATCATCAATCTCCATCTTACATCTGGTTAATTGCGGATAGTAAAAACAGAGATTTAAAACAGATTCGTGTCGACCAATATATAACGGGATTTGATCACCGTTTACGAACCGATATAAACATGAGATTAGAAGGTTTCTATAAGAACTATTCCAATTATCCGACAAGTATAGCAAGACCATATTTAGTTTTAGCAAATACCGGTGCAGGTTATGCAGGTGCCGACGATAATTATTCTTCTTTCGGGTTAGAACCACTTTTAAGTGAAGGAAAAGGATTTTCTCGCGGAATAGAATTATCATTACAAAAGAAATCTTCCGACATTCCCCACTACGGAGTTTTATCTTTAACCTATAGTGAAAGTTTTTTTACTGCATTGGATGGAGTTGAACGTCCCGGAAGTTATGATCAGAAATGGATATTTAATGTAAGTGCGGGTTATATTTTTAATGAGAAATGGGAAGCCAGTTTAAAGTTCAGATATGCTTCCGGAAAACCTTACACACCATTTAACAGTGACGGTTCCCAAACAGTTGCTTTCTACAACTCGGGACGATTACCTGAACTGCATAGTCTTGATATTAGAGTTGACAGAAGATGGAACTTCAACAATTGGTCATTGATAACTTATTTAGATATTCAGAACATATATAACCGTAATAACATCAGCTTTTACAGATGGGATGCACGGGAAAAAGATGTAGACAGAACAAGCAGTATCGGTATACTTCCATCTATTGGAGTTAGTTTAGAATTTTAACAAACCCGGGTTGTTAAATGAAGATATTTAATCGATTGAACAACCCTTTTCCCCTTACCAACAAAAGCATTTCGTAACGGTCGCGACCGTTCCCTACATAATAAAATTAAATTCATGAGATTAATTATCCTTTGAATCTGCTGCAAATCTTGAGTTGTATTGGGTGAATCATTTTATAAGATTGCCATAAACAAAGTTTATTTCTCAATAAAAGGCTGTTCCATAAGTAATAAAAACGGTTGAAACCGTTGGGATAAGTTATCTTTTTAGCTTAAAAACCAACGGTTGAAACTGTTGGATAATAAAAAGAAGAACTTTTTGGACAACCCCATTTTTAAACAATAGAATATCCGGGCTTTAGGAGTCTTTTACAAATTCGGGCGGATTCAGTAGCCTTCTATATAGGTTCTAAATCGAGAGAAAAACGAGTTCATATCGGTTAACCGAATCAAAGTAGGGAACGGTCGTGACCGTTCCTTAAACTATTACGTTAATTCATCATTAAAAATTATACATATAAATGCGTAGAAATTTTGAGCACTGCGGAACGGTCGCGACCGTTCCCTACATTATAAATATTAAATTCAAATTAGATTAATTACCCATGGAACCTCTTGCGAATCTTGAATTGTATGGGGTAAATCATTTTATAAGATTGCCATAAACAAAGTCTGTTTTTCAATAAGAGGCTCTCCAAAAAGTATTAAAAACGGTTGAAACCGTTGGGATAAGTTATGTTTTTAGCTTAAAAACCAACAGTTGAAGAGGCTGTGTGAAAATCCACTTGAAATCGGGGGTTATTTTCATACTGCCTTGTTTTCTGAAAATTATTTTCCACAAGTTTAACTTTTTTACACTCTTTTAAATTTTGATGAAAAAAAACGGCAGTT
>JAUXVN010000141.1 GCA_030684555.1 Ignavibacteria bacterium
TTGCTCCACTCCACTGGCCTTCGCTACGCTTCGGCTCGTTACGTTCCGCAAGACCGGCGGTCAGGTCCGCCTTAATTCTTATATTTAAACATGACATTTCTATTGTGCTGAATACCATGACATTTCTAAAGAGTTATAACAAAATAAAAACATTTACCTTTGTCTCACTGCATAAATGAAAAAAAATACTTAAATTAAAAACGGATAAACTCGGTTTGTTTTGGTAATGATAGATGGTGATGTATAAATAATTGAAATAGTCATATAGTTGAAAATCAAACTCTTCTTTAAGACTTAATTATAAACGCATTTTATTTATATGATAAAAATTAAAACTAATAAACAGTTAAATATTATTTTTATTCTATTGGCTTTCATTTTAGCTGTAATGTTTACTTTTATAAGAAAACAAGATTATATAAACGTGACAGTCGAACTTGAAGAAATTCAATCCTCCACCAAGTATCAAATTCAATATCATGAGCTTGAGAAGGATTCTTTAAAAGAAATCCTAATTCAAGAAGCGCACGAGAGTAAAAAACTTCATTCAATTTTAGTATATAAGTTTAATGGTGAAATAGAGGAGCAATATAATTTTTTCGCGGATGATTTTGATGAAAAACAACTCACCTTTACAGACTTAAATAATGATGGGACTGAAGAATTATTATTTTTATATAAAAGAAACGATTCTCTTTTTACTTCTGTAATAGACCATAAAAAAAGAAAATTCCTAATAGAAGAAGAATTGGTTCTGACGAGACCAAAACAAAAAATATTCTCAAATGATTGGGATCTGACAATTTATGCGGGGGGAGTAACTTTTAACAGCAACAATGAAGCAAACCTTGTATTTTCAATTTGGGCAGGATACTCAATACTCCCCCGCGGAATTTATTCTTACAATATTGTGAATAAAAGTCTGAAAAAGTTTGAATTTGGCGCGGCAGTTCATCAATTAGTTTTAAAGGATTTATTTAAGAATGGAAGAAAGGAAATAATTGCTTCAACGGCGGCATCCGGAAATACCTGGCGGCTTAATCCGAGCCCCATGTATGATGATTTCAGCTCTTGGTTATTCATTCTAAACCAGAATCTTGATTCTATTGCAGTTATTGAAAATAACGGAAAGAATTCAATCATAGAGATTGGGTTTAATAAAAATCTGAATTTGTTTTGTAAATTATACACCCCCTCCTCAGAACAGTCATTAAATAAAATCAATTACCAGGGAAAGATACTCAACTCACTACATTTAAATCCAAACAAACAATATCTGTTGTATTGCGACGATGAATCAACGAATAAAATTATCCTAATATGTAAGGACACACTTAAGGTTTTTGATGCTGAATTAAAACAAACAGGCATAATTGTAAACAAATACTTAGATGACGGAGGAATTTTCTTTTTCAATCTTGATGATGATCCGGAGAATGAAATATTTTATACGGACCAGAATAAATTTTTAATTATTGACGACGATTTAGAAATACTTAAAAAAGTTGATAGGAGACTGAATAATGCAACTGTGAGTTTCAATTTTTCAGCCGCTGAAATTAGCCCCGGGAAAGTAAAAATTGCGGAGGATGGATATCACACCCGCTGGCAATATGAAATAACAAACATCGAACGATATTACCTGATTCCACTTTACCTCTTTTCATTTTTTATCGGCAGTTTAGTCCTAATATTCTTGATGAAATACCTGATAGTAAAATCATCTATCATTATCTCGTATTTTCTCAGTTCAACCAACAGATCTCAAGATGCAATAATGATATTTGGGAATAAGTTGAATCTAGTGTTCGCAAATAAATCTGCCTTACGGTTGTTTAATACTAGATACTCTTTCTGGCTTAATAAGAAAAACACTTTAGCTGAAACCGATAAAGAACTCTTTGAACTAATTAAAGAAACATTAAACAGAAACCGTTGGAAGACTGAAATATTATCCGTTCAAAAGAATGATAAATATTTGAAGTATAAATGCACTGCAATTCCTCTTAAAGCCCCCTGGAAATTAAATATAGCGGTATATGTAAGGTTAGAAGACATTTCCAACCAAATAATTAACGAGCGGCAAAAAGTTTTAGCACACTCAGTACAAAAAGTTGCGCACGAAATTAAAACACCCCTCGCTTCAATTCTGCTTAATCTTGACTCGGCAGAGGAAAATATAAATATGGGGAGTGAAGATTTATTGTTGGATATAAAAACCGCCAGACAAGAAATTTATAGAATTAGAAACTTCATCAACAGCTTTTTAAAATTGTCAAGCATACATTTACCTACTTTCCAGCCTATAAAAGCAGAGTCGTTAATAAATAATGCGCTGCTTCGTTTTACTGCCTATATGTCTCGAAATATAAAAATTGAGATTACGGGAGATTTGCAAGAAAATGTGCTCTGTGATGCTTTTCAAATTGAAGAAGCACTGCAGGTATTTATAGAAAACGCTATTGATTCAATGAACGGCGAAGGAAAAATAATAATTCACTGTTGTAAAGAAGCGGTTAACAAAGGGTATTATTTACAATTTAATGTATCTGATGAAGGAGCGGGTATTGATGAGAAAATAGTAAACTCCCTTTTCGATCCTTATACAACTACAAAAATGCACGGCAGCGGAATGGGATTAGCTATTGCAAAAAAAATATTAGAAGACCACAACAGTAAAATTGAAATTAAACCTAATGAAAGACATGGTACAATTATTGTATTCAAATTAATAATTGCCGACTAAAAATGGATGAAATGAAAAACCCAAAAATTCTGGCTGTTGATGATGATTTAACTTTTGTTGAATCATTAAAAAAAGTATTAACCGGGAAATATTATTACGTCGATACTCTGTTAAACTCAACGGATGTTTTAAAATACTTGGCAAACACAAGCTATGATGCTTTATTGTTGGACGTTAATATGCCGGGTTTGAGCGGAATAGAAATATTGAAAGAAGCAATTTATCGTTTCCCTCATTTGCCAGTAATAATTATATCGGGACAGAGCACTATAAAAATTGCTGTTGAAGCTATGAAACTTGGAGCGTACGATTTTATTGAAAAACCAGTTGATGCAACAAGATTAAACGCTATTATAAAAAACGCGATTGCTAATAAAGAATTGAGGGAAACCGCCAGCAGGTGGATAGGTGAAGTCGCCGAAAAATACAGAATGGTTGGTGATAGTCCACAAATTAATAAAGTATTTCAAGAAGTTGAAATTATAGCCCCCGCATCAACCAAGGTTCTTCTTACAGGAGAAAGCGGGACTGGGAAAGAGTTAGTTGCATGGGCATTACATTACAGGAGTGACAGAAAGGAGAAACCATTTTTAAAAATTAATTGTGCTGCTATTCCGCATGATTTATTAGAAAGCGAATTATTCGGTTACACAAAAGGTGCTTTTACGGGTGCATCGCAATCCAAGATGGGTAAATTTGCCGCTGCAGAAGGGGGTACTTTACTGCTTGATGAAATAGGAGAGATGGATATTTCCCTGCAGGCAAAACTGCTGCGGGTACTTGAGGAAAATGAAATTGAGGTAATCGGCGATCCGATACCGCAAATAATTGATGTGAGAATTATCTCTGCTACAAATCAAAACCTTATGAAAAAAGTTGAAGAGGGAAAATTCAGAAACGATCTATTCCACAGGTTAAATGTATGCCGTATACATATACCGCCATTGCGCGAGCGTAAAGAGGATATAATTCCGATTGCATATTATTTTATTGAAAAATTTAACAACGAGTATAATAAGCAGATAAAATCTTTAACCACACGCGCAGTAACTATGCTTACAAACCATAAATGGGAGGGTAATATACGCGAGTTGAGAAATGTAGTGGAGAATATTGTTTTGTTTTCAAGAAAGGACAGAATAGACCTTGAAGATATTATTGCCTCGATAAACAAACTTAGCTATAACGAAGAAATAAAGCCGGAAGGAATAATTGCGCTTCACGAAGCGAAAGATGAATTTGAAAAAGAATACCTGCAAAAAGCTCTCTCCGAATTTAACGGGAAAATAAATGAAACCGCCGAAGCTCTCGGCATAGACCGAACCAATCTATTTAAGAAACTCCAGAAGCACAGGATAAAGTAACCCCGTCTTTTACCACAAATGTTGCAATTTTTGAAACGTGGAGGTTGTAATAATTGCAACACATATCCTTTCCAAACGTAAATCACGAGCAACATATCATTGGAACAAATCTTGACATATATTAACCAAAATTTGTTTACAACTATTATAAGGTAGGGATTTATGAAAAACCTCATAACATTATTTATGCTCTATATTCTTTCTATAATAAATCTGACAAGTGCTCAAAATATAGTCCAAGTTAAAGAATTTAACACTGGAAATGTAACCATACCTATTAATCACGATACTGCAAACATTGGCAGCCAACCGCTTACAGTAACCATTACACAAGCTACGTGGAGTGATGAAGTTGACAACGATGGAGACGGTTACACTCGCTCAAGAACGTTAAGAGTATGGATTAGTTCTACTGAAAATATTATGGCTTCTTTTAAAATATGGAGAAATATTAATGGAGGAAGTAATTCAGTTTATTGGGTAAGTCCCGGTGGAACACTTATTTCACAAGGTAATTATATTTATGAGTTGCAAGGTATTGGAACTTCCTCTACAGGAGGTGAACTATCACATAATTATTATGGTTTTTCAATATTTCTTAATGCTTGGCCTAGTGGTGATCTTATTACCAGTCTATTGTATTCTCAAAATAGCAACTTGAACGATCAAAAATTTGAAACTGCAAATGAAGATCAGGTTACCACTTTGCCAGATTTAGTTGTTCAGAATATCTCGGTGTCTTCGATACAAGTACAGGCTGGCGAAACAATATCCGCGTCATGTACAGTTAGAAATATTGGAGTGGGTGGAGCTACTTCGAGTAGAGTTGGCTATTATTTGGCTTCTAACTGTAATAGTGCTATGCAATACCTTGGCGATGATGCGGTATCCTCTCTTGATCCAAACCAAAGTAGTAATGAGAACGAGACACTAATTATTCCTGCCAATACGTCTCCCGGAGTTTATTACCTGGTTTTTGTCGCAGATTATGAAAATTCTGTGCTGGAGAGTGATGAAAACAATAATAAAGCTTGCGGGGATGCATTTTTTAATGTTGTTTCCCCAACCCCAGCAATTACTGTTAATCCAACATCAGTGAATTTTGGAAATGTAAATATAGGTCAAAACTCTGACCAAACAGTAACAATAACAAATGGTCCAAACTCAAATGGAAATTTAAGTGGGAATATATCAGTAAGCGGAAATGGTTTTTCAATAGTGAGCGGAGGAGGTCAATATGACTTATCACCGGGTCAAACCCATCAAATAGTAGTAAGATTTACACCTACACAATCAGGTTCACATAATGGAACATTATCAATTTCACATAATGCCGGAAATCAATCCAGTCCGATTACAGTTCCACTTACAGGTAACGGAGTAGAAACAATAAATATAACAGTAAGCCCAACACCAATAAATTTTGGAAATGTGATATTGGGAAGGTATAAAGAGGAATCGGTAATTATAACTAACGGATCTAACTCAACTGGAAATTTAATTGGAAATATATCTGTTAACGGAAATGGAATTACATTAGTAAGTGGAGGAGGAAATTACAACTTAGCTTTTGGGCAAAGTCATTCAACTACAGTAAGATTTAGCCCTACAGATTCAGGACAGCATAGTGGAATATTGACGGTTACTCATAATGCTGGAAATCACCCAAATCCATTTCCGGTTTCGCTTTCAGGCAATGGTGAAACACCCACTTTATATATTAATCCATCCAGTATTCAGGTTGCTGCAACCGCAGGCTCGGTAAACTTTAATGTTAATTCAAATGAAACATGGAGTATCGGTGTATCTTGTGATTGGGTTACGGCTAGTTCTATGGCTGATAGCGGAAATAAAGTTATTACAGTAAATTACTTTGCTAATTCAAATTCGTTGCCAAGAGAATGTCAAATAATTATCGGGTTAGACCATTCTATAATGGTTGAACATTTTATGCTAAATCAAGATGGGATTACTTCTGTTGATAAGTTTGATTATTCTTCAAGTATCCCCGATAATTACTACTTAGCTCAAAATTATCCTAATCCATTTAACCCATCAACATCTTTTAAATTTGGGTTAAGAGAAGAATCAAGCGTTACACTAAAAATTTATGATATTACAGGTGTTTTAATTGAAGAATTAATTAGTAATGATGTATTAAGTGCAGGAACGTACAGCTATAAATTTGAAGCAAATAACCTAACATCGGGAATTTATTTATACTCAATTTCTGCAATTTCAACATCCAGAAATAACAACTTCAATGAAACTAAAAAAATGATTTTGTTGAGATAATAAAGTTAAGAAAAATAATTAATTGGAGACAACCTCGACACATGGAAATTCATTTACAATTTTTTCAATTAAAATTATACTTTAAGGAGATGTAATGAACGTCATGATTTGTTTTACTTTATTTGTAATAATTCAATTAAATATTCTTGCTCAGAATCCGGTATGGAAAGTATATCAAGGTAATATCCCTGGAACATCAATTTATTTAGGGGCACACTTGGTTATCCACAGTGATAATAATGGGGATAAGTGGATAGACTATATGTCCGGATTTCAAGGTGCCCTGCTAAAATTTGATGACTATCTTTGGACTGAATTCAATGCTAACAATTCAAATTATCCTGAGGCTTTATGTACAGCGATTGTTTCAGATAGTGATAATGTTTTGTGGATTGGAACTGGCGGTGCTGGAATTGGTGGTGGTTTAATTAAATTTGATATGAATGATTTTACAATCTATGATACTCCCGAATTTACATTGTTTAATGATCGTATATCATCAATTGCAACAGAAGATGGGGATATATGGGTTGGGACTGATGGAAACGGCTTATTCAAATTTGATGGAGTAAATTGGACCAGGCATGATATTTTAAATTCCTGTTTATCAGTTAATTGTATTTCAGCAATAGCAATCGATAATGATGGAAACAAGTGGATTGGGAATTATGATGATTATGGATGGCGAGGAGGTCTGGTTATGCTAAATGATTCGATGTGTACAGTTTACAATAAAACAAATTCTGGTTTGCTTAGCAATCGGGTTACAGCTATTGTTATTGATGATTTAGGGAATAAATGGATAGGGTCATCCCCGGAGGGAGGAGGTTTAGCTAAATTCGATGGAATTAATTGGACTGTTTATACTCCCTCAAATTCTGGATTACCTACCGCTAATCTGTTATGTTTGGAAATAGAATCGAATGGAAACATTTGGATAGGAACTTATGGGTATGGACTTGTAAAGTTTGACGGTTCCAACTGGACAATATTCAACACCTACAATTCTGATATACCCGGAAACACAGTAAATTCAATTTCGATTGATAGATTTGGGAATAAGTGGATAGCAACATATTCCGGCATAGGTGTTTACAGAGAAGATGGTGTAATTTTAAAATCAGAGAATGATAATTCTTTACCTACAAATTTTACACTTAATAATAACTACCCTAACCCCTTCAATCCAAGCACTATTATAAAATATAGCATTGTTGAACAAAGCAGAGTAAAAATAAACGTTTACAATTTACTCGGTGAGATGGTATTGGAGTTAGTTAATACAGAGCAAACAGCGGGATATTATGAAATAAATTTCAATGCGAATAACTTACCCAGCGGTGTCTATTTCTATTCAATCTTTGCTGAGCCGGTTAAGGGTGGTAATGTTTTTAGAGATGTAAAGAAAATGTTGTTAATAAAATAAAACCAGGATGAATTAAGAGGCTGTCTTATTCAATAAAGTATTAAAAACGGTTGAAACCGTTGGGATAAGTTATGTTTTTAGCTTATAAACCAACAGTTGAAGAGGCTGTGTGAAAATCCACTTGAAATCGGGGGTTATTTTCATACTGCCTTGTTTTCTGAAAATTATTTTCCACAAGTTTAACTTTTTTACACTCTTTTAAATTTTGATGAAAAAAAACGGCAGTT
>JAUXVN010000045.1 GCA_030684555.1 Ignavibacteria bacterium
GCTTGTTTGTGTTTGTATTTTCTGTGGTTCATATAATTTCTTTTATTTATTACTATCGTAAAAATACAACTTTACGATTTATCTTCCTTTCTTTCTTTTACTTTTTATTAACTCTTGGGTGAGTTTTTAGAGATGCCCATATGGGAATATTAAACTATAAATACCGGGAGTAGTTCAGAACTATTTAATGCATTTTCCTTTGGTTTTGGCAGCTCGATGAATGCAATAGAATTAAATGAATTTTCTCTCGAATGGATAAAAGGAATAAAGATATTTACCCATTCCTAATTCAAGAAATATTGGGTAAGATTTATTTAATCTGCAAATTTTATGTTCTTTTTGATTTCATAAAATTGATCAAGAGACGACGGATTAGCAAGTGCTTCTTTATTATCAATCACTCCTCCGTTAAATATTCTTGCTATGGTTGACTCAACTTTTTTTCCGCTAATTGTATGCGGGATTTCATCAACTTGAATTATTTGGTTCGGAAGATGTCGCGGCGATGCATCTTTTTTAATTTTCATTTTTATTTGATTGGTTAAATCGTTTGTCAAAACAGATTCATCTTTTAAAACAACAAATAACAATATTTTTACATCACTATTATAATTGACTCCGATAACAAGACTATCTTTAACGAATTCAAATGTTTCAACTAATCTATAAATTTCTGCTGTTCCGATTCTAACACCACCAGGATTTAGTGTTGCATCTGATCTACCATAAACTATTATTCCATTATTCTCTGTTATTTCTATATAATCACCATGTCTCCAGATGCCGGGGAAATATTCAAAATAAGCAGACAAATATTTTTTGTTATCAAAATCATCCCAAAAATAAACCGGCATCGAAGGAAATGGAGCGGTACAAACTAACTCCCCTTTTTCATGTTTGATACTTCTTCCATCTTCATCAAAAACTTCAACCTTCATCCCTAATCCAAAACACTGAATTTCACCTTTGTAGACTGGAAGCATTGGATTCCCAAGCATGAAACATGAGATAATATCAGTCCCTCCGGAAATTGATGAAAGTAGTATATCTTTTTTCACATTACTATAAACCCAATCATAATTGATATCAGATAAAGGAGAACCCGTTGAAAGAATAGTTTTGAGAGAGTTTAAATTAAATTTATTAAATGGTGAGAATTCTTCTTTTTCACATATTGACAAAAATTTGGGGCTAGTCCCAAAAATCGTAATTCCAATTTCATCGATAAGCTGCCACAATTTTTCTGTTGAAGGATATACCGGACTTCCATCATACAAAACAATCTTCGCACCAATTGATAATGAACTTATTAACCAATTCCACATCATCCAACCGCAAGTGGTAAAATAGAATATTGTGTCTGTCACTTTAAGATCAGTGTGTAGTGATAGTTCTTTATAATGTTGAAGGAAAGTCCCACCCGCTCCATGCACGATACATTTGGGTTTTCCTGTTGTACCGGATGAATACATTATATAAACAGGATGCGAAAAGTCAGATTGTACGAATTGGATTTCAGTTGCAGAATTATTAACGAAACCGTTAAAATAATTTTTACTTATTGAATTAGAATCAACAAGTACTTCACCCGGATTATTGTTCAGTGGAATGAGAACAGTCTTTATTAATCCACTAAGTTTTGAACTGATATTCGCAATTTTTTCTTTATTAGAAAAAATTTTTCCGTTGTATGAATATTCTTCCGAGGCGAACAAAACTTTAGGTTGAATTTGTTCAAATCGATCTAATACTCCTTGTGTACCAAAATCAGGAGAGCATGATGACCAAATTGCGCCCAAACTAATTGTTGCGAGCATAACAATTACTGCTTCCGGGATATTGCTAATATAACCAGCAACACGGTCTCCTTTTGTAACCCCAATTTCTTTGAGTGCTTCAGCAGTTTTTGCTGTTAACAAATAGAGTTCTTTATAAGAAATTTTTATCGTCTCGAAGTTTTCCCGACAACTTATTAATGCAATATCATCATTCTGTTTCCGAAGCAAATTTTCAGCAAAGTTAATTTTAGCTCCCGAAAACCAATTTGCACCCGGCATATCATAACTTGAAATAATTTCGTCATATTTTTTCGAATACCTAATTTCTGAATAATTCCAAATCGATTCCCAAAACTCATCAATCTCTGAGATAGACCATTTGTATAATTCATCGTAACTATTAAAATTCAATTTTCTAATTGAATTTATATAGTCTAAAAATACTTTCATATTTGAATTATCAATCCGCTCTTTTGAGGGTATCCAAATTGGAGTTTTCACTTTTATTCCTTAACAGTTTATTCTATTATAATATTTGCTGAAGCAGCAACCAGGCAGTTTCAATTTGATTAAGATTAATTGCTGTCTTAGCTGATTGCATAAGGAAATAATCTCTGTTTATGTTTTTAGAATTTAATGTGAAGTAAATCATTTTTTCGAGTTCTCTATTCCTCAAATATCTATTAAATGCTGATTGAGTTTCTTCGTAATTATTAGGAGAAACTTCTCGATAACTAATATTAAAATTTTCTATTTGTAGATTATCCGGTATTTTTTGAATTGAAGCTAATCTTCCCAATTCAAAACCGTTAAGGAATTTTGAATTACGAATTTTTTCTGGTATCTGATCGAAGCCGATACCAATTTTTGTATTCGGCTGTTCCAATTGAAATATTGCTTCACCAGAAGCGCGGCAATAATAATTGGCTGACATACGTGCAACTAAATCAATTAGGTTCGGTTCAATTGTTCCGTTTACAATTACATCTTCCGCAACATGAAATCGCACAACCTCACACAAAGCTAAATTACCGGATGCATTTTTATCACCGAGATTAATCATCTGTTTTAAAATGCATTCCATTTGAAATGGAGATTCCTTTACTCGTTTTGGTTTAACAACTTCAGAGTCGATTGGTGTTAATCCACTTTTTTCAAATTCATTTACATCTGACGAATACTCTCCCGATGCAACACTAACTTGCGATACTATATCATATGTAACCGATTGAATAACGCATTCACCAGTTTCAATTAGGTTATTGTAAGTATCTTTTAAAGTACCATTACTTCCGCGACGTGCCGGTGAGAACGCAACCATTGGTGGATTAGCGCCAAAAGTATTAAAAAAGGAATAAGGTGCTAAATTCAATATTCCATCTTTTGAAATTGTAGAAACCAATGCGATAGGTCTTGGACCAACACCGCCAACCAATAATCGATGAATTTCAGGGACATTCATTTCAGCAGGGTTAAAATGTAACATAAAAATTTCTTTTTGATTTTTGTTAGGATAAATTATTTTAATTGTTATAATTTAATAATTCTTTATCATTTATTCATAATTACAATTACTAAGAGTTTCGAATTGCAGGATCTTTTCTATTTTAGCCAGTCAGGAGTCATACCTTATAGAATTCACGATGAGAGACTTCAAATTCTATTAATCACATCAGTAAAAAAGAAGCGATGGATTATTCCGAAAGGATTTGTTGAATTAAGATTAACAGCATTTGAATCTGCAAAAAAAGAGGCATATGAAGAAGCCGGAATAATTGGAACGGGTGAAGATTTTGAGTTAGGTTCCTACGAAATCCAAAAACAAACCGGTCGAATTGAAGTTAGAGTTTTTCCACTTTTAGTTACAAAGTTATTAGATATTTATCCTGATGTTAATGTCAGACAAAGGAAATGGTATAATTATGAGGATGCGATTGGAATTGTCGATAATCCATTAATGGCTAAATTATTTCACACACTAAAAGAAAAAGTTTTCAATTAGATATAAATTATAAATCTTCATCATCTGGAAAATTTAATCTCTTCACAACCATCTTAACTGTTTCATATTCGTAACCCTTAGTCAACAAAAATGAAATAATTTTAGGTGTCATTTTCTTTTTTTCTGTATTTCGATTTAATAATGATTTCATTTTTTTTTGAGCAAGAAGAAGAGCATTTTCAAAATCTTCAGCAATATCAAGATTAGAAATTACTTCTGTTATAATCTCTTGATGTATCCCCTTTTTTATCAGTTCTGCTTTTAACTTTTGTTTGCCCGACTTACGTAACAAAATTCTTTCATTCACATATTGCAAAGCAAAGTCTTTATCGTTAAGAAAATTCTTAGTTGTCAATTCACGGAGTAATTCTTCTATCAATTCCCTTTCATACTTTCGCTGCATTAATTTGATTTTTAGTTCAAAAGTAGAATGTGCACGACGGGCTAATAAATCAAGGGCTTTCTTACGAACAAAGTATTTTTGATTTTCTCTTATTAGATAATTAAAAAGGTCTTCATCAAGGTTATCCCCTTTACGAAGACCATTTTTAAGAACAACTTCAATCGAAAGATATAACTTTCGTTTATCTTCTAACTCAACAATAATAGTTTCACCGTCTTTAGAACGGATTTGTTCTATTATCACTTTATTTTGATTTCTTTTCTTTGACTTGTGTTGATTTTTCATCTTCCTTAACCTCGACATTAGCAGAAGTTTCAGGAGATTTTATCATTCCGATTTTAATTTTTACATCTCTAGTTAAAGCTTCAAAGAACTCCGGAGATTCAAGTAGTTTTTGTCTGAACTGTTCCCTTCCCTGGAATCGTTCTTCACCGTAAGAAAACCAGGCACCACTCTTCTTAATGATATTTTGTACTACTGCTAAATCCAAAATATCTCCTGTCTTACTAATACCTTCATTATAAAGAATATCAAATTCAACTTCTTTGAAAGGCGGAGCAACTTTACTTTTTACAATTTTTACTTTTGTTCTATTGCCGATAACATCGGTTGCATCTTTAATTGCTGCAATTCTTCTAATATCTAATCTAACAGAAGCATAAAATTTAAGGGCATTACCGCCGGTTGTGGTTTCAGGATTACCAAACATAACTCCAATTTTACTTCTCAACTGATTTGTAAAAATGACCATTGTCTTAGATCTGCTTATTGCACCAGTCAGTTTTCTTAAAGCCTGCGACATTAGTCGTGCCTGAACCGCCATGTGAGCATCGCCCATTTCGCCTTCAATTTCTGCCCGCGGTACAAGGGCAGCAACAGAATCAATAACTATAACATCAAGTGCATTACTTCTTACTAAAGTATCTGTAATTTCAAGTGCCTGCTCACCGAAATCAGGTTGAGATAAAAGAAGATTTGGAGTATCGACTTTTAAACGCTTTGCATAATTGACATCAAGTGCATGTTCAGCATCAATAAAAGCGGCTAAACCTCCGGCTTTTTGTGCTTCAGCTATTACGTGAAGACATAGTGTTGTTTTACCACTCGATTCCGGACCAAATATTTCGACTATTCTTCCTCGAGGTAATCCACCAATTCCTAATGCCCAATCCAATGAAATTGAACCGGTTGAAATTGATTCTACCGGATTAATCACACCGTCACCCAATTTCATTATGCTCCCTTTACCGTAAGTTTTTTCGATACCGGCAATTGTATCATCGAGCATTTTTAGTTTTGCTTCTTTATCGGCACTCATCTTATCTCCTATTATTTTAATTGATATTTTTTAATCTCTTTGTAAACAGAACCGGATGATAACAATTTACTCTCGTAAATAGCTATCTCATCTAAATAAAATTTCATTTCATCAAAGTTGTGGTCCTTGAATTTATTCAGCAAGGTGACATCTTCATATCCTCGAATTCTTAAAATAGTGAGATGCGGTTTGAACAACTTTTCCTCTTTTGGAATTCCTATTTCATACAGCGAATTATTTAACTTCTCAACAATCGAGTTAATTTTTTTGTCAGGATAAAAACCACACCACAAAATGGATGGCTTATTATTTTTATTGAAAAATCCAAAATTGCCAAGTGTAGATTCTATTTTTTCATAATCATTAAAACATTTTAACTTATCAATAATTTTTGATAATATTGATTTATCAACATCACCGACAAATTTTATTGTAGTATGAATTTTTTTAAAACTTTCCCATTTATAATTATTTACTGTTCCATCTAATATAAAATTTCGTCTTCTTAAAATTTCTTGCCTAACTGTAGAATTAATTTTGAAAGCAATAAAAATCCTATTCATCAAAAGGGATTCCTAAAATATACTTTCGTATTATCTCAAGTACAGTTTGCGAAGTACGCTGTTTGTTTAGTAATCTGTCATCTCCAAACTGAAATTTTTGAGCAGTACAAACTTTCTCATCACAAAAACCGATGAAAACAGTCCCGACAGGTTTTGATGAAGTTCCTCCCAAAGGTCCCATAATTCCTGTCACTGCAATGCCAATATCAGTCATAGAAATTGCACGAATACCATCAGCCATTTGACGTGATACTTCTAAACTAACTGAACCATATTTAGCAATAATTTCTTCATCAACCTTCAACATTTCAACTTTTGCAGCATTGCTGTAAGTTACAATTCCTCTTTCAAAATATTTGCTGCTGCCGCTTACATTTGTAAGTAGATTTGATATATGTCCACCGGTACAAGATTCTGCGATTGCAATTGTTAACCCACGTGAGGTTAATAATCTTGCGACCACTTCGAATAATTCTTCATTTCCTTTTCCGTAAATAAATCTTCCTACTAAACCTCTAATTCGTTGTTCAATTTCTAAAAGTTTATTAGTTGCTAACTCTTCGTTAGATTCTGTAACTGTAATACGCAACTTAACACCGAACTGACTAGGAAGAAATGCTAATTTTGCATCGCCCAATAGTTCATTTAGATCACCCAATTTTTCGTATAGAGTTGATTCCGGTATTCCGGTTGTTAAAAGTGTTCTATTTTTTGTAAAAGATTTTAATTGCGGTTCGATAATTTCTTTTAGGTGGTCGATTACAAACTCTTCCATCATAGCTTTCATTTCGAACGGTACTCCCGGCATCACGATAAAAATCTTCCCATCCTGTACAATCCAATAACCCGGAGCAGTACCATGGTAGTTACGAATCACACGCCCGATTTTGGGAACCATTGCTTGATCTTCATTTATCCTTGTAACAGTTCTTCCAAGGCGGGCAAATCTCTCTTTAATATCTTCAAGAACAGCATCACTTTTTACTAATTCAGTATTAAAAAAATCAATTACGGCTTCGCGTGTTAAATCGTCGTGAGTTGGACCTAAACCTCCTGTTGTAATAACAATATCAGCATTATCCAAAGCTTCCTTAAATTCATTAATTAAAACTGATTTATCATCCCCTATAACAGAAATTTTTATTACCTTAATTTGAATATCCGACAAAGCATTTCCGATAAATGATGCGTTAGAATTTACGGTTTGTCCAATCAGCAGTTCATCACCAATCGAAATAATATGAGCATTCATAAAAACAAAACCTTTCTTTATCCTAAATATCTAATCAAAAAAATAATTAGATGAATCACAGCTAAAGCATAAAAAGCTGCTACAATATCATCAATCATAATTCCCAATCCGCCATGAAGTTTTTCTAATTGTCTCGCCGGAGGAGGTTTTACGATGTCAAAAAATCTCCAAACAAAAAACGCAATTGTAATATTTGTAAATGTTTTTGGGACAAGAATTAAAGAAATCCACATCCCGGCAACTTCATCAATTGTACATTGTGCCGGATCTTTACCATATTCTTTTTCAAATAGATTGCCTAAGTGTATTCCCCAAGCTGAAACAATAAGAATTGCGGGGACTAATATTTCCAACCTATGAAATCCGGGAATCATATAGATAGCAACCGCGACAAGACTACCAAAAGTTCCTGATGCAAATGGTATATATCCGGTGAATAATCCTGAACCGACTGCCTTTGAAATTAAATTCATTTTTACTCGAAAAGTTTTTTAATTAGAGTAAAATTAGCGGACATATATACATAACCTGAATGAATTGTAATTATTGTTATCACTAATGTCGAATAAAATATTAAATCAGGATTAAGCAGCATTGCAAAAATATCACCGTAATTGTTCATCAAATAAGGAGTAAAAGTTAAAACATGAATTACAAGTACATAATACAGAAAGAACATTTGAAAAAAAGTTTTCCATTTTGCGTATCGGCTAGTTGAAAAGGAAGTTCCTTTATAATCAGCATAACCACGAATTATTGTAACAATAAAATCTCGTAAAATGATTAGAGCGACCATCCACAATTCCAGCATTCCGAGATAAACAAGACTTAAGAAAGCACCGGCAGTTAATATTTTATCTGCAAGGGGATCCCAAAACTTTCCCCATGAAGTTATATAATTAAATTTTCTGGCAAGCCATCCGTCATACCAATCAGTTAAAGCTGCAACTATGTAGATAGCCAATGAAATCTGTTTCGATATTTCATCAGTTTGTAACAAGAAGAAAATAAAGACTGGAGTCAGAATTATTCTAAGTACAGTTAATTGATTTGGTAAAACCATTTTAAATTATTATTGTGCCATTTAATTTGATGATAAACTCTTTAGATAAGGGAACTCGTAAATGCCAGTATTATGCCCGTCTTTCCAGGCAATCGAAATTGCATATGAACCAACAACACTAATATTTTCTATTTTCAACTGATCAAAAGTATATAGGGGAATATATGTAAGACTCTCTTTATCTTTTTCTGCCATACATGTTGCACATGGACACATTCGACGCATCATTTGCAGAGCGATTATTTGCTCTTCCCCATCATCCCATTTGATGAAAAGCTTTTCAGTAGAAACAAGTTTAATTTGTACCGGTTTCAATCTATACTTTTTTCTGTTAATATTTTAACTACTTCTTTATACTTTTCACTTGTTTTAAGAATTATTTCATCTGGAAGATCAGGCGGTGGCGGTTGTTTATTAAAATTAATCGAAATTAAATAATCGCGAACATATTGTTTATCGTAACTGAACTGCCCTCTTCCCTTCTCATATTTGTCAAGTGGCCAGAATCGCGAAGAATCCGGAGTCAATAATTCATCAATTAAAATCAAATCACCATCTTCATTAATACCGAATTCCATTTTTGTATCTGCAATAATAATCCCTTTATTTAGAGCATATTCAGAACATCTTTTGAATATTGATAATGCTGCCGTTTCCATCTGTTTAATAATCTCTTCACCGGCTATTTCTTTCGCTTGTTGAATTGAGATATTTTCATCATGATCGCCAATTTCAGCCTTTGTAGAAGGGGTGAAATTTGGTTCAGGTAAACTCTCTGATTCAACCAAACCGAAAGGTAACTGATAACCGCAGAGTGTTCCGGTTTTCACATAATCATTCCAACCTGTACCGGATAAATATCCTCTCACAATACATTCAATCGGAACTACTTTAGTTTTTTTGACCAGCATTGATCTGTCTTGTAATTGCTCTGCATACTTTTTACAAATTTCTGGATATTCATTTACATCAGTAGTAACAATGTGATTCTTGATTATGTCTTTTGTTTTTCCAAACCAAAAATTTGAAATAGTATTTAACACTTTTCCCTTTTCGGGAATGCCTTGATTCATTATAACATCAAATGCCGAAAGTCTATCAGATGATACAATTAAGTAGAAATCATCAACTTCATAAACATCACGAACTTTACCTCTTTTGACTAATTGTAGTTCCTCAAAGTTGGATTGAATTAAAACCTGCTGATTCATATAAACCTGAAATTATGTTTTTATTACCATTAAATATAACAAGGTGACACTGCTAATTCAATAAATTGAGAAAAAAGTTATACCTTAGTAGACTTTGATAACAATTAGGTGAAATGTTCCCTCAATATGTTCATATTATCTACGAGACTCAATTTTTTACACTGAAAGTTTATTAATCCACTTTAGCTGGGTTCTTTAGATATACATTCATAATTTAATACTTCCGAGTATCACCAGAAACAGCCTTCAATGTAGATTACATATTGTTCCGAATTCTTATAAAGTAAATTCGAACTGTTACTTTTATAAAATTTAGGAGTGAGTTATGAAAAAGTTATTATTTGCCATGTTGATTGTATCCTTGATAATGTTTTCGAATTTATCGTATGCAAAAGGAAAAGTATCCCCAACCGTTTCAAAAATTAACAATTATGAACTTATAGAGTTAAACCTTTTGAATGGGTTGGAGAATGAAAATACCGGTTTAAAATCAAGTTCTGCATTTTTGTTGGGTGAGTTCAAATCTGAAAAATCTGTAATACCCCTGATGCGAGTGTTACGAAATAATGAAGAACCCGCATTAAGAATTATGGCAGCATTAGCTTTATACAAGATTGGTGATGCAAGAGGTATTTGGGCGGTAAAACAAGCTTCAAGATTTGATGATAATGAATGTGTAAGAAAAAAATGTAATCAGTTTTACACTGTCTACGCAATAGATAAAGAGAAAGAAGAGAATTAATTTCTTAGAATAAGATCTACTCCACCAGTCAGATCTGACATGTGCAAAGGCTGTCTCAAATTAAATATTTGATTATTTTTAGTAATAGTTGAATATTTTGAGACAGCTTCTTTTTTTATCCATACCGCCAGCCTCAGAATAGCAGCTTTAAGAGAACTTGATTTTATTTTTTTACTTCAATTAATCAAATTTTTAAAATAAAAAACTGCTGTGTAAGTGGGGCCGAACACAGCAGCTTACCGTAATTAAGAAGTGAGAAAGTTTTCAATTATTTTACCTTCTCTGGCTTTAAATAATCAATCAACGTGCCAAAAAAGTATTTGATTTTGTAATTAAATCAAAGCAAATGAAAAGGCTTTTGTCTTATTATTAGAAAGTCTCTCATTGTGTATCAAATTGAGTCATGCATGAATGTTTGAAGAATGCCATTAAAAGAAATCTTTGGTGAATAAAGAATCAGTAATCAATTAAACAAGATAAATTAAAACTCAAATTTGTTTTATTCCTCGATATTCAATTTATTAGCGACACAGATTTTCAATTTATGACAAATCAATAAAGTCAAAAAACAAAGGTTTTAATGGAACGTCTTTTACCAATCAATTCAGTCGAAGATATTCTTCCTGAATATCAAGGATCTCCAATCGGAAAATTACTGGAATATCATAACCTCCAACGTCCTCATGATGTTTACGACCGAGCAAACCTATTAATCGGTATGTGTATGGATAATAGAAAACACTTAAAAATACCTGATAATTTTTCTTATATCATCCGATCAGGTGGTGCAAACCTACGCTATAGTGAATTTAAGGTTTCATATGCAGTTGCAGTCGGACAAGTTAATCATATTGCTTTAATCGGACATAATAATTGTGCGATGGTAAATTTAACTTCAAAAAAAGAAAAATTCATTCAAGGATTAGTAAAAAACGGGGGATGGGACTCCCAATGGGCTGAAGAACATTTTAACCAATTTGCACCTATGTTCGAAATTGGTAATGAAATTGATTTTACATTAAGTGAGGTAAAACGGCTTCGCCAAAGGTATCCTAAAGTGGTTGTTGCACCTCTTCTTTACCTGGTCGAAGACGGAAAACTTTATTTGATAAAAGAAAATTAATGTTTGAGTAGTGCCAAAGTTTATAAATCTCAACTGACAACCCAATAAGTGCAACTAAATGTTGGAGAATGGCATTTCTAAATTTTATATCGAAATTAATTTTTACTTAAAATACTGCTGCACTCTCATCTCATTTTTGGGAAAAAATCACCAAAATCGTCTAATAATTGCTAATTATTTCTAAAAAGCAATCTATTTTGAAAGAAATCAAAACTATCAGTCGGCACAATTATTGTCTTGTTTACGCCGTTGTTCAAGAGTGGTTTCTTTTCAGGCATTTTTCGAATTAAATTTTCATGTTTTATAAATAATCTAAAGGCGGTCATGAGCTTTAACAGCATTGTAATGGTTAAACAGGTTCCGGATACAGCTAATATTTCCGGTCAGGTAATGAAAGAGGATGGAACAGTAAACAGGGCAAAACTTCCTGCAATTTTTAATCATGAAGACAGAGCCGCATTGGAACTTGCACTTCAGATAAAAGACAAATTTGGGGGAAAGGTTACGGTTATAACAATGGGACCACCGCGGGCTTCTGATATATTAAGAGAATGTCTTTACATGGGAGCTGATGAAGCATATTTAATTAGTGATAGAAAATTTGCCGGTGCTGACACACTCGCAACTTCGTATGTTCTTTCTGAAGCAATAAAATATATCGGTAATTATGATTTTGTTTTTGCAGGAAGACAGGCAATTGACGGAGATACCGCTCAAGTCGGTCCGCAGACAGCAGAAAAACTTGTTATCCCACAAATTACTTATGTTGAGGAAATTGTTAAAGTTCAAAAAGATAAAGTGACATTGAAACGTAAAATTGATGGTGGTTTTGAAGTTCTAGAAAGCACACTCCCCTGTCTTGTGACAGTTCTTAAAGATGCACTTTTCCCCCGTCCTTTCAAAGCACGCCGCGTGATGGCTTATAAAAACGCAAAAACACTTCTCGAACTAGAAAAAATGACTGAAGGAAATTCCCTATTATATATCGATCAATTGAAGGACGAATATTTGCATAAAGGATGGTACATACATACTCTCACAATGGACGATTTAAAGCTGGATGAATCAAGATGTGGAGTACACGGTTCGCCAACCAAAGTTCATAAAGTTGAATCAGTTGTACTCACCGGAGGAAATCATGTAATGGTACCACCAACTAAAGAAGGAATAAGTAATTTAATAGACCACCTAATGGAAGATCATATTTTAGGTTAAACTTATGAATAAAATTAATAATGATGTTTGGGTTTTTATTGAACAAAGAGACGGGACTCCTGCTGATGTAAGTTTTGAACTTCTTTCCAAAGGAAGAAAAATTGCTGATAATCTAAAAAGTGAATTGAAAGCAGTTATTTTAGGAGATAAAGTTCAAGTACTCGCAACTCAGACTTTTCAATTCGGTGTAAACGAAGCTATAGTTTATGATCACAAAGATTTAGCTCATTATATGACCCTCCCGTATAGCAGGCTTTTAAGTAAATTGGTGAGTGATGAAAAACCAAGAGTTATGCTGTATGGCGCAACTGTGATCGGTCGCGATCTCGCTCCCCGTGTTGCCTCTTTTACAAAAAGTGGATTAACGGCAGATTGTACCGACCTTCAAGTTTCCGATGTTAATTATCTACGGAAAGATTATAAAAATCTTCTATTGCAAATTCGACCGGCATTCGGTGGAAATATTATTGCAACAATTATTTCACCGGATGTACAAACCCAAATGGCTACAGTTCGTGAAGGTGTTATGCGAATGGAAAAATTGGATAAACCTATTGAAGGAAGAATTAGAAACATTGAATATGTTGCAGATCCAATAGATTCATTAGTTAAACTAATTGAACAGCATCGCAAAGAAAATAAAGTAAATTTGAAAGCTGCTCCCATTATTGTTGCAGGCGGATACGGTATGAAAACGAAAGAGAATTTTGCATTGATTCAAGAGCTTGCAAATGTTATCGGCGGCGAAGTTGCCGGATCAAGAGCAGCGGTTGACGCTGGTTTCATTCCTTCGGAACGTCAGGTTGGACAAACAGGAGTCACCGTACGCCCGAAGTTATATATTGCATGTGGAATTTCAGGTGCAATTCAACATAGAGCGGGAATGCAGGAAGCTAATAAAATTATTGCGATTAATTCTGACCCGGATGCACCGATTTTTGGTGTAGCCCATTACGGTATTGTTGGTGATGTAATGGAAATAATTCCACGTTTCATTAATGAATTTAAGCTAAAGTTGAGATAAAATATGGCAAATTATTTTTCAGAAAATAGGGACATTCTTTTCCACTTTGATAGATTTAAATTGAAAGAAGTAGTCGACATTATAGAAGAAAATTATTCACAAACAGAAAAATTTCAAGATGCCCCGCACAATTATGAAGATGCAATTGAAAATTATCGTAAAGTTCTTGAAATAGTCGGTGATATTGCCGCTAATTTTATCGCACCAAGAGCAGCTTCTATTGATGAAGAAGGAGCTACAATCGACTACGGAAAAGTAAAGTATGCAAAAGGAACTCAAGAATCACTTGATATACTTGCTCAAGCTGAACTAATGGGAATGATTTTACCGAGAAGGTTCGGCGGATTAAATTTTCCAACCACGGTTTATATGATGGCTGTTGAAATTATTTCACGCGCAGAAGCTTCATTAATGAATATATTTGGGTTGCAGGATATTGGAAAAACTTTAGATAAATTTGCAACCGAAGAACAAAAAGAAAAATATCTACCCGGTTTCTCAAGTGGATTATATACTGGAGCAATGGCTCTAACTGAACCAGATGCCGGTTCCGATTTACAGGCTGTTAAATTAAGTGCTTATCAAGATGAAAATGGAAAATGGTTTTTACGCGGTGTTAAAAGGTTCATCACAAATGGGAATGGCGATGTTTTACTTGTTCTTGCACGTACAGAATCCGGGACAAAAGATGCCCGTGGTTTAAGTATGCTTGCATGTATGAAAGATGATACCATCAAGATAAGAAGGATAGAACATAAATTAGGAATTCATGGTTCTCCAACTTGTGAAATGCAATTTAATGATACTCCTGCTGAGTTAGTTGGTACAAGACGATTCGGTTTATTAAAGTACGTACTCTATTTGATGTATCGTGCAAGAGTGGGAATAGGGGCACAATCACTTGGAATTTCGCAGCAAGCGTATGAAGAAGCATTGAAATATGCAAAAGCAAGAGAGCAATTCGGGAAATCAATTTATCAACTCCCGGTAATTGCAAATATGTTGATTGACATGCGCGTAACACTCGAATCAAACAGAACTTTATTCTATGCAACCTGTCACTGGCTTGATAGAAAAGAAGCGTATGAGGATATGTTCGAGATTTACAAAGCCGAGAAAAAACCATTAAATGAAATTAATGAAAAGTTAAAAGAAGCATTGAAGATTACTAATCTTTTAACTCCAATGACAAAACTGATACTGAGTGAAGCTTGTAACAAAATCACTTATGATTCAATTCAAATTCATGGCGGAACAGGTTACATGAAAGAATTTCCTGTTGAAAGACTTGCCAGGGATGCGAGAATCACCAATATATATGAAGGTACTTCGCAGATGCAAGTTGTAGCAGCTACAGGCGGAGTTATTAATGATGTTCTGGTTGATTATATTACAGAATGGGAACAGAAAGAGTATAAAGGAAGTTTAGTAAAACTTAAATCGAGTTTGCTCGAAATTCGATCTATTTTTAATGATGCTCTTAAATATGTTAAAGATAAAAAAGATTCCAACTTTCAAGATGTTGCAGCAAAAGATCTTGTTGAATTATACAGTTATATTTATACGGGATATTTGCTGCTTGATGAAGCTAACGACGATATGAGCCGTGTATTCTCTGCAAAAAGATATATACTTGATTCCCTTGCAAAAGCTAAAAAGAATGCGGAATCAATTAAGAACGAACTTTATTCAGATATTCTTCATGCTGATTCAATATTGATTTAATGAAGAATTCATTTTGTCATTCAGGATAAGTATCTCGTTGGAAATAGTTTAGTATAATAAAATAAAACGGAGTTAAAATAATGAAAAAGCCATATACAGTTTATAGATTCTTTGACGACCACGAAGAAAAACATTATGTATTAAGTTCATTTTCGCGTCAACAACTTGAAGAGCTTGTTGAACAATATAAAGCCAAGGTTGAAAAAGTTTATGCGGGTGAATTCGTTAAATATCTTCACGAATTTGATACAGAAGCAGAAGAAGTTACAGTAAAAGATTTTTATTTTTAGATTGTCTTGATAATAAAGACTGCTCCGTAATAACACTTATTACGAAGCAGTCTTTAACTTTACCACCGTCTATTTGGACCGTGTCTGTCATCTCTTTCGGGAGGAGGACTACCTCCACCAAAAATCTTCAAATTGTATGTGAATGTAAGTAAGAAATATTGGCGCAATACCCTATTACTTTTCTCTTCTATATAAGTTTCTGAAATAGTTTTATTCAAACTTTCATTTTGATTTAGTACGTCATTTATTTCAAATTTCAAGACTCCGCTTTTATCAGAAAATATATACATACCAATCCCAACATTCCACAAATAAAATGCACGGTTGACATCTGCTGAAAGCCCTGTGTTGTAATAATAAGCCAAATCATTTCTTATAAAATAATCATCGAAGAAAATAAGATTAACAAAACCTGAAGCAGTATGAACTAAATAATCAGTATTGAGTGATGATTGAATATCATTACGCGAGAAATTATAAGTCGGACTGTACGAAACTCTAAAATCAATTTTTTCACTGATATTACTACTCAGATTGAATCCAGCACCAAAACCATGATTTTGATTGTAGTTTAAATTCTCATTAAAAAGACTTGGAGTTAAACTATAATTATAAGACGCATTCAAATTCAAATTAGAAGAAATAAAATTCACCGGAAATCCGTAATTCAACATAGTACGAGCACTGAATGAATAATCAAGATTTACCGGAAAACTTATTTGCGTTCCTTTATTAATTTGATAACCTTGAAAAGTTGTATCATTCTTTGCTACAATAGTTTTTGTACCGATATAATTTTTTGTATAACTCAAGAAAAGTAGTGTGAATAAGTTGGAACCATTTGATAAGTCAGTTTGCATATAGCGTGTGAAAAGCCGATGTGTAAATTCTTCATTAAGAAACTGATTTCCGGTTCGCAAGTATAATGGATTTGAATTGTCAATAGTATTCTGTAATTGGCTTATAGAAGGGGCATTAACATTCGTATTATAATTCATTCGAATATTATTTGTTTGAGTAAATCTATAACTGAACCTAGCATTCCATAAAAGATTATTGTACTCTTTTTTAACTTGATAATAATAAGGATATATCTGCTCCCCTTTTAATGATGAATGTTGATACGAAAGTCCGGCATTAAAATTCATCTCTTCACTTCTTATTCGATAAGATATTCCCGGGATAAATCTAACATAATCATTATCATATTCATTTGATAATAAAGGGTCTAATAGATCATGTAAGTTACTAATCGGATTAATATTATAAGTCTTTTTATCACTGCTGTTTTTGCTTAAACTTCCGGCGACATTTAACTGAAGCTGACTTTCTTCAGTAAGAGGTTCTGTATAATTTATGTTTGAAGATAACGAATAACTGTTTACAAACTGATCAGTATTTTGATCTAAGAATTCAATTCCACCGCTAAGGAAGTATTGATTTTCCGAAATAATATCGAATGGAGAATTTCTATTATTAACCGATGTAGAAATATTAGTCGAAAGTGTACGACCCGGTAAATCAAACTTATGACGGTATAATAATTCATTGGAGAAATTGAATGCGTTAGAAGATGATTGGTAATTATATTTTGTTCCACTAATTGCAATCAAACTATCATTTAGATTTGTCCCGAAAACTCTTTCAGTCGAACGATTATCTTGATATGAAAATCGTGGTGTAAATATGAATGAATTTGAAGAATCAATTGTGTATTCAATTCTGGCATCAAACCGATGATTATAATTATCCTTGTTGCTCAAAGAGCTTTCATTATATAATTGACCAAAAGATGATTCGGTAAAATAATTTCTTTTTAAAATTTGATCATTATCAACATTGGAAAGATTAAAAAAATAACTACCGCTTACTCTTAAATAATCAACCCACTCATCCATGTAATTTAACCCTAAAGAATAAGTATCAGTGTTCCCATCTTGAGCACCAACCAAAAAATTACCTACATCACCTCCGGGTCGAAAACCTCCCCCCATACCACCTCTTCCACCACCACCACCGCCTCTCGAACGACTACTTCCACCTGAAAGTCCAATTAAATCTTGTTGCGAAAAATTTTGTTGATTCACATTGTTTCCCAATCCGATAACCGAAATTTTTGTATCGGAATTAAAATAGTTAACATTTCCGCCTGAAGTAAATCTATCATTAGACCCGTAACCACCGTATAATTTTCCGAACTGCCCTGTTCTTCTATCTGCTCTTGTAATAATATTTATGGTTTTTGAGGTATTACCATCATCAAAACCCGTAAATTGTGATTGATCAGAAAGTTTATCAAAAATTTGAATCTTCTCAATTAAATCAGCGGGTAAATTTCTTAATGCAATGTTTGGATCATCTCCAAAAAAAGGTTTACCATCAACAAGTACCTGTTTTACATCTTCACCTTGAGCTTTAACCACTCCACCTTCACGAACCAGACCCGGAATTTTAGTTATCAAATCTTCGGCATTTGCATCGGGATTTACTTTGAAAGCTCTAGCATTAAACTGAATTGTATCCCCTTTCTGTTCAGCAGTAATTGCTTTTGCGGTTACATCAACCTGCTCTAACTCAATAAAACTTCTCTTTAATGAAATATTAAATTCAACTTCACTTCTTTGTCTTGGGCGAACTGTATCTTGATAGGAATCATAACCGATAAATGTTATTTCGATTAAATATCTACCTTGTGGGATATTGTTCATTTCGAAATAGCCATTTATGTTGGAAGTTGTATAATAAGTGTGTGCCCCTTCTCTTACCGGTTTAATTGCGATGTTTGCACCGACTAACTCGTTATTATCCGCATTATCACGAATGCTCCCTTTTACTGAAAAAGATTGGGGTAAAATTTCTAACGTGGTAAATATTATAATAAATAATAGGAAAATTTTTCTCATTTATCTGCCAAATTTTGAATAATATTGATTAGACAATTAATTGTCTAAAAAAGTTTAATGAATATAACTGGAAACATATATTCAAAAAATAAATATATGCAAATGAGTGTGGCTCTAAAAGGAAGTAAGAACTGCCTATTTATTCAATTTAATTTCAAATTTAAGACATGATATTCCTGAAGCTTTAATTATTTCAATTGAAGGTAAGTTTTTCGATTTAAATCCATATACTTTACAACCATAAGGGAAGGATTTATTCCATGTTATAAAAAAGTGAACACACTTTCTACAATCGGGACGTTTTGTGTTTTTAGTGTTCAACTTCGGCAGCATCAATTAATTATTTTATTGCTTTAATAAAATTTTTGACTCTGACTGGATCAATTGAGTTTTGCCACTTCCCTTCTTTCTTGAAGTAAGAACCGATTATTAGAGCATCACAATATTCAAAATATGTTTTTACATTTTCTCTTGTTATACCCGAGCCTGCAATTAGCGGAATATCTACATTTTGTTTTACCGATATTATCTCTTCAAGAGAAGGTTCTGTTCCTGTACTGCTGCCGGTAATTATAACTCCATCACTTAGAAAAAACTTAGCGGCTTTTGCAGTATCGGTTATATTAATGTCTGATGTAATTGAATGCGAACTATGTTTCTTTTTAATATCTGTAAAAATCAAAATATTTTCAGCTCCGATCTGTTTTCTAAACCGAAGTAATTCACCCGCATCGGAGTTTATTATTCCTTCATCGGCAACATGAGCAAAAACAAATCCTTCGGCACGTATAAAATCAGCTCCTGCCGAATGTGCCGCAGCTAATGCTTCTTTATTGGCTCCTGCAAGAATCTGAATTCCGCAGTGAATCTTAAACCTTTTCTTAACTTCATAAAGAATAATACTCATCAATGAAGTATGTCAACGGTCAGATAATTCCCCAGTAAAAAGCTAAAAAAGTTCAGAAGATTCCCCGGTGCTGGGTTCACATGATTCCTCACTTTGAGGTTCACGAGATTCCCCAGTTCTGGGTTCACAAGATTCCCCACCTATAACTAACAAGATGTATAAA
>JAUXVN010000046.1 GCA_030684555.1 Ignavibacteria bacterium
GCTAAATCCATAAACCTCACCTTTTGATAGTACATCTTTTCTCCTTTTATTTAAGGCTGTAAAGATGTCATATTTTTATACATCTTGTTAGTTATAGGTGGGGAATCTTGTGAACCCAGAACTGGGGAATCTCGTGAACCTTAAAGTGAGGAATCATGTGAACCCAGCACCGGGGAATCTTCTGAACTTTTTTAGCTTTTTACTGGGGAATTATCTGACCGTTGACATAAATACAAAGTTTTTTTAATATACATGCCTAATTTCTCCTTTGAAATATCATTTATATCAAGAATATCTTTGAAATCTGTAAACATCATATTTATATAATTAAATAACCAAATGTTACAAGATTTCTATTCACTAGTTTTGGTATTGAATTTCGGCGTTGCCGCCAACCGACAGCCCAAGAACAAGATTGTTGATTAAAAGAACAACGTCAATAAGTTAACAACCGGTTTGGAAATTCAACCGTACAAGCCAGTTGCAACAATTTAATTTATTAGTACACAGCCGCACAGCAATGTTGTTTATTTCACAAAACTTAAGAACTACACAAATGCAGCTTACATTACAGCGTCCGTGTTTATTTTCTTGTTATACACCGTTAAGGTAATAAACCACCGCCATCATAAAGTGGGATGTTTTTACTTTTACAAATCTTTCCGAGTTCTCTCAACAGATTCAAAACATTTTCAACAACATTTTTTATAATTGTTTGATCTATTTCAAAGGTTCTATCTTCATGCACAATCTTATTTCTTCTATGAACAAGATTATCTAATTCAACAATTAATGTTTCGTTAAACTCATGCTTTGACAATTTTTCAAGACGTTTCATGATTGATTTGAAAGTCCCTTTATTGGCATTCGTTGCAGCCCTAACAGATAAAATAGATTTGAGCTCATCATAATTATTTGTATTCAATATTGTTTCTAGGTCTACATAACCTTTCATTTTATCATTATTAAGATTAGGCAGATATTCGTACATTGTTTCAGGTTGAGAATCGAAGAATGATTCAAAAAAATCTTGTATAATTATTTCTATGTAACTTGATAATGTAAGAATCATCATATTTGAGTAATCGAGCATAGCTCTATCTAACTGTTGCAAATAAGTTTGTTTTATTGTTTCATTTTCATAGTTGAATAGAGATGTTTTATCACCTTCCGCATTATAAACAGAAATTGATTTGGAATATTCTTGCCTTGCATCCTCATTTTTAACATATGAATACAATTCTTCGTAATAACCAGGTGTAAAAAGTAATTTACCGTGCCAATTGCCAATATCAAATGTTTTCATATTTTCACTAAAGTGTATAACGGCGTGTTATCACATAGGGACAAGTTGTTAAAACACAAGCGCCGAGTTAATTATTATTTAAAGATTTCATTCCCGCTTTAGTCACCCAAAATGAGTTGTTAATTATTAATCCCTTCACACCCCCACCACCCACTCCACCGCATCCTCTAAATCCCCAAACGGGCGGGACCCATAACCTTCATCAAGCTTCTCCACCATCACCGGTATTACATAATCCTTGTTTACATTGGTCACAATACCAATTCTACATCCTTCGAACACATCAAGATGATTTCTGTAATACTCAGCAATCCCCGGATACTCACTAATACGGATATTAAAAGAGGCTTGCTTATAATTTAAGATAAACCTCTTCGTTCCTTTAGGTATCAAGTTATGTTCAAACACATAATCCCACGAAGAAGAAATATCCTCCAAAGTTATCTCCCCGAAATAATTCTTATACATTATTGCGGTAACTTCATCAAAAATATATTCATTTTTTTTTGTCATTAGGCTTCAACTACAGATTTGATGGTTTTTGCAACAGACTGTAAGGCATATTCATTATTTTACTTATCCTCGTGGTGTTGTTCAAGCTCACCACTTATCACTTCTTGTTTGTATATACTTGTATATTTTTGTGGAATTAATTTACTCATTTCATTTTGTAGTAGAGGTTCTATTTTACTGAAAATAGATTCTAATTTTATAACAATTAAAGTTAGAATTGTAAAATAATCTGCTGCTATCCCAGTTTTTTTGTCAACGAAAGCTCTTTGTACATCCTTGAAGGCTTCTGACTTTGAAAAGGGAGCAACCATTTCCCTTATACGGTCCATATGTGGGCCTGTATCAAGATTACAACCAGAAATTTCATGAGCAAAAGAATTCCTTATTTTTCTTATTAGATGAAGTGTTCTTGCAAATTGCGTATCAATAATTCCTAACCTATAGCAGATATTTATTTTTGAACTAAATGTAGTTAATGGTGAATCGCCTTCTAGTAAATCATCACTACTTCCCGCAACTGGAATAAAATATTTAGTTAAAATTTGATACAGAAGAAAATCAAGCTTGGCAGTTCCAAGAATAACGGCTGCCCTATCGCTTTCAGCTATAAATTCATTAACAAATTCATAAAAAATATCCTTTTCGGTTTTATTTTCTTTCTTCTTATTACCATTAGAATCTATATTTTTCATTTTGTATTGCCTTTATGCCTGGTGGCTTGTTATATTTAAACACAATCGCCGAGTTAATTATTAAAACTCCCAAAACCCATGCTGCGCAAATGCCGAATGCGAAAACGCTGTCGGGTTGAAGTTCTGGTTAGCTGCTTTTTTTACGATTTTTTAAATTGATATACTTTTTAATTATTTCTTTCATTTCTTTATGCTCGGCTATTAGATCTGGATCAATCATTTTTGTATCAAAATCTTTAATCCCTTTAATGTTACCTTTTTTCAATTGAACTAATGAATCTAACGATAATGACAAACATAATTTTTCTAAATAATCTATTTGGTCTGCAGATAAAGCCATAATATTTCCTTAAAATATTTATTGAGGTAAAATTTTTCTTTTCATTCTGTTTGGAAATTCATAAATAAATTTTAATAACATTTCCAAAAATATTATTAATTCTTCCGCATCTTCTTTTTTCATAATTATTATTTCGTGTGTTGCCTCATTTCCTTTTTGCCTTATATGGTCAACCCATTCTTCACCGCCCGGGGGGACATAATTTTTGTCAGATAAAAATTTTACGTATTCTGCAAATGATAATCCTTCTTTTGCGCCTTTTGATACTGCAATATTCATTAATAATTTTCGGGAACATAACACTGAACCAGTATATGAATTTGTAGAACAACATTTTCTAGACTCAGCATATAGTTTACTTACGGTTTCATCTGTAACATCTAAAACTTCATCTCCAATTATAGGTCCAGGAAATTGCTCACCATTCTCATCAAAATAATTTAATCTTCCGCATTTATGACAATAATATAAAGAGACGTGCTTTCCAGTAGGCTTATGTTTACCATCATACCCTTTTTCGCTTTGCAAATGTGCATTACAATATCCACAAACAATTTCTTTTGATGGTCTGCTCCCCAAATTAGTCCAACTTATTACCATTAAAACCTCCTTAATTTCGCAACTAACGAAGTTGCCGTTATGCCTTTATTTAACACTAATACATTATTCTTTTATCTCAAATCGACTTTCACAAATTATTGAACTCGCATCTTTGTTATCATTTCTTAAAAGAAAACGAGCTGAGTTATGAATTGAAACACCTATCAGATGATATTCAGTTTTTAAAGATATATTATTAGAAAATTCATTATCCTCTAATTTTGAATTGGAATCACGATATTGATTTCCAACTCTCCATTCTAAAAGAGGGATCCAAAATTTGGCATAATCAATATTCTCAATGGGAAACGAAAAGCCCAAATAAAATTCATTATTTTCATATTCGCTTTGCAGAGGGATATTCATACAAATCTGAACATCTGGATATTCATATTGTTTATCAACGCTTACAAAATTAGTATCAAACTTTACATAGGTACTAATTTTGAAATATTTCGCACCATTAAAATATTTTGAGACTTGAGGTTTTTCTGTATTTAATATTATACCAGTATTATTTAATTGTATTTTCAAACTGTCTTGTGCCTCCGGAAATCTACAAAAAGGTTCTTGTTTACCATATGATTTAAAAGAATACGGTATCCAACTAGTGGAATCATTAACAATTTCAAAGGGAATCTTACGCCAAATATTTACAGAGTCCAAATAATGTATTTCAATGTTTCGGAAGCTTGCACCACAACCATAACTCCGCAGTCCAACTGTGCCAAAAGGCAACTGCGGTATAATGGGCAAGGGCTGATTATTTTTAAAAACAACAATTCCAGCAAATAAGCTAAAATAAAATATCACCATCGTAATTAATATTGTAATACGATTTGAATCAACAGGCATAGGTGGAAAAAAATCTCTGAGTACTAATAAAATATAAACAGAACCGATTAGTGCCATTAAAAGCAAAAGAAAATTTAAATCAAATGAGGTACCTTGAACAATATCTTTTAACAGAATATATGTAACATATATTGCCGATAATACAATAATTATTTCTAGAATTTTGATGGTTAACTCAATATATTTAGCAAAAACCGGATAATCATCGCTTATGTATTTTTTATCTTTTTTTTCCACTTTATTACTCCATATTTTCAAGGCATAACTTATACTTGAGCCGATTGAAATTAACTATGCAAATTGATGAGTCTGGGAGGGTAGCCACACTACCCCGATATGTAAATCCGTTTCCGCTGGAAGCGCTGAAGAAGTAACCCAAAATAACCCCTTCAAAAAAAAATTATTCTTTCGTTGTTAGTATAACATTATTTTTCGAAAAGTCAATGTTGGCCGCATCACATCAACTATTTTTCTCAATAATCCATCTAAGAACTGCATAGCTTTTCAACAGCCCACCCTAAACAACAATAGTTATTTGAAAAGCTACTACCAATAATCATTTACAATTTCTTTTATAAAATAACGCCGAACAATAACGTTTATCTTTTTCCAAACCCTAAAACTTGAACAATACCCCACTGAAAAACAGTTTACCCGGCTCTGCGGGGCTGTCCGTGTTGAGTGACGGGTTATGTGCGCTTACATTATGTGTTTATTCCCAATTGTGAAGCAAAATCATCAATGTTTATTACTACAATCTTAGGAAAATCTATATTTTTTAATACCTGGAAATGTTTATCGTTGGTAACTAATAAGTGGGAATTTGAGTTTATAGCACAATCTACAAATTTATTATCATCAGTATCATCTGTTATAAGATTCCAATTATAATAAATCGATGTTTTATAAACGTTTGGCAAAATTAGAAGTGATTTAATTACATCACGGGCAACTGAGGAATTATATTTAAGAGAAATGACTTCTTCATATTCCATCAATATTTCATTAGTAATAAATAAGTCGTATTCATCATCAACTAATTTATCAAATATCAAATGATATTTTGATTTTGATGATATTGATACAAGCAAAACATTTGTGTCGAGAACAACTTTTAACCTATCCCTCATTTAACCAAGTTTCCATAGTTTCATTTGAATATTTTTTATTTTCCCATATTTTGTCAGCTTCTTTGACTGATTTGTGAGCAAAATATTTTCCTAAAACTGTTTTAAGTTCTTTCAACTCTTCTGGCGAGAGATTTTGGGAATAAAGTTTCAGCAACTCCTCCTGGACATTACTCAATGGCTGTGATTGCATAATTTATATTTCTCCGTCTTTTTTTACTTTTTAAATGTAAAGACATACTATGAAGATTACAACATTAATTCCTGACTTCAGACAGTTGTAGAAAAATGAAGGAGTGAACTCTATAAGTGGTTGAATTATAAAGAGTGGATTTTTATGCTCATTGGGAATTCCGCACTAATGATTATTTTGAGGTATGTTATATCCTTCGAAACTAAATTATACTCTGCGGGTCAATATCAAAAAACAATTTAGCCTCTCGATATTTCGTTTTACGATTATAGTTTGAATATGCTTCAAGTACAGCTTTACGCAGCAAAGAGCCGGCAGGATCAAGGTCTCTACCGCTTTTAACAATTAGCTGATAACGGAATTCACCTTTTATTCGGGCAAGTATTGCAGTGGTTGGTGGAGTGACTTTTAATCGTTTATCAAAATTTTTCAATTCATTATAAAACTCAACGATTGCTCCGCGGGCGGTTTCTTCAACTGCATGTTTCGTTTCAATTAAACAAATTCTAACAAAAGGAGGATAACCATGAATTTTTCGATCTATAATTTCCTTTTCGTAAAAGCCTAAATAATCGTTCTCTAAAACTTTTTTAAGTACAAAATGACGATGGTTTTGTGTTTGAATTAATACTTCCCCTTCAATGTTACTTCTTCCGGCTCTTCCCGAAACTTGCGTAAGTAATTGAAATGTTCTTTCATCTGCACGAAAGTCAGGCATCCATAAGCTTGTTTCAGCAGAAATTACTCCAACTAAAGTAACACGCGAAAAATCTAATCCCTTTGAAACTATTTGAGTTCCAACTAAAATATCAATATCACCATTCTTAAATTTGTATAAAACTTCACCAAGCGAACCTTTTTTTGAAATTGAATCGGAATCAATTCGAGCAATATTTGTATTTGGGAAATAGAATGATAATTCATCTTCTACTCGCTCTGTGCCTGTTCCAAAATACTTAAGGTGAAGTGATCCGCAATGCGAACAAGCAGGCGGAATTTTCTTTGTGAATCCGCAATAATGACATTTTAGTATATTCTGATTTATATGATAAACAAGAGAGACCGAACAATTATCACAAACTTCTATTTGTCCACACTCAAGACAATAAAGTTGAGTAGAAAAACCACGTCTATTTTGAAGAATTATTACTCCTTCTTTTTTCTTCAGCCTCTCATCAATTTTTTCGAGAAGCGTTTTTGAAAATATATTTTCCATCCGCTTCTGCTTTTTTTCATCAAGTACGTTTACAAGAGTAATGATTGGAAGTTTAGCGTTATCAATTCTTTCAGGCAGCGATAAGAGTTTATATTTATTTTGTTCCGCATTCCACATACTCTCAACGGATGGTGTAGCAGAGCCAAGCATTACCGGTATATTCCAAAACTTTGCGCGCATAATTGCACAATCTCGCCCGCTGTAACGGGGAGTTTCATCCTGCTTATAACTATGGTCATGTTCTTCATCAACAATTATAATTCCGATATTTGTAAGAGGTGCAAACAATGCGGATCGCGCACCTATTACTATTTTGGCATTACCTTTTAATACTTTAATCCATGAATCATAACGTTCGCCCGGAGACATTTTGCTGTGCATTACTGCAACATCATCTTTAAAGTGATTAATAAGCCGGGCTGTCATTTGCGGTGTTAAGGATATTTCCGGAACCAGCAATAAAGCAGTCTTCCCTTGTGATAAAACGTTTTTGATTAATTCAATATAGACCTGTGTTTTACCGCTTCCGGTTACACCGTGGAGTAAATAAACCTTAAATGACGGGTTAATCAGTGACTGTATTACTTCATCAACAGCATTTTTTTGATGTGAAGAAAGTTCAAATTCTATTAACTCTTCGGAATAATAATTCGAGTATTTTCTTTCAACAATTTTATAATAGACGGAGACAAATCCTTTTTTAGCTAACGAAACGGCGTTAGATTTTGAGATTTTAATTTCTTTTATCAATTCGCTTAGCGCGGCTTCTTTTTCATTAAGATGAAGAAGTTTCAGAAGTAATGCAACTTGCTTTGGTGATTTGTTTTCAATAGAGGGAATGAAATCATAGATTTCGTCAGCTTGTTTAATCAATTTGACATATAGAACTTTTTTTGCTTTTACTTTCGCATCATCTACATCTTCATGAAGAGTAATTACCCCTTTATTTACAAGGGTTCGGAGCGGAGAGTAAAGATTTTTCTTATTGACTAATTTTTGAAGTTGTGATAGCGAGACTAAATCTTTTTCTGAAAATACTGCAAGGAGTTTTGCTCGTGTAGAAGTTTCAGTTTTTTCTTCTCCCAACAGTTGTTTCGCAAAATCTTTATCAGATGAATATCTTTTTTTTGTTTGAACATCCGTCCCTTGAGGTACAGTTAATCTTAATACTTCTCCGGTTGAACAGAGATAATATTCCGACATCCATTCATAAAACGCATAATCCGTTTGATTGAAAACGGGTAAATCATCAATAACATCAATAATCGGTTTTATGTTTTCTTTTACATTTGTTTCTGATGATACTGATATTATAAAACCTGTTATAACCCTCTTGCCAAAAGGAGCAACTGCACGTATACCCGGTTGTACATATTCTTCAAATTCAGAAGGAACTGAATAAGTAAATGCTTTTCTAAACGGAAGGGGGAAAACAATTTCAACGTACATGATACTTAAACATATTTAAATACTTCTTCAAGAATTTTATCGGTTGCCCCGATATTATTTATAACATATTTACCCGCTGAATTTCCTTTTTCTTTTCTAAGGCTCTCATTTGATAACAACAGTTTAATAGTACGATAAGTTTCTTTTTTGTTTTTAATTATTATTCCTCCCCCCGTCTTGGCAAGCTGGAAGGCTTCTTGTGAGTTTTGTATTTTGGATCCGAACATCACGGGTACACCGTAAACAGCGGCTTCGAGTGAGTTGTGAATATTACTTTTAAAACTTCCCCCTACAAATGTTATATCTGCATAACAATATAAAGTAAGCAGAATACCTATCGAATCAACAAGAACTACCCTCTCGTTGTTATAGTTATTTAAGTAAGAAAATCTTATTGTCTTCTCTTTTCCGTTGAAATCATTTTCAAGTTTTTCGAGATGATGAATAGTCGGTTCATGTGGAGCAATTATCACAAATAATTCCGGGTGATATTTAAGTGCGGAAATAATAGCGGGGATCAAAACCTCTTCATCTTCGAACCAGGTACTTCCTGCAACGAGTATCTTTTTATCTTTCAATATTTCGGGGCGTATTAAGTTTTTTTCTTTTGCGATTAAACTTCGTTGATAAACCCTATCAAATCGAGTATCACCCACAGCATCAATCTGAAAAGGAGTTATACCAAACACTTTAAAGTTTTTTGCATCATTCTCGGAGACTGTTAATATTTTCGTCATCTTACTATACAAGGAAGTGTGAAAACTTCTTGCAATAAAATTTTTTCTCGGTGAATCATTCCTCATAGTGGCATCCACTAACATAACGGGAATTTCCATTTTAAAGAGTTGATACATATGATTAGGCCAAATATCATATCTCATAATTACTGCAAGATCTGGTTTAGTAATCTGGACAAATAGTTGTGCGTTTTTAGGAGTGTCTAACGGGATGTATGATACTATATCTGCATAAGGATATTTTTTTGAATTCTCGAATCCGGACGGTGAAAAGAAAGTAACAAGAATATTAACATTTCGTGATTCTTTTAATTTTTCGATTATCGGTTTTGCCTGTTCAAATTCACCGAGTGATGAAGAATGAAACCATACAAGTTTTTTTTCTTTATCCAATCCGGATATGTTTATTATTAATTCTTCGAATAATCTTTTGCGTCCCTGTATACCGGTATTAATTTTTTTGTTGAAGAATTTCCCCACATTCAAAACAAAATAGAGAAGCGGAATAACAAAGATATTATAAAGATGTAACCAGATATTTTGAATCATATTTTGAGCAATTGTTGAAGTTTATTAAAAGCGGTTAAAGGTGTTAAATCTTTCATACAACGAAAATGCCGCTTAGGACAATTATCTTTTCCGATATGCGAACATGGTCTGCAAGATAAAGAATTATTTTCTAAAACTAAATTGTCACATTTATAGGGGAAAAAACCAAATTCTTTAACCGTTGAACCAAATATTGAAAGTACCGGAACATTAACGGCACAAGCCGCATGCATTAATCCGGAATCATTGCATACAATCGCTTTACAATTCCGCATATCAGCAGCAAGTTGTAAAATATCATCTTCGGTTGAAAGATTTATACTTCCATCGATTTTATTTTCTAAATTTTGACAAACAAAAATATCTGAAGACCCGCCGAATAATGCTATTCGATAACCTATACTTTTTAATTTTTTCCCGAGTTCGACATAATATTCTTCAGCCCACATTTTAGTATAGTGCCGTGAACCCGGACAAAAACCGATTATCTTTTCTCCTTCTTTTATGCGTGAAGTTTTTGAAGAAGGAATGAATATTTCCAATCCTTCATTATCCAATCTGAGTCCCGGAATTGTAAATGCATAGCGTTCCGGAATTGATTGAGAATCTTTCAGTAAGTTGATTTTGAAGTTTACCAATAAAAACTTTTTTATACTCAGTTTATCTAAACGGAATGTTCTTTGGCAAACATTATTCAGTAATCTTCTTGAACGAAAATTGTTTTGTAAATCAATTACAGCATCAAACTCTTCGTTTATCAAAGTTTTATTAAGATTCTTTTCATCATCTCTATTTTTCTGATACTTCCAAACACTGTTAATATATGGATTATTCTTTAGTACATCATAGTAAGAATCTAAAACTACCGAATGGATTATCAAATCCGGATAAGCCTTTTTAAGCGATCGGAAAATTGGAGTTGTAAGAAGTACATCTCCGAGAGAACTTAATCTAACGATAAGTATTTTGTGTAATTTTTCTAATTGCAAAGCAGTTTATAAATATTTTGTCAAAATTACCGAAAAGGAGAGATGTTACCAAGTAAAGAGTATTGAAGTTTGCTAATTCTTAACTATTTTTGTAATAAAAATAACGAGAAAGAATTATGAGTACATTATCTGCACCGGCAACTTTAGAATTTCCGGCTGAGTCAATTGAGAAACAAGTCTACACTATTGTCGAAAAGTTTGCTGTGAATATCCCCGTTGCTAACGATAGAAACCGTCTCGGTTATTCACTTTACAAGTTTGTAAAAGGAGAAGGGGATGCCCCTCTTATAACTGTTAAAAATGCAAAACTGTCGTTAAAGGGAATTTCGGCGAAAGATTTAGCAGAAAAGTTAGATCAAGAATTAAAGACCATTGTTAATTCTAAATAGAAACTACAAAAATAATCAGCCGGCTTTAAGACATTTAAGATATTTCATTTATCATATTTTATGGGGCTGTCCCAAAGGCAATATAAACGGTTGAAACTATTGGTTAAGGATTTTCACACCGCCTCTTTAGGTCGTTGAATAATTATCAAAAAGTAAATGGTTTTGGCCAAACCAACTTATTACTCACCTTGCGCAAGAAACAGTTAATCGAATATAAATCGATTCCGATAGCTTTCGGAATCGATAAATTAAATAAATTTTGTCCGTTAACTATTCCGTTAGCTAACGGACTTCATACTACAATATCTGCGTAAGGTGACTAATTAATTAATCCTGTTCGTAAGCAATTTCGCCGTGCAGCGAGCTGTCAAGCCCGGCTTCTTCTTCTTCGCGTGTTACTTTTACAGGAGTTATAAGATTGATTACTTTTAACATTACATATGTAAAAACAAAGCAATAAATACAAACAACAAGAACCGAAACTAATTGTGTTAAAAAGAATGAGAATCCTCCGCCAAGCAGCAGACCATTTGTTGTTACCATCGGGTTAACAGCACTGCTGGCAAATAAACCGAGAAGAATTACTCCAAGTGTACCACCAACACCATGCACTCCCCAAACATCAAGAGCATCGTCCCAATGAAGTTTGTTTTTTAGTGCAACCGCAAAATAACAAACTACGCCGGCACAAATTCCGATTAACGCAGCATGTTGAATTGTCACAAAACCAGCCGCAGGCGTAATTGTAGCGAGACCGGCAACTGCCCCTGTTAATAACCCGACAAACTTTGGTTTTTTCTCAAGTACCCATGCAAGTATGAGCCAGGTAATAGCGGCGAATGATGCAGCTACATCTGTGTTTAAAAAAGCTGTTACGGTAATAGTATCAACTTTTAATTCGCTGCCCGCGTTAAATCCATACCACCCAAACCATAACAATCCGGTACCGAGTGCAACCAACGGGATGCTGTGAGGACCCCGTTCAATTATATTTCGTTTACCTACATAATAAACTGAAGCGAGTGCCGCCATACCTGCACTTGCGTGGACGACAATACCACCTGCAAAATCCAACACGCCCATTTCAGCAAGAAGTCCGCCGCCCCAAACCATATGAACAAGCGGGAAGTAGACAAGAAATAACCATGCTGTTAAAAACATCAAATAAGCAGGAAAACGAACACGGTTTGTAAACGCTCCGCTTATAAGCGCAGGTGTAATGATTGCGAACATCATTTGATAAGCTATAAAAACATAAAGCGGAATGTCGCTGTTACCAAAAAATGTAGAATTTAAATTTGTCCCCATTAAAAAAGCAAGATCTAAATTCCCGATTACTCCACCCTGCCCTCCGCTAAAGCATAATGAGTAACCTGCGACAAACCAGATTACGGTCGTCCATCCGAGCGAAACAAAACTTTGAATCATTATTGCCAAAACATTTTTTCTTCCGACCAAACCGCCGTAAAAAAAAGCGAGACCCGGGGTCATTAACATAACGAGACTTGTTGCAACAAGCATAAAGCCGGTGCTGCCAGTATCAAACATAATTTTTCTCCATTATTAAATAGTTAGAAACTTAAACTAAAAATTAAATAAGCAATTTCTGCCCTCGGGTTTACTATAAAACTAACTGCCGCCGGTAAGGAATAATCATCGGTTATTTTTATAGATTTAGCTGCTTTTACACCAAGATTAATAACGTTAAATTTATCGGTGCCGTAAAAACCCGGATTGTCTTTACTGCCGCCTGCAGCGCCCGCAAAAACATTTAAGTTGATATCTTGAACTGCGAATGGATAGCCGATTTCGAAGTATGAATTATTTCCGGCATCATTATAAAAATTATAATAACCGCTCAGGGTTATAGGGAAAGATTTTGTGCCGGTAAAAATTATACCAACTTCAACAAGATGAGCACCCGGTCCGTGAGGTTCATCATAATTTTTAAAATTGCCCCACTTAATGCCTGCATGAGGGTAATAATAATCGGTTAAAATTGCAGTAACCGATGCCTCGTCACCTGCATCAATTTTATAACTTAACCATGTATCAATCTCCTGGCTGAAAGCATAATTATCATCTGTGGTATTGTTGCTGTTGAGGCTGTATGAACCCCAAACACCTACTGCCGCATTACCGAAATTTAGCGAAAGGGCAGGCTGTATGTTTACGGCATCATTTACATTTAAGCCGCGCCAGATGTATCGGCTAACCAAATCGCCGCCGGCGGAAACAGAAAAGGATTGTGGAAAAACTTGAAGTGATGTGAAAAGTAGAAAGGAAAAAAACAAAATAATTTTATACTTTTGATGCATAAATTTATTCCTTTATGAAAGTGAAAAAATAAAACGAATAAATATTAAATCCATTCATTCAATACAACAATATTAAAGTACAACAAATAATTCCATTGGAGAATCAATAAGAGCGGCATTTATGTCATGAACGGGTAAAATACTTTTGATTAGCAACCGAAACGATATAAATTTGAAGTACATTAATACAGATTTAATTGTTTTTTGTAAGAACAAATTGTTACTGGCAGAGTAGTGAAAAAAATTTTAGTTATTGAAAGCGGGGAAGAAAAAAACGGAATTCAAAATATTTTAAATTCTGCCGAATACACCATATATCAATCTGCCAACGAAATTGACGGTGTTAAAATTGCGTATTGTTACCTGCCCGATATGATAATTTGCAACGTGGAGCCACCCGAAAAAGAATTAAAAATTGTTCAAAAGTTAAACGACAATCCCGTAACTGAAACAATTCCGTTAATAATGATTTCATCGTGTACTAAAACATTCCATTACCGAAAAATTATGGAAGCCGGAGCTGATGATTTTTTAAATAAACCGGTTGAATGTGATTTTCTTTTGAATTCTATTTCGAGAAGATTTAGAAAAATAAATGCTTTAAAAGAGAAAATGCTTACAACGCTTACCAGCGGATTGACCGATTCTGATATAAAGCAAAAGGGAGATGACCATATACTGGTTAAAATCGGCAACAAATTAAGACTTGTTGAATTTTCGAAAATCATTTGTATAACCGCACTAAAAGAATACTCAAAGATCTACACTGAAAATGCTCAAAAAATTATAGTTAGAAAAAGTATTAGAAACTGGTTAGATATTTTACCCGCGCAGGATTTTTTAAGGATTCATCGAGCTACCGTTGTAAACATTCATTATATCGACAAAATAGAAAAGACCGGTTTCCGTTCATATTCAGTTTATATAAAAACCATCCCAAATTCATTTCCACTAAGCCAGCGTTTTGCAAACGCAATGCGAAAAACATTTTCTCTGTAACAAATTCGAAAATATTTTTTAATAAAAACAACTTTCCGTTTTTTTGTTCATCTTTAATAAAAAGTATTGAAAGTTCATGTTAAAAACAGTTTGTGTTTTTGTAATTATTTACCGAAATATCGGCATCTTTTTATTTACATTTGATTCATTAGATGCAGGAATAGCTTACCTCAACACAGCTTCTGCGAGGGACAAAAAAAGATATTGTACTACCCGACTAATATTTTTCACTCAGCCTCTGAAACTGTTGGTTAAGGATTTTCACACAGCCTCTTTAGGTCGTTGAATAATTAGCAAAAAGTAAATGGTTTTGGCCAAACCAACTTATTAGTATTTTTTCAGTAGTATTTCCCTAAATTAAAAGTACGCATTGTTATGATGAGCCTTTATTATAGGAAATGTGCGCTACAATTATTCAAATTTTCGATTTACAAATGAAGACAATAAAGCTATTGAAGTGCAATTTTGAAAGCAAGATTGTATAGTACCAAAAGATCATGCAATTGTCACCAGTTAATTTTCTTTAGATAATTTGATCCTCCATTTTTCAATTTCGTATATTACAAATTCAGGATTAGGTGAACCTAAAGTACGTTTTCTACTTAAAGCATTTTGGGTATTTACAACCTCAAATGCTGATATATCAAATATTGGATGTATTTTTTTAAATTCTTCAAGATTTAAATAATCAAATTTCTTGTTCTTTTCCTCACAATATTTCACAACCTCCCCAACAATATGATGAGCATCTCTAAAAGGTATTCCTTGCAAAACTAACCAATCAGCAAGGTCAGTGGCAAACGAAAAATCGCCCTTCAATTCTTCCTTAAACCGTTCAGAATTAACTTGCATCGTTTGAATCATTTCTCCAGCAAGCAACACACTATCATAAAATGTTTTTACAGAATCAAAGAGAGGTTCTTTATCCTCTTGTAGATCACGGTTATAGCTTAAAGGGAGTCCTTTTAAGACAGTTGCCATAGTAATGTAGTTGCCAAAAACCCTTCCTGTTTTTCCTCTTATTAATTCAGCTATGTCCGGATTTTTCTTTTGAGGCATTAATGAAGAGCCGGTTGTGTATTTATCGCTAAGCTTTATTAAATTCCATTCTGATGAAGACCAGATTATCAATTCTTCAGCAAGGCGGCTAAGATGTATCATTCCAATTACACCACAGTTAAGAAAATCCGCAACGAAGTCTCTATCAGACACAGCATCCATAGCATTGGTGGAAATACTTTTAAAACCGAGTTTTTCCGCGGTGAATTTTCTATCCAACGGTAGAGTAGAACCTGCCAAAGCTCCGGAACCCAAAGGAGAAAAGTCCGCTTCATTATAAATAAAATTTAATCTCTTTTTGTCTCTTTCAAACATTTCTATATAAGCTAGGAGATGAAATGCAAAAGAAACCGGTTGTGCTCTTTGTAAATGCGTGTAACCGAGAATAACAGTATCGATATGCCTCTCGGCAGTGTCTAAAAAAATAGTTTGAAGATTATTTAACGCAGTTATTAATTCTTCCGAAGATTTTTTTACCCACAAACGTAAATCAGTTACAATCTGGTCATTCCGACTTCTTCCTGTATGTAGCTTACCTGCTACATCGCCGATGAGTTCAAATAATTTTGCTTCAATAGCAGAATGGATATCTTCGTATATTTCAATCTCAGGATTCCATGTACCTTCTTTAAACAATACCCAAATAAGATTTAAGGCATTAATTATTTTTTCAGTTTCTTCTTTAGTGAGGATATTTATTTTTGCAAGCATTTCAGCATGCGCTTTGCTTACTTGTATATCTTCCTCGATTAAATGAATATCAAAAGATAATGAAGAAGAAAATTTTAATGCTGAATTGTTGAACTTTTCTTTAAACCTTCCGCCCCAGAGCATAATTACTTAATCTCTTCAACAAAAGAATTTTTAACTAAGGTCAGGGTTTTATAAGGGAGCCCATATATCTTCAGGAAACCTTCAGCAGCTTTATGATCAAATGTATCTTCTGCAGTATAAGTTGCAAGCTCTTTATTATACAAGCTAAAGGGAGATGTTCTTGATAGTACTGTTACATTTCCTTTATATAATTCTAATACAACTTTGCCGGTTACAGTTTTCTGTGTAGAATCTACAAAAGCCATTAACCCTTTAAAGAGCGTCGAATACCAAAGACCATCATAAATCAAATTAGCAACTTTGTTGGAAACATCTTGCTTATATCTGAAAGTCTCCTTATCTAATACCAATTTTTCAAGTTCATAATGTGCTTTGTGAAGAATTACCGCAGCAGGTGCTTCATATACTTCTCTGGACTTTATTCCAACTACGCGATTTTCAATCAAATCAATCCTACCAACTCCGTGCTTTCCACCGATGAAATTCAATTCTTTGACAAGTTCGGCAGGAGAACGAAAATGATTGTTTAGCTCTATCGGTATTCCTTTCTTAAATTCAATAGTAATTGTTTCAGGATTGGAAGGTGCTAACTTTGGATTGATAGTCATTCGATATGCATCTTCCGGTGGAGCTTGAGTGGGATCTTCTAGAATTCCACATTCAATTGCAACTCCCCAAAGATTTTCATCTATAGAATAGGGAGACTTTTTCGTTGCCTTGACGGGAATATTATTTTCTAACGCATATTCAATCTCTTCTTCTCTGCACTTGAATTCCCAAAATCGTAATGGTGCGAGAATATTTAGCTGCGGTGCAAGAGACTGAATTCCAACCTCAAATCTAACTTGATCATTACCTTTTCCTGTGCATCCGTGTGCTATTGTGTCTGCACCTTCATTAAGAGCGATATCTATCAATAATTTTGCAAGGAGAGGTCTACCAATTGCTGTTGCCATCGGGTAAACACCTTCGTATAATGCGCCGGCTTTTAATGACTGAAAAGCAAAATTAGATATAAACTCTTCCTTTAGATCAACTATATGCGCTTTGATTGCGCCTGTTCTTAATGCTTTCTCTTCAAGACCGTCAAGTTCGGCAGTTTCACCAAGCACGCCAGTTACTGTAATTATATCGGCATCATACTTCGCACTCAACCACTTAACCATTACCGATGTATCAAGTCCTCCTGAATACGCAACCGCTATTTTTCTTTTAGCCATTATTTGATTTTCCTATCGTGAAATTTCTGTTCTAATTTTATCTTTTTTGAGAAAGAGGTTTATTTAATACTTAATGTATTTCATTCATTTTCTTTTTAATCATATTTACAATAACAGGAATGTTTTTTTGACTATCAGGCATAACCAATACTGTATCATCTCCACCCACAGTTCCTATTATTTCTTTTCTATTAAGACGGTCAATGAAATGGGCTACACCTTGTGCTCTGCCGGCAATTGTCCTTACTACAATAATAGATTCATTATGATCAACATTTAGAATTTCTAATCCTATCAGTTTAGCTATTTGTTTACCAGTTTCTTCGGGATCGAGAATGTACCTGAACCCGTTTCCATTAACAATCCTGATTACTCCAATATCTGCAAAATCCCTACTAAGTGTTGCCTGAGTAACGTTGTATCCTTCTTCCTTTAGTCTTAACGACAGTTGGTCTTGACCTGTAATTACATAGTCATGCAGGATTTCCTTAATTCTATTTTGTCTTTTTAATTTAGCGGACATAATTTTAGCAATAATTATTTATGTTTGGTTTATACATTTTAATTTGTTTTTACCGATCAAGCCCGGAGAACTCTTTCTAATCTCTCTCTTACAAAGAGAGAGACTTATTATTAACAACACTATTCATTTTTATATTCTGTCGAGACTTTAAAGGAAGAGTCACCATCTTTTACAAGTCCTTCTCTTTTTAAGAGAAGGGTGGGGATGAGTTCTCAACCGTTAATACTATATTAACACCTTATGTTTGCCTATAAATTGTTTAGAGTTAAGGTAAATATATTCATAAACTTTGTTATTTCTTCATCAGTGATAATGAAGGGTGGAAGTATTCTTATAACCCTGTCTCCCGAAGTTCCAACAACTACACCTTCCTCTAATAATATAAGAGCAACATCTTTAGCATTTACCGGTTCACAAAATTCAATACCAATCATCAATCCCTTTCCTCTTACATCTTTTATTAAAGGATGATTGATATGTTTTAATTCAACCTTAATTTTTTTCCCCATCAGAGAATTATAAAAGAGCACGTCTTCTGTAAGTAAATCCATTACAACATTAGCAGCCGCGACAGCAACGGGATTGCCACCAAATGTAGAACCGTGAGACCCTGGCGTTATATATTCTGCAACTTCATTAGAACAAATTATTGCACCAAGTGGCAAACCATTTGCTATCCCTTTTGCAAGTGTGATTATATCGGGTTTAATTTCTTCCCACTGATGAGCAAATAATTTTCCTGTTCTACCCATACCCGTTTGAACCTCATCTACAACCAGCAGTAGATTATTATTATCACAAATTTCTCTTAACCTTCTCAAATAACCTTCTGAAGGAACTATTATTCCTGATTCACCCTGTATCGGTTCAATCATTATTGCCACCGTATCATGATTTATCGAGTTCTCTATTGCTTCAATATCATCATAAGGAACATATACAAATCCCGGTGTTAATGGAAAGAACCCCTCCCAAAGTTTATATTGTCCGGAGGCCGAAAGACTTCCAAGTGTTCTGCCATGAAATCCGCCGAGTGCAGTAATAATGGTTGATCTTCCATTTCCCCATTTACGCGTAAACTTTATAGCGGCTTCATTTGCCTCTGTACCTGAATTACAAAAGAAGACAGAACCAAGTCCTGAATGTTCTGCCAATTTACCTGCCAAAATTTCCTGCCCCGAGGATTGAAATAAATTCGATGTATGCCAAACATTTTCTATTTGTTCTCTAACAGCTTTAAGTACTTTGGGATGCCTGTTTCCAAATCCTGTTACCGCAATACCAGAAAGGAAATCTAAATATTCTTTATCAGAGCTATCAAACAGATAAGCACCCTCACCTTTTACAAATTCTACTTTATAACGAAAATAATTGCTTAATAATGCAGTAGTTGTTTCAAGCTGTAATGGTTTTTGATTCGACAATCCAGGTTCCTTTCAAATTGTTTTCAGAAAATGGTTCTTCGAAATTTCCACCCGGGAGATCATCGCCAATCCATACTTTACGAGTTCCGTTATGAATAAGATTAAGACAACTTTTAAGTTTTGGAATCATCCCATCAGTTATTTGACCACTTAGTATGCCTTCATTAATGTCCGCATCATTTATTTCAGTTTGCACAGACCCATTCAGTTTAACTCCGCTTATATCTGATAGGAAAAGAACAGTATCTGCTTCAACTGCGATGGCTAACTCCTTAGCAAAAATATCGGCATTGACATTCATAAGGTTTCCGTCTTTGTCTTTGCATATAGAAGAAAATACCGGGATGATTCCTTCTTGCATAATTGAAGAAAGCCAGACCTTATTTTCACTAAAAACCGGAACACCTACATACCCTAAATCTTCGTTGATATATTCCGCAGTGAATAAGCCGTTATCTACGCCAGTTAATCCAATTGCATTAACCTGATTTGTCTGAAGCATACTTATAAGTTTTGTGTTGATCAACCCTGCTTGAACAGCCGCAACAATCTCCATAGTATCCTTGTCAGTAATTCTTTGTCCCATATAAAATTTTGGTTTCAATCCAAAAACCCGACTCCATTCAGATATTTTTATTCCGGCACCATGAACTATAATTAATGCATCGAAACTATTTTGAAGCTCTTTGATTTTTTTTATGCTGTTCCTATCATCTAAGAAATTTTCTATAGATTTACCGCTTATTTTTAGTAGAATAGTTTTCATATTTCGTTGAGTAATTAGGTTCTGTACCTAGAATTTATCTTTACGTAATTTTCAGTAAAATCACATGTCCACCACATAGTAGATTCCTTCCCTTCATTAAGATCAACAGAAAGAGTTATTTCTTTTTTATTAAGAATGTGCTTAACGATATCCTCATCGAAATCAGAATGATAATTTGGCAATAACACCGGGAGGTCATCGAATTTTATTGTTACTTTATCCGGATTAAAATCTGCCCCGCTGTTACCTATAGCTGAAAGGACTCTTCCCCAATTAGCGTCGTTGCCATAAAATGCGGTTTTTACTAAAGGAGAGTTTGCTACTGCTTTTGCAATAGCATCTGCGTCCTCTTTTGTTTTAGCATTATTTACAGAAACTGTAATCAATTTTGTTGCACCTTCTCCATCAGATACAATTGTTTTAGCCATTTCAGAGCAGATTATAATTAACCCGTTAAGGAATTTAGAATAGTTTTCAGTTCCCTCATTAATTTTTATTTCGGAAACTCCATTTGCCAATAAAATAACCATATCATTTGTGCTCGTTTCTCCGTCCACAGAAATTTTATTAAAAGTCTCGTTGACGGAATTTGTCAATAATTTTTGAAGTACATCACTTTCAACAGCAGCATCTGTGGTCAGGAAAGCAAGCATAGTAGCCATATTGGGCATTATCATTCCGCTTCCTTTACAAATTCCTCCAATTGTTACCTCACCATCTTCCAAACGAACCTTAACTGCAAAAGATTTTTTTTTAAGGTCAGTTGTCATTATTGCCTCTGTTGCATCGTCTCCACCTTCTTCGGATAATTCAGGAACAATCTTATCAATTCCACGCAATAACTTGTCAATAGGAAGCTGCTGCCCGATTACCCCCGTTGAGCTTATAATTACTTCAGAAGGATTGATAGACAATTTTTTTGCAAGAGTAAGATTGCGATGCAAGAGCATTCTCAAACCCTATTGCTCCAGTGCACGCATTAGCATTTCCAGAATTGACAAGTATTGTTCTAACCTTACCTTGCTGTTTAATTATGTTTTTTGAAATAACATTCGGTGCAGCAACAACTTTATTAAGAGTGAAAGTTCCGGCAGCAGAACAGGGTTTATCAGAATAAATTAAAGCAATATCTTTCTTCTGCTTTTTGATACCGCAAAAAATTCCGGCCGCCTTAAAACCACGAACAGAAGTAATTGTCCCTTCAGGAATGAATTGATGCATTCCTCAACTCCTTATTACCTGCTGAAGCGGAAACATCGGCGGGTTTTAATAGTCCGGTAGTTTCGTTCCAGCCAAATAATTTATTCATATTCTGTATAGCTTGCCCTGCAGCACCTTTAATAAGATTATCAATAGTAGCGGTAATTATCAGGACTTTTCCACTTATGGAAATGTTTATATCACAGAAATTGGTGTCAATAACCCACTGTAATTCCGGAGGATTATTTCTTAATCTTACAAATGGAGCTTTCTGATAAACATTTTTATAAACTGCATTAATTTCTTCCATTTCGATATCTTCAGACAAATGAATAGAAGATGTAGTATAAATTCCTCTTGCAGCTGGAAGAAGATGAGGTATAAAAGAAAATGGTGAATGAAATCCATTCTTGTAAAGCTGCTGAAGTATTTCCGGCTCATGCTTGTGTTGATTAATATTATATGCTTTAACATTGCCATACATTTCAGATAAAAGAAGATCAGCTCTTGAAGATTTTCCGGCACCACTTGTCCCTGAATATGCAACACAGTTTACACTCAAGATTTTATCTGCCAACTCTGGCAGCAAAGGAAGAAGAGAAAGAAGTATAGCGGTTGGATAGCATCCTGGATTTGCGATCAACTTTTTATCTTCATAGCTGGTAGAAGGATAATCTGCTAACCCGTAAACTTTTTCGTTCAACAGATACGATGATGTATGAGTATATTTATACCATTGGATATACAGTTCTTCAAAATCCAATCTATAATCTCCTCCCAAATCAACGACATACTTGCCATCATCAATTAGTCCGGGTACAAATTCTAAAGCTTTTCCCAAAGAAAGGGTAATAAAATATAAATCGTGCTCACAAGAAATATTATTTATGTCTTTAATCTTAAGATTGTCAGTGTAACCGTCCAGATCAGGGAAAACTTCATGCAAGTTTACTCCTGTACTATTCCTTGCATAAATCTGAAAATCCTTTATAAAAGGATGAAGACTTAGAAACTGAATTAATTTTTTCCCTGTGTATCCGGTTCCACCGATAATGCCAATTGAATGCATGACTACCTTTACAAATGATTTGAAAATTTTAATGAATAAAAAAAATATCGAAGTGATTTTAGATTAGCCCGCTTGGGCGCCTTTGTAAGAAAAGAAAGGAGAAATCTTCTTCGTAAAGAATAAAAGGGAAAAAATTACTATGTTGTTTTTTGTTTTTCATTAGTGACAAATATAAGTAAGTGAAAAACGCTTGTCAACAATTTTATGGATATATTTTCAAAATATTTATCGTTTTTGAATATTATTTCATCTATAGTGTATAATAATACAGAAAATTGGTTTTGCCATTCTATTCAAGGAGTCCAACAATTACTAAAGAGAAATACAACATGGAACACATTACTAATAGCTAAAGAAAAAGGGAACCACAAATAATCTTTATGATTCCCTTTTTAGGGGGTGAGATAATTTATTACTCATTTACAAGTCACTTTATTATTCTATCTCACCTCCTGAAGGAGGCACTTCTATAATGCAATCTTCTTAAAAACGTTTATCGGTTAAGGTAACGAAGCCCGTTTCGTATAGCGGCTGTGTTTTTCGTAATGCTGCCGTAATACGCCTGACGATACGGACATCTTCCAAAGGAATCCCTTCGGAAGTAATCCGACTAACGTTAAACTACTTCATAAGCAGCGCTTTCTTAACCGATGTATAATTATTCTTTCCGTCAGTTGATTTTGCCTGTATTGAATAAAAATAAATTCCGGAGGCAACATTTCCTGCATTCCACGTAACATCATAATATCCGGTTTCCTGTACTCCATTTATAAGTTCACCAATTGTTTCGCCAAGCATATTATATATTACTATCTTTATATTACTTGCATAAGGCAGTGCGTACTTAATTGTTGTTGTCGGATTGAATGGATTCGGGTAGTTCTGGTATAATGTATATTCCTTAGGAGTAAAATCAACATCCACTTCAATTATATTTGAATAATTATATGTACCGTCATAATCTATCTGCTTCAGCCGGTAATAAATTACTTCTTTATCAGATTTGTATTTGAAGTTATCACTGTATAAGTATTCCTGCTTTTCAGTAGTTGTCCCTTTCCCTTCTATAAAGGATATTTTTTCCCATGCGCTCTCTTCCCCGTTTTTACGCTCCAGCTCAAATCCTTTGTTATTTTTTTCTGTGGCAGTGATCCATGAAATATTAATATCCGTTCCATTCTGATTTGCAGTAAAGGAAGTAAACTCAACCGGGATTATTGTTTGTGTCTGCGCAATATTACTATAAGGGGAATTACCAGCTTCATTGTAACCATATACTTTGTATGAATATACTGTATTTGGTGTTAATCCTGTATTAGTAAAGGTTGTTTCATTTGCTCCGACTGAATCAATTAATGTCCAGGTGCCGGGCACACTTAATGAATCACCCTTCCTTTCAATCTTAAATCCAAGCTCATTATCTGAATTATCTGTCCAGCTAATATTTACTCTAAATGTATCAGCAATAGCGGAAAGATTTGTAGGGGGTGCTGGCGCGGTTAAAGTACGCTTAGCTAAAATTGCTCCACCTTCCCCTGTAACTATACATGTGTATGGTGTAGGATAAGTTACTCCATTTAAAAAATTTGCAGTAGGACTTTGTTCAACTACCCAATTTAATCCACCGTTAGTAGTCTGAACAATAACACCAAGATCACCAACTGCTGTTCCCGTATTTGCATTAACAAAGTGAACACCCCAAAGATCATTGGATGTACCGCTAGTTTGTGTTGTCCAGGTTGTACCGCCGTTCGTCGTATGAATAATTGTTCCGGCATCACCAACTGCTGTACCTATATTAGCATCAATAAAATGTACAAACCATAAATAGTTTGAAGTGCCGCTCGATTGTGGAGCCCAGGTTATGCCACCATCAGTTGTGTGTGAAATACCGCTTCCGACTACAGTTCCATTTAATGAATCACCAAAGGAAATACCAGCATAGCTTGATAGTCCACCCGATAGAGGAATCCATGTAGTTCCACCATCAGTAGTGCTAAGAAAGGACGCACCACCTGAAACAAAACCATGATTTACATCAGTGAAAGCAACACCGAGAAGAAAACTGTGTCCACTTGATTGGACAATCCATGTATTCCCGCCGTTGGTCGTTCTGACAATATCCCCGCCTGCACTTACTGCTGTTCCAACGTTTTCATTAACGAAATACATTCCGTAAAACATACTATTGGTTACACCGCTAGTTTGATTAATCCAAGTTTGACCTGCATCGGTAGTTTTTTGAATTAATCCATAAGTTCCTCCAACATAACCTACATTTGTACTGGTAAATACAACAGGTCCTAAAACGTTCTGAGTTCCATGTACTTGATTAATCCATGTTGCACCCTCATTTGTAGTACTCAAAATAGCTCCGACAGACCCTACTGCCACTGCTGTATTTCGATTTATTGCTGATATACCGTTAAGTGACGGATATATAGCAAAGAATTGTGAAGTCCAGGTATTCCCCCCGTCGGTAGTGTGTTCAATTGTTTCACCAAATCCACTACCAACATTCCAGCCATTGTTAACATCAGCAAAACTAACACCATATAAAGCTCCTATCCCTCCAGCCTGACTAATTTGTGGAGTCCAGGTAGCACCGCCATCCGTAGTATGTATTATTTTCTGATTATCTCCCACTGCCGTACCGTGGTCACTATCAACAAAACAGACTGACCATAATATTCCAGTAATACCACTTGTTTGGGCAGTCCAAGTCGCTCCGCCATTTGTTGTGCGCCGGATTGTTCCAGCTGCACCTACCGCTGTTCCAGTCGTTGAATCTATGAACGAAACGCTGTACAAAAAAGATGTTGTACCACTAGTTTGTTGACTCCATGTTGCACCGCCATTTGTGGTTCTAAGAATTTTTCCCTGAGCTCCGACAGCAGTCCCATTATTAACATCGGTAAAGGATACGCCTCGCAATGTAGTTGTTAAACCGCTGGTTTGAGTAATCCACGTTTGTCCGCCGTCAGTGGTATGCAAGATTTTTCCTACACCCCCCACCACAGTACCTATATTAGCATCAACGAAGCAAACGTCAAATAAATTAGTTGTTAAACCACTTTGCTGAATTGTCCAGGTGGATCCACCATCGGTGGTACGAATTATCGTTCCGGTAGATCCAACAGCAGTGCCATTGTTGATATCCGTGAAACTTACCTTGTTTAGTTTATTCCCCTGGGGCAGTGGATTTAGCCACTCCCATTGAGCATAATTCACCTCATAGGGAAAATAAGTAAATAGAATAGTTAGTATAATCAGTAAGCTAAAGTTTTTCATTTCACACCTTTATTAATTATTAAAAATCAATTGTAAAATATCCATAGAGGTATTTTTCTGCAATAGCCTGTTTAGGTATGAAAGATTCTCAGATGGGGGAAAATGACAATTTAATACCCAAATGGGTTAAACTAGTTTTTGAGATACTTTACAACTGCCTCGGTTCGGGTATGAACGTGAAGTTTCTCATAAATTCTGCGAAGATGATTGTGTACTGTATCCGGGCTGATAGAAAGTTGATTGGCAATTTCTTTATTAATATAACCCCTGGATAAAAGATCAAGGATTTCAGTTTCGCGTTCAGAAAGTTTTACTGTTGATTCAATTTCCGATTTTGATTTGAAAAACGATTGTACAACTTTTCTGGCAATTTGAGCTGACATTGGCGATCCACCCACGGAAACATCTTTAATTGCCTGAAGAATTTCGATTGGTGAACTGCTTTTAAGTAAATAACCCACTGCCCCGGCTTGTAAAGAATTAAATATCTTTTGAGAGTCCTGATACATCGTTAACATAATGATCATTATCTCCGGTAATTTTTGTTTGATCTGCCTTACGCATTCAATGCCGCTCATCTTAGGTAAATTGATATCCATTAATACTACATCAGGAATTTTAATCGGTATATCAATTAATGCACTTTCTGCATCTTCATAAGCTGCTACACAGTTATAACCCTGAGAGCCGTTTAAAATTATTTTAAGACTTTCCCTGATCTTACTATCATCTTCTACGATTGCTACACTTATCACAATGATTCTCCAATTTATTTTTTATTCAATTATAAGACTTACAACCGGTTATTACAATGACCTGATCGGGCTAACCAGCATTTAGTGTATCTCCTAACCTGGCCAAGCCCCCGCGGGGCGGGACAAGCAGAACCGTTCGGCTGAGCTTACGCCGAAGTCAAAAAGGGAATAATCCGTTAGCTAACGGATTCTGCCAATCCGCCGCGGCGAATTACACGAACTTTAGTGTTAAGGTACTACGTTTTTCCCAAGACGATGCTTGGGAAAAAAGCCCCGATTAAATCGGGGGAAAAATTAATGCAAAATATAAATGAGTCCGCTTTAAAATGTATGTCATAATTAACCTTATTACCTTAGTAACCAAGATAATCAAAAGAATATCAACCTTATTACCTTATCTTCCATCGTAAAGAATTCCGATATTATTTTATCTTTATAACAATAAGGTAATAAGGTAGAGAAATCCGTTGGCTGACGGATTCGTTTTATTACTAAGGTAATAAGGTTCTATTC
>JAUXVN010000003.1 GCA_030684555.1 Ignavibacteria bacterium
GAATTTATTTCCATCTTAGCCGTATAAGTTTTGACTTCATATTTTAGAGGGGGTCTCTTTTTGATTGTTGATAAAAATCTTCTATAATCAAATGAAAATGAAACATTTTTATCAATCTGGATTTTTAGTCGGTCGTTAGTGTAAGACTTACTAAACTTCAATCGTATATATTCGAGATATTCAGTTTTGAGACTCGCAAGACTTATAAAATTTAGCTTTGGTATTGCGGCAAGTTTTTTTTGGAATTCAGATACAAATTTTAAAGCCTCTGACTTAACACTCTTTCCGGAAGATTTTCTTCGGGTTCGATTTTCGGCTTCATCAAAGAATTCCACATAGAAAATTCCATTGCGTTTGAATAGGTACATAAAAACCTCAATTTATGTCCCTCAATAGAAAAAATGAGAAAATCCATGAACAAAAACCTGAACAGTACAGAAAAAAGCTTTGAATAGAGGCTAAAAACACAGTAGAGCATTTGCCTTTTAAGCAAAGGGTCGGTGGTTCGAGCCCACCCGCGCTCACGAAAACCCGCAAAATTAACCGTTTTGCGGGTTTTTTATTTTCGTAAAATTTCAAATTGACCTAAATAGACCTCATTTTACCTCTATTTCAGCATCAGATTATTGCAAAAACTATGGCAGTGAATTCCGCTTTAATACTTATTTTATAAGGGTTAACAGATTTTTTATTTGAGGGAACTATGGCAAGAACTATGGCAGTGAAGCAATTTTGAAGGGCAAAATGAATCGCTAAATGTTACTGGGGTCTCTTGAACTTCTCTAACTCCGATTTCATAGCTGAAATACTTATTTGATTATAATATCTGTCTATAGTATTACCATGTTCGCAACCTACTAATTCTCTAACAATAATAGCATCCATGTTGTCGTAATAAAGTTTGAATTCTGATTTATCAAGTTTTTAATAATTGGCTCAATATCATTCTCAGATTAGAACTTCCAAATACAAGATATTACTAAGAACAAGGTGATTCTCTCGCAATCAGAGCCGTCATTAAAAATGAAAATAATTTCATTATTGTTTTCGTGACTCATGTCTAAAGAATTTATATTTTTCAAATGAATAATCGGATTAATTGCTATCTGTTGAATATTGATAATTATTACTCGTCACAAAAGCAAAATAATCGAAGTTAATCAACTAAACTAAACAAACTTGAGGATAGAGAATGAAAAAAAAATTACTTATTCTTTCAGCCCTTTTTTTGTTCGTCGTTGTTACACTCTTTAGCCAGGGTAGCTCAATTGATGAAACTTTTTGGACAAAACTAAATCCCGTATTTAGTGGTTCACAATATGTCATGGATAGAGAAACATGCATTAGTTGTCACAGTCTTGAAACTACAGCTTATGAACATACAAAGCACAGTAGGATTTTCAAATTAAACCCGAAAACGAAACTCGAAAAAGTTGATTGTGAAGCTTGTCATGGACCAAGGAGTGCGCATATTGAGAATCCCGATAAGCGTTTTGCAATAACGGATGATCAATACTCGTTAGTTTGCGAGCAGTGCCATAAGGGGGGGGATAGAATGTATTGGTCAAACAGTTTACACAAATCGGCAAATGTAAATTGTGTTACATGCCATAGCGTAATGGAGAAAAAAAGCAGTACGGCATTATTATCAAAGAAAACAGAACTTGAATTGTGTTCAACATGTCATACTGATGTTACTTCAAAAGCGATGAGAATGTCAAGCCACCCAATAAAAGAGGGAAAGATGGAATGCTCTTCATGCCACAATGTGCATGGTGCCCCTGGAACCGGTTCGTTAACGAAAGCTACGTCCAATGAAACTTGTTACACATGTCATCAAGAAAAAAGGGGTCCGTTCATTTGGGAACATGCACCTGTTAGGGAAGATTGCAAAACTTGTCATGATCCACACGGCTCAAATAATAAATCGATGCTGGTAACACAAAATGCAAGTTTATGTGTTAGTTGTCATCAATATGGTGGACATATAAATCAGTACAGATACAATCGGGTAAGTACACCGTATGGGAATGGCTGTGTAAACTGCCATACGACCATCCACGGTTCAAATCATCCATCCGGCGTTAAATTTACAAGATAACGGAGCTGAAAATGAAACAAATAAAAAATATTTTAGTATTAGTTTTATGGTTTAATTTACTTATTCACGCTCAAACACCTGTTGATATAACAGGCGAGCAAACTATTGGTGTGCGTAACCTAAATATGGATGTGAACTCTAGTAAATTCAATCAATATAGGGATATCAATAATGGGGTTTTTATTCCAAACCTCAAATTAAATTTTGATCAAAAAAATGATTGGTTTTTGAATATTTCCGGAAGTAATCTTTTACAGCTTGACCAGTCTTTGAATATTCATTTCGGAGATTACTATAATAATTGGAACTTATATATTTTTAACAATAAAACTCCTCATAGGTTCAGTAACCGGGCACAAACCCCCTTTTTACAAAACAATGGTGTTTTAACCGTACCGCAAACTGTCGGAATTATTCGAGATGGAGATACTACAACCGGAACACCCTCACTTGAACCAACTCGTGGTCAAATGTCAGTAAACGACTCTCTTATTGCAGCTTATGTTAAAGCCTACAGCAGACCGACAACACTTGCTGTGGAAAGAGAACTTTTAGGGGCAACCCTTAATCTTCCAAATCTTGGACCGGTTAGTGTTAATCTTACATATACTGATGAAAGGAGAACCGGAAACAGAATTACTTACGGTACAATTGGTGATAGACCACCAAGAACTTTGAATGCTCAAATGCCAGAACCCGTGAATTACATTACTCGTGAAGTTCATGCAGATGCAGAGTACATAACCGACCTTTTCCAGGCACAGGTAAGTTATATTTTCTCAATGTTCAACAACAGAATCGATAATATGACATGGCAGAATATGTTTTTCAGACCACATTCTGCTTCCGATTATATAGCTTCTGTTGCAGGAACTGCAAGAAATGTCTCGTTATTTGGACAGAGAAATCTCGCTCCGGATAATTTATACAATAACATCTCGCTAACCTGGGGATTAAATCTACCTTTTGAAAGCAGATTAACATCATCCTTTGCGATTGGATTTATGAACCAGGATCAAGATCTCCTTCCATATAGCTTTAGTACACTCGGTGGCGATACCAGCCAGTATGGCGACGGCAAAGCGTGGAACGATTTGAGTAAACTTCCTAGACAAAAAGCTCAAGCCAGCATGAGAACAATTAGGTTTAATGCTGAATACTCCATCAATTTGATCGGGAGCTTAAATCTTCGACCATTTATTAACTATTATAATCTTAAAAATGAAACACCAACGAGTCAATGGAGATATGTAACTCAAGATGTAGCCGGAACAAACGGAGATGTCAGTTATGTTAACTATCGTCAAAATTTGGCTTACGCTTTTTCAAATTTAGGATTTGGAGCCAATGTAGGATATTATCTCAATTTCTGGAGAACAAGTTTAAATTTAACCTATACGCATGAAAAGATTGATCGTGATTATCGAGAAGCTAATACTAGCGAAAATATCTTGAATGCAAGATTACGTTTTAGACCAATTAATTCACTTACTCTCTCCGCAAGTTATCTCTGGGGCAATAGAACTGGAGATGGCTACGACTACAAAGTAACAAGTAACAGTTATTGGTACACATTTGCCAGAGGTGCAAACCAGGTTGATAATCCGCAGTTTTTATTTGCTAATCACCCTGATTTACGCAAGTTCGATGTATCTGACAGATTAAGAAATAATCTTAATATTTCTGCTGCTCTACAATTAAATGAAAATTTAGACTTAGCATTAAATTTTGGTAATCGTTCAAATGATTATAGTTCAGGTGTGGTTCCGATTGCCCCTCTACTTGGTGTAGGAATACCTTTCCCAGCTCCGGCAGATGAATTTGCAACGACCCCGGGACAACAACTTGGTTTATTAAAAGATAACACACTGAACATCGGTGGAAGTTTAAATTATACGTATTCAAGCAGATTCAATATAAACCTCTTCGGAGATATTGAGAACACAGTTTCTGATGTGCGTGGTCATGTATTTAATGAAAATCAAAGAAGACAGCCGAGCATAGCTTCAATTCAAGCGCCTGCTGCACTTGGTCCATGGACTGACCCAGCAAGGATTTACAATTCAGAAACAACTCAAAAAACCAACACACTTGGATTGGGATTAAATTACGAGCTTATCCCGGGTAAACTTAGATTCTATTCTGATTTTAGTTTATCATTAACTGAAATGGATATGGTATACTCAGGATATGGTTCCGATGCAACTTACTTGGGTAGAAGTTGGGAAACATTTGATTTCGGTTTTGATGATCCAAAGACAATCAAGTATGATCAATTTATTATTAATGCTTCTTTTGAGTATTCTCTATTCGAAAGAATGACTCTCGGTTTCCATTACTTATTTAGTCATTACAAAATTCAAGATTGGGTTGACGGAGCAATAGGACCATGGGTTGAACAAGTCGGAACCGAAAATTTTGTAAGAGATACATCCCGCGATAATAGATGGGGTAATCGTCTTGTTAATATGGGCTTATATTTAGCGCCATCTTATGCAGCCCATCTCGGTTTTATTACTGTTAAGTATCAGTTTTAATTCGTATTATTTTGTGATTTGGTTAAATGGCTGTTACTGTTTAACAGCCATTTTTCTTTACTAGGATATCATTCATTTAATTGGTTAAACTTATGAGTAAATACAAATCTCTTCTTGCTATTATATTGATTTTTCTTGCTGGCTGTTATGAAAAAAAAGTTGATGATTTAATGTGGTTATCTGATGATAGAGACAGTGCATTCATTCAAATAGAGCGTCACTTAAGAGGTTTTGATTTAGCAATGAAGGAAGTCGGTGAAAGATATTATAATATCTTTTCAGCAGTAAACGATGATAATTGGGGATATGCCATTTATAATCTTACAAAGTTAAAAACTGCAATCGTAAATGGATTAGAAAGAAGACCCAATCGAAAACTCTCTGCTCAATCATTTTTGAATTATTCTATTCCTGCTTTGATGAAAACTCTTAAATCAAAAGAGAGAGAAAATTTTTTAAACGAATTTGAATTATTCAAACAATCATGTAATAACTGTCATATAAGCGAGAAGGTAGAATATGTTAATGTTATTCTCCCTCAATTACACTCATCGATGGTTGGGAGACAGTAATATATTCAACTCTTCAGAGAGAAGCACTATAATAATCTTAACCAAAATATTTTTTACTAATCCTTAAAAAGATTTATGGAAATAATAATTATATCAATTGCGGCATTTGTAACAGCAATACTTACATTCTTTTCGGGATTTGGTTTAGGAACAATTTTAACTCCTGTTTTTATAATATTTTTTCCGGTTGATTTAGCAATCGCTTTAACCGGGATAGTTCATTTTTTCAATAATATTTTTAAATTATTTTTAGTTGGTAAAAAGGCTGACAAAAAAGTTTTAATTAGTTTTGGACTTCCCGCAGTAATAGCCGCAATATTGGGGTCATGGTTATTATTACAAATTAGTGATTTAGAACCAATTTTTACCTATGTGGTTTTGGGAAGTACTTTTGATGTTTCTCCAGTTAAATTAATCATTTCAATATTACTAATAGGATTTGCGTTAATTGATTTAATTCCATACTTCAGCAATGTACAATTCGACAAAAACAAATTACCTTTTGGTGGTTTTTTGAGTGGCTTTTTTGGAGGGCTTTCAGGTAATCAGGGCGCTTTCAGAAGTGCTTTCTTAATCAAAGCAGGATTATCCAAAGAATCGTTTATAGCCACTGCTGTAGTCGTTTCTACATTTGTCGATTTTACAAGGTTATCGGTATATGCCACGAGATTTACTAAAGTAGGTATCCAAGAAAACATACTTCTAATTGTTATAGCTACGACAGCTGCAATATTGGGCGCATTTATTGGTAATAAACTATTAAAGAAAATAACATTAAAGTTTATTCAGATTCTGGTCGCTTATATGTTAATATTATTATCTATTGCACTCGGTGCGGGATTAATTTAATAACACCTTTTTTACATAGCTCTGGATAAGTCGTTAAATACTGATTACTCTATCAGAGTCTCTAATAATTTCATATAAATCTTTCATAGTAGATAAAGGACACAACTCTGTACCTCCGCTATTTCTGATTTTTAAACATGTACCGCATGCAAATATTTCTCCACCCTTTGAAACAAATAATTCCATTTGCTCAGGCACGGAGAATTTCTCATCGTTAAGTTTATCAGCTTCCCTCCTTGCCTATATTAGTGAGACAAAAATATAAGACAGAATAACCCAAGAGGGCACTGGAGCATAAAATGAATAATTATAATGGTATAACTGAAACATCTGTAACGGAAGGAGCCCGTAGGGCGACTGGAGTTACAGATGTTTCTACGCAAAAAACAGATGTCCCGGATTCAGAAGTAGGAGTGCCAATAAAACGTCCCAGACATACCGAAAATTATAAACAAGAGGTGGTAGCCCATATATCTGAACTACGTGAGGCAGGCGGGGAAATAGGGAGTT
>JAUXVN010000018.1 GCA_030684555.1 Ignavibacteria bacterium
GGGCAAACTCCCGGAAAATAGTAACCTGTCATAACAGGAAAGCGTTAAGCTTATTTTTTCTTTGTATGATTCTGTTAGTATTTTCATGTCCCAAATTTAACACTTTTTCCCTTTTTGGTTCTGGCTTGTCCAGGTTGGGAATAATAAATTGGAAGAAATCTATGCCGGAGCAAATGGACTCTATTTAGGAAAAATTGGAGAGAGGGTTTTTGTTTTTGGTGAGAAAATTATATATAAGTATAATGGAGTTGGTCTGGAGCAATTTCTCGATTTGAAGAGTACAAATTATCTTGGAAGAGTCAGTGGCTTGGCAGAAAACGATTTTTTCTGCAATACCGCAGATTATGAAAATAAACTAACAGGGATTGGACATTGGAACGGATATGATTTTGCTACTCTTTTTTATTCAAAATTTTCAACATACAGAACGCTTTTTTTTAATAGTGAGGTTATATTTTTGGGAGGAAATTATTATAATGAAGAGATGAACGTAATAATTAAAGGAAAATTAATTAGTAATTAGAGGAGTTCTAAGAGTAATTACCACGGCTGTCAAGAACCACTTCTCGACAGAGGATGCAGTATAAGTTATGAAAAGTCACTTCACCTTCTCCCCTTTGCATAACTAACAAATTTGAGCAAATCAATTTTTTCCGGCTCAACGAACATCACCAAAGCGTAACCTTAAAATAAAACCCTCTTTTGTTAATTTTTAGTCGTATTTTACAACGTTAAACAAAAAATATTTTACAATAGACGGAAAATGAATGAAAAAAATTAAGTTTTCAGAGATGACTTTTTCAAAAGAAATACACAAAGCTATCGATGATTTAGGTTATGAAGAAGCAACACCAATACAATCGGAAGCAATTCCTGTGCTGCTTGACGGACACGATGTAATTGGACAGGCTCAAACGGGAACCGGCAAAACAGCCGCATTTGGTATCCCCGCAATTGAATTTATTGATACCACAAACCGCGATTTACAAATTATTATTTTATGCCCTACACGCGAACTCGCAATTCAAGTTGCAGAGGAAATCAATAAACTTTCTAAATATAAAAAGGATGTTTACTTTCTTCCTGTATACGGCGGACAACCGATTGAACGGCAATTAAGAGCATTAAAAAAAGGTGTACAGATAATTATCGGAACACCCGGTCGAGTTTTGGACCATATCGAACGGGGAACTATTCATATGGAAAAAATCCGGTTAGTCGTTCTTGATGAAGCCGATGAAATGCTTGATATGGGCTTTAGAGATGATATCGAACTTATCTTAAAGAATACACCTAAGCAGCGTCAAACGGTTATGTTCTCGGCAACAATGCCAAAAGCGATTCTTGAATTGACAAAAAAATATCAAAGAAATCCGAAACAAATTAAAGTTGTTCACGAAGTACTAACCGTCCCAAATACCGAACAAATTTACTTTGAAGTAAAAGATAAAAATAAATTAGAAGCGTTATCAAGAATTATCGATTTATACAATCTTAAACTCTCTTTAATTTTCTGCAATACTAAACGTGGTGCAGATGAATTAGTTGAACATCTTCAAGGACGCGGTTATTCAGTTGATGGACTTCATGGTGATATGAAACAGGCTACAAGAGAAAAGGTACTCGGTAAATTTCGAAAAGGGGCTATCGAAATTCTTGTTGCTACAGATGTTGCTGCACGCGGACTTGATATTGATAACGTAGAAGCAGTTTTTAATTATGATATGCCGCAGGATGAAGAATATTATGTTCACCGTATCGGCAGAACAGGTAGAGCCGGAAAGTCGGGAAGAGCTTTTACTTTTGTAACGGGAAGAGAAATATTCAAACTTCGCGATATTCAAAAGTATATCAAGACAAAAATCAAATTGATGCCCGTTCCTTCATACGATGATGTTGAGGAAATGCGTACAAATATTTTTGTTGAAGATCTTAAAAAGATTATTGATACGGGGGATCTAAAAAAATATACGCAAATTGTGAATCAACTTATTAACGATGATTATACTACCACTGATATTGCGGCTGCATTGTTAAAATTTAACCTTGAAGCGACCACAAAGCAGGATGATCTAAATGTTAAAGACGTAAAAAATAAATATTCGGGGGCTGAAGTAAGACTCTTCTTAAACGTAGGAAGAAAAGATAAAGTTCGCCCGGGGGATATTCTTGGTGCTTTAACGGGAGAAACAGGAATTCCCGGAAAAGTTATAGGCAATATTGATCTTTATGATAAATTTTGTTTTGTAAATGTTCCTTCGGAGTATGCAGATGAAATTCTAGATACAATGGAAGGGAATCAAATCCGCGGTAAAAAAATCCACGTCGAAGTCGCAAACAAGAAAGATTAATTTCAGCGGGCTGTCTTCAACTTAAGTGAGTGACGGCCCTTTTTTTTCTACTCTTATCTCAATTTTAATCTTCTAATTCAACTGTTTGAGTGTTATGTTCAACGGTAAATCTGAATTGAGCTTTCGGATTTTTACTCATTGCCGCATTTAAAGTATATTCTGATTCAGCGAGAAAAACCAGATTACCATGTTTATCATAAACAATATTTTGTGCACGGATTCTTTTCATTTCATCAATGTCTTCAGGGGATTCATAATAAATCCAGCAGGCTTTAACAAAATTTAACGGTCTGAATGCACAGGCAGCGCCGTATTCATTGGTTAATCTGTACTGAATTACATCAAACTGAAGTTCACCTACTGTACCGATAATCTTGCGTAATCCGCCATGTTGTGTAAACAATTGTGCAAGCCCTTCATCAGTCAATTGACGGATACCTTTTTCCAATTGTTTTGACTTCATCGGATCGGTACTTACAAGTTCGCGGAAAATTTCGGGGGAAAAACTTGGTATTCCTTTAAACATGAAAGATTCTTTTTCGGTTAATGTGTCGCCTATTTTAAAGTTACCTGTATCATATAAACCGATTACATCACCGGGAAACGCTTCCTCGATTACACTTTTATCTTGAGCCATAAAACTTGCGGGATTTGCAAATTTAATTTCTCTTCCGAGACGCACATGTGTGTAAAATTTATTTCGTTCAAACTTCCCTGAACAGACACGAAGAAAAGCAATTCTATCCCGATGTTTTGGATCAAGGTTAGCATGAATCTTAAAAACAAATCCGCTGAATTTATTATGTGTCGGAGCAATCATTCCCGCTGTAGTTTCACGTTCGCGGGGAGTTGGAGCAATGCGGATAAAAGTTTCTAATAATTCTTTTACACCAAAATTATTTAACGCACTTCCGAAGAAAACAGGAGCGAGTTCCCCGGCTTGATATTTTTTTACATCAAAATGATCATAGACTCCTTCGACAAGTTCAACCTCTTCCTGAAGTTTTTTTGCTGTATCTCGGAACATCTCGACTAATTGCTCATCATAAATATCTTTGAAAAAGAGGACGTCCTCTTCAATGCGGGTTTTATTTGCCTGGAAAAGAGATAACGAATTTTCGTAAAGATTATAAACTCCACGGAAACTTAATCCCATTCCAAGAGGCCAGCTTAACGGGCGGACACGTATGTTAAGTTTCTCTTCAATTTCATCCAATAACTCAATCGGCGGACGACCTTCGCGGTCAAGTTTATTAATAAAAACAATCACGGGAGTATTACGGAGGCGGCAAACCTGCATTAATTTTTCTGTCTGTTCCTCAACACCTTTTACGCAGTCAATAACGAGGATAACACTGTCAACAGCGGTTAAAGTACGGTAAGTATCTTCGGCAAAATCTTTATGTCCGGGGGTATCAAGCAAATTTATTTTAACACCGTTATATTCGAATGTCATTACAGAAGTAGCAACCGAAATTCCACGCTGTCTTTCGATTTCCATAAAATCGGAGGTGGCACTCTTTTTAATCTTGTTAGATTTTACTGCTCCGGCAACCTGAATAGCACCGCCGTAAAGCAGGAATTTTTCAGTTAATGTAGTTTTACCTGCATCGGGGTGACTGATAATAGCGAATGTTCTTCGCTTTTGTATTTCTTTAATTTTACTCATAAAAATTGTAATAATATCTATTTGTTCGTTTGTCTGATTGATTTTTGCTTAAATAAAAGATAAGTGTCAGCTTGAAGAAAACTCAAATAAAAGCAGACAAATATAAGCATAATTTGGGAATTGATGAACCGGATGAAAACTACTTAGTTGTGGATGAGCGGCAGATTTACTTAAGTCTACTTTTTGCAGCTTCTAAATTTTCTTCAGAATAAGTGAGCCAGCTATTAGTCTCCTCTTGCATAAATCACTTCTCCTGATGCTACTTCATTGATGAAGAAAAGATTAGAATTTTTCCTTAAAATAGGAAAAACATCAATCGCAATTTCTTTAGAAATATTTCTAACAAGCTTTCTATATTTTAATGCAAGGGTGAGGTAGTTTTCGGAACTATCTTGAACAACGGCAATGTCAATATCGTTTGGCAAATCACTTTGAGCAAAAGAACCAAAAATTATAATTTTTTCAATTTCTTTTTGTCCTCTTAATGAATCAACTATTCTTTTTTTTATTTCGGTCTTATTCATTGTGATTTACTTTCTTGTAATAAAATATAGAGAATGATTTATGAGTCCACTCTAAAAAGATAGGATTTAGGTTAACCAACAGATTTATCTGTTGGATTTTAAAAAATCAACCTTTTTATTAACGGTTTTACCTGTGCGCCTATGGCGTAACCGTTTATTGACTTTTTAGAGTTGACTCATTCATTATTTTCCAAAATAAACATATAAACCCGCAAACTCGGGGGGAATTGGTTTCCCCCTTTTGTTTGCATTAAAACCTCTATTTATTTCATCAAAACAAATTTCTTAATCGATCTGAAATCACCTGAACTTAATTCATAAAAATAGGTTCCGCTGGAAAGGTTACTTCCTCCGCCTATGGTGGAGAATTCTACAGAGTGTTTCCCTGGTTCCATTTCTTTATTAATAAGGGTTGTAACTTCTCTGCCGAGCAGATCATAAATCTTTAAAGTTACAAAACCGGCTTTTGCCAACTGAAAATTAATCATAGTTGATGGATTAAACGGGTTCGGATAATTTTGTTCTAAGTTGTATTCGGTTATCACATTAAAATCAACTTCAACAATTCCTGCAGTTTTAATAGTACCGTCAAAATCTACTTGTCTTAAACGATAAACATTTTTCCCCGATCCAGGAGTCTTATCCTCAAAAGAATAATTTATTTCGTTAACAGTGGTTCCGTTTCCTTTAATAAAACCGAGTGAATTCCAATTGACGTTATCATTTGTCCGTTCGATGTAGAACCCAGAGTTATTTGTTTCGGTTAAAGTTTTCCATTGAAGTTTAATAACATCATTTACAATATTTGCTGAAAAGGCTGATAATTCAACGGGAACGGCACCATAAGTATAAATCCCTATATCATCAATATACCAACCATCCTCTTGTACTGAGCCATCTGTTCGTAATTCAAAACGAAGTTTAATCTGTTGACCTGCATAACTACTCATATCAAATTCTTCACGAACCCATGTTGTTTTTAAGCCGTCATACATCGGCATACCGGCAGGAGTTTGTTTACCGCTTCCGGAAGCCGGTTTAGTATATTGTCCGGTTAATGGAGTCCATGTTGAGCCGTTATTTGATGAGGCTAAAACAACTCCGCAATCATACTCTTCTTCAATATCCCATTTTGTCCAGAAAGCTAAACGGGGGTTATTCAATCCACTTAGATTAATCGGATTAGTAGATGTTAAACTTACGGTTGCATTTGCCAGATAATTTCCAATTGGGCTATCGGTATAAGAATTTGGAGCCGAATAATAAGAAGATGTTGTTGCTCCCCATTGTTGCGTGGCTGGAGTTGCTGTTATTGTCCATAGAGCAGTTGGATTATTTGTGGTATCAACAAAAGCAAAATTGGGAGTTCCGAGAATTATCTTAATTGTATCAGTCGACATTACTGTACCGTCAGAAGATACCTTAACCAATAGTTTAGCGAGGTAATCTATAGGAGCTATCGGTGAAATTGAAAATGTAAATGGTGTTGAAACATTCATTGATGAACGTGCAGGTAACGATGCGATATTTATTGTTCCGCTGTTAACAGTAATAAATTGATCAAGTGATTCTAATTGAATAGTTAGATTAACTGCATCACCTAATCCTTTATTTTTTACGCTTGCAATATTCATCTCAACATTTTGATCGCCGGGATTAAAATATGGTCTGTCATAACTGACATTATTTAATTTCACATATTCACCTGCAACATAAGCATAATAAAGATTCGGCATCACATTTTCTTGAGCAAGAGGGAAAATACGATTTTGTGCTGGCCAAAATCCGTCACTGGAACTTCCGACTTCAGGGGTCATTGCGAATATTTTCCCTTGTGCAGGGATATCACCGTCATACATATAATCATCACTATTTCCGCGGGTTGAATAGCCTACGGTTTGCATATCTGTTCCGGGTTGATAACCATTATATGCTACCATATCATTTGCATATTCACGGAAGATTGCTGAATCGGGTGTCTCCATACTTAACGCACCATAAGGATAGATTAATAAGTTACTGTAAGTATGATAATTTAAAGCGTTCTTAAAATTTCTTGAGATTACAAAATCTCTTAAATTTTGAGTTTCCGGTTCGGAGAATGGTGCAATTCCTCTGTAAGTTTCAGAAGAGGGAGTAGTGCTTGAGCCTCCATTTGGAGCATTCCAGTAATTTTGTGGTCCGAAATTTCGATTAAGATCAATCCCATAAGTGCCGCTGTTATTCTTGCGGTTTTTTCTCCACATTCCGCCGCCTGTAGGTGAATCTATTTGATTAAAATAATAACCATCGGGATTTAATACCGGAATAAAGAAAAGTTCCCGATTGTTTACGATGTATGTAACTTCAGGGTTTGTACCGTAGTTTTCGAGTAAGTAATACATGTAGTAGATCATTTGCATCATTGCTTGCGGCTCGCGCGCGTGGATCATTGCAGTATAAAGAATTTCCGGTTCGTCTTCATCTACATCAGGGTTGTCAGAAATTTTCACCATATACATCGGGCGACCTTCAACTGTATTTCCAATCGATTGCTTTGTTGTAATCAAATTAGGAAAAGCGAGTTTCATACTGTCTAATTTGGCGTTTACTTCTGCAACTGTATAATAACCGGCTAACGAACCATAACCAAATCCGGTTACACCAAAAACATCTCTACTTTCGTTAATTGCTGCTGATTTTTCAGTTTCACTCATTTTGGGAAGTTTAGCAAAATAGTCAGCCCAATTATCAATAAGGATTTCAATCTTAAAGTTCAGCAGACTTATTTTTGAAAATTCATCTTCGTTTACGAAAAGAATTAACTCATTATTTTTTGTCCATTCGGCATGTTCAACATCAACATCAAACTTAGCCAATTGTTCAATTTGGTTCCGGTCTTGAAAAGATATTTTTATTTGTTTATAACTTTGTGAATATCCGATGGTAGTTAATAGAAGAAAAAGTGAAAGAATCAGTTTGCTCATTTTGTGTGCCTTTAAATTAAAATTTATATATAAAAAATAGAGTATTTGGATTAAAGATGCAGAAATAAATTTTTGTTAGTTTTTGCCTCCTAAGCGGTTTGCTTTTTACCGCCAAGAATATTTTGCAGTTAATTCGATATTACTTTTTGTTTTCCCTTCGCGAAACTTTGCATTTTTTGTCGTCTGTTTTTCTACACGCACTAATCAATGACTTCAGCCGTTGGGTTGATGTTTGATTCACGCTTCATTTTTAAACCGTTGAAACGGTTATCGGATGTTTTCTTTCATTTCTTCTATGCCAACGGATGAAGAGGCTGTGTGAAAATAGGGTGTCAAGTTGATTTTGGCTTTGATTATGAGCTAAAATCAAAACTTATTTTTTAAAAAATTGAATTATCACACAGGCTCTGAATCCGTTGGTTAATATAAACTTATGATGAAAAGGGCTTTAATAATTTAATCTTTTGTATTTATTCATTAAGTCTTCCTCTTCCCAATGGCAAAGCCATCACTATGTGAGAGGAGATTTTCCCGAAGGGATGTCTTTGACAAGAGGGAGTTCTTTTTTCTCTTCGCGGTTTATTATTTTTGACCGCCAAGTTTGCTAAGAGGATACGGCTGTCATGCTGATGGCTATCAGCATCTGTGCGAAATGGGGGAGATTCTGACATCCGTCAGAATGACGGGTTATTCGAGACAATTAACCGCCAAGTTCGCCAAGGAACGCCAAGAATTATACAACACGATTTACCACAAGTAATGAAAAGATGCAGAAATATATTTTTGTCAGTCTCTACGTCCGATTAATAAGCTTTTTCAGATATTTATCAAGAATTAAGTTTTTAATTCTGAATTAAGAGTATATTTTTAGTTCGAATGAATAATTATTTTTGTGTTTCAAAAAATGTAATAACCGGGAAGACTTTTGGCTGAGTTTAAATTATTTAAAAGCATTTATCATCTTTATTCGAATGACCTTTCCTATTCTGAATTTGAAAGATTAATTAAACGTGAAGCCCCCGAGATTTATTCATTCTACACCGCAGAAATTAAACCGTTAGATTTATCAAAAAACAAAATCTCCCGAACTTTTACTTTCCTTAAGAATATATTTATTGTCTTCCTGTTAAAGCTTAATCCGGCAAGAAGGTTGATTTATTCGATTGCACTTTTCATCTTTTTTTATGGCTATTTATATGGAATGTGGGGATGGAGTGTGTTATCTTTTTTATTATTAAACGGACTTCTCGCTTTTGAGCTGGCAGATAAACTTTCCGCAAAAGATGAACTTGATGTTGCCAGAAAAATCCAATCTAACCTGATGCCCAAAGCTCCCCCCACTTTTGAAAGATATGATGTTGCTTGTTATACGGAACCTGCACGTGAAGTCGGCGGAGACTATTTTGATTTTATCTCATTGGATAAAGAAGAAGAGAACTACCTTGTTATTGTTGGTGATATTTCGGGGAAGGGAATGGCAGCCGCTCTTTATATGGTTCAGGTTCAGGCAATATTACATCATCTAATAAATTTTAATTCGGAAATAAAACAAATTCTTATTCAATTGAATAAAAATCTTTACCGGATTTTGAAACGGGAATTCTTCTTTACATCAGGGGTAGTAAATATTTCCAAAAGTGATGAACTGACGATTTGCCGTGCCGGGCACATGCCCTTTATTTACTATTGTTCTGAATCTAAAAAATGTTCACAACTGATTCCGCAGGGAATTGGGTTGGGACTTACAGATAAAGCCATCTTCAGTGATTCGCTTAAAGTTGATAATCTAAAAATGAAAAGGGGTGATATTCTCCTAATTTTTACCGATGGCGTTACCGAAACAATGAATATAGTAAAACAACAATTCGGAGAAGCCCGTTTATTAAGTATTATCGAATCTAATGCAGATAAATCGGCAAAAGAAATTGAAGCTGCAATTCTCCGTTCAATCAATCAATTTAAGCGTGATGCCTCTCCGCATGATGATCTTACTTTTGTTATCCTAAAAGCCCGCTAAGAGATTCCATTTTTTATTTTCGCTAAAAATAAATTAAGTTTCGAAACAACTTATTAACGGAATATCCCATGAAAAAAATTCTTTCCCTTATTTTAAGTCTATTCGGACTTACAAGCCTGTTTACTCCTTTATTTTCACAAACAAATGACAACCTTAAACCGGCGGACATTAAGAAGAAGTTTACCAAAGAAGTCATCTGTAATATTGAAGTCCCATACCTCCTTTATCTCCCCAAAAATTATGAAGAAACTGCCGATAATTTTCCGCTTCTTATTTTTCTTCATGGCTCAGGTGAACGGGGAACAGACCTTGATAAAGTGAAATTCCACGGACCTCCAAAATTAATATCTGAAGGGAAGGAGTTTCCGTTTATTGTTGTTTCACCCCAATGTCCGGAGGGAAGATGGTGGCAGATAAGTGAATTAAATTATCTTTTGGATGAATTAATAACCGGGCTTAAAATTGATGTTAATAGAATATATCTTACCGGACTTTCGATGGGAGGTTACGGAACCTGGGCTTGGGCAGAATATGCACCAAACAGATTTGCGGCAATTGCCCCTGTTTGCGGCGGTGGTAATCCTTTAACTATATCAAAAATAGGTAAAATGCCGGTTTGGGCTTTTCATGGAGCTAAAGATTTTGTAGTTCCGGTAGCTGAATCAGAAAGGCTTATTAATAAACTAAAGACTATTAATCCCGATGTAAAATTTACTGTTTACCCCGAAGCCGGTCATGATGCATGGACCGAGACTTACAATAATCCCGAATTATATGAATGGTTTTTGAAGCAATCACTTAATACTAAATAAAATTGGGGGATAAAATGGCAGATAGAAAAAATCCATATGCTCCGACAATTAAGAAGAAGAAAGTAATTCCCTTTAAATTTGATAGAGAAGGCTTTCTCCTTTTTTTTGGATTAGGAATTGGTTTTGTTATTCTTGGTTCATTTTTGGGATGGGCTACTTATACAGCCCCTGATGGGGTTACCGAATCAATGGCGTTAACAACATCTCAGCGGCTTACCCGTATGCTGCCCGATTCCACAAAAAGCTGGATTGCATTAATAATGAGCGGTCTTTTTGTACTGTTCGGAGTATTCTGCTTATTGATGAGTTTGAAAATATTTGTAAAGTATATGCTTGTTAAAATGAAGTTCTAACATTAAAAAACCCTTCGAGGTTTTTCCATAGTTGTCGAGAACCCAGGTTTTATGATTTATTATTAACTGAGAAATATACATTTTTGTAGGGAACGGTCGCGACCGTTCCTTACATTTTAGAAATTGGACATTCAATAGAAAATTTCCAACAGCTGTCGGGAAATGGTTCTCGACCTCCGGAGAAAACATAAATCTGTTAACCGTAAATATTTATTTTACCGGATTTGTTTAACACTAAAAAAGCTGATAAACTTTTTTCTTATTTTTTTTCGGAGTTGTTATGAAAATAGTAACCATGATTTCAATTTGTATTTTAAGCAGCCTTAGTTTTGCCCAAATTCAAATTCAATATATAAATAATGTTTCAGAAGAATTTAAAGAAAGGTACTACAGCCAAAAACGAGAATATAATCCGTTGCATGTGGGCAATGTTTGGCAGTACTATTATTCAGATAATAATGCATTTTGGACAACAAAGGTTGTAAAGGATAGTATAATAAATGGGAAACAATATTTTAAGAAAATTTACTTTCAAAATGATCCAACAACTACAAACTTTGTTGCCTGGGAAAGGAATGATACTGAAAGTGGAGTCTCATTTATACTTGACTTTGAAGATGTAAATCAGAAAGGTGATTTTTTAGACGAATTACCGCTTGATAGTTTAGAAAATCCGTATTGGTCCCGTTATACAACCTATAAATATTCCTTTGCACAGCCTAACCCATTTTCTTTTTTCCCAGGTCCCAAAACTGTATTAGTGAAGGATACAAGTTGGGTAACATTAGATGGCGATACAGTAATAACCAGGAATTATGAAATTGACCAACTATTCTGGTGGGAAATGGTTATTGAGAAGTTTGGAATTTTTTTATTTAGTCTCGAATCTCCAATTAGTGGTTGCACAGGAGCAATTATAAACGGGAAACAATACGGCACACTAGTGTAGTGCCACAGAAATAGCTTTACAATGAGATAAAAAATCATTATCTTTGTAACACAAAACAAAAGAGATAATGATGAATAAAACTGCATTACATAAATTGATATCGGGGAGAAATACTGCACAGAAAGTAGTG
>JAUXVN010000019.1 GCA_030684555.1 Ignavibacteria bacterium
TCCTGTTTTCAGTATTGGGACACCCTCAGAAATTTTGAAGAACAATCTTGTATAATTCAACTTGTTTCTCATCCATTTTTAATAATATTGATTTAGTATGCTTTGATTCAGGCAAAACGTAGGTTATTTCATACATATTATGGGTCAGTTCTACAGCTTTCTTAACTGAAAGACTAGATTTTTCCTTATATAAAACTCGCTCAAGTTCTTTATAAATAGTATATGCTACAAATGAAATACAGATATGAGCTTCTATTCTGCTTTGCAGTCTATGGTAAATAGGGCGTATTCTCAAATCTGTTTTAGATATTCTAAATGCTTTCTCAATGTACCATAGGTTTTTATAATTTTCGATTATTTCTATTTCTGAGAGCTTTGAATTTGTTACATATCCCTTGAGTCCATCCCAAATTGTATCTTTTTCTATTTTGTCGTGATCTATTTTTACTAATAGTTCACCTTGTAGTTTCAAAAATTTATTATACCCTCTATTGTTAATGTTGGACTTTGTTAATTTCCCTGAGGTTATACTTTTCTCTAATCGCTTAATACCTCTTTTGCGATTATGAGCATCCTTCCTTGCTCTTTTCTCTGAAAAACTAACAATTAGTCTTTGTCCATTGGGCTTTAATATATTTTTATATTCTCCGTTTTTTAATTCAACTTCTGTAATTTTCTTTATCATTACTGTCGGTTCATTTTTTAATCTTGCCCCAATGATATACTCATAACCCCCATCTTCTAATGCGGTTATATTATTCTTCGAAAGTAACCCACTGTCTGCAACTACAACCGGTTTTTCAATATCAAACTTAATACTTATCTTTTCAAGAAAAGGAATTAAAGTATGTCCTTCGTATATATTTCCTTCAAAAACATCGTAACCTATTGAATAGCCCCCTATGCCTACTAACAAACCAATAAATATCTGAGGATTTTGAGTTTTACCATCTTTGCCGAACCCGATCTTCCGTAAATCATCTTCATCACTTGCCTCAAAATATAAGGTTGTCATATCGTAAAAGACCACACTTATTTTCCCTAAAATCTTTTTTGTATGATTATAACTTATTTGTTCAACTTGGTCTTTTATGCGGTTGTTGAGTTTATCCAAAAATCGATATACCGTATCAATATCAATTGAAACACCTTGATAACGATAGAGATAATCAATGGTCTTTAATTTACTTAAAGGATATGCTAGGCGAGCTATTACTAAATGACGGAATAAGTCTTCATTAATTTGATTATATCCAATATGATCATAGATTTTACCAAAAATAATTTCTGCCCCTACTGTTCTTATGCTTGAATTGCTGATTCTGGAAAATAGTTCTTCAACTACTGTGTCTGTTTCTGATACAAATAATTTTATCTGATTACTTAGTCGCTCAATTTCTTGTTTCCCTAAATAAATTAATTTTTGAACCTCTTGTTCTGTTTTTCCACATCCTATTGTTTTTAATACTTTATAGTATCCTCTTGATTTTGAGATAATTTGTATTGAGATACTACCTGATTTATTTTTCTTCTTTCGCAAAAACATCTACAAATATAACGCGGGACACCCATTTTTTGAAATTTCTTTACATTTTAATCTGTTTATAGCCTTTTTTTCAATGGTGCGGAAAACAGGAGAAAAAAAATGATTCAAATCAAACTCGTTAAATTCACCTTTCATCGCAATTTCTTTAATTGAATCGGGTAATTGATACGTGAGCATCACCATTCGTGGCAGGGATTGATATGGATTAATCTCTCCTTCACTTCGACCTTGCTCAGTGCGGATCCATTCTTCTTTTGCACGCTGTTCATCTGAGTAAGTCCAGTTAAATATCTGTTCTTCAATAAACTCACCCGATGCAATTGCTCTAAATGGTGTTCCGGATAAATATAAATAGGCATTTGTAGTTATTGGCATCGTCTCTTCATCAAAGAAATCTATTCCTTCACCCTCGCCAAACTTAACTTCTTTTTTATCTTCAGCTTCAAATAAGTCTTTTGCGTTTTCCCGCCATGCACCGTAATGATATTCATCAAGAACAACACAATCCCAATTTATTGTGTGCACCCATTCGTTTTTGGCTTTTAAACCGCCTACTTCATTTTTACCGAGATAATCCTGAAAGGAGCCAAAACAAACAAATGGTTTATTTTTATCAACTTCTTCAAAAGATAAACCGTTACGTGATATGAATTGCCAACCTTTAAAATCTATGTGCGTTTGTAAATCTTCTTCCCAGGCGCTTTGTACTGCGGGTTTAAATGTTAATACAAGTAATTTCTTCCACCCCATTTTTTTTGCAAGTTGATAAGTCGCAAATGTTTTACCAAACCGCATTTTTGCGTTCCAAAGAAAGTGAGGTGTTTTATCCCTGTTTTCTTTTTTAAAACTTTTGAAGTATGTAATTGTTTTGTTAACCGCTTTTTCCTGTTCGGGGCGCATTTTAAAATTTAATGAACGGCTATCGTCAACAATGATACCCAATTTAATTGAAAGAATAGCCGATCTTATTTCATCGAGTGAACATTTAAACCATTCACCTTCAGGATTTTTTATTTTCTTTTTTCTTAAAAAGCGGTGAACAGCGTGGTCGGTAAATACTGTTCCGTCATTTCGAATTGCTGACTCTTCAAACAGTATCTTATACTGCACTCTGCTTGTTTTTAATTGTTCGGCAATTCGGTTATGGGAAGTCCGGTTTGTATATCCAACTTTAACTAATCCTTTATGGCTTTCTACGCCAATTAATTCATAGGCGTAAATTGTTGGATTTGCATCGGGGCGTTGTGGAAAAAACTTTTTACTCATATAATCCAAAATTCTCGTTTATTCTTTTTACTATTTCTTTTTCATTAGGTAAAAGTTTTTTGTATTCTTTGGGTAAAACAGAGCTTGTTCGATAAGTTGCAACTCCAATTGGCATCTGGCTTCTCTTCAGTGAATACTCTACAATTGTTCTATCTTTCTCTTTACAAATAATAATTCCAATAGAATCATTTTCATGCGGAAGTTTTACTTTGTCATTTAATAGACTCAGATAAAATTCCATTTTCCCTTTATATTCCGGTATAAACTCTCCAATCTTTAATTCAACTGCCACCAAACATTGAAGCTGACGGTGATAAAGGAGTAAATCAACAAAAAATTCTTTCCCACTAATTTCTAATCGGAACTGATTGCCAATAAATGTGAATTGATAACCCATTTCAAGAAGAAATTTCCTTATGTTTTGAACCAATAATTTTTCCAATTCGCTTTCGTTGTATTCATCGGTTAGTCCAAGAAAATCAAATGTATATTCATCTTTCACAGCTAAGTGAGCCTGGTTTTTAATTGAATCAGGAAGCGTTTGTTCAAAATTGGTTTGGTTCAATAGGTATTTTTCGTAGGTCATGTTTTCTATTTGATGAATTAATATGTTCTTTGTCCAACCATATTTTTTTGTAGCAAGAATATAAAACTGCCGCTCTAAATTATCCTTACATTTGTTTAGAATAACAGTGTGTTTTGTCCAGCTTATTTCTCCAACCAGTGGTTGGAGATTTGAAACTCCTTGATATTCATTATAAAATTGAGCCATTAACCAAAGATTAGTAGTCGAAAAACCACCAACACCCGGAAATTCCTTCTGAAGTTCTTTTGACAATGTTGGCACTATTGATTTGCCCCAGCTTTCCGATTGTTTTTCTGAAATTGATTTTCCAATTTCCCAATACAGGTTAATTAAATGTACGTTTACAATTTTTAACGCCTCATATTGTGCCTGCCTTATTTTGGCTTTTATTTCGGCAATAAAATTTATTTGAAGTTCATTAACCATTATCTTTTTCTTCTCTTTGAGTTAATTTATTTTTAGCAATTTCTATTGATTGATGAAGTTTTCTTTGAAGAAGTTTCATATCCGGCAGCTTTGTTAATAAATGTGTCCAGCTCAATTGTCTTATCAGTGAAACAACAATCTCTTGATCCGGAAATACTTCGGCAAACTGAATCTTCCCTCGTAAATTTTTCTCAGAAAAAGCTGCTCCATATTCTTCGGTTAATTGTCGCCACTGTGTAGCGACAATCTCTTTCCCATAAAGTTCTATTCGGTCTTTGCCTTCTATTTCTTCATTGATTCGTTTGCCAATTTGCCAATATGTTTGAACTAAAATAGTATTAACAACTCTTCCGGCTTGCTCTCTGCCTTGTCTCAGCAGTTCACCAATCTGAGCCTTAAGCGATTCGTATTCACTTTTTAATAATTCTTTACTCATTCTTTTCAACTTCTGACTGAATTCTAATTTCTAATTTCTAATTTCTAACTTCTAACTTTCAATATCCATTGGGCGAACCATTGATTCTATAAAGGCAATCTCTTCTTCTGTTATTCCGTATTTTTTGTAGAGTTTTTCATCTGTCCAGGGTTCATCAAAGTTTTGTACTGGGACGAAACTATAGGATTCTTTTGTAATGTGGTGTGAATACATAAACTGAGAAACAAGAAATCTGAAAAACCTTGATTTCATATAGTTCACTAGATTCATTGCTCTTTTTTTAGATTTATAACTGCCAATTACTAAATAAGTCTCGGTACATATCGTCCCTGGTGGTAGAATTTCAATTTTCGAGAATACTTTCCTTCTACCATCCTTGCCCGGATTACCAGCATGATCATAACCTACATATGATGTAATTACTTTGTAATCGTCTATTATATCTGTTCCTGTAGTTATTTCCTTGCGGTTATAGGGACCTTCCCCATTTTGCCAACGTAGAATAATATCGCCTTTCTTTTGAGGTCTTACAAATGTTCTTAATCCAAAAGGTTTACTACTTGAAACTTGGGTGTTCATCATTTTTTCGTTTTTAGAAAGAACCTTTCTTATTATTGGTACAGCATTGCCATTTCTAACAAAAGTTTTAAATTCATTAAGTAACCTTTTAGAAATAAACTTTTTATCACCAACTCTGTTCACAATTTCACACTCGCCAGGATTCTCTCTATCCCAAAGGAAATAGCAAACACCTCCAGCAATATCTACTCCCGGAAAACAATCATTAGCATTTTCGAAGTCAATTATTTTTCGTATGCGTTTATCATTTAGCATCTCATTTCGGAACTCATTCAATCCTTTTCCACCTGCAAACCATCTTGATGGGATAATCATTGTTAGATATCTTGGATTAAGTTTTTTGGACTGATGGACAAATTTATCGTATAAAGGAGAAGCACTCGCTTTTGCTCCACCATCGCTCAATTGATAAGGGGGATTTCCGACAATTACATCAAATTTCATATTAAAAATTTCCTCGGGTATTTCAGTGTGTATAAAATTATAAGCGTAAGTTTCTAAACTTTCGTCTCTGTCATAAACTTCCCGGTTTGCGCCGCAAAATGTACATTTGCCGTTAAACCATGAATGTTTTAAGCGGTTGTAAATAATATTGCCTTGCTCATCTTCAAAGGTTTCACAAACTGAATATTTTCCGTTTGCGGTTTTGGAGCAGTAAAGACTTCTTCGTGAGAGTAGAGAGGTAAGCTCTGTAATAGCTATTCCGTATAACTGGTTTTTGTAAATGTGGTTTATCCGTTTTTGTTTGTTGGGGATTTGCTTTTCTAATCCAACATTCAAGCGTTTGGCAATTTCACGCAAAAAGACACCCGATTTACAAACGGGATCGAGAAACTTAGCGTCTTTATTGTTCCAAAGTTCTTTTGGTAATAAGTCTAAGATTTGGTTTACCAAATTCGGCGGCGTAAAAACTTCGTCGTTGCTTAGGTTAGCAAGGCAGGTGAGTACGTCAGGGTTGTAACTGTCTGAACTATGATTCATTTTTTTTAAAATTAGAAATTAGAAATTAGAATTTAGAAATTAGAATACAAAATTTAGAATTTAGAAATTAGAATTTAGTTTATTATTCATTTTTTTTAGAGTTGATACAAATATAGCAGTTAATTCATTTGCTTCTTTTAATTCTGTGTCGACTCTAATCCATTTTTTTTCATTTATTATTTCTAACCAAAAGCAACATTCATCGGCTTCTTCAAGAACAATATTAAGTTTTGAGATAAATTCTTTATCACTTCTTGCACGGCAAGCTGCTCTATAATTTGCCCCAACCGAAGTACCGCTTTTAGCCAATTGATTCATTATTACTTTTTTTGAAATTGAATAATCCATTTTTTCGATTAAATCAATTATAGACAAAGAAAACTTTTTAGTTCTATTTTTTAATTCCTCACTCATCACTTTCTACCTTCTAATTTCTAACTTCTACCTTCTACCTTCTTAGTCTCCCCTTCCCCCGGTGCTATCTTTAAGAAATGCACCAAAGGATACTCAGCAACCGGAGTAGGAATGAAAGCTTTATCACCCAAATCGGAGAACAAATTTGGACCATCCATCGGTTGGTTTTCAAGCAGATTAGCCAAAGTAAAATCTCTTCTTTTAATCATACTGCCGTTTACCGCACTCCACTCTGAAAAGAGAATTGGTTCGGCATTTTCATCGGGAGTTTTCAGACTAAGCGCATCACCCCACAAAATATTTCTACTAAGAATAAACTCAGCAGATTTTAAGCATTCGGGTTTAATTTCTTTTTTATAGTTTTCTAAATAATAATGAGTAAAAATCCCGAGTAATCTATCTCTGCAGGTTTGGACGTTGTCCTGCAATAATTCCACACCATAAATACTTGTTAAGGCAAGGATAGCATAACGTTCATATTCGAGTTGATTTTTTGAATAGCGTTTAGATACAACCGTTAATTTCCGTTTTAATATTTCGACTAAAAAATTGCCGGTGCCGCAGGCAGGCTCTAAAAATCTGGAGTCAATTCGTTCAGTTTCTTGTTTAACCAAATCGAGCATTGCATTCACTTCACGTTCTGAAGTAAACACTTCGCCATGGTCAACTACACGCTGTCTTGTTTTAACTTGATTATTATTGTTAGATTCTTCAGGTATTTTATTCATAATTACATTTTACAAAAAATTTATCAAAAACTCCTAAAATTAAATTAGAATATAACGATGTTGCGGTTAAGCCGGTGTTAAAATTAATTCAACAAAATTGGAAATACGCTGAAAACTTTTAAGCTGTCGATTTGCGCAGCTTGTTATATGGCTTAGTTAATTTATGATTAATACTTTATTACTGCTAATATGTAAATAAAAGCTTCTTATCTCATTTATATAAAAAGTATTGAATGCTTGCTCTTTTTCTGGAAGATGATATCTAATAACATTACGATAAATTCTAAAAGCGAGACTAAATGTGAATTGAGTTACCATTTGAGCAGAATAAGGAAATCTTATTTGAGAAACTGCAATCTCATTTTCATTTGAGCCGGGTGAAATATATCCATCAATAATATTACTTCCGTGAGTACTCTTTGATAGATTTCGATAAAGTATATGATATAAACCAACTTGCTTTAAATGTTTTGCTAATTTTTCAATTTTAGAAGGTCCATTAAAAAACTCATACCAAACCGGTTTACGATAATTTAAATTCTTCTTAAGCCTTTGATATTCTTTTTCTACTTCTATATATAAATCTTCTTTGATTACATTTTCTAAGTCATCAATCGACTTCTTCAATAAAATTTGTTCTGCGAATTGATAATATTTTAGATTTTCATCATCTCCTAATTCGACTTTAAATTGTTTTCCTTGTGGAGTATTTGGATTCAATTTATAATTGAAATCAAGTTTCTGATGATGGTGACAGATTAAGAAACTTAACGCTCTTCTTTTAGAATCTTCTTCAGTAATATATTGGCAATAAAAATAAGTTTCCAAAAGTGTTCTTAGTAATATTCTGGCGGGATCACTGCAGCAATTATTTATTAAGACGGAAATGGAATCAATTAATTCAACTGCATTTCTGTGAAGCATTATCAAAGGAAGTGAATCAGCTTTACCTAAATCCTTTTTTAAAATATCATTAAATATTTCACCACCCACACAAACAAGTTTCTCAAAATAAGTATTCCACTCATTTAATAAAACTTTTGCTTTTGGGTCATTGTTTCTTCCCAAAAAATCTTCAACATTTTCATATGCCATAATTCCCTCTTAAACGATAACGGCGTGTCTTCTCGAACAGTCGGGCCAAGTAGTTAAAACACAAACGCCGATTTAATCATTATTTATAGATTTCCATTCCCGTTTTGGTTGACCAAAACGAGTTGTTAATTATTAAAACTCTTAAAGAACTGCTCAAATCTCTAACGGAACTCCTCAACTACAAGTATGAGTTCATGAGAGGACACGGGTTATATGCCATTTAACGAACTTGTTTTGTTATTTAACTAAAATAAAATCGTTCATTTTAAGAAAATCTTTTGGATAAATGGGTTTTTCATAATTTGAGTCAATCATTTTTAGTAATCCAGAATTATTGTAAATAATCAAAACTAATTCTGAGCAATATATTTTTTTGTGGTCAAAATTATTAAAGTCATAGTCGAACGGAACAGAAGTCGTTTTATGTTTCGCAAACTCATTCTTTAATTTCTGACGCACCTCAGGAGTAATATTTTTATACCTTAAAACTTTATAATCACAAGCATCACTTAAATCAAAAAATGATTGTAAATCATCATATCTTATACTGTTGTTTTCTGTACCATCTGGTGTTGAGTGTAAAATGAAAATATTCTCATTCTCTTTAGATATCACTCCAATGTGCGAATAATCTTCCAAAGAAAAATTTAAGAGACTGATCAACTTACTTTGAAAAGATTGACCTTTAGTCAGGATTAAATCATAATTTTCAAATCTATCACCCTCGAACTCATCAACAATTATTTGATCCTTTTTGTATATAAAAAAGATAAGGACCAAAACAATAATGGATATAATGATATTCTTAATTTGTTTTTTTGACTTCGTTTTTATCAATGAAATAACCTATTAATCCACCTATTATGGCAAAAACAATAACACTTAAAATTACATTTCCTAATAGGTTACCATCTTTAATAATATCACCGAAATGTTTAAAATAACCACCAATCCCACCAACTTTGTTTTGAACCATTGAAGATTGGAAATAATAACTCAATGGAATCCCCAAAATTGCACCGATAATTGCACCAGTTAAAGTAACACTCACAACTTTATTTATTGCTTGAGGTGTTGAATTAACTGAATCGTTTTTTTGACTGTTAGATGATTTTTTATAAGATTCGGTCGGTTGGACTTTCAGATTTTGAAGAGGAGGACATTTTGGACATTCCATATCATTTTCACCAAATTCAGCCCCACATTTGGCGCAAATCCATATCTCACCACAACTAGGACATTTTAAATCAGTCTTGGAGGCCATTGCTCCACAAGTAGAACATATGATTTTCTTAACGGAACCATCTTTTTCAGAAACAAGAAATTCTCTTGACATAATATTTCTCCTATCTTTTATATGACAAACGACGCCGCGCTTAGCACGCCGCCCAGAATTACAATTCAGGAATTATTAACGCAACATTATTTTAAAAATCAGTTTTGTACTGCAAATCAACTTTGAACAACAAACCAACACTAAAAAGCGGAACATGTCAATAGAAATGAGACAAATATTTTATTTAACTAATAACATTTTTTTTGTTTTTACATAGTTTTGTTTACCATCTATAGAGTTTGCATATATAGAATAAAAATATACGCCGCTAGATAATCCCTTGCCATTAAATAAAATCTCATAACTCCCAATATTCTGAAGATTGTTTTCTATTTTTTGTACTTGCTGACCTAAAATATTATAAATTACTATTTTGACTGTCAACGGTCAGATAATTCCCCAGTAAAAAGCTAAAAAAGTTCAGAAGATTCCCCGGTGCTGGGTTCACATGATTCCTCACTTTGAGGTTCACGAGATTCCCCAGTTCTGGGTTCACAAGATTCCCCACCTATAACTA
>JAUXVN010000020.1 GCA_030684555.1 Ignavibacteria bacterium
GGGCAAACTCCCGGAAAATAGTAACCTGTCATAACAGGAAAGCGTTAAGCTTATTTTTTCTTTGTATGATTCTGTTAGTATTTTCATGTCCCAAATTTAACACTTTTTCCCTTTTTGGTTCTGGCTTGTCCAGGTTGGGAACTACAAAGTTAATTTTAGTTGATGGTATCTGTAGAATAAATTATTCTAAGATAGCTGTCATTAAAAGGTGATTGTAAACAATAATTCCTTAATTATTAATTATTAAATCCACCAGCTTTAAGTACGTAGTTTAACAGTTCCTTACCAAAATCTGACGCTGTACATATTTCTTTTGAATCTACATCCAGATTGTTCAGATATTGCAATCTTAAAACATCACCGTCATATAATTCAGGAATAACCCCTGCGAAAAAAAATCCAAATTGTTCTGCAATAGCGCAGAAATATGGTGTTTCTTTCATCGAAAGAGGTAAATCAACATAGATACAATCCATTTTACGTTTGAGCATTTCTTTAAGTCTGAACTCAATTAGACCTTCAAAATCATCCCCATAATTTTGAACTTCTAAGAATGCTAAAGCCAGATCAGGCAATACTTTCACGTCTATTACAGCTTTCCCTTCGCATCTAATATTTTCTTTATTTAGAATTGCATAATTCCTGTTAAGAGCCTGCTTTTCATAAATCTTTTTCATTATCGTTGCATGATGATACGGTAAATAGACCTCACGATGCGGTTCTGCATTTATTCGATGATAGAATAAAACTGTGGTTTGTCTCTGTTTCTGTTTATCTTTTATCTGTTTGAAACTCATACTTTCCGGCGCAAAGGCGAGAAGAAATCCTGTTTCGTGTGCACCAAGTGAGATATTTCCTTTTTGAGTATATGGATGAATTGAAACTGCCTCACTATAAAGTCCATACATTCCTCTATTTTTTGCGTGTTCTGATAAAAATATTTTCATCTCTTTAAATAAACTTCTACCTCTATAGCGTGGATCAACAACCGCCTGTCCGGATTCACCGACTTTTGCATCCTTCGCATCTTTTACCATAGCAAGATGTCCAATAATTTCATTGCTGCTGTTTAAAACTATACATGCTTCAATTATACCGCTGTCGAGCAGTTCTTTTCTTCTTTCCGGGAAATATATTGTATCGTTTGGATAGGAATAACCGTATGAACGATATACACATCGTGCAAGGTTGATAGATTGATCCGGAGTCATCATCAAAAATTTTAGTGGTTCATCTGAAGGAGCTTGAGGAAGATTTTTTGAGACTTCTCTTTCCTCAGTTGAAATATATTCTTCGACATCCTTATATCGAAACGATTTTATTAACTCTAATCTTTTCCCTTTTCTTCCGAGATTAATAAATCTAACTTCATCGGCAAATGACTTAATGAGGAGCATACCAATTCCGGTATTAGTCGTCTCTCCAACTTTGGCAAAATCGAATGGAAGTCCCATGTCTTCGATACCAATAATAAGTTGACCGGGTTTTCTCTCAACTACAACATCAAAGACTCCGGTTTCCCCTTCTTCAAATGCGTGTTCGATTACATTCAACGATGCTTCTTCGACTACGAGTTCTAATTGTAATACTTCTTTTTCTTCAAATCCAAAATGAACAGCTATTGAACGTATAGCTGAGGTAATTGTTGGAATGAATTCCTTTTTTGCCGCTATCGTTATTCGAACAATCGGATAACTATTTTCATCTCTATTCATTTTTTACCCAATTATTTATTTAATCTATTCAATTTGAATTCAATTTAAAAAAGTCACTGCTTCATCATGCGAACCAAAAATTTTGAAAATTGCAGTAAATCCGGAAATTTCAAAGACCTCTCTAATGTGGTCTTGCAAAGCTGAAAGCACAACTTTACCACCGTTTGGAGTAACTTTTTTAGAGGCTAATAAGAGTACCCTCAATCCTGCACTGCTGATATAATTAAGCTGTTCGCAATCAATTAAAAAATTGATTTCACCATTTTCAATTAAGGCTAGAATTTGTTTTTCAAATGGGATAGATGTGATAGTATCAAGTCTACCCTTTAGAATTATGTTATTATAGGAGTTATGTTTTTCAATTGTGACATCCATTTTAACCTCTTAAAAAAATAATATTTGTGACCGTTTAAAATATAACGCCATGTAGAATAAGAAACATCTTAAAATTATCAGAAAAGTTTAATAAGGAGAGAAAGGAAACAGGCTGTAACGATTAAATCGTTTGACAGCCTGATTAAAAAGAATCTAAGAGAATATTTATGGTATAAGATTTATTTAAGTAAAATAAGTTTCTTAGTCGAAACAAAATCCCCGGAGGAAAGTTTATAAAGATATATTCCCGCAGCAAGTGAATTAGCATTAAATTCAATTTCGTACTCTCCGGCTTCTTTTTTTTCATTTAGAATTTCGGCGATTTCATTTCCCAAAACATCATAAATCTTTATAACCGTATTTCCTTGGTAAGAGGCATCATTTCCAATTGAAAATTTTATTTTTGTTGTAGGGTTAAACGGATTAGGATAATTTTGTTCAAGTGAAAATGAGATAAACTTATTGAAATCAACTTCAATCATATTTGAATTTGTTCTTGTTCCATCGAAATCAATCTGGACTAACCGGTAAAAAGATTTCCCTTCATTTGGAGTTTTATCTATAAAAGAATATTTTCTATTAGTAGCTGTGGTTCCAAAACCATTGATGAAATCTAAATAACTCCAGTATTCTCCATCAATAGATTTTTGAACTTCAAACCCTTTATTATTCAATTCGGATCGTGTTTCCCATGTTAATTGAATAAATGGATAATTTATCTTATGAGTAAAAGAAACTAACTCTACAGGTACAGTATTATCAAGTGTAAAATCCAAAATGTATAAACCGGTTGATATATCAGAAGCTATCACTGTTCCCGATGGGAAATAGGGATAAACTCCCCAGCAGCCTTCATAAGTTCCTGAGGTTGATGGGTAAGTATCATACTGACCAACCATTGTTGGATTCAGTGGATTTGAAATATCAAGGACGACATAACCTTCTTTATAATAGGCAATATGTGCATAGTTCCCTTTTACAAATACATTATGAACCGGTGTATTTGCAGGCGCCTGCCATTGTGATACTACAAGGTTCCAACTACTTCTATCTGCAAGATCCCAAACTGTGATATCTCTAATATTGAATTCTTCACAAGCAATAAAATATCTTTTATCTTCTGTAAGCCAACCGCTATGGGCATAAATTCCCGGCAGCGCAGCGCTCGAATTAATTTTAACCGGAAGTGATTTATTTCTTACATCAATCATATCATATGTATCTTCTGCTGATGCATAAGCAGTATCATTCCAAACATAAACATCATGGATGTAACCGCTTGCTGTATAATAAGCGGTTCTAACAGGATTCACTGGATTACTTAAATCGAGAATATGCATACCACCACCGTTATCAGTGCCAATAACATAAGCAAAACCATTTTCAATATATATGTTATGAGCACGATTGAACCATGTTGTAACAGTATTTGCCAGTGATGCAGTAGTCGGGAGTTGTGACAAATCTATTATTTGCAAACCCTTTCCTGTACCTGTTCCTTCTGTAGTGACATAAGCATAGTGACTATGAGTTTTTATATCACGCCATATTGAAGATGGTCCGGGAATGAAAGCAACCTGTACCGGTTGAGCGGGATTTGTAATATTGACAATAGAGAGTCCATTTTTTACACCAAGCAGTGCATACTCTCTTCCTTGAGAATCCGTATATCCCCAACAATCGTTGTAACCGACCGAGGGGTATGGATTAAAGTTTGAATGTAGAGTAAAATTTAATGGTTGTTGTGCAAAAGAAATAATAGTAAACACCCAAAGCATAAAAAAAAGCTTTTTCATAAAAATTCCTTATAGTAAAACACTATTTTAATAAAATGACTTTTATCGTTTTAAATAGCTGCCCTGCTTTAACAACGATAAAATAAATTCCGCTTGAACTTATATTATTTGGGTTATTTGAATCCCAGGTGAAAGAATGTTGACCATGAGACAAATTTCCATCAAATAGTTTTTCAACTTCTTCTCCCATTAAGCTATAAATATAAATGTTAAAATATTGCTCAACAGTTACAAATACTAGAAAAGAAGTTGAGGAGTTAAACGGATTTGGATAACAGTTTGAAATATAAAAATCATCCGGTAAAAAACCATCATTATTTTTTATTGAGTTAATAATATTATTCCTGAAGAAGTAAAGTCCACCTTTAATATTTCCTAGAAAAAAATCTAAATCTGTGTCCCCGTCTATATCAATAAAACTCGGGGCGGCATCTCCACCAAAAGAAAAATGATTTAGAAAAACTTCATGCTCAATCCAAATTGGTGAGTTCAAACTTCCGGTATTTTTATATTGTTTAATTAATCCAGTTCTATTCCCTATCCATAATTCGGGAATTGAATCTCCATCTATATCAACTAAAAAAGGAGCTGACATATCCCCAACATCTATATCACCAAAATAATTTAGATTTTTAGCAAATAGATAATTAGTGTTGGTCCCAATGTTTTCATACAAGATAAGTCTTCCATTAAAACCACCGACTATTAAATCTAAATCGCCATCATTGTTAACATCAAATAAAAAAGGTCGTGCAAAAGAACCCGCTGTAATTAGATTATTTTGGTTATCACGAAGTTTAGTATCAAAAACAAATTCCGGAGTAGTTTTATTACCGATATTTCTATATAGCGAGACATTACCAAATAAATTTCCGATAACCAGATCATAATCCTCATCACCATCAATATCACCAAATGCAGGCGCAATTGATAATTCATCTTCGATACCTTCAAACTTATTTGTTCTTAAGATAAATGAAGGTTGAAGTTTCGTCCCAATATTTTCATAAAAATAGATTGTCCCATTAGGATTATTTTCTGCACCGATAAATAAATCCTTATCCCCGTCATCATCAATATCTAAAAACACAGGAAGACTTCTTGAACCAACATCTAAACTATTTAAATAGTTATAACTCTTTCGCTGAAAATTTGGTAAAATTGGATTACCAACATTTTCATAAAAAATAAAAGATTCCTTCACTGTTGGATCATACAAGACTGTTACAAACAAATCTGAATCTCCATCACCATCAATATCTACAAAGCGAGGCATATTAAACCCGCTTGTATAGAGGCTGTCGTTGTTATTTGGATAGATTGAGCTGTGTAATGAATGAGCTGGAGAATTTGCATTCCCGGTGTTTTCAAAATAATATAAACTCTTACTGAAAAAATCCCCCCAAAACATATCGTAGTCACCATCATTATCAATATCAACAAATTCAATAGAGCTGGCACCATGCTTCGAATTATTTCCACCTGAAATGATTAAAATATTTTGCCATTCATTTGTAACATATTTAAAATTGAAACTTCCAGTTGTACCAATATTTTCATAAAATGTTAAAGTACCCGCCGAATTTCCACTTACGAAATCAAAATCTCCATCATTATCAATATCAACAAAAATGGGATTACTACTAAACTCACTTAATATCGGTTCATCATTAATATCTTTAAGTGTGTCTATACTTAATTGGAATGAAGGATGAAATGGAGTCCCGACATTGATATAGAGTGAAATGTAATTTCCATTTGAGGAGGTAAATAGATCAAAATCGTCATCGTTATCAATATCAACAAAATAGAACCAATTACTAAAGTGAAGCCCTTCAATCTGTTCTAAAGAAAGTTTGAAATCTGGATTTACTGAAGTTCCAACATTCTCATACCAACCGTATGTTCCGTCACTATCAAGATAAAACAGATCATAGTCTCCATCTCCATCTATATCAATAAATTGGTGTTCGTAATTATTAATTCCACCTGAAAAAGTGTTTTGATACAAGGTGGTTGAGTCGCGAAAAGGGATAGTGTTAATTTCTCTGATATAATTCTGTGAATAAGTAGGTATATGAACTAGAAGAAAAAAATAAACTGTGATTAATCGGTTAACTGCCATAATTAATCAAGCGTAAACTTATATAGAAGTGTATCCCCAATTTTCTTAAATGGTTCGAAATGAAAATTCTCTATATCTTTTTCCTTTGTTTGGATTGAGCGTTCGATAAGCATCATTCCTTCCGGGTTTAAAATTTTTACTTCCTTCACAATACTCATAACTTCATAAATATCATATTCAAAAAAAGGCGGGTCTGCAAGTATAAGATCATATTTGCTCTGACAATTTTTAAGATACCGTGTTGCTTCTGTTCTTAAAATTGTACATTTCTCACTGACATTTAGGTCTGTTATGTTCTTTTGTAAGTTCTTCACAACGGTTGAATTTTTCTCTATAAAAGAGATATGAGAAGCTCCGCGGCTTAAAGCTTCAAATCCTAATGACCCCGAGCCTGCATATATATCGAGAACTTTTGCGCCTTCCATTACAAATTCATTATTCAATATGTTGAAAAGAGTTTCTTTAACCCGATCTGTGGTTGGGCGTGTAGCTTTAAAATCCGGTGCGGATATGAACCTTCCTTTAAATAATCCTGAAATAATTCTTAATCTCATAATAACTAAGCTAAGCGAAATGAAATGCCTGCGGCGGAGGAGAATGTAAAAAATTTATCTGAATAATATTTGGAATCAAATAAATTTGAGTCAACCGAAATCTTGCCAAAAGACTGGACTGCGTATGTTCTAATTCCAAAATTTTCTTCAAAAGATTGAATGAAGTTTAGAGAAATTTCATCTCCTGATAAAAACACCGATTCAATCATTTTTTTGTCGAAAGGTTTTAGTGAATCATCTGAAAAAATATTATTGAGGGTTTCAACCAATTGACTTATTGACTCCAGAAATATTACCTTATAAAATACCGGCAAACCGGCTTCCATAAGTTCTATTGAAATAGTTTTATCTGATATATATAAACTTAAAACTATTCCGTTCAAAATAAAAATTTGATTCAATAAGATTGCTTTATCAGATGCAAAATGAACATTATCCACAAATCGTAAATGCAACTTGTTTGATTTGCAAAAAGAATGTAAAACTTGTAAAATCTTCCTTGGCACTGCTGAAACAATAGATGAATTATATTTTACAAATCTATTTTTTTCAATTTCGAAATACTGGAAAATGTAATCATCAATTTTAAGATGTGGATATATTACCGAAAATTCCCACTTAAACTCTTCGATAATATCCTGATGCAATAAACTGGCTTCTAAAGGAAGTTGCAATGAAAGAAAAACATCAAGTGGGAGAGAAAAAGAAACCGCACTTGAATTGAGCGGTTTCTTTATTATTAATTCATCGTACGCTGCTTGCAGTATGGAGACTATTTTAGTTTCTTTATCTTCTTTGAGATTTAAAAACTCATTAAGGTAAACTTCATCAATATTATCAACTATGAACTCATCACTCTTTAAACTGATCTCAACAAACTGAAGTTTGTTACTCGTAAGATTAAATCCTGCATGATGTTCAAGTCCTGTCATCCTAACTAAATTATTCCCATGAAGCGGTATTTTTTAAAGCATCATTCGTAAGATCCCCAATAGAACCATAACCATCAGGATCTTCGATTCTAAATTTCGTTCCAATTCTGACGGTTGTATCTATACGAACAAATCTGCCTCTGTTTGTAAAAACAGAATCAAGACTTGTTGTTGTATCGATTTCCAGAAGAAATTTTTGATGCGTCTTTGGAGCGAAATATAAACTTTCAGGTGAAAAAACTCCTGAAGTCAATACTAAAAATGGATCCATCGGGCGATTGCTTAAACTATCAAATGATTTTCTAATGCTGTCAACAAAAGGAGTATTGATGAAGGAAATTAAATCATCGAGATTGTTTGTAAATTTTTCATTCTTTTTGAAATATAATAATTGAGCTTCCCTCAAATTTTTCATTCTAAGTCTGGCTTCAGATTTATTATACTTTTCAACGGCTACAATTTCCCGCGGTTCAACAACTGCAACTTGAATTAAAATAACCACTAACACCGCAACTACTAAATATAGAGCAGTATGAATATACCACGGGTCCTGATGTTTAATCATTGTTCCTCCGAACGATTATTTTTCGTTTTCAATAAAAATTAAATCTTTAAACTTCTCATATTTTGCAGCACCAATTCCCTTCACCTGTAAAATCTCTTTTTTAGAAGAAAACTTTCCTCTGCTTGTCCGATATTCAATAATTCTTTCAGCTGTTTTTTGACCAATCCCGGGGAGTTCCATAAATTGTTTTATTCCGGCACTATTAATATTAACTCTTCCTGTAATTTTTGTTTTCCCAACGGATTTAGAATTAAAATCAGCATTGTTAAAATCTAAAACTTCCTGCTTATAGTCAATATTACTGTCTTTAATTTTGTTTAAAGTTTCATCAACAATTTTATCTTTGGAGGCAGCATTAAAGAGACTATCTGAATGCGAATAATCAAACTCGAATGAATCGTTTGAATCCTCCAAAAAAAATAAATTGTACGATAGTCCGGCTAAAAACATAAAAATGATGAATAGAAACACTTTCATTTCTACATCACTAAATCCATATGAATTAGCAATTTTCTTTAGCATAGACATTGAGAATTAATTTTATTTCAGAATATAATGATAAGATGCTAACAATTTCACAAACCAAATTTCTTGAAAAAGTTCTTTCCATCAGTTGAGCCGGAAGCTTTTATGTTCGGCATTTCTGCAAGTTGTTTTAATAAATCTTTTTCTTTGGAATTTACTTTATTTGGAACAATAATATTCACCCGAACCAATTCATCACCGGCACCGTGAGAATTTAAATGTTGAATTCCTTTTTCCCTCATCCGAAGAAGTTTGCCGAGTTGAGTTCCTGCTTCTATTTTTAACCGTGCTTTTCCGGTTAAAGTTGGGACTTCAACTTCAACTCCTATAACAATATCAGGATAACTAATATAAAGATCATAAAGGATATCATCACCTTCACGAACGAAATATTCATGCGACTGCTCCTGAAAGATTACAATGATATCGCCCGATTGTCCACCTCGCAAACCCTGGTTTCCTTCACCGCGCAAAGTCATGTAACTCCCTTCCGAAACACCGGCAGGAACATTTATTCGAATGGTTGTTTCTTCATTAAGCCTTCCATCTCCTTTACATTTTTTGCATGGCTTTTCGACAACTTGCCCTTCACCATTACAATTAGAACATGGTTGAATATTAACAAATTGACCAAAGACTGACCTGGAAACTGATCGAACTTCACCGGCACCGTTACAGACATTACAAGTCTTTAATGAACTACCGCTCTCAGCTCCATTTCCTGAACAATCCGGACATTTAACAAACTTCTTAATTTTAATTTTTTTAGTTGTTCCGGTAGCTATTTCTTCTAAAGTAAGTTTAAGATTAACTCGAAGATCAGAGCCGGGTGTTCCGCGCTGTCTTCCTCTTCCTCGCGAACGCTGTCCTCCTGCCGATCCAAAGAAATCATCAAAAATGGATGAGCCGCCAAAGATGTCAGAAAAATGCGAAAAAATATCGTTGATATTTGAAAATCCATGGAAATCTTGTCCGCCTCTTAACCCGCTGTGTCCGTATCGATCATACTTAGCACGTTTGTCATCATCACCTAAAACTTCGTATGCTTCTGTAGCTTCTTTAAATTTATCCTCAGCTTCTTTATTATCCGGATTACGATCCGGATGAAACTGCATGGCTATCTTTCTATAGTTCTTTTTAATTTCATCTTTGGATGCATTTTTTTCTATACCAAGTATCTCATAATAATCACGTTTTTCCATTTCTATTCGTTTCCTTCAATATTTTTTTCTGACTGCTCTTCATTCTGCACAACACCTGAGTCATCACTAACTATTACTTTTGAATGTCTTATCACTTTATCTTTATAGATATAACCGGTTTCGATTTCATCCAATACAGTGTGCGGACTCACTCCCTCGGCAGGTCTCTGTAGCATTGCTTCATGATAATGGACATCAAAAGGAAAACCAACAGCATCAATTTTTTTAACGCCTTGATCTTCCAATAATTTCATGAATTTTTCATAAATCATTTTAACACCATTTACCAAAGTATTTACATCTTTAGCATCGGCGGAGTGTATAATTGATCTTTCAAAATCATCAATTACAGGAAGCATTTTAATGATAAAACTTTCTGCTGCATACTTGAATAAGTTTAACTGATCGTTTTCAGTTCGTCTTTTGTAATTGTCGAATTCAGCTATTTTCCTTATTAACCTATCCTTATGGTCGGCTAATTCATTTTCCAATTCAGTGATCTTTTTTTTCGAATTTAACATTTCATCACTTTCGTTCAATATTTCATTGTTAGGATTTTCAGTATTTAATTTTTCTTCATTTATTTCTTGGTTAGAAGCATTTGATTCTTCTTGATTATTTTCTAAAGTATTTTCCTCATTTAGTTCATTCAATTTTTCTTCCATTAATTCCTCCTATGTTTTTGTCAAAAAATCCGATAACATTTTTGAAATGTAATCTACTATTGCAACAATCTTAGAATATTCCATCCGTTTTGGACCAACAACACCAAGTGTTCCGACCAAATCACCAATTTTATACTCTTTAGTAACTAAACTATACTCATCCAATTTATCTAATTGATTTTCACTGCCAATTGTAATAAAGACGTTCTGATTTGAGGACTCATTTTTCTTTTCGAAGAAATGAATTATTATATCCTTTTCTTCCATTAGTTCTACAATCCCCTGCATTCTTTCATGACTTTCAAACTCAGGCTGCTTCATTAAGTTTTTTGCACCGGTGATTAAAACCTTACTTTCAGATTTAATATCCTTAAATATTTTATCTGCTGAATCAATAAATAGAGTCAACATCGGTTTATCATCAATAGGAATATCTTTTAACCTTTCCCTAACGGTTGACCTAATCTCGGAGAGCTTTAAGCCTGCTAATCTTTCATTTAAAATCTGTTGTATTTGGAGTAATTGATTTTCAGAAATTGAGTAAGAAAGTTCAAGAGTAATTGTTTTTACCAATCCAGAACGAATACTTAATACTGCCATCATTCTGTTTGAAGTTAGAATAATAAGTTGAATTTTTTCAAGTATTCCGCTATCAAAACTTGGATACAAAACGCAGGCTAATTGATTTGTTATACTGCTTAATAGTCTGGCGGTAATATTCAATAAATCGTCTGAGTCATTAAAATTTGTTTCAAGCTGTCGATTAATCTGATGTTTTTCCGTTTGCGAAAGCTTTTGAATATCCATAAGTGCATCAACATACATACGATAACCTTTATCAGTCGGAATTCTTCCCGCTGATGTATGCGGATGGTTGATGAAGCCGGAATCCTCCAAATCAGACATGATATTTCTCACTGTCGCAGGAGAAATTCCCATATCATACTTCTTGGTTAAAATTCTTGAACCAACAGGTGAAGCAGTTAAAACAAACTGCTGCACAATATACCTTAAAACGTTTTTTTCTCTTTCGTTTAGCTCTTCGTTTATCATATAGTTTAGATTAAAATGCTTGCAAATATACAAAATTATATACAAACAGCATGAATTTGAAGAAAATCAAAATCGAGTTAAGTAACTTCAAATTAACAAGTTGCAGAATAAATAATTCCTAATCTGAGGCATCAATTAGATGATGGGAGTGCTAAAATGGTTCAATCTAACCGAGTTTTAGTTTTGTTTAATTATTCCTAAAATGATAACTTTAGTCGGGATATTATTATTTTCTCAAAATCTTGCAATGGACGACGAAATTGACAAATACTTATAAAAACGCTGGTGTAAATATTCAGGCGGGCGATGAAACTGTTCAACGCATAAAGGGTTATGCAAAATCTACTTTCAACAAAAGTGTGCTATCAGAAATCGGTATGTTTGGTGGTTTTTATGAAATTGATTTAACTAAATACCGAAAACCGGTTTTAGTTTCCAGTGTAGATGGTGTCGGGACTAAATTGAAAATTGCAATTGAACTTGATAAACATGAAACAATCGGGCAAGATTTAGTTAATCATTGTGTAAACGATATTGCTGTGTGCGGAGCTGAACCACTTTACTTTCTTGATTATCTCGCATTCGGAAAGCTAATCCCAACTAAAGCTGAAAGTATTATTAAAGGATTTTCAATTGCATGTAAAAAAAATGGATGTGCATTAATAGGTGGCGAGACTGCCGAAATGCCAGGCTTATACGATGAAAATGATTATGACCTCTCCGGAACAATTGTCGGGATAGTTGAAAAGGATGAAATAATTAACGGCAGTAGAATTTGTAGCGGTGATCTGCTAATAGGTTTTGCCTCAAACGGACTGCATACCAACGGTTATTCACTTGCCCGTCATGTTCTTCAACAAAAATTTTCGTTCAAAGATTATTTACCGATAATTAATAATGTTTTGGGAGATGAACTACTAAAAGTTCATAAATCATATCTCCCATTAATAAAGCAACTGAAACAAACGAAAAAAATAAAGGGAATCTCTCACATTACTGGTGGCGGAATAATTGGGAACACAAAAAGAATTATTCCAACTGGACTTTCTTTAAGTATTGATTGGGATAAGTGGGAACTCCCGACAATTTTCCAATTAATTAAAGAAACCGGAAATATTGATGACGAGGAGATGAGGCAAGTTTTTAATTGTGGAATCGGATTGATTGCAGTTGTCGCAAAGACTGATCTCAATGTAGTTCTCGAAGCAGCTTCAGTATTGAATGAAAATGGAATTGTGTTAGGTAAAGTCGAATGAATTCAATCTACACAAACCACAATTATTTGAATATATTTAATAATGACTCAGTGTGGATCCTGTCTTCGACCGATTTAGTTTTATGTGATTCAGTAAACTCTTTTAATTAGAAACTCATATGTTTATAGATACTCACTCTCATCTTTTTTATCCCAATTTTAATGGTGAATTGGATGAGGTTATACAAAGTGCAGCGAAGGTTGGAGTAGAAAAAATTATCGTTCCTGCAACGGATTTGGCAAGTTGTGCACAAGTAATTCAACTTGTCGAAAAATATCCCCAAGTTTACGGAACTGTAGGAATTCATCCACATGATTCGAGAGAGTGGAATGATGCAATTATAGGAGAACTCGAAAATCTCACTAAACATCCTAAAATTGTTGCGATTGGAGAAATAGGTTTAGACTATTATTATGACTTTTCTCCTAAAGAAAAACAGATGGAAGCGTTACATGCTCAAATTAAATTAGCTTTAAAGTTGGATTTACCGGTAGTTATTCATAATCGTGATGCTGATGAAGATATTCTATCGATAATGAATCAATATTCAAAACAAGGCTTGCGTGGACAATTGCACTGTTTTAACTCATCCATTAAACATGCCCTTGAATTTATAAAAATGGGATTTTTTATTTCATTCACCGGAAATATAACTTTTAAAAAAGCCGACCATCTTCGTGAAGTTGCCGCATCGGTTTCTTTAGAACATTTATTACTTGAAACTGATTCACCTTTTATGACACCCGTCCCCTTCCGCGGTAAACGAAACGATCCTTCTAACATTCCGTTGATAGCTCAAATGCTGAGCGAGCTTCATAATGTATCTGTTGAAGACATCGCACGAATCACGAGCTACAATGTTTTTAAATTATTCGGTATCGGAAGTAAACCTAAAACTTCGTTTACTTATCAAATCGGAAATTCATTATACATAAATGTAACAAATCGATGTAACGCAGATTGTTTCTTTTGCGATCATAAAGGTGATGCTGTAATTAGTGGTTATAATCTAAAGATGTCTAAGAATGAGGAACCTAATGCCGGGCTTTATATAAATGAAATTGGAGATCCCTTAAAGTATAAAGAAATTGTATTTTGCGGTTACGGCGAACCTACAATACGATGGGATGTTGTTAAAGAAATTGCAGTGTATGTGAAGAATAATGGTGGAAGAACAAGACTTAATACAAATGGACATGGTTCCTTCATTAATAAAAGGAACATCACTCCGGAAATGAAAGATTTAATTGATACAGTTTCGATAAGTCTTAATGCAGTTAATAAGGAACGATACGCCGAGATTATGAAAGTTCAACCGGAATTATTTAATGAGATGTTAAACTTTGCAGTCGAATCAAGAAAATATGCAAATAACGTTATTCTATCTATTGTTGATATTGAAGAAGACAAATTAGAAGACGCAAAAAAATTAGTTACAGAACTTGGTCTTGAGTTTAGAGCCCGTCATTATTTTTAGATAAAGGGAAAAAATGAAATCTTTACATACTTTATTGCTGATTATCATCTTTACTTTTTCAACTTTTGCACAAAAAAAGTTAATTAAATCAATTGATTCATTACTAACCGGATCGTTTTTTGACACCACTTTAGTCTCGGTTGATATTTATAATCTTACAACGAAAAAATCTCTCTATCAGAAAAATCAAAAACTGTTGATGCACCCTGCTTCAAATATGAAAATATATACTTCAGCAGCCGGACTTTTATATCTTGGTGAAGACTACGAATTCACAACATCTTTGTACACAAATGGAATGATTTTAAATGGTGAGTTGCTCGGTAATATTTTTATTAAAGGAGGATTCGACCCGGATTTTGTTTCGGAAAACTTTCAATATATAATAAAAGTTTTGAAAGAAATCGGAATTAATAAAATTAACGGTAATATTTTAGTTGATATCGAACGTAAAGATTCACTTTATTGGGGAAATGGCTGGATGTGGGATGATGATCCTTCAACCGATTTTCCATATATGAGTTCACTAAATGTTAATGATAACGCAATAACAGTAATAGTAAAACCGGGTTCACTTTCAGAAAGTGCAATAGTTGAAACTATTCCTTCCACTTCTTTTGTATCAATAAATAATCAAGCTGTAACCACATCAGGTTCGACAAAAGATTTAATTATAACACGCGATTTTATAAATAGAAGTAATGAGATAATTATCAAAGGAGAAATTAGTGCGGGTTCTAACAGAATTATTGAAAGAATTAATCTCATCCACCCTGAAGAATATTTTTTGGTTTTGTTAAAAGAAGAACTTGCAAGAAATGAGATACCAGTAACCGGTGAACTTGGATTAGCTACTTTTGATTATGAGCAATTACAACCATTGATGTCCATTAAAAGACCATTTAAAGATGTTATTATTAATCTGAATAAAATGAGTGATAACCTAAGTGCCGAGATGACGATATTAGCATTGTCCGAAAAATATCTCGAACTTCCCGCATCAACTTTTAAAGGGTTGAAATACGTTGACAGCTTAATAATAAATGCCGGATTCAAACCGGGTAATTATCGTATTGTTGATGCCTCCGGAATATCTCACTATAATCTCGTAAGTGCTGAACTTACGCTCGGAATCTTGAAATTATTTTACTATAAATACCCATCTTTGAAGCGGACTTTGGAAAATTCTTTTTCATTTGCAGGGATTGACGGAACATTAAGGAATCGCATGAAAAATGGTCCGGCTCAAAATAAAGTTAAAGCTAAAACCGGGACTGTGAGCGGAGTTAGTGCTTTGAGTGGTTATGCATATGCAGTTAATGGAGATGTTTTTGCATTTTCAATTTTTGTACAAAATCACTTTAGAAAAAGTCAAAGAGTTCTTGAAATTCAAAATAAAATTTGTGAGATGTTGGCAGCATATAATGGATAAATTAATGTTAGTAGTTACTATAGAATTTGGGAGTCATTGAGTTGAAAAAAATATTTCTAATTATTACAGCTTCCCTACTTTTTTATTCATGTGAGCAAAAACAGACTATTCAAGAATATCAGCCTCCGTATAAAGTTGTTGAAGGAAACGTAATCCCTCAATTTGATGGAAATTTTGCTTATGAAATGATTAAAAAACAAGTCGATTTCGGTCCAAGAAATCCGGGATCTATTGGTCATTCGCTAGCAAAAAAATTTTTAGTAGATGAGCTAAACAAATATACAGGACAAGTGATTGAACAGTCATTTGAGTATCCGGGTTATAATGAAAAACTTTCGTTAACAAATATCATTGGTAGAATAAATCCTACTAATAAAAATCGCATTTTCTTTTGTGCACATTGGGATTCACGTCCCAGAGCTGAAAAAGATAAAAACGAAACGAATCGCACTAAACCCATACCGGGAGCAAATGATGGAGCCAGCGGCGTTGGTATTTTAATAGAACTAGCAAAAATCATTAAAGAAAATAAAATTGATTATGGAGTTGATATAATTTTCTTTGACGGTGAAGATTATGGTGAAGAACATGATTTGAATAATTATTGCCTTGGAGCAAAATATTTTGCTGTTAACAAGATTGAAAACTTCAACCCTCATTTTGGAATACTATTAGACCTTGTTGGCGATATTGAAGCGAAGTTTTATAAAGAAGGAACTTCATTGCAATATGCACGTGAGATTGTTGATCTTGTATGGAATTTGGCTGAAAAAAATAATGCCTCCAGATTTTCTGTATTTGAATCAAGCCCTGTGTATGATGACCATATACCATTGAATCAAGCCGGAATAAAAACGATAAATATTATTGATTCTGATCTGATTGGTGCAGATACAGGAAATGAACGGAGAAATTATTGGCATACTCAAAATGATGATATGAGAAATATTGGTGTGGAGACTCTATCAGAAGTTGGTGCTGTTTTAACTAAACTGGTCTACTCGCTACAGTTTCGAAATGATACATCAAATTCAAAATGATTTTTAATTTTCAAAAATATAATTATTTTTTTGAGACAAGTGGTTATCTAAATAATTCAAAACCGGTCTTAATGTTTCTGCACGGTTTTGCAAGCGATTCACGCGATTGGAACGAAGTTATTCATCTTCTGCCTGATACTTTTCACTGGATTACAATTGATCTACCGGGTTTTGGAAAAAGCAATATCCCAGCCGATACCAAATTTTACTCAAGTGAATTTATGGTTGAGTTATTGAATGAATTTACAAACTACTTAAATGTAGAAAAAATAAATCTTGTTGGTTATTCAATGGGGGGAAGATTAGCACTTTCTTATGTTAAAAAAAACGGACATAAGTTATCTTCTCTGATTTTGGAAAGCACATCGCCGGGATTAAAAACTGAAAATGAAAGACGTTTAAGAATTGCTTCAGATGCTGCTCTGGCTGAATATATTAAAAGTCATACTTTACAAGATTTCATAAACTACTGGAAAAGTTTACCACTTTTTAATTCTCAAAAAAAACTCACCGATGAGGAGAATAAACTAATTTTTAAACGAATGCTCGAACTTAATAAAAATGGGTTGATCGGGTCATTGAGTGGATTTGGAGCAGGTACAATGTCGTCATTATGGAATTCTTTAGATGAAATAACTGTTCCGACTTTATTAATCTCCGGTCAACTTGATGAAAAATATTTGGGTATTAATTCAGAAATGTCCGAACTTATACCAAATTCTGAATGGGTAATTTTAGAAGATGCAGGTCATAACACACATCTGGAAAAACCGGAAGAATTCGTAAATTTACTTTGTTCATTTGTACAAAAACATTAAACAAAAACTAAACTTTAAGAGGATAGAATGTCTTTCAATTGGAAAGAAGCAAAAAAATATTCTGACATCATATATGAAAAAATGGATGGGATCGCAAAAATTACAATAAATCGTCCTGAAGTTAGAAATGCATTTAGACCCGAAACAGTAATTCAAATGTACGATGCTTTTATTGATGCCCGGGAAGACCAATCAATTGGAGTTATTTTGCTAACCGGAAAAGGTCCCACTGAAGATGGTAAGTATGCCTTTTGTTCAGGAGGTGACCAAAGAATCAGAGGAGATCAAGGTTATATTGGTGGAGATGGTATTCCACGTTTAAATGTATTAGACCTTCAAAAATTAATTAGAAGCATTCCGAAACCTGTAATAGCTTTAGTTGCAGGTTATGCAATCGGCGGAGGACATGTATTACACGTAGTTTGTGATCTCACAATTTCTGCTGACAATGCCATATATGGACAAACCGGTCCAAAGGTTGGAAGTTTTGATGGAGGATTTGGAGCAAGTTATCTTGCTCGTCTGGTCGGACAAAAAAGAGCACGGGAAATATGGTTTTTATGCCGTCAATACAATGCGCAGGAAGCTTATGAAATGGGTTTAGTAAATAAAGTTGTTCCGATTGAACAACTTGAAGAAGAAGGAGTAATCTGGGCAAAAGAAATACTTGAAAAATCACCACTCTCAATTCGGTTGCTTAAATCTGCATTTAATGCTGAACTCGACGGACAACAGGGCATTCAGGAACTTGCCGGAAATGCAACACTTCTTTATTATATGACTGAGGAAGCCCAGGAAGGGAAAAAAGCTTATCTCGAAAAAAGGAAACCTGATTTTAGTAAATTTCCAAAACTCCCATAATTATTATGAAATCAAGTTATTCGCAAACTACTATTTGGATTATGGCAAGCCGCCCGAAAACCTTATTGGCTGCATTCGTTCCCGTTATTGTTGGCTCTTCTCTGGCTTTTATGCAGGGAAGTTTTCAACCGATTGCGGCTTTTGTTGCCCTTCTCTGTGCATTGTTAATTCAAATAGCTACAAATTTTACGAATGATCTCTATGATTTTTTAAAGGGAGCCGATAACAAAAAACGGGTTGGTCCGGTTCGAGTCTTAAATGCAGGTTTGGTTACACCAGAGAAGATGAAATTTGCAATATATCTTACTTTCTTTATGGCATTTGTTTTAGGACTTTATCTCGTCTATTTAACCGGAACAATAATTCTTATTGTCGGAATTGTTTCTATTATTGCGGGGTTGGCTTATACTGCAGGTCCTTATCCCCTTGCCTATAATGGATTGGGGGATATTTTTGTCTTCGTATTTTTTGGTGTCGTTGGGACAGTCGGGACATATTATGTTCAGGTGCAAGAAATTAGTGCACTCTCCTTTCTTGCATCGATTCCTGTAGGTGCACTGATTACAAATATTTTGGTTGTAAACAATTATCGTGATATCGACCAGGATAGATTTACCGGAAAAAATACACTCGCAGTCAAATTAGGAAAAACTTTCTCCAGATATGAATATTTAATTTTGATGATATCATCGTTCTTTGTTCCATTTATCTTTTATATTTTCTACGATATAAGTTTATGGATATTTCTACCATACCTTACATTACCTTTAGCGTATAAACTTGTAATCATGCTGTTCGAACTTCAAGGTGAACAATTGAATTCAACGCTTGAACTCACTGCTAAATTTTCCGCTTTGTACGGTCTCCTTTTTGCGATTGGGATAGTAATGTGAGGATAAATTCATGATGGATTCATCTTCCGGTTTTTTGGAAAATCATTGGTCAACTCTCACAGGATTAAAACCTTCAAACTCACTCGCATATATTGTTCAGAATGATATTGGCTTTGATAATATTAACTATACTGATTTTTTTTCTACGGTTAAGCAGACTTTGTCTGCAATTCAAAAGCATGGGATAAGAGCTAAGGAGTATATTCCCCTTTATTCGCTCAACGATATTAATACAATCAAGGCAGTGTTCGCACTTTGGCTCAATGGGTCAATTCCCGTGATGATTAATAGTACTTTAACTTCTACCGAACAATCTAATATTCTTTCGCAATTCGATTTTGATTTTGTGCTAAGTCACTCACATCTACCCGAATCAATTTCTGACAGACATATAAAAACAATTATTTTAGACAAATTGAAGCATACTTCCAAAGACTTCAATTCAATTGGTACAAATGATTTTAATATTGAGGATGATGCTCTTGTTATTTTTACCTCCGGTTCCTCTTCCACCCCAAAAGGAGTTGTTCACAAATTCAAATCACTTCTTAAAAGTTATGAATTAGGAAATAAATATTTCAATTACTCACAACAAGACAAGTGGTTGCTGACTTTACCTATTTTCCACATAGGCGGATTTCAAATATTGCTTCGCTCTTTTTTATCGGGTGCGAGTGTTATAATCCCAAAATCTCAGAATATAAAAGATTTACAAATTTCAATTGAATCACAAAATCCAAACTATATTTCACTTGTATCAACCCAATTTAAAAGATTATTAGAAGCAGATACAAAGGCTCCATATAATAATCATGTTTTATTAGGCGGCGGAAGAATAGAAACTGAGCTTATATATGAAGGTATTAAAAAGGGATGGAATCCATATAAAGTTTATGGTTCATCAGAGACTGCTGCATTTATAAGCGTACTGGATATTAAAAATTTCAATAAGTTTAATAATTCAGCAGGCGAATTGTTAGGCGAAGTTAAAGTAGAAATTCTTTATGACGAGAATGATAAATCAAGCGGAGAAATTGTAATTAAATCTCCCACATTATTTGATCGATATTTAAATGATGAAATAGAAACTTCTAAGAGATTGAAAAACGGTAAATATCATGCCGGTGATTTTGGCTATATGATGGATGATTTATTATTTATAGTTAACAGAAGAACTGATTTAATTATTTCAGGCGGAGAAAATATTAATCCAAATGAGATTGAAGAGGTTCTACTTAATCATCCAAAAATTAAAGAGGTTTGTGTTTTAGGTATTAAGGATGAAGAATGGGGCGAAATTGTTTGTGCTGTTATAGTTCCTATGGATGAAATAGATATAAGTGAAAATGAGATTAAGAACTTTCTAAAATCAAACTTAACGGGATATAAAATTCCAAAAAAAATCTTCTTCTTGGATGCACTACCCAAAACAGAGCTTGGGAAAGTTAAACGGTCAGAACTCTTATCATTACTTCAAAATCTTAATCAATAATTACTCGATCATAAATCTTCTAAGATTTTCTTCCAATTTCCCGGGCATTGCTTTTTTCTTCCACAATTTTTTATCAACAAAAACATGAACGGTTTTTACTTCAACACAAAGTTCATTCTTTTGATTAAAGCATTCGTAACTCAGTTCAAATGAAGAAGATTTTAGTTTAGAAACTTTTATCTCAATTCTTATTTCATCATTATACTTAAATGGGATTCTGTAACCGGCTTCACTTTTTATTATTGGAACAACATAATCTTCATTAAGCCAATAATCTTCACTAAGATTAAATGATGAAATCATAGCTTCGTAAGCTGAGTGAGTGAAAAAAAATATTCTACCATAAAAAAGTATTCCTGCCGGGTCACAATCGTGGAATGATATTATTGATTTAGAATTAAAACTCATTTTGGAACCTGACTTTCTATTTAAAAAGATTTTTTAGAGAGAACTTTGGATATTGCTACGGTCATGCAAATCATTTATTTTTGTTTAGGAATTAAAATTTAATCAATATTATATTTTTACCAATATTTACCTTGCCTTTAGAATCATCATTAATTATAATCGTTTATGAAATTTAAGGAATTTTTATGCAATTGTTAAGGTTAGTCGGGATTTTATTAATTTGTGTAACCACTGAAATCTTTTCGCAAAATACATTCGAATTTTTACGTGTTGATATGAGCCCCAGAGCTGCAGCACTCGGTGGAAGTTTTTCTGCAAGCGGTGATGATGCAGATGTAATTTTTCATAATCCTGCCGGATTAAAACTCTTACAGGAAATGCCAATTTCTATTTCGTATTTAAATCATTTACTGGATATAAATTTTGCTTCGATTTCAATTTCAAAAAAGTTTGATAATTCTTCGAGTTTCGGTGCAGCAATAAAATATGCTAATTACGGAACCTTCACAAAAGCTGATGATTTTGGAAATCGTTCAAGTGAATATGGAGCAAATGATGTAGCATTAATTATTGGTTACGCCGGAGAAATTGATGAGAACTTTTATTACGGTGCAAATGCAAAATTTATTTATTCAGGAATCGAAAGTTATTCTTCAACAGCGGCTGCAGTTGATTTAGGTGTTTATTATATAATACCTTCCGAGCAATTGAACATATCATTCTCAGTTCTGAATTTAGGAGCTCAACTATCTTCTTACATCTCAACTAAGGAAAGTCTTCCAATTGATGTGAATATTGGTTTCGCAAAAAAATTGACTCATCTCCCATTGAGATTGTTCCTTGATTTTAACAGAATTCAGGAGAGTGAAGACGGAATTATAAGTAGACTAAATAATTTTTCAATTGGTGGTGAGTTTACTCTTAGTAAAGTTTTAAGACTTAGAGCAGGTTATGACAATCAGAAAAGAAAAGAACTGAAAGTCGGAACATTTGCCGGATTAGCAGGATTTAATATCGGTTTAGGAATTGTTATTAAAGAATATATTTTCAATTACGCCTACTCCTCAATGGGGCAAATCGGAACTTTACATCGAATAGGCGTAAATACAACCTTATAAGCTATTCAGTATATGGTCTTTCAAGATAGAGTTTAGCATGAAAATGTGATTGGCTAAACTCTTTCATATTTAACACATCTTTATATTTTAATATCGCATCTTCTCTTCTACCTTGCAAATCATCAATGTAAGCAAGATAAAGAACTGAATTAACTAAAAAACCGGATGGTGATTTTCCTTCAATTTCACGAGAAAGTTTTTCAGATTGTTCAAGATAAACTTTTGCGGAATCTGCTGATCTTATATTTTTATAATATATTCCCTTATAATAAGCTGCTTCACGCTCAGTTTTAGTATTATATCCCGGAAGTCCGTTTTTACATCTCTCAAATACATCAGAAAAGATTGTGAAATATTCAAGATCACTCCCCTTTCGAACTGCTAATCTCCCGAGCCATCTTTGAAAATTGGGATTATCGGGAAACTCCTGACTTAGACTTAACGCATACTCATAAGCTTTGTATGGATCGTTTTCAAACTGATTATATAATGTCATTAGAAAATATTTAGCTTCAAACTTAGCGTACTTTCCGAAGTTGGCAGTATTATTCAATTGTTGGATTCCTTTAACCTTATCACCTGACGGAAAGAAAAACATCAGAGGTTTTATCAACGGATAACGATCAGGAATTACATCTGCGTAATAATTATAAATACCAAATCCGAGTTCAACATCTTTATTCTCCGGATCAAGCTTATAAGCGTACTCAACAATAGGTAAAGCCTGACGACCATCATCAGCAGCTTTTAACCAACTTTCTCTCACCGCGCGAAGTCTTCCCCTAAAACCAATTGCTCCCCCTTTGAAAAAAAGGGCATCAACATTTTTTGGTTCCTTTTCCAAAATATTATCACATTGGAAAATCACATCTTCAAGTTTTTGAAACAGAATATCGTCATATTTTTCTTCATCGAGGTCAAGGAGAATTTTCCACCAATCAATCATGGCTAAGAAAAAACGACCGGCAGGATGTTCCGGATAACTTGCAATCACTTGCCGGAATGTAACTTCTGCATCCTCAAACTTTATATTGTAAATTTCTCTAATCCCTTTATTAACAAGGGAATCGAAAGTAGCATCGTTTGCAAATAATTTTCCGTTAAATATTAAAAAGATTGTTGATACAATTATTAAATATTTTTTTAACATAATCACCTTCTCGTTTGCAATTTAATTATTCTAAAACTGCTTTTGTCTATCCAATAATTTTTCGGATTAAATAATTTTTTAATTCATCAATCAAAATACGCTCTTGAAGCATCGAATCTCTCTCACGAACAGTAATAGTATTATCTTCGAAAGTTTGTGTATCAATAGTAAAACAATATGGTGTACCTGCTTCATCCTGGCGTCTATAGCGTCTACCGATAGCACCTTTATCGTCATAAAACACTTTGAAATTTTTTCGCAGTTCGGTTTCAATTTTTCTGGCAACTTTAGGCATTCCATCTTTGTTTACTAAAGGTAATATTGCTGCTTTTATTGGAGCTATTTTGGGATTGAAACGTAATACAACTCGAACTTCACCATTAACTTCTTCTTCATAATAAGCATCAATAAAAAATGCCATAAATGAACGGCTTGCCCCTGCTGATGTTTCGATTATAAAAGGAATGAATTTCTCTTTTGCTTCTTCATCAAAATACTTTAATGATTTACCCGAAAATTGTTCGTGACGACTTAGATCAAAATCAGTACGGTTATGAATTCCTTCAATTTCTCCCCAGCCAAAAGGAAATTCATATTCAATATCTGTAGCCGCATCAGCATAATGTGCAAGTTTTTCATGGTCGTGATAGCGTAGTTTGTTTGGTGTCATACCAAGCGATTTGAACCATTCTAATCTCTCAGATTTCCAATAGTCAAACCATTTTTGAGCATCAGATGGTCTTACAAAAAATTGCATTTCCATCTGCTCAAACTCACGGGTTCTAAAGAGAAAATTTTTTGTGTTTATTTCATTTCTAAATGCTTTGCCAATTTGTGCAATTCCGAATGGAAGTTTTTGTCTGGAACTTCCCTGTACATTCAAAAAATTAACAAAAATTCCCTGAGCAGTTTCAGGTCGTAAATAAACAACCGAACTAGTATCTTCCAAAGGACCGATGAATGTTTTGAACATCAAATTAAATAAACGGGCTTCTGTAAAAGTTCCCTTGTTTCCACACTGAGGACAATTTATTTCCGTCAATAAAATTTTGTTACATGAGTCATCATCTAAGATTAAATTAAATATTACGTTGATTTCATTTTCATCATCTCCTAAACCGTTTACTTTTTCTTTATACTCGACTGAATCAACTTTGGTTATAAATTCTTGAAGATATTTTTTTTTCTTTTTGGAAGCTAATGTTTCTACAAGAATATCCAATCTAAACCTCGATTTACATTGCTTGCAATCAATCATTGGATCGCTGAAATTTTCGACATGACCTGAAGCTTCCCATACCTTTGGATGCATAAGAATAGAAGCATCAAGACCTTCGACGTTTTCACGATAGGTCATGAACTTCCACCACTCTTCTTTAATATTTTTTAATAATTCAACCCCGAGTGGACCGTAATCCCAGCAACCATTAAGTCCACCATAAATTTCACTCGATTGGAAAACGAAGCCTCTCCTTTTAGCTAAGGAAACTATTTTTTCAACCACATCCGATTTTTTCTTCTCTTGCATTTTTATCCGTAAATATTTTATAAATAATTTGAAATATAGCAAAAAGGGATTAATCTTTTTGTACGTTTTGATAATCTAAAGTAGTAACAAGTGCAAAAGTTTTTACTGATTTCATTCTTTATGATGAGATTAGTAATTTGTAACGTTTGAATATTATCCAAATCTATTTAACGGAGTTTAACTGAAGAAGAGAATATTAGTCTCATTTATTTTATTGTTGATTGTATTTTTAAATTCTGATTTATTTCCACAGGACTCAACGGGTAGTTTAGCTTTTAAACGAAAGAACTCTGTTGATAGAATTAGATTTTACCCGTCATACAGTTTTTCATATCAGCTTTGGCAAAGGTTTATGTTGACTAAGGATGCTAACGCGGGAGATCCTACAGCACAACACGAGCTGGGAATTCGATATTTACTTGGGGATGGATTTGAGTGTGATACAGTCGAAGCAGTTGAATGGATCGGGAAAGCAGCAGAAAAGAAATTCACTCCCGCATTATATAATTATGCATTAATACTTCTTAATGGAATTGGGGGAAATTGGAATCCATTTAATGCATTTCAACTTATGAAAGAAGCTGCAAATAAAGGGATGCGAGAAGCTCAATATGCATACGGACTTTTTTATACGGATAATCTTGTTGTTCGTAAAGATATGAATACTGCATATTACTGGCTGAAAAAATCATCTGATAATGATTTCACTCCTGCAGCCGAAGTTATAAGTGAATTTATGCAATCAGGTTTTAATCCTCCTGCAAGTTTTGAACTTCAGCAAACAAATGATTCAATCACAAAACCAGATACTACTAAAAATAATTATCAGCCAATAATCGTACCTTCAAGTTCATTAGTCTATCTTGACTTAACCCAAACTCAAGATTCAATTCGTCAAATCGAAGATGATGATATTCTAAAACAGTTCATAACTCATACCAAATTGAATGTAGACAGTTCATTAACTGATTACAATTTCGATAATTTCGATTTTGCAAAATACATTGATACAATTAAATTGAATGCTGAATATGGTAGTCCTGAAGCACATGCTCTTATCGGATTGCTTTATCAAAAAGGAAAATATTATTCCAAAGATCCAATTAAAGCTGCTAAGCATTACATGATGGCAATAAGATTAGAAAGCCCTTTCTCTCCGTCACTACTATGGCAGCTTGTTAGCAAATATGATTTGATAAAGGATTTAAAAGAAGCAGTTAATCAAAATAACTTCGATGCAAAATATGTCTGGGCAGGAATTCATGCGATGGGTTTCCGTTCTTATATAACAGATGACGATGCCTTAAAACTTCTAACATCAGCTTCAACTAACTCTCACATTCCCTCCATGATAGAATTGGGGTATTCTTTAATAAATGGTAATCTTAGCAAGCTTGATCGCGATGAAGGCAAACTGTGGTGGGAAAAAGCATCAGAGCTAAATAGTATTGAAGCTAAAACACGACTTCTCTTTTTAGATGCATTACAGCTCACAAATTTTAATAATATCGGAATATCTATTGATTATCTTGTCCATGCTGAAGATAAAGGCTCCTTGTTAGCTCAAATAATACTTGGATACTATTATGAAATGGGTTTTGGTTTTATTCAAAACGAAGGTAGAGCAGCACAATATTATCGCAAGGCTGCATCTAGGGGATCTAAAATTGCAATGAACGCATTAACACGACTCTATAATAAAAAGAGACCCACCGATAGAATATTTAGCATAGATTAATATATCCCTCTTCTTGTTTAAACCAACTCCTATAATTAACTTTGTAAAATCTTCAATAAAATATTTTTATAAATACATTGGGCATAAATGAAAGTTCTGAAATTTGGTGGTACTTCGGTAGGCAGCGTTGATAATATTAATAAAGTCGTTGATATTATTAAGAAAAAATTGCTCCAAAAAGAAAGTATTGCAGTCGTAGTTTCTGCTTTTCAAGGTATGACTGACAGTTTAATTCAAACCAGTGAAATGGCAGCAAATCAAAATCAGAAATACAAAATTGTATTAGCAGAGATTTGTGATAGACACATTACAACTGCACAATCTTTAATTAGTAAAAAAAGAAAAGCAGACTCAATTAAGTATTTAACTGAAGAATTGCTCAAACTCGGAGAAGTTCTTTACGGAGTATATCTTACTAAAGAATTAACAAAGAAAACATTGGACTTTATCCTTAGTTTTGGTGAGAGACTCTCTGCTTACATTCTAACCGAAACTTTACTTTCCAATAATATTGAAGCCGAGTTTCTTGACAGCAGAAAATTAGTAGTTACAAATTCCAATTTTGGTAATGCAAAAGTTAACTTTAAGATTACCAATCAGAATATAAAAGAATATTTTTATGATAAATCTCAACTGCAAATTATAACAGGTTTCATTGGAGAGACAATTGATGCTGAAACTACTACTTTGGGAAGAGGCGGTTCAGATTTTACAGCTTCTATTTTTGCTGCTGCCTTAAATGTCGACATACTAGAAATATGGACAGATGTGAATGGCGTGTTAACAACCGATCCCAGAAAAGTTATAGACGCATTCCCAATAAATTTTCTTACTTATGAAGAGGCAATGGAGCTTTCACATTTTGGTGCTAAAGTTATCTACCCACCTACAATGCGTCCTGCAATGATGAAAAATATTCCTATCCTTATAAAAAATACCTTCGAACCTAATTTTAAGGGTTCCTTGATTGACAGAAAGAAACGAAAAAATAATAATACTATAAGTGGAATAAGTTCTGTAGATAATGTCTCTCTATTAAGAATTGAAGGGAGTGGAATGGTTGGTGTACCGGGAATCGCAAAAAAGATTTTTGGAGCACTTGCCCGAAATGAAATAAATATAATTTTGATTACTCAGTCTTCATCAGAACATTCACTTTGTCTTGCAATTCAAAATGTCGAATCCGAAAAAGCTGTACTTTCTTTACATGAGGAATTAAGATATGAAATTCGAGACGGGCTAATCGATAAAATAGTTGTAGAACATAACCACTCCATAATTGCCATTGTAGGTGAAAAAATGAGGCACAAAACAGGAGTAGCCGGGAGAGTATTCAGTAATCTCGGAAAAAATGGAATTAATATTTCCGCAATTGCTCAGGGAGCATCTGAATTAAATATTTCTGTTGTCATTTCCACCAATGATAATGTAAAGGCACTAAACGTGCTCCACAATGCATTTTTCTTCGAGAAGAGAAAAAACATTGATCTGTTTATCGCGGGAGCAACAGGTCTGGTCGGTAATGAAATAATGAAAATTATAACCAAGTCCAGTTCTTCATTGTATGAAAAAGATCAGATAAATCTCTCGATAAAAGGTTTGTTAAATAGTAGGAAAATGCTTGTGTCTAAAGAAAAAATTGAACTCCCAAACTGGGAAAAAAGTTTAATTAATTCGACTCAACTTCATGATATTAAAAGGTTTATAGATTTCATTGTAAAATCGGATTCAAGGGCTAAAATTTTCATAGATTCCACCTCAACTGACGTATTTGTAAAGAGTTATCCTTATTTATTGGAGAATTCAATTTCAATAGTCACCCCTAACAAGATAGCTAACAGTTCAGAATATTCTCTTTATTCAAGAATTAGAAAAGCTGAATTACAAGGTTCATCCTATTTTAATTACGAAACAAACGTGGGAGCAAGCCTTCCTATCATCTCAACTCTTAAAGATATTGTAAAAAGTGGTGACAAAGTTACCCGATTAGAAGGTGTTTATTCAGGAACTTTAAGCTATCTTTTTAATTCATTTGATGGTGTGCTCCCCTTTTCAGAAATTGTTTCTTTAGCAAAACAAAAGGGTTACACCGAACCCGACCCTCGAGACGATCTTAGTGGGCTTGATGCGGCAAGAAAACTATTGATTCTTATTAGAGAATTAGGTTTATCTTTTAAACTGAGCGATATTAAAGTTGAAAACTTAGTACCACATGCAGCAAGAAAAGCCAAATCAATTGAACATTTTTTTGACGAATTCCGCAAAATGGATAAGTACTTCGAAAAAAAATTGTTGACTGCTCGCAAAAATAATAACGTGCTCCGATATATTGCAAAATTTGATGGTGAAAATGCCCAGCTTAAATTAGAAGAAGTTCCCAACACTCACCCAGCAGCCCAATTAGTTGACTCTGAAAGTCTATTTGTGTTTTATACAGAATATTTTGGTGAAAAACCGTTAATAATTCGGGGACCAGGTGCGGGTGGTAAATTGACTGCTTCCGGTGTTTATGCTGATATTTTAAAAACTATTTCAAAAATGAATTAATATGAGATGTAGATGAAAAAAATTCCCGTTTCAATTTTGGGAGCGACTGGCAGCGTTGGTCAGAAGTTTATCCAATTACTCGAAAACCATCCATATTTTTATATAACTTCTTTAGCTGCCTCTGATAGATCAGCAGGAAAGAAATATGGTGAAGTTGTAAATTGGATTCTTCCAACTCCAATTCCAGATAATTTGTCCGAAATGATAATAGACAAATGTGAACCAAACCTTAATTGCAAAATTGTTTTTTCTGGACTCGATTCAAGTGTTGCCGGAGAAATTGAAGAAAATTTTGCTAAAAATAATTATCTGGTAATTTCTAATTCAAAAATCCATCGATTTGATAGTGATGTACCTTTGTTGATTCCCGAAGTCAACGCCGACCATATAGAATTACTTTCAACTCAAAAATTTGGTGGAGGTGGAATTATCACTAATCCAAATTGTTCAACTATCGGATTAGCAATTGCACTGAAACCGTTGTTCGATAATTTTGAGATTGAGGCGGTTAATGTAGTTACTTTACAGGCGTTATCAGGTGCCGGTTATCCGGGAGTTTCCTCTTTAGATATTATTGATAATGTAATTCCTTATATCAGCGGAGAGGAAGAAAAAATTGAACTTGAACCAAAAAAGATTTTTGGTAAACTCAAAAATGGTCGAATAGAATTTGCTGAAATTAAAATAAGTGCCCAATGTAATCGTGTTGCTGTAATTGATGGTCATTTGGAATCAGTCCAAATAAAATTTAGAACTAAACCTGAAATTGGAGATATAATTTCTGCATGGGAAAATTTTTCTTCATCACCTCAGAAATTAAATTTACCAAGCGCACCAATAAAACCAATTCATTATTTTTACGATGAAAGATTTCCACAACCGCGGTTACATAGAAATCTTGATAAAGGTATGGCTGTTTCAATTGGAAGATTAAGGGAGTGTTCAATTTTTGATTACAAGTTTTCAATTTTATCTCACAATACAATCAGAGGGGCAGCTGGAGGAGCAATTCTATGCGCCGAACTTCTTGTTGCAAAGGAATACATAAGATGAATGATCAACTTAACGGAATTAGCGAAATAAGGGTTTTTGCTCCTGCAACTGTTTCAAACATCGGTTGTGGTTTTGATATATTCGGATTTGCTCTTGATGAGCCTGGTGATGAAGTAATACTTAGAGTTACCAATAGAAAAGGAGTTCGACTTGTTAAGATCACCGGTGATAAGGGAAAACTCCCTACAGCGGTTTCCAAAAACACTTGTACCGTAGCGCTTACCACAATGATGGAAAAACTCAACTTAGAATTTGGAGTTGAAATTGAATTGCACAAAAAAATGCCATTAGGCAGTGGACTTGGTTCAAGTGCTGCAAGTGCAGTTGCAGGAATTTATGCTTTAAATAGTATATTGAAGAAACCTGTAACTACTCATGAGCTACTCCCCTTCGCATTGGAGGGGGAAAGAATTTCTTCCGGGAAAATTGTTCATGCTGATAATGTTGCACCGGCACTATTTGGTGGTTTTATTTTAATAAGAAGTAATGACCCTGTTGATATTATTTCTATCCCAATTCCAAAAGATTTTTATTGTACAATTCTTCACCCTCACATTGAAATAAATACAGCCTATGCAAGAAGTATATTACCGGATACTATAAAAACTCAAAACGCGATAAAGCAATGGGGAAACACAGCAGGATTGGTTGCCGGACTAATGAAAAGAGATTATGATTTAGTTAGACGAAGTATCACTGATAATTTCGCAGAACCTGTAAGATCGAAATTAATCCCGGGTTATGATCAGATAAAAGAAGCCGTTAAGATGTATGATGCATTTGGTTTTGGAATATCAGGTTCCGGTCCATCATTATTCGCATTGAGTAGAACCAAACTGGATGCACTCAAAATCGGAAATATTATGAAAAAAGTTTTATTTCAATCAGCCAAAATTGAAGGTGATATTTATATAAGCGGAATTAACTTATACGGTCCAAAAATTTTGGGATAATAATGAAATTCTACTCTACTAATAACCCAAAGAAATCATTTTCCTTTCAAGAATCCTTCGAACTTGGTATTGCTCCGGATGGTGGTTTATTTATGCCAGGTTTTTTACCAGTTTATTCTGAAATTGACGAGAGTTTTTCGCTAAACCAAATTGCGTTTAATATATCGAAACTTTTTATTGAAGAGATTGATGAATCAAATCTTTTGAAACTGACTAAAAATTTGTTTGATTTTGACTCACCATTAATTCAACTGGATGAAAATATTTTTGTTCTCGAACTCTTTCACGGTCCAACATTAGCTTTCAAAGATTTCGGAGCACTATTTTTATCGAAGTTTCAATCTTATTATTCAAAAAAAAATAACAAAGATATTGCTATTCTAGTTGCAACTTCAGGGGATACCGGAAGTGCAGTTGCAAATGCTTTTCTTAATGTCGATGGTGTTAAAGTTGTGTTGCTTTATCCATCCGGAAAAGTTAGTAAAATACAGGAACAACAATTAACAACTTTGGGTGGAAATATAATTGCAATTGAAGTAGATGGTACTTTTGACGATTGTCAATCCCTTGTAAAATCAGCTTTCAACGATATTCAATTAAAAAATAAACTTCGATTGACTTCAGCTAATTCAATAAATATTGGTAGACTAATTCCTCAAATTTTTTATTATTTTAGGGCTTATTCACAATTAGATGAAAAAGGTTTACCACTCTATTTTTCTGTCCCGAGTGGAAATCTTGGAAATTTAACAGCGGGCTTGTTTGCGAAAAAAATAGGTTTACCCGTAACAAAATTTATCTCAAGTCTAAATGTAAACAAAACATTTAATTCATATTTAGAGACAGGAATATTTACTCCCAAGGATGCTGTCGCAACCTTGTCAAACGCAATGGATGTGGGAAATCCGAGTAATATTGCACGAATTAAAAACCTCTATCAAAACAATTTTAAAAGTATTACTAAAGATATTTCAGCTCATTCATTTAGTGATGATGAAACTACTAAATGCATTAAAGATGTATATCAAATGTATAACTATCAAATCTGCCCGCATACAGCAATAGGATTCCTCGGTATAAGAAAATTTGAAAGTCTAAATCAAAGAGTAAAGGCGAATAAAATAATTCTTTCAACTGCTCATCCAGGAAAATTTCAAACTACTGTTCAAGATAGTTTAGGAGTAAAAGTTAAACTCCCTGAGCGGTTAGAACAAAGTTTGAGAAAAGTAAAAACTTCAATAAAATTGGATTCACAATTCCAAAATTTTAAATCCCTACTCAACGAATTATTATAATTCAGGACATCTTCTCTTCTTTTTTCACTTATATGGTATTAAATTGTTGTTTATTATTTAAATATTAAAATACTTATGCAAAAAGATGAGTTTACTAATTTTAGAAGAGTCCGGAGACATCGATTTCTACTTCTCATATTACTCCAAATATTGTTTTACTCTTATCAATTCAATCACTCACAAATCCTTAATGTTAAGCGCTATTCTACAGACGAAAATCTGACCAATTCGATAGTCACATCTGTTACACAGGACAAAGATGGTTATTTATGGGTAAGTACTCTTAACGGTGTAAACAGATATGATGGTGTAAACTTTAAAAACTTTTATGTAAAAGACGGTTTAGTCGATCGAGTCGTAATTTCTTCATTTGCAGATTCCAAAGGGAATGTTTGGTTTGGAACTTATGCTGGTCTTTCAAAATACAAAAACGGTAAGTTCACAAATTTTGATAGTACAAATGGTTTTAGGAGTTATCCGATCTGGGATATTATCGAGGATGATTCAGGAAATATCTGGACGAAAATAAAAGCAGAGGGACTTGCTGTTATACGACCTGATAATTCAATTAAATACTACAATTCTAAAAATGGACTTCCCGATGAATTTATCATAACTATTGCAAAAGCGAATAACAATAAAATTTTATTCCTGACAAAATCCGGTATTTCTTTTTTCGACGGGAAAAATGTATCGAAACTTGAAATGGATTCCAAAATTCAATTTCAACATTTGAAGTACATGATAGTTGATTCTGAGAACAATATTTGGTTAACAGGTAATTCACATTATAGAGTATTGATTAAATATGACTTCAAAAAAACAACCATATATTCGATTAAGGATGGATTAATTGATGCCGGAAGTACAAGTTTGCATATCGATAAACACAACAATATTTGGGTAGGAACCAAAATTGGTTTATGTCGATTTTCGAATGGTAAGTTTACCAAATACTCGGAAGTAAATGGAATCCCTTCAAGCACAATTTTATCTATTTTTTCTGATTTTGAGGGTAATACTTGGCTTGGGACATACGAAGATGGACTCGTCAAAATACCACCGCCAGCTTTTTCTTTTTACAATAAAAGTAGTGGTTTGAGTTCTGAAATAATAACCAACATTTTGGGTGATCATATTGGCAATCTTTATCTTAGTACCCTGAATGGATTAAATATTTTCAATCCTAAATCGAATTCTTTCAAGGAAGTTAAACTAAATGTGAGTCGAAATTTTATTCAAAGAATTAAAGTTGATAATCAAGGTAATATTTTTATGGCGAGTCCAGCTGAATTATTTAGTTATAAAGATGAAAAATTAAATTTGCTGGGTAAAGTTGCAGGTACTACTAGAATCAATGCACTCTTTATAGATTCAAAAAACAACATTTGGATCGGAACTAATAATGATTCCAAAACCTATATGATAAATAGTGATTCTAAAATTAAATTTGATTCAACTACTCAAGTATTGGATATTCAGGCGAATGGTTTTTTTGAAGAAAAGTCAGGAATCCTTTGGATTGGAACTTCGGAAGGAGTGTTAGTTAAATACCACAACAATATTTTTACCAAAATTACAGACTCAATTTATATTAAAGATCATCCACTTCAATCATTACACGTAGATGACGATGGAACTGTTTGGATTGCTACTCAAGGGGCAGGATTAATAAAGTATAAGAATGGTATTTTTAAACAGTATTTAATGAGCGATGGATTATCCAGTAATGAATGTTATTTGATGCTTAAGTGTGACAAGGGATTTTACTGGATTGGAACAGACAAAGGATTGAATAAATTTGATGGAAAAAAATTTAGTGTCTACAAAACATATGATGGCTTGCCAACCAATCATTTTATGTTTAACTCTTCTCACAAAGATCCAAGCGGAATATTATGGTTTGGAACAAATAAAGGATTAGTAAGATTCGATCCAAATGTTGAAAACCAAAATACAACACCTCCACCTATACACATTACTAAGGTTGCAGTGATTAACTCTGAAATAGATTTCACTTCCTCAATTGAATTAGATCATTCAGAAAATCATATAACAATTGATTTTAGTGGAATTGCATTCAATAATTCCGATAAAATTTCGTATAGATATCGGTTAAATAATATTCAGGATAATTGGACTTCAACTAAATCCCGACAAGTCAATTTCTCATTTATTCCTCCAGGTGAATATCTTTTTGAGGTGTATGCTATTAGTGAAAATGGTCTTAAAAGTCCAGTTCCGGCTGCTTTAACATTCATTATATATCCCCCTTTTTGGAATACAATTTGGTTTCGAATATTGGTCGTTTTATTACTGATAGCCATCGGCTTAATTTATTATAAAAGAAGCATTAAAGTTGTTGAAAATAGAAATATTTATCTTGAAAAGATGGTTAATGAAAGAACTCAAGAATTGAGGTTCGAACAGTCCAAATCAGAAGAGCTGATTAAAAGTATTATTCCGGAAGTTTTAATACCCGAATTAAAAGAGACCGGACATGTACAGCCAAAAAAATATAAATGTGCCACTATTTTATTTAGTGATTTTCAGGACTTTACTACAACTTCAAATCAACTTGAACCGGATATTCTAATCAAAGAGTTAAATGACATTTTTGAGAACTTCGATAGAATAACTACTTCTAACAAAATTGAAAAACTCAAAACAATCGGTGATTCATACATGATTGCTGGAGGCATACCAACTGAGTCTACCGATCATGCAGTAAGGGTTGTTAAAGCAGCAATCGAAATGCAAAATTTCTTAAAAGAACGGAATAAAATATCATCAGTTAAATGGAACATGCGAATCGGAATCAACAGTGGTAAAGTAATTGCAGGAATAGTAGGTTTGCATAAATTTTCTTACGATGTTTGGGGTGATACCGTAAATGTTGCCAGCTTTATGGAAAGAGAATGCGATCCCGGGAAAATCAATATTTCTGAGACAACCTATGAACTAATTAAAGATAGATTTGAATGCTTTCCACATAGAAACTTTAAAACAAAATGGAATCACGATTTTACAATGTATTACATCAATAAAGAAGTTTAAGAAATCCTCCTAATTTTCTTACATTTTTTCACTTGTTCATTTTTGTTACTTTTATTCTTGCATTTAATTTAAGAGAGGCAGTTCATTTTTAATGACTAAGTCATCTACAGTTGTTTTTGAAGTCTTCAATATTCTACCCGATTTATATTTTCTTCTGGATGAATTTGGAAAAATTCAAGAAGTAAATAATCAAGTGACTGAAAAGCTCGGTTATCAAATCGATGAGATTAAGGGAAAGGATTTTTACACTCTTCTATACCCTCCTTCTGTATTAAGGGTTGAACATGCAGTAATCAGATCATTAGAAAAAGAAGAGACGAAATCCTTAAAATGTATGTTCATAAGGAACGATACCGAAATTATTGAAGCAGATTTATTTATTTCTTCTTACAAAATTCCAAATAAAAAAAATCGTTCTATTCTTATTGTTGCAAAAGACATGACAATTGAAAAGAAAAAAGATATTGATTTATTAAGATTCTATTATGTTGCAGAAAATACAGTAAACCCGCTTCAAATAACTGATTTACAAGGTAAAATGGTTTATGTAAATCCGGCATTCGAAAAAGCCTGCGGATTTCCAAAAGAAGAATTACTCGGTAAATCACCCAAAATTTTCAGTAGTGGTAAGCATTCATCTAAGTATTGGGATAAAATGTGGGAATCAATTCAATCTGGGAAAGTATGGGTAGGTGAAGTTGAAAATAAAAAACGTGACGGTGAACCATTTTACACACAACTTCTTATTTCCCCTATTTTAGACAATGAAAAAAAAGTAGTCGGGTATTTTGGAATTCATCGTGACCTTACTGAGAAAAGAAACCTAGAAAAACAATTAATCCACACACAAAAAATGGAAAGTATCGGAACACTTGCTGCAGGTGTTGCTCATGAAGTTGGCAATCCGCTTGCATCAATTTCAGCACTTGTTCAAATTGTTCTGCGTCAAACTAACGATGAATTTATTAAAGAAAAACTTGAACTTGTTAAAAAACAGGTGACCAGAATTTCGAAAATTATTAGAGACCTGGTTGATTTTTCGCGCCCCTCGAATTATGAGTTACAGCTTACCAATATTAATGAAACAATAAAAGAAGCAATTGAAATTGTGAGGGTTGGCAAAAAAGCTAAAAATATTGATTTCCTTTTTGATCCGGATAATTCGCTTGCACTTCTTCCATTAGTTGCTGACCAGGTTCAACAGGTTTTTGTGAATATTCTAATAAATGCTGTTGATGCCATTTTTGAAAAGCAAACCCGGAATTCTGACAACTTTAGCGGGGAGATTTGCGTATCTTCAAGAAAAAATCAAGAATTTTTAATTTTGATTTTTAAGGATAATGGAGCCGGAATTAAAGAAGATCACATTTCAAAAATATTTGAACCTTTCTTTACTACAAAAAAAGAAGGTAAAGGAACCGGACTTGGCTTATGGGTAAGCTACGGAATAATAAAGAGTTTTCATGGGGATATTACCGTTGAAAACAATAATAATGCTGGAACAATTTTTAAAATTATGCTTCCGCTAAATCCAATATATTAAAGGGAAATAATGCCATACAAAATTTTAGTTGTAGATGATGAAGATATAATTAGAGAATCACTCTCTTTTATTTTAAATAAAGAAGGTTACATTGTTGAGGAAGCCCCCAACGGAAAGATCGCTTTCGATAAAATAATAGAAAACTATTTCGACATTGTGATTACTGACATTGAAATGCCGGTTATGCGAGGGATTGAACTTCTTGAAAAAGTTAGTTCATTCAATACTCAAACAGCATTTATTGTTATAACAGCTTATGGTTCACTTGATACAGCAATAAAGGCATTGCGCTCGGGGGCAAGCGATTATTTACTAAAACCAATTGAATTTGATGAACTTATTTTTAAAGTCAAAAAGATAATTGAAACAAAAAAAATCATCAGTGAAAATTTAATTCTAAAAAAAGAGTTCATGAGGAATTATGATTTTTCCCGGCTGGTGGGGAAAAGTAATTCGATGATGAAAATATTCGAAATGATTGAAACAGTTGCCGAAACCGACAGCACAGTCTTAATTACGGGAAATAGCGGTACAGGAAAGGAACTTGTGGCGCGTGCAATTCATCAGAATAGTAAAAGAAAGAATAAATCTTTTGTCGCTGTTAATTGTGGAGCAATTTCAGAGAACTTAATTGAAAGTGAATTATTCGGACACAAAAGAGGTTCTTTCACCGGTGCAATTTCAGATAAAGAAGGTTTCCTCAAAGCTGCTGATGGCGGAACTTTATTCCTTGATGAAATTAGTGAAATGCCCCTTCAGCTTCAAGTAAAATTGTTGAGGGTGCTTCAAGAAAAAGAATTAACTCCTGTCGGCACAACCTACTCAATACCGATAGATGTCCGATTTCTCGCTTCCACAAATAGAAACCTTATGACAGAAATTGATGACGGAAGATTCAGAGAAGATTTATTCTATCGATTGAATGTTGTTGAAGTTCATCTTCCTTCCTTAAAAGAACGCAAGGAAGATATCCCATTTCTTGCAGATCATTTCGTTCACAAATACCGAACCGAAATGGGAAAAGGCATTAAAGGAATAGATGAAAATGCAAGCCGTGCTCTAATGAATTATGAATGGAGAGGCGAAATTAGAGAATTAGAGAATATTATTGAACGCTCTGTTATTTTCTGTAAGAAAGACTTTATAGGACTTGAAGATCTGCCAACATATATTTATATGAACGCAAACGAAATACAATTACCCGACAAACCCGGAGCCTTAGAAGATTTCGTTAGAAAAATTGAACGGGAATATATCCTAAAAACTCTTGAAGCTAACGGATTTGATAAAGAGAAAACTGCGAAATTGTTAAATTTAGGACTTTCAACTTTATATCGAAAAATTAAAGAACTTGGTATTGAGGTATAAGGTTTTCATATCTTATAAAAAAAATTTCCAATCATGGGAATTTTCTGAAGTTATTTGATAAAGGGATTTTAATTTACTTAGTAAAAACTAACAAAATGATTAGTTTTAAGCATTTTTCTCTTTTGGCACATTTTTAGATTTAGATGTTGTTTCCATAAGTTCAGTAATCTAAATTAAAATTGGGAATTGATGCGTAATATTCTTTTTTTTAGTCCTGATCTAAATTTCTGTGCCAGTCTATTGATGTTTTTCAATGACAAATACACTGTCACTACCACTACAAGTTTAGAGACTTTTGAGAACATTCTTCAGAACTCAAATTTTGATCTTCTCGTAATTGATTCTGAACCTACTTTGAAGGTTAATTCACTTTGTAAAAAAATTTCTGCTTCAGAAAAACATACTCCGATTATATTAACTTATGTTTATACAATCAAATACAAAGAAACCGAACATGAATTAAAAAAAATAGTTAATGCCATCTTTTACAAACCAATTGATATGGCAGAAGTATCACAGAAAATAGATTTTTTCTTAAAAAAACTCTCTTAAATTAATTCTTATTTTTTCACTCCCTTTTCACTTACTAATAAACCTAAAAGTATTTATATTTAAGTCAATTAAATATTCTCCATTCTATGTACTAAATAGGATACATTATTGGTAGAATTTTGGACACCTTGCAAAAGAAAAATTGAATTTATTCAAATTTTGCAAAGCTAATTTTGGAACAATTTTTGAATAGTCTCCCTTACAAAAGTGAGGTTAAAAATGAAAAGTACTAATTCTATGAAATGTATTCTTTTAATTCTTCTCGCCGTGTTTTTTACCGGTTGTTATACACAACTTGCTGTAAAAGATTACCGCCGTCAAGCCGTTCAAACTGAATCTTACGATGATTCAAAATATGAAGATGAAGATTCATATTCTGAATCTTCGGAGTATGTTGAAGATGAGGGACAAGATATAAACAATTATTATATCGGCAGCTCATATTATTCACCATATAGAAGATTTTTTAGACATCATTACCCTTCCATTTATATCGGATATAATTATGGGTATTATGACAACTACTTTTGGGATCCATTTTGGAGCTGGAACTGGTGTTATACACCTTATATCACATATGGTTTTTACGTTCCATTCTATTCCTATTACGATTATAATCCATACTGGTGGGGAGGTTCTTATTCATACTCACCAACTACCAAAACCAGAACACGTACTTTGGCAAATTTAAGAAATGGTGAAGGTGTCAGAAACCGACCATCCTCTTCTTATGGGACAAGGGATGTTATTAATTCATCAATGAACAGGGAACGTTCTCCAAATTCAATTAGACGCGATGAAGATCGAATTAATGTTTCAAGAGATCGAAATGGTATAGCAAGAACTCCTTCTGAAAAAAGAACAAATGTTAATATTGAAAAACGTGACCGTGAGAAAAGACAAGTATATGAAGAGAGAAGGACTTCAACAAATGAAGGAAGAACAAGGGAAGTGGTCCCAAATCGACGAACAAATACAGATGAGAAGAAGTCTCCAACCAGAAAATCACCTGAAACAAGAAAGCGTGAAAATGTGAAGGAGAATGAGTCCAATAAACGTAAACCAACTGTGGAGACGCCTAAAAGAGAATCAACGAGAGAATCAAGGCAACCACGCGAGGAAAGGCGTTATTCAGCTCCATCACGAAATAGTGGAAGCTCAAGTTCTTCAAGCGCTCCATCAAGATCAAGTGATAGAGGGAGTAGCAACAATGGCAGCTCAAATTCAGGAAAAAGGACGAGGTAATTCTTATGTTTAAATACTTAGTAACATTGATTGTTTCTTCTTTTATACTGCAAGGATGTTATACTGTTATTTGGGATCCAATGACGATGGAGTTCCCAAGGGAAGATAATTCAATAACAACTCCTACTTATTATGAAGAAGTTGATTATTACGGACGTTATTCAAGTTATTATAATGTCCCCTGGTGGTATTCAATATCTCCTCCATCCGCATTCAAAGTTGAACCTTCGTCTTCAGAACAGAATAAAAGTGTTGAATCACTGCGTGAATCAATTGGGGGAAGAAACTCAGCCGGCAGAGAAAATAATTCTGTATCCCCTCCTTCTCGGAATTCATCGGGATCATCTTCTACAACAACAACTTCCGGTTCAAATTCTGATTCACGCACAAATAGTAAAGATTCGACTACTAACGAGCGAACTTCCACCAAACGTGAATCTACTAAAACTAATGATGCACGCCAAACCAGAGGTGATGGTGAAAGATCATCAGAACCAAAAAGGAGATAAATAATGTTAAAAAATATAGCTGTTAAATTATTCGGAATTTTTATAATTATTTCTACATCCGTATTCTCGCAAAATACAAATGATGTCCTAAGACTTACTTTTCCCGGATTAGGTGTTGGTGGAAGAGCACTTGGAATGGGAAATAGTTATGTTGGTGTTAGTGATGATGCTTCAGCATCCTACTTTAATCCGGCTGGTCTTGGATTAGTTAAAAGAATGGAATTCTCAGGAGGTATTGATTATTACAGATTTAATAATTCAGCTACATTGTTTGATAATACAACTGATTATTCAAATAGTTCTACGCAGATCAATCAATTCGCTTTTGTGTTCCCTTTCCCTACTTTGCAAGGAAGTTTGGTATTTGGTATTGCCTATAATCAAAATTCAAACTTCACTTCTGCATTAAATTTTGATGGTTACAATCCGGGGAGTAATTCAAGAATTCAATATCTCACAAACCGAAATAGTGATTTGATATATGACTTAATGTTAAGTTTCCCTGTATATGACCAATCAAATAATTATTTATACGATTCAACAAATATTAACGGAAAATTAAAGCAAAATGGATTGCGATTGAATTCAGGTTCTGTTCAAACATGGGCTTTGAGTACAGCCGTTGAAATTTATAAGAATCTTTTTGTTGGTGGAACTCTAAATATTATTTCGGGTGAATTTTCTTCATCATATGATTATTACGAAGAAGATATTTTGCGTCTTTATCAAAATGTGTTAACAGATCCTACTATTCCCGCAACAAAAGGATTCCAAACTTTATATATGAACAGTCTTTTAAATTGGGATATAAGCGGTTGGGATCTGAAAATCGGTCTCCTTTATCAGTTAAATAAAATAGCAAGAGTAGGGGCCACATTACAATTTCCAAAATCATACACTATAAAAGAGAAATACTCGGTAGATGCTTATAGTCAATTTGCGACTAACACCGTATATCTTCCAAACCCGGAGGATTATGAAACAATAGTTGAATATGATATTCTCACACCGTTTGTTCTTAGTACAGGTGCATCATTTAATTATATGGGGTTTTTAGCTTCAGGTGAAATATCGTTAACAGATTATTCACAGTCTGAATTCAGTAATCCACGTAATATCCCGCAAAGAGATATTGTGGAAATGAACAAAGAAATTAAAAATTTATTAGGAACAGCAGTAAATTACAATGTTGGATTAGAATATACTTTCCCATTAATCGGACTTCGAGTAAGAGGCGGCTATTTTACACAGCAATCTGCATATAAAAATGATCCGTCTGATTTTAATAGAAAATTTGTAACCGGAGGTGCAGGATTTTTAGTTGATGAAACTATATCCGTTGATTTAGCTTATGTACACGGTTGGTGGCAAGATTATGGTGATAATTACGGCTATAATCTCTCTAGAACTTTTCAAAAAATCAGTATAGACAAATTAATGTTATCCTTCTCTTATCGATTCTAACAACATTGATTTAAGAATATTAGGGAATGAATTTTGATTAAGTTCATTCCCTTTTTAATTTTAAACCTTGTTATGATTTTTAATTATAAAAAATAAGTAAATATGAATAATGACGGAACTATTTGCCGTATAGAGAGCAAAGATGTTTATGTAATCGATGATAAACATCGTAGAGAAATTCGTTGCTCTATGCGTGGGAAGTTTAAAAAAGAATTTAATCTAAAAAAGGATAAACTCTTTCAAACCGATATAGCTGTTGTGGGGGATAGAGTAATCTTTTCGCACAATGCAGATGGTACAGGGGTTATTCATACTATTCAAAAAAGAGGTAATTATTTATCAAGAAAAGCTCCCCGCATTAAAGGTGCAAGTTATCGTGGGCAAAGACTTGAGCAAATAGTTGCATCCAACATTGATAATTTTTTTATAATAAGTTCTTTCTCTCAGCCCAATTTCAATAATAAAGCAATTGATCGGTTTTTAGTTACAGGTGAAAGCTCTCATTTGAATACTGTAATAGTAATCAATAAAATTGACCTCGATTTTGATGATGAGTTACCCCCCTGGAGTCAACTATATGAGGAGATAGGATATACAGTAGTGAATACTAGTGCAAAAACTAAAATTGGAATTGATAATTTGAGACTTTTGATCAGGGGAAAAACCAATTTATTCTGGGGGCATTCAGGAGTAGGAAAATCTTCTCTGTTAAATGCTTTATATTCGAATTTGGATTTGGCTATTGGAGAAATTAGTACAGCTACTCAAAAAGGAAAACATACAACAGTAACCGTTTCGATGTTAGAGCCGGAACCAGGAACTTTTATTATTGACACACCCGGCATAAGAGAAATTGATCCTTACGGAATTCGCAAAGAAGATTTATCTCACTATTTCCTGGAGTTTAAAGAATTCATTCCTTTATGCAAGTATAATTCATGTACGCATAATCATGAACCGGATTGCGGAGTTATTAATGCAGTCGAATCCGGTAAAATCAGTGAAATCCGTTATGATAGTTATCTACGGATATTGGAAACTATCGAAGATGATCTTTACTTTTAATATTGTTTAACTCTCGACCTCACGTTTAATCTCATATCGATTTATTTTATTATATAAAGTTACTCTATCAATTTCAAGAATTCTCGAACATTTAGAAATATTCCAACCATTATCATTTAATACATGAGTTATATAATTTTTTTCAAGAGAATTGAGCGAGAGATCTCTTCCACTAATTATTTCGACCGAGCGTGTTACGGAAGTTGGCAAGTGTATTGCGTCAATCAGGTTATCCTCACAATGGATAACTGCAAACTCAATTGCATTCTTTAATTCTCTTACATTCCCTTTCCATGAGCAATTCGTTAATAGTTCAAGTGCTTCTTCTGTAAAACTAAATATATTTTTATTAAGTATTACTGATATTCTTTCAACAAAAAAATTTGATAATAATATCACATCAGAATTTCGCTCTTTTAGTGGGGGGATTTCAACCATTATTGGGTTCAGTAAAGTATATAGAGTATCGCTAAATTTATTATCCACAACCAGAGCTTCAATATTGAGATTACAAGAAGCAATTATTCGAAGGTTAAAAGCACTATCTCCATCGGGTTTTAAGAATTTTTGCAGAACCACAAATAATTTATCTTGTTCATCAATAGTGAGCATTTCAATATTATTGAAAAATATACTTCCTCCGTCCAAATCGAATAATAATTCCTCAATCTTCTCAGCATAAAAAAATGTAATGTCTGAAAATAGTAGGGTTGTATCGCTTTCAATTTCCTTTTTTTTCATGCACTCAATTATTTTCAACTCTGAGTATTTTTGTTTACTATTTGAGTGAATCATTTTAGCCAAACTATTTTTACCTGTACCGTTTTCACCGCACAGAATAACCGTGGTCTCTGTGGCTGCAATATTTTTTATATTATTCAAGAGCCGGGTCATAACCGCCGAATGTGTTAAAAAAATATTGTCATCATAAATTCTGTCAACCATTTTTTTTAGTTTAATATTTTCTCTGTGAACAATTTGCAATTTTAATGCATTCTGCACAATGTGAGATAATTCAACCGGATCAACCGGTTTTGTGATGTAGTCGTACGCCCCCCATTTCAAAGCTTTTATTGCAGTTGAAACTGAAGCGAAAGCAGTAATGAGAATAACTATTGTCTCATCACTGATAGCTTTTATTTTGGATAACAAATCAAGCCCATTCATTCCAGGCATTTTCATATCAACTAATAAAAGCGAGAAATTATTTTTATCAAATTTTTTTAATGCTTCCTCACCAGTAGAAGCAGTCTCAACCGAATAACCTTCTTCAATAAACCAGTGAAAGAGTGATTCACGGACAATTTCTTCATCGTCTACTATACAGATTGATATTTTATCTTTCATAATAATTCGTCCCTATTTATTGGCAGCACAATTTTAAAGGTTGTACCGTTGGTTGATGTCTCTTCAACTTCAACTTTACCATTATGTTGATTTATAATTCCATACACTACTGCGAGACCAAGTCCCGTTCCTTTTCCTGCTTCTTTGGTTGAGAAAAAAGGTTCGAAAATAAATGGAATGTCGGAATTAGAAATTCCTCGACCTTCGTCCTTAATTCTAATTAAAATTTTATCATGACTTAAAGTGGTTGATAAGACTAAGGTTCCACCTTGATTCATTGCTTCAATGCCATTCAACATTAAAGCAATTAAGGCTTGTTGAATCTTTTGTCCATCACATATTAATTTTGTATTAGAATGATTTAATTCAGTTTTGATAATAATTTTATTATTCTTTAAGTGAGGGAAAATCAAAGCGATTGTACGTTCAATAATCAAATTTAAATCACACTCGGCCATAACCTCTTCACCCTTATGCGAAAAGACAAGTAAATCTTTTACTATTGTTCCACACCTTGCGGATTCATGCGAAATTAAATCTAAAAACTTTATTAGTTCAGTATATTTCTCCGGTGAATCAAAACTGCTCAATTTTCTTGAAATTAATTTACTGTACGTCAGAATTCCTTCTAATGGATTGTTTAATTCATGTGCAACAATTGCCGAAAGTTTTCCGAGTGATGCTAATTTTTCGATTTGTAATATCTGTTGATAAACGTATTTCAATTCTTCATTCTTCTGATCTACTTTATCATTCAATGTCTCAGTCCAATTTTGAATTTCCCAGTAAGCTTTATCTAATTTTTCAGCCATTGTATTAAATTGATTTGCCATTACTCCAAGTTCATCATTCGACGGAATGTGAATTTTATAATTCAATTTTCCGTCTGAAATTGCCTGAATGCCTTTTGATATTTTTTTTAGAGGACGGTTGATAAGAAATGTTATGAATAGTCCGCTGATACTTCCAATTATTAGAGTCATAAATAAGGAATTAAACAAAATACTATTCGTATTCGTTTTGACAATCTCCTCCATCGGATGCGTTTTAATCGTTACATCAAGTACACCCAGCACTTTTGTTCTTTCATCGTGTGCATGACATGGTGCAGAATAACAATCAGGTTCATTATAAATAGGATTGATAAGTCTTAGGTTACTTTCTCCCTTTTCATTGATTAGATCATAAATCATATTTGACTTAGGATTAACAAGGGGTTCTGCCCCAGGATAGTGACATGTTACACAAGCTTTCGAAGTCAAATCAATAAATTTTCCGACACTTCCAACTTCTGACGAATAACTAACCATACCTGATTTATTGTAAATATAAATCTTCTCTATCCCCTTTTCAGTGCTGATAGTATTGATTATCTGTTCAATGTCTTCCGGTCTGTTCAACTGCATGGAATAGCGGGCAGATTTTTTTATGATATCACTAATATTCGATGCATTTTGTTCAGAAGTTTTTATTAAGTCGGATTTCAGAGTAGAAATATTGTAGTATGTGAAAAACAATTGGTTTAATAGAAGAACCGAAGTAATTGCGATGATTAGTTTAAGACCAAGCTTATTTATAAAGCCGGTTTTCATTTTTTCCCCTAAAAGTAATCTTAAAATTCCCTATGAAACCTAACTATAAATGTCTTATTTTTCAACCCTGTTTTCTTGATTAAAACTCAAGATGATTTTGCATGTATAACATTGGTAAATGTTTTACTTCCTTTTGGAAACTTTTCGGCTAAAAATTATATTATTATAGTAAATAATCTAGAACTTGATGGAAGAATTAATAAATAAAGTATTATCCGGTTATTCGGACTTTTTAACAGCTAAAGTATCAACTTTTAAAAAGAATCAAAGCATCAGCAGCATATTAAGTTATGTTTTTGAGTTTCCGATTGATTCAGTTTTTGCAAAAGCAATCTATCTTTTAGATGGTGTTGAAAAATCCTTTTTCTTTAAAAACAATTCCGATAATTATCAACTCTGTGCGTTCAATTCTATTTTTTCCATTAAAGAGAATGGTAAAGAACGTTTCGCTCGAATCGAAAAGAAACTAAAGAGTAATTTCCCATTCATTTCTAGTAATATTGAAAATTATTCAAACTACAATTTCCCGCTGTTTGTTGGGGGAATGAAGTTTACAGTAGAACATAGCGATGATGTTTGGAGTCAATTTGAAGACTCTGTTTGGCATATCCCTGAATTACTTGTATACTTCAATAATCAAAAAGTCTATTTGATTTTTAATGCGCTTTATGATGTTTCATTTTCTCCCTCAACCCATCAGAAGAAATTAAGATTTTATTTAAATCAATTAGTAAATATCGAACTACCGACCGAGTATAAATTACCTAAAGTTAGAATAATAAACGGCAATACACCCAAAGAAAAGAAAAAGTGGTCTCAACAAGTAAATGAGATTAAGGATTTGATAAATAACAATGACGCTGTAAAAGTTGTATTATCAAGAAGGATTGAAATTGTTCTGGTTGAAAAACCAACAGTCTATCAGTTAATAAATAGTTTAATTGAAAAACATAATGAGAGTTTGATTTATTTATTCAAACAGTCTAATCAAATTTTCTTTGGAGCTTCTCCGGAAATGTTGTTTTCAATAAAAGATAAAACAATTTACACCGAGGCATTAGCGGGCAGCGCTCCCCGATCTTCCGATACTTCTGTCGACTCTAATTTTGAAGTTGAACTTCTAACATCCGAAAAAGAAAAGAACGAACATTCTACAGTCGTAGATTTTATTACAACTGTTTTAAAAGAATTTTGTACTGAATTAAAATTTGATCCAGAATTAAAAGTTAAGAAATTAACAACCATCCAGCATATTTGGACACCAATAGAAGGTTCGTTAAAAAGTAATACTTCTGTCTTTTCACTTTTAGAAAAATTCTTCCCTACCCCTGCGGTATGCGGTACACCCAAAGAAGCCGCTCAAACAATAATAAAAAAAATCGAGGAACACCGAAGAGGCTTATATTCCGGAATTATTGGGTGGTTTAACTTAAATAATTCTTGCGATTTTGCAGTTGCGATTAGATCCGGTGTTATAAACGAAAAAAAACTTACTGCTTTTGCCGGTTGTGGAATTGTTGATGCTTCGAAACATGAAACTGAATTTGAAGAGACAAATTTAAAATTTAATACTCTCCTTTCAATTTTTTCATAATGAAGGTAAACCGCAATATACTTTGGACTTCAATATTCGTTGATGAATTAGTTAAACTTGGTATTCAACATGTTTGCATTTCACCCGGTTCAAGAAATACTCCGTTGACATATTCCTTTGCGATAAATAAAAATATAAAAACTTACGTACATATTGACGAGCGCGTTTCCGGATTTTTTGCAATTGGTCTTGCGCGTACTATTATGAAACCTGTCGTTGTTGTTTGTACTTCCGGAACAGCAACAGCTGAACTCTACCCTGCAATAATAGAGGCTTTTCAACAAAGAATCCCTTTGATTATATGTACAGCAGACAGACCCGGTAAATTAAGATTTTTAGGTGCTAACCAAACGATCAATCAACAAAATCTGTATAAGAATCATATCCGTCAATATTTCGATTTGGATTTGCCGGAATTGTCTTTTGAAAAATTTAGTTTACTTAAAAAGATAACCAATGACGCTGTAAAGATTTCCTCTATAACAGATAAAGGTCCTGTTCACATTAATTTTCCATTTGAAAAACCATTTGAACCTGATTCAATTACAGATAATATCAATCCTAAATTATTAGTTCAATTAGAAAATGTTGAAACTACTTTTGTAAATCATGCAACTGGATTAATGAAAAGAAATAGTCAAATAACCCAAATATTAAAGTTGCTTAGGACTAAGAAAAAAGTTCTATTGATTGTGGGTCCCGAGAGAAATGATAATCAATTCGCAGCCCAAATTAGCACGTTATCTTCTTTAATGAATTACCCCATATTTGCTGATGTCGCATCAAACTTACGCTTTGGTTTAGTTGATAAAGAAAACATAATAATTAATTATGATGCTATGTTGAGGTCAAGGGAAATTTCTAAAATTGTAAAACCTGATTTCATCCTTCAATTTGGTAGAATTCTAACATCTAAAAGTTTGGAGGATTTTCTTGCAAACCAAAATGTGCCAAGATATATGATTAATGAATATGGCGATTGGTTTGATCCCGCAAACAAATCAATTGCGTCCATTAAAATAAATCCGGTTGATTTTTGTACCGAAATTTTGAGATCATTTAAAAATAATTCTGATTCAATACCTGAAAATAAATGGACAGAAAAACTTCGGCTACTTGATAAAAGTATTGAGGAATTAAAAACAAAAATAATTTCCAACTCAAAATTTCCTAATGAATCCGGGATAATAGAGAAACTTCTGAGCATCATACCGAATGGTTCAAATATTATGGTTGGAAACAGTATGCCGATTCGTGATTTTGATTATTTTTCAGGTAAAAGTGAAAAAGATATAACTATCTTCAATAATCGTGGAGCAAGTGGAATTGACGGAATTATTTCAACAGCTTTCGGAATCGCCGCTGAAAGTAGAAAACCTACTTTTTTAGTAATTGGTGATCTATCCTTTTATTATGATCTCAATAGTTTGATTATTGCAAAACAATTAAAAATACCTTTAGTGATAATTCTGATTAATAATATTGGTGGAGGAATTTTCGAAGTCCTTCCAATTGCAAAATACTCGGACGTATTTGCCAATTTTTTCAAAGTTTCACATCAATTAAATTTTAAGAAGTTGGTTAATGGTTTTGACGGATTTTATAAAAAAGTAAATTCATGGGATGATTTTAGTTCGACAGTTCTAAAATCAATTAAATGGAAAAACCTTTCCGTGATAGAAATAAAGACCGATGCAAAACAATCGCTTGCACTTAGGAAGAAATTTTGGGAAACTGTAAAATCAGTATTGTAGAATTTTGTTAGACATCAATTTCCAATTGTGAAAGCAGTTTATGAAAATGAGTTCTATTAATTCCCAACAATTTTGCTGCCTCAGTTTTTGATTCAGCCCTTCTCAACACCTTCAAAATAAATCTTTTACGAAACTCGGTTTCTGCTTCGGAGAGAGTCATTCCATCATTCATTGGAAGTTCTTCTGTAAATTGTTGTACAATCTCGGGAGGTAAGTCGTCAACATCAATTTCGGAACTTTTAGAAAGAACAATACAGCGCAATAAAACGTGTTCAAGTTCTCTGATGTTGCCGGGCCAATTATAATTTTCTAAAACTTCCAAAGATTTTTCACTTATAGTAAATAATTTCTCGACGGTTGAGTTTTTATGAAGATAATAGTTTACTAAATCGGCAATATCTTCTTTCCGTTCGCGCAGTTTAGGCATTGTAATTTCAATTACTTTCAGTCGGTAGTATAAATCTTCGCGGAATTTATTTGCCTGAATAAGTTCGTTGATATTTTTATTTGTTGCAGCAATAATTCGAACATCAATTTTAATTGGTTGAATTCCGCCTAACCGTTCAAATTCTTTTGTCTGAATAACTCTTAAAAGTTTAGGTTGAAGATTAATATTCATTTCCCCAACTTCATCAAGAAAAAGTGTGCCTCCATGAGCAAGTTCTAATTTTCCGACTTTTGTTTTAGTTGCTCCTGTAAATGCGCCACTCTCATAACCAAATAATTCTGATTCAAGCAAATCAGTTGGAATTGAACTGCAATCAACTGTATAAAAAGGATGATCCTTTCGCCGTGAATTTCGATGGATAGCTTGAGCTAAAAGATTTTTTCCGGAACCGCTTTCACCTAAGATTATCAGTGAAGCATCTGTCACCGCAACTTTTGAGGCGACTTTCAAAACATCAAATAGTTTTTTACTTCGACCAATTATTTCAGAACTAATAAACTCTTTTCGTAAATCATCAAGTTTGATTAGTGGATCGCTAATCATTTTCTTTTCAAGAGAATCAATCTGAGTTGATATCTCTAAACCCTTAACTATCAAATTTGCGAACGAAATCAAATACATAAGATCATTATTGGAAAATGAATTTTCATTATTTCGTTTATCAAGATAAACTGCTCCAAGAACTTTATTTCCCGAAATCAACGGGACACATAAAGCAGATGTAATTCCCAATTTCAAAATACTTACTTGTTTCGCATAATCATGCTGGTCATCAAGATTGTCAACCTGAACCGGTGAATGAGACTTTAGTGTATTTCTGATGACTGTTGTTGAGATTTCCATTGCATCGGGATTGTCGTTCAGCAACATGTTTTTTGAATAAATCGAATCTATTTCATCACGTTCATTAATAAGTGTAATGAAACCGGCATCGGCTTTTAATTCCTTTACAACAATATCGAGAGCTGATTCTATCAGTGACTTCTTTTCTTGTTTTGATGAAAATATTATTCCGGATGAATACAAAACTTCAAGTTTCTTTTTTTCTTCGTTTAAGATTGAAACTTGTTTTTCCAAACTTATTTGTGTTTCAAACAAAGTATTTATTTGATTGGCAATTTCTCTATTCCAATTCAGAAATGATTTGAATACTTGATCAACTTTTGAGTTTAACTGTGATGAATTACTTGTCTGTCTAATTTCTGTTGATAACTCGCTGCACAATTGTGATATTTTCGAAGCCGATTCTACCAAAATATTCTGCAACTCTATTTTTTTCTCTAAGGGTGATGACATTGTTTTATACTAATTAATAATTTTATGAGTAAAGATAAGGTTTTGAGATTAAAAACAATAGGTTCTAAATCACAATGAGGTAAAATGTTTGAGTATTTAGTTAAAGATTTTATTCGATATTTTTAATGTTATTTAGTTCATTCAAATTATACGCAAGAGATTTTTTTACTAAAACAAAGTCAACCGGAATTTTAGAACAAAGAATTTTTGCAATTTCTTCATCTGTTGCAGTTAAAATTCCATAGCCATTTTGAGATAATATTTCCCGTAATTTTTTTAACTCGCTTGTATTATCATCAATAATAAGAATTTGCTTTTTCATTGTTTACTCTTTATAAATAGTATTTAGCAATGTCGCTTTAATACGACAGATATTTTTTCAATTCTTTCTAGGGACTAATAAAACCCCGGAGGTTATCTTAAACTAAGATAACCTCCGAATAAATACGAAAATGGGGTTGGTGGTTGTGAGAAATTCTAAATTAAATTTCTCAATTTTCATGAGCAGGATTGCCCAATTCTACAATCAATTATTTCCACTCACCAAAGAATAATTTTTGTAGAGCCCGCTGCATGAATCATCATTGAGATTAGGATGAAATATAGCCCTGTTATATGATTCACAATAATTGTTCCAACTACTAAGAGTTTGAATGTAGGTAGAAATTGAGGTTCAAAATGAATTTTGTCGTTAAAATACAACAGCGTAAAAATTAATTTGTTGTTTTTTAGTTGATGGAGAGTAGTTTGGTATTTACTTCATCAATATTTGCAAATCTTTTAGAGGGATCTTTTTCCAAACATTTACAAATAATCTCTTCGAAAAATTCCGTTAATTTTGGATTGCAGTTTTCAGGGAATTTGGGATTGGTATTAAAAATCGAATGTATAATTGCAATTTCATTTTCCCCTTTAAATGGGATTTCATTTGATAACAGTTCGTAAAAAATTACTCCGAGTGAAAAAATATCTGTTCTTTGATCAACTATGGTATTTGTGATTTGCTCGGGTGCGCAGTATCCGAGTGTCCCAATAACAGTGCCGAGTGATGACATGGTTGTTATCAAAGATGATTTTGAAAGTCCAAAATCCATTATTCTTATATTTCCGTTTTCATCAAGCATTAAATTATTAGTTTTCAAATCTCTATGGATGATAGATTTTGCATGGATTTCTTTTATTCCTTCACAAATTTGAAGAGCAAAGTGGAATATTTTCTCATGACCAATCGGATGATTTAGTTTAACATATTCTTTCAGCGTCCCACCGGTTAATAGTTCCATTGCGATAAAACCTTTTCCTTCAGATTCACCTATCTCAAAGACTTTGACTATTGCAGGGTTATTAAAAGTTGATAAAAGTTGACCTTCCGAAGAAAACCTTCTACGATTTTCAATATCATCTAACAATTCTTTATTTAACACTTTTAACGCAATTGTTCTTTTAGTTACTTTATCGAACGCCTTATAAACAATCCCCATTCCCCCTCTACCAATTTCCTCAATTATTTTAAAATGAGAAATATATTTTGCTTCCTTTCTTATTTGATAATTCCTGCTCAATATTATTGATGTTATACAGATTAACGCTACTGGCAATATTGAGTACAATAATGCACCGCCAAATCTTTCCATCACTGAAACGTGAACTAACACGAGATATATACTCGTCAGAAAAAAGTAAAAATAGAATTTTTCACCAAGTGGATTTTTGAAATACTTTTTAGAGATAAAAAATGATAATGAGAAAAAAATCAGAAGGAGGAGTAGTTTAATAACTTCTTGTGTGGTGTTGAATAGTATTAGAGTTCTTTTCAAACTTTTAATTGAAATTAAATAAATATGAGTAAAAAAAGATGACTCCCGAATTATCAATGTTAACCCTTTTTTATCAAACTCTTTAACAATTTCTGAACCGGAGGGAAATTTTGTGGTTAATCTGTATTTGGCTGCACTCGGAAGACCGAATAACAACTCCGAAATATTTTGCTGAATTAATGGAGAGGAGCCTAATCCCAATATCTTTTGAGTTGAATGAATCAAATTTCCATTGCTGTCAAATGCCTCCAGGAATATTGCAGTTCCAATTCCACTTCGATTACTTTCGTCACTTATTAAGTTGACTTTAACAAAATTATCGGATACCAGATTATTTCGATAAAAACGTGCCCGCTCCCCTTGCCCAAATGAATGTCGTGAACTCGCAATGAATAAATCTAAATCCCCATCATCATCATAATCAACAAAACTTGGATTACCTGAAAAATTTAACCCTGCAGCTTCACTCACTTCAGTAAAACCATTTCCAGCATTATTTATAAAAAGTTTAGAACTTATGAAAATATCCATCCATCCGTCATTATTTACATCGGCACTATTTAAAATTCCGTTTGTTGGCTCAGGACTAAATGCTACGTTTTGAATAAATTCTTTTGAATCAGCTTTTCTAAATGTTCCATTTTTATTGTTATAAAATAGTGTGGGTTCTTTTTTTTGATGATGAATCACAAAATCCATGTAACCATCATTATTGAAATCTTCGGCGATTGATACATGTGTTGAAAAGGAAATACTTGCATCAATACTAAAGGCACTATCATCACTTTTATTAAATTTGAAATCACCTTCGTTGAAGTAAAGATCACATATCTTACCGTTATTAGGAAGGTTATATGGTATTAATACATCAATCAAACCATCATTATTAAAATCGGAGAATAGATTACCAAATGATTTATTGTCAATAGGTTTAGAAATTGTGGTTGATGAGTTTGGAATCAGTTGAAATCTTCCTGCACCATCATTCCGGAAGACCATATCTTGATTGTCTGTTGAAGAAACATAAAGATCGAGTGCCCCATCATTGTTTATATCTATAAAGCGCGCAGAAATTATACCAAATTGTTCAGTAACGGGGAAAAATAATTTGGATTCGGTAGTGAAATCATGATAAGCTTCGCCGGTCGCGCCAAGATAAATTCTGTAATTCTTAAAATCATTAATTATAAATAGGTCATTATACCCATCATTATTTATATCGCCAACAGCTATTGATTGAACATTTGAAAAATCGTTGTTGAGTCCTGCATTTAATGAGTTTTCCAGAAAAGTTTTTTGTTCACTCAATTCATACAACAACGACGGTCCCTGTTCCTGTAACAAAAATAAATTGATTGGACTTGTTAAATCCTTTTTGAAAAACATTCCTGCTCTACCATCATTTCTTAGTGAAGATTGAGCTGTATAATCAGTAAAAGAAAATTCTAAAGTCTGTGAAGTTGTATAAATTCCCTTTCCACCTATCAACCAGATATGATTTTCTCCTTTATTATCAACTATTATACTAATATCTGAAAAGTTATCATCAAAATTTTTTAGAAAAGGATCCGTCATCCAAACGCCATTCTTCAATTGATAAAAAGCCGAGTTTTCACCAACAATAAAAACTTCATTTTCATTTAATGGAAGAACTCTTAATAATCGATTAGGCGTTTCGAAAGGAACTGAATGCCACTTTCCTGCTGAGTATTTAAGAATTGTACCTCGATCACCAACAATCCAACCAAGATTTTCATTCACCATTTTGATAGAAAACAGTTGTTTATTTGTTGGGGAATTAGTCTTTTCCCATTTACCATTTTTATATTGAAGAATTATTCCATCTTTGCCTACAGCCCAACCATTATGGGAATCAATCATATCTATTGAATTAAGATTTCCTGATAAAAGATTAGGTAAGGACTTTTTATCAATAGGACTTTCAGCTTCAAGCCATTTATTCCCATCAAAAAAAAGGATGTTCCCCTGTTGTCCAATCATCCATCCGGTTCCATCCGGTAAAACTTGAATATCTAAAAACATTGCATAGTCAATTTCATCCCACATAACTTTGGGAAGATTTATTTCTTTTCGTATTCCATTTGAAATGCTTGAGAGAACCGGACGATAGGCACCATGATGGGTAAGATGATTAACAGCCCAAACTGTATTTGAATCATATTTTGTTAAAAGTGGAAAATCGGAGTATGGGAATGAATAAATTGGCGTCCATTTTCCTTTTTTAAGGTCATATAAATTTCCATTAATTTCTCCTCGTCCGGATGAAATAGCAATACCATCTTCGGTCGAATACATTTTAATTCTTACACCCAAATCAATTGAGGCTTGCTTGTACCAAATACGTTCGAAGTGTTTAACACTACTATCAGCATACTTTAATTTTTCATCATTATCACACGAGAATGAAATAAGAATTATTAAAGTTATAATGAATAGGCGTAGCAAGCTTAAAATCACTTTGGAAGAATATTTAATCATCTTCTGTTGGTTTTATTGATTATGATAAACATCAAACTTTAATGAATATTTTTTTTGCATAAAGTATCCACATCAACCCCAACCATAAAAGAATGAACGATACTGCCCACGCTAACGAAGCATTAATCGGAGAGAAGTAAGGGACAAAAAATGAATCGTACAAATACCCCCTTAATGTAATCTCTTTTCCAAGTTCATCTGTCCATTTTATTAAAGTTAAAGTTCTAGCAAAAATACCGGACAAGAAAAAAACTGTAATTGCATTTAATCCATATACAATAAATGGTTTAGTCCACCATTTCCAACCTTGAACATCAACCAACCAATAACACATCGCAAAAAATATCAATGCTAAACCGGAAGTATAAACAACATAGGAACTTGTCCATAAACTTTTATTTAACGGAAACCATATATCCCAAATTATTCCGATAAGAAGTGAAAAATTTCCTGCTACAAATATCCAGACAGCTTTTGTAGCATGATCTTTCTTAGTTCCTAACCAATGTCCTAACATTATTCCGGAGATTGCTGAGGAGATTGCCGGCATAGTCGACAATATTCCTTCAGGGTCCCATACCTTTGTAGCTTTCCACAAATGTCCCCCGAGAAGTAAATTATCAAAGTAAGCACCTAGATTAGTCGCTGGTTCGAGATTTGCGTATCCAACTCCTGGAACCGGTATAAGAGTCATTAAAATCCAATAAATAATCAATAAAGATATTCCGATTATGGCTTGAGTCTTAACAGAGGTTTTCAAAAAGATAATTGAACTGATAAGATATACTACAGCAATTCTTTGAAGTACACCGGGAATTCGAATGGTCTCCATATTGAAATATGGAAATCCAGCGAGTATCATCCCCAACAAAAATAATGTTAAACTTCTTCTAAAAATCTGGAGCAGCAATTTTTTTTGATCGTCTCCTCTCTCTTTTCTTTTAGTCATAGAGAGTGTTATTGCCACACCAACAATGAATAGAAAAAATGGAAAGATAAGATCTGTTGGAGTACAACCATGCCATTTAGCATGTGCCAGAGGTGGATAAATATTTCCCCATGATCCGGGATTGTTTACTAAAATCATTCCGGCTATAGTAATTCCTCTAAAAACATCGAGAGAGAGTAACCGTTCTTGTTTTGAATCCGTCATAATATCACCATGTAATAATAATAAAAGGTTTTCCCCGTAGGAAATTACAATTAAACAAAACTTCATTCAAGCAAAGAAATAGATATGATTACCCAAATCTGGTGAGGAGATGAAGATAAAGAAGTTTTGGGTTAAAATTACTTAATTGTGTTATTGAAAATATGAGAGTACTATTTATGAGTGAAATTTTTATTGGTACTATTTTCTGTCAGTTAATTCAATATCAAAAAATACCGGGTTAACTATAATATTAAGTAGTGCTGTGTTCAAGTTGCTAAATTAAGTAAGAAAAAAAGAAGAAAAATTATCATTTAAACCTATGATGAATTCTTGACATAATCCACTATTAACTCTTAGATAAATAAATTAAAGTGTTTGACTTTGGAAGGGAAAGGTTTAAACTTTAAATAGTCAACAAACGGTAAGTTAAAGTGAAGGAGAAATAGATATGCAAGCAGAAGACGAGATTGTATGGGTCTGTCAGTATTGCGGAATTCATAATACAGTAAATGTAGATTTTACTGTTAGCGGGAAACAAGACTTTATTGAAGATTGTAGAATTTGCTGCCGCCCAAATCGTGTAATAATTACATTAGACGATGAAGAAAATATATTTGTCGAAGCTCGTTACATTGACGAGTAGCTTACAAATATGTTACTATCAAATTGTGTCTATACAGCTATTCTTAATTAGTCCATTATCATTCTTAAAAATGCAGAACTATCATCTTCCTCACCATTCTTTGGCTGCGGAATTACCTTAGCCTCTTCTTTCCTATTTTGTTCTAAAGCATAATTTTTCATTTTTTCAAATGAAGAAAAACCCGAAAGCGGAACATCTTGTGGCTTTTCAACATTCTCTACCATTTGAGCCTTTGATGCTGCTGCATTTACTCTGAAAATTGTTGGTTCTTGAAGATCATATGGATCAACTTGATGAGTAAAATCAAAATTAAAACCACTGCTGACCTTAGGTAAAGCAGTTCTTTCTTGAGGAGTTTTTTTCTCAAGACTTGGAGAAGAAGAGGATGAACTTTGTTTATCAAAACCCGTAGCAATTACTGTATAAGAAACGTAATCGTTCATTTCTTCTTTTTTAACATAACCGAAAATAATATCGGCTTCTTCACCTACAGTTTGATGAATAATGTTATTACCATCGTAGATTTCCATCATGGTTAGGTTATCGGAACCTGTAACATTGACAAGAACTTTTTTTGCCCCCTGAATGCTAACACCATCAAGCAGCGGACTTGAAATAGCTTTCTGTGCTGCCTCAATTGCACGATTTTCACCACTTGCAATACCGCAACCCATTACAGCAACACCACTCTGATTCATTACAGTTCTTACATCGGCAAAGTCGACATTTATTATACCTGGAATCGTAATAATATCTGCAATTCCTCTTGTAGCTTCATATAAAACTTCATTTGGTTTGTCAAAAGATGCAGATGCCGGAGTATTTTTATCAAGGATAGCAAGTATTCTCTCATTCGGAATCACTATTAAACTATCGACAAATTGTTTAAGTTCTTGGATACCGGTTTCAGCATTGAGAGTTCTGGCTCTACCTTCCCATTTGAATGGTTTTGTTACTACACCGACAACTAATGCTCCAAGACTTTTTGCAATTGAAGCAACTACGGGAGCAGCACCAGTTCCTGTTCCACCACCCATACCGGTAGTAATAAAAACCATATCGCTGCCGCCAAGGACTTCGGCAATTTTCTCACGATCTTCTTCTGCAGCTTTCTTTCCGATTTTAGGATCTGCACCTGCACCTAATCCTTTGGTGATTTTTACACCTATTTGAATTTTATGTTGTGCATTGCTCTTTTCGAGAACCTGTGCGTCAGTATTAACAGCCACGTATTCAACACCGTTTAATCCTCTTTTTATCATAGATTCAACTGCATTGCATCCGCCGCCGCCAACACCAACTACCTTTAGAATAGCTGTCATCGGTTGTGATCGATCTATTGTGGCAAAACTAGGCATTCTCTACTCTCCTATTTTTATTTATAATTCATTAAAAAAATCTCGGAATCTTGTCCACGATTCCTTCACAATATTTTTCTTTTTCTTGCTTTTTTTCTTTTCAGTCTGATTTGCAACATGAAGCACTTTTTGTCCCGGTATCCCTTTTATTAACCCAACAACGGTTGCAAATTCCGGTTTTTCCATCTCAACAACAGCTCCGGTTGAAAATTCTAATGGTATTCCAATTCTGCATGGTATACCAAAAACTTCTTCAGCTAATTCGGTACAACCTCTAAGCATTGATCCGCCGCCTGTTAAAACAATTCCGGCTTTAATTTTATTTTTCAGTCCGACACTCCTAATATCATTGTCAATAAGAGTAAATAGTTCTCTCATTCTCAAACTAATAATTTGAGTTAACAAACTTATCGGGATCATCGCACTGGCTTTTGCTCCGACACCTCTAATAGAAATTTCTTCATCTCTTATTATTGCAGAATCTGTTGCATATCCATGCTGTTTTTTCAATATTTCAGCTTCTTGAGTTACTATTCCTAACGATTCTCTAATATCGTTTGTAACTTGATTTCCTGCGACTCCAAAAACTTTTGAATGCTTAATTGCTTTTTTATGAAGAATAGCGATATCTGTTGTTCCACCACCTATATCAATAAGTAAAACTCCCAAATCCTTCTCGTTTTCATCAAGAACCGATGAACATGATGCGATTGGTTGAAGAATATATTGAGCCACTTTGAATCCTGCTCGTTCTACTGATTTTCTTATATTCTGAATTGCAGGGATAGCTGCAAGCACGATATGATTACTTGCTTCAAGCCTTGTTCCAGTCATTCCAATCGGATTCTCAATTCCACCATTATAATCAATAAAAAATTCTTCGGGAATAATATGCAATATCTGTCTATCTGATGGTATCGGAATTGTCCTGACATCAGATTCTAATCGAGCTAAATCTTCTTTTGTGATTTCATGTTCTTCATTTGTAATTGTAACATAATTTCTGTGTCGTAAACTAGTAATATGTTCACCTGCTACACCTACATTTAACTCCTCAACCTGAATACCGGCACGGTTAGAAGCAATTGCAACTGCACTTTGAATCGCTTCTGCTGTTTTGGTAATATTAGCAACCAAACCTTTACTTAGACCTTCAGAAGGGGCAATTCCAAAACCGAGTACTTTGTACTGATCGTTTTCCAAATGCTCGGCAATTACAGCACAAACCTTCGTTGTCCCTAAATCTAATCCCGCTACAATATTATTTTTCATTATCATATTCCCGTGAGTTGCCTCTGTCCTAAAAAAAGATTCTCTGAGTATCTCAAATCAATGTATGAGGATGATCTTACCATCGAAACCGTCTTATTATTTTGTTTAAGCAACTCATATAAAACATATATTTTTTTTACTTCTTCATTTTTACCGATCAAAACAACAGGGTTTAATCCTGTTAGATAAATAACTGCTTCTTTGCCATTTCTCAGATTAATTTCAGAAATCATTCGGGAGAAATTCGAATCAATCTGTTTCGTCGCATAAATCATCTTAAATGCCGACTTAATATCAGTACTATCACAAATTTTATTAACTGATAAATTTGTTAAAGAAGAATTTGTAATTACCGGATAATCAACAACCTGAGTATTTGGTAAAATATTAATGACTTCATACTTTTTTGAAATCAGAAAATTCTTTGTCTCAATATTCACAACTGCTTGAATTTCTTTTTCAATCACAGAAACTTCAACAGTTCGATCTGCTTTCAACTCAAGCGTAATTGACTGAATATAAGGATGATTTTCAAATCTTTCTTTAACAGTTCTAAGAGTTAAACTATCATTTATACTAAGAACATCTAATCCGGTAATTCTCAAATAGTCGTCTTTACTAAGTAATTGATTACCGTCAACAATTACCTTTTGAATGGAATCGCTACTATTTTTTTTCCCCTGAAAAAAACTTAAAAATACAAGTATGCAAGTTAAAACAGAAAATAGAGTGATACCAATTATTTTATCTTTCTTTTGCATTATTTTTAGTTTTTTATTATGTCTACTAACTTTTCACCGTATTTCCATATATCACCGGCTCCCATAGTTACTATTATATCTCCCGGCTTTTTAATCTCAGATAAAATTGATGGTAAATCATTTTTGTCTTTAATATAGATAACATTTTTATGTCCGAACTTCTTTGCTGCTTCAGCAATAATTTCACCTGTTACACCTTCGATTGGTAATTCTCTTGCCGGATAAACATCGGTACAAATGAAAACATCTGAGTTTAGAAATGATCTGCCAAATTCTTGATAAAAATCTCTAGTCCGTGAATATAAATGAGGTTGAAAAACAGCAATAAGTCTTCTATTCCAACCTGAACGAATTCCTGCAAGTGTAGCTGATGTTTCTGTTGGGTGATGAGCATAATCATCTACTACCATAACATCTTCATCATACTTAACTTCAAATCTTCTATAAACACCACTGAAAGCCTCAAGTGCTTTTTTAATTATCGGGAAAGGAACATCAAGCTCCGTCGCAATACAGACAGCAACTAATGAATTTTTAACATTATGTAGTCCGGGGATTTTGAGAGTAATTTCTCCAAGAACTTCCCCTTTATAATTTACCGTGTAATTACTACTAAATTCATTATGAACAATATTATAAGCTCGAACATCTGCCTGCGGAGAAACACCATAAGTAATAACTTTTTTATTGATTTGCGGAAGAATATCTTGCAATGCAGGCTCATCCAAACAAATCGTTACAAATCCATAAAAAGGAACTTTATTTGCAAATTCAATGAAAGCCGATTTAATATCATCCAAATCAGAATATGTATCAAGATGTTCTGTTTCAAGAGTTGTTATGGCTGCAATTGTCGGAGTTAACTTTAAAAATGTTCTGTCAAATTCATCAGCTTCGACTACAATAAATTCACCGTTCCCGAGTCGTGCATTTGTACCACCTAAGCTGCTTAATTTTCCTCCTACAATAATGGTCGGGTCAATTCCGGCTTCGGTTAATACAAGTCCAACCATAGATGTAGTAGTTGTTTTTCCGTGAGTGCCGGCAATTCCAATTCCATATTTCATTCTCATACACTCAGCAAGCATTTCTGCTCGTTTAATAATCGGAATTTTTCTTTCTATTGCTGCCTGTACTTCAGGATTATCAATACTGACCGCAGATGAGTAAACAAGAACATCAACATCTTTTACATTATCCGGAATATGTCCTTCGTAAATTTTGATTCCAAGATCACTCAATCTTTTAGTTATTTCAGATAAGTTCCGATCCGAACCAGAAATTTTAAAACCCTGGTTGAGAAGTATTTCAGCAATGCCACTCATTCCGATACCACCGATACCGACAAAATGAACTTTTTTAATATTCTTAAACATTTATAACCCTTAATTTACTTCTGCCAATGAAATTACTCTTTGAGCAATTAATTCCGCAGCATTTGATTTCCCTAATTTTTTCGATTCAATTCTTAGTGAAAATAAAATAACTTCATCGTTTAATATTCTTATTACTTCAGAACTGAATTTTTCTGACAGATTTTTATCCTCTAAAAGAATTGTTGCATTTTTTTCCGACAATGATTTTGCATTATAATATTGATGGTTTTCAGCAACATTAGGTGATGGAACTAACATTGAAGCTAAACCTAAATTTGTGATTTCAGCAATCGTTGTTGCACCTGCTCTAGCGATAATAAGATCTGCTGCTGAATAGATGCTTCCAATATCATCAATAAATCCAAATACTTTCACATTCTCTGATTCGTATTTCTTGAATTCACCTAAATAATTGTTTCCGGCTTGCCAAATTATTTGAACATTATTATTCAATAATTCACTAAGAGATGAAACGACTGCTTCATTCAATGACCTTGCTCCGAGACTTCCACCTAAAATTGCGATTGTTTTTTTTACTTCAGTTAAACTGTATTGATTAAGAGCAATCTTTTTGTCCGTAAGTTTTATGTTTACCCTGATTGGGTTTCCTGTTACAAAACATTTCTCTGTATTTCGAAAATATTTTAATGAACTTTCAAAGCTTAAATGAATTTCCTTTGCATACTTTTCGAGCAATTTGGTCGTTTTACCCGGGAAACTATTTTGTTCTAATAAAACAATTTGTGAGCCCATCATATGTGCTCCCCACAATGCCGGACCCGAAACATATCCACCTGAACCAACGGATACAATTGGTTTAAATTTTAGACTGATTAATAATGACTGCACAATGCTCACAAATAATTTTATAGGGAACAACAAATTTTCAACATTAAACTTTCGTGAAAAACCTTTTATCCAAATTGAACGAAAATTGAAACCCATTTGAGGAACAACTCTTCCCTCAATTTTAGATTTTGTACCGACAAACAAAATATCAGCTTCCGGTTTCATTTCACGAATCTTCTGAGCAACTGCTATTGCCGGAAAAAGATGCCCACCTGTTCCACCTCCAGCAAAAAGGATACGATATTTATTCTGATTACTCAAATTTTAACCGCTTCTTCAACTGGTGGATTTGTTTCTTTAATGTTACTTAATCCGATATTAATCAAAATGCCAATTGAAATACTAATCAGTATTAATGAGGAACCACCATAACTAATGAAAGGCAATGGTAAACCGGTTGTAGGAATCAAACCTGATGCAACCGCACTATTAACAAGTGCATAAGTTATGAAGGATAGCGAGATACCCATTCCAAGTAATTGACCAAATTTATCTTTAGCATTTTTTGCAATGATTATTCCGCAAATAAAGACTCCGAGATAAATTAATAAAACAAAACTTGCACCAATAAATCCACGCTCTTCTCCGAGTATTGCAAAAATAAAATCGCCATATGCTTCAGGTAAAAATAAATTCCGTTGACTACTATGACCAAAACCAACACCCCAAATTCCACCGCTGCCAAGTCCGAGAAGTGCTTGACGAACTTGATCATTAATTTGTCCACCATGTTGTATACTATTAATAAAAGTTAAAATTCTTCCCCTCGAATGTGGAAAAAACATTGCAACTCCACCGGCTGCAATTCCACTCAAGAAAAGAGAAATAAATATATGTGTGAATTTTGCACCACCAACAAATAGGATTGCCATTGTTACCAACAACAATATAATTGCATTACTAACATTAGGTTGAAATAAAATTAATACACATGTTAACAAAATCCATATTAAAGCATATTTGAAACCATCCTTAAATTTTTTAATATCTTCTCCCTTGCTCTCAATAAGTGCAGCGAGATGAATAAATAAGAATAATTTTGCTAATTCAGCCGGCTGAAAGTTTATGAATCCAAGATCAATCCATCTTCTTCCGCCTTTTACTGAAGCTGAAATAATTAGTGTGACAAACAAAATCCCGATAATTAAAAACATTAACGATTTGCTGTAAGTTTTATAATACTCGTACGGTAAAAATGAAAATAGAATTAAAAATCCGACTGCAAGAAAAGCCTTAAATAAGTGGCTGTTAAACATATAAAACTGATTATCAAATTTTGCATCACTATAAGTACTGCTTGCACTCATTACTAAATAAAGTCCAAGTAGTATGAGTATAAACGAACCAAAGAATATGGAGATCGATAATTTTTTCATTATAGAGCCTCCACCGCTTTTTTGAAAACTTCTCCTCGATGTTCATAATTTTTAAACATATCAAAACTTGCACAAGCCGGTGAGAGTAATACTATATCACCATGATTTGTTTCTTTGTTAGCAGTTAAAACACATTCTTCAAGTGAATATTTAATTTCGACTTTCACTTTTTTATGAAAATATTTGAATACTGTATCTGCAGAACTTCCAATTGCATAGATTTTTTTAACTTTATCTACCACTAAGTTTTCAATTTTAGAATAATCATTTCCTTTATCTTGTCCCCCCAATATTAGAAATATTGGTTGATCGAAACTGCGTAGCGCATACCAAACCGAATCAACATTAGTTGCTTTGGAATCATTTATGAAAGATACACCTTCGACATTACGCACAAATTCCAGTCGATGTTCAACACCTTTAAAAGATTTTAAACCAAGAAGAATCTCTTCATTCTCACACCCTAACAATTTAGCTGCAATGACAACAGCCATAACATTTGCATAGTTATGTTCCCCGCGAAGAAAAATATCATTTATTGAACACTTGAATTCCTCTATCCCATTTTCTTTATAAATGATTTCTGAATTCCTTAAGTATGCTCCATTCATAACTTCATTCTGTAATGAAAATTTAAAAACTTTAGGAGATTTTATTTCATTTACAACCGATAAATTTTCATCATCTGCATTAACAATTAACCAATCATTTACATCTTGATTAGAAAATATTTTCAATTTTGAAGCTGCATATTTACCAAAGTCATTATCATATCTATTTAAATGATCGGGAGTAATATTCAGAATCATAGATATTTTCGGTTTGAATTTTTCAATAAAGTCCAACTGAAAACTTGATACCTCCAATGCAACAAATTCATCTTCATTAATTTCAGCAGTTAATTCTGACAACGCTAATCCAATGTTACCCGCAGTATATGAACTTTTTTTACATGATTTTAACACATGGCTCATTAAAGAAGTGGTTGTTGTTTTTCCATTTGTTCCTGTAATTGCAATCAGTGTTGCTTTGCAAACGGAAGAAGCAAATTCTAACTCACTTACAATCCTAATATTCTTTGCTTTAATTTGTTTTACGATCTCAGAATTTGTCGGAACTCCAGGACTAATAATGACCATTTCTGAATCATAAACTTTATCCGAATGTTTTCCGAACTCGTATTTTATTCCTTCTTTTTGGAGAAGATTAGCTGCATCGATAAGTTTTTCTTCATTCGAAATATCACTCACAAACGGAACAGCATTTAGCTGCTTAAGCAACTTTGCCGCAGCAATACCGCTTCGTGCTGCCCCTAAGACCGTTACTTGTGTTCCGTTTTTTATCACTTTTGTTCCATTTATCTTATTTTGAATGAAGCTAAACTTACAATCGCCAATATTATAGCGATGATATAAAACCTAATTACTATTTTGGGTTCGGGCCATCCAACCATCTCAAAATGATGATGAATTGGTGCCATTTTAAATACGCGTTTTCCTTCACCGTATCTTTTTTTTGTGTATTTGAAATATAATCTTTGAATAATCACTGAAACCGTTTCCATAAAGAAAACTCCACCAAGTATTGGTATAAGTAATTCCTTTTTTATTAGAACAGCCAAAATTCCGAAAGCCCCGCCTAAAGCAAGAGAACCGGTATCGCCCATGAATATTTGTGCAGGATAAAAATTGAACCATAGAAAACCTAAACCGGCACCAACTAATGCAGCTATAAATACAGTAAGTTCTCCGGTTCCGGGTAAATAAATTATATTTAAATATTTTGCATAAATTGCGTTTCCGCTCATGTATGCTAACACAGCTAATGTAATCATTACTATGGTTGTAACTCCAATCGAGAGTCCGTCAAGACCATCTGTTAAATTGACAGCGTTTGAAGTTGCAGTTACAATAAATATTACCATTGGTATATATAGATATGAGAAATCCAAATTCACATTCTTAAAAAATGGTACGGTTGAAAGAGTACTTATTGCTTCAAAGTCCTGTGAGAATATTGATGGAAAGAAATAGATCATTGAACCTACTATTGCACCAACTAAAACTTGTCCCAACAATTTATATCTTGCAATCAATCCATTTGGAAATTTCTTAACTACTTTTAAATAATCATCAAGAAATCCAACTGCACCAAGAAGAACTGTTCCGGTTAAAATCATAATTATATAGATACTTACGATATCACCCCAAAGGAGAACAGGAACCACAACCGAAAAGAGAATTATTAATCCACCCATCGTTGGTGTCCCGGCTTTTGACCAATGATTTTTTGGTCCATCAGCTTTTTTTGCTTCACCAATTTGTCGTTTTTGTAAGTACAAAATTATTTTAGGACCAATATATAGTGAAAGAAACAGCGCAGTAATGGCAGCGAGTGCAGATCTAAAAGTTAAAAATCTGAATATATCAAATCCGGGAGGATCAAACTTCATATTTATATATTCAAAAAAATAGTATAACATCTTAAACAAATCTTTCATTAACTATTTTAACAAACTCTTCCATCTTCATTCCACGTGAACCTTTGATTAGAACTGTACAATCATCGAAATTAGCCTTTTTCAAATAATTCCCGAGTGATTTCCTCGTCCCAAAATATTTTGAATCAATTCCTTTTGATTGAAGTTCTTCGAAAAGTTGCTTCATTTTGGTTCCAATTAATAGAACTTCCGAAATCTTATTTCTTTTGATAACGGTTGATAGTAAACGATGCAACACTTCACTTTTTTCTCCGAGTTCAAACATGTCGCCTAATACCAAAATTTTTCGTCCATGTTTTGCGATATTACCAACTAATTCGATTGATGCTTTCATTGATTCCGGATTGGCATTATATGTATCATCAATTAGAATCTTGTTCTTTAAATGAAGCACATTCAATCTTTGTTTTTGCGCTTTTAATAGTTGGATAACATCAATTAAAGATTTCTTGTTCAGTCCCACAGAAATAGCTATAGCAGATGCGGCTAATATATTTTTTGCATTCTGAATTCCATATAACGGAAGAATTGCTTCGAAATTATAACGACTACTCTGTACACTCAACTTGCATCTTCCATCAAAAAGTGTATCGATAATTTTTCCTTTGATATCACAGTTTTCAGAAAATCCATATGTTATGTTATTTGAGTATTTAGATTTTAGTTTAGTAAGAAGCGGATCATCAGAATTGATGAAAACCTTACCATTCTTTTTCGTATTCTTAAATAGAAATTCTTTTTCTCGAAGCACTCCCGATTTTGACTTCAAGAATTCCAAATGAGAGGCTCCAATATTTGTAATAATTGAATAATCAGGTGAAACTATTTTCGTTGTATAATCAATTTCACCAAAGTGATTGGTTCCAGCTTCAATGACAATAAAGTCATCGTCCGATTTTGCTGATAGCAAAGTTAACGGTACTCCAATGTGATTATTATTGTTTAATAAAGTTCCTGCTACTTTATATTTTGATTTCAGCAATGAGACTAAAATATCTTTAGTTGTGGTTTTTCCACTGCTTCCGGTAATGCAAATAACTTTAGCATTTAATTTACTTCTCCAAATTGAAGCTATCTCACCAAGTGCGGTTGTCGTATCTTTAACAGCAATTATAGGAACTTTTAAATTATCATATTTTTTAAGTTTTCGTTTTTCAATAACAACAGCCGTTGCACCATTATTCACAGCTTCATTTATAAATTTATGCCCGTCAAATTTGTTCCCCTTTATTGCGATGAAAAGAGAATCTTGTTTTACTAAACGTGAGTCAATTGTTATATGCTGATAATCACTTATTAAATGCGGGTCAAATAACTCAGCATCACTAAGATTGAATAAATCACTTATATTTATAGACAACTTTGACACTATTAAATTTTCTCCACGTGTTGTAATTCTCCAAGAACTTGTAATGCTATCTCTTTATCAGAAAGATGAAATTTTGTTTTACCGATTATCTGATAATCCTCATGACCTTTGCCTGCAACCAATATCACAGCGTTAGAAGGTGATTCCTTGATTGCATATCTGATAGCTTGTTCACGATTTTTTTGAACAATAAAATTAGATTGCAAGATTCCTGCAAGGATATCTTCAATTATTTGATCTTCATTTTCTGTACGAGGATTATCATTAGTCACTATTACTTTATCACTCAATTCTGAAGCTACTTTCCCCATTATCGGACGTTTCCCTTGGTCTCGATCACCACCGCAACCCATAACTGTATATAAGGGACGTGACGTTCCAATAATTTCTCGGATATTAAGTAATGTTTTTTCGAGACTGTCTGAAGTGTGTGCAAAATCAATTATTACTTTTTTCTCTTCAAAACCAAGTACTTCAAATCGCCCCGGCACTTGTGGTGCAATTTCGATTCCTTTAATTATCAAATCGGTATCGAAACCCATCATATAAGCTGCAATAAAAGCTCCTGTAACATTATAAGCATTGAAGCCGCCGACTAAAGAAGTTTTAATTACGAAAGTTTGATTGTTGTGAATGAGTTTAAATGAAGTACCTGATAAATCAAATGTAATATCCGTTATTTTGAAGTCAGAATTTTCCATTGTCCCAAAGGATACTTTTCTTGCTACACAATCCTTGATAATTTGTTCATGATACTCGTCGTCTATATTATAGATGCAGAAACTATTTTCATCCAACTGATCGAAAAGTATTTTTTTAGAATTTACATAACCATCTATTGATTTGTGAAAATCAAGATGGTCTAAGGTTAAGTTTGTAAAAATTGCTGCTGCAAAGTTTAGCCCATAAACTCGTTTAAGAAACAATGAATGCGAGGAGACCTCCATTGCAACAGTCGAACAGCCTTGAATATACATTTCATTTAATAAACTATTCAATTCAAGAGATTCAGGAGTAGTCATTTCCGTTGCAATTTTTACATCACCAATTAAATTTGCAATTGTTCCTATAATTCCGGTTTTTTCATTTGCTGTTTCGAAGATTGATTTAAGTAAATATGTTGTTGTGGTCTTTCCGTTTGTTCCGGTTACACCAAAAAGTTTGATTCTATTTGATGGATCTTCAAAATAGATTTTTGATAATTCTGCAAGTGCTTCTCGAGTGTCTTTTACTAAAACAAAAACAGTTTTAGAATTATTTAAAACGATTGATTCAAAATAACTTTCATCCTCTACAAATACTGCTGAAACATTTTTGTTCAAAACATCATTTATAAATTTGTGCCCGTCTGTTGAGTAACCCTTAATTGCAACAAATATTGAACCTTTCACAACTTTACGTGAATCATAATAAATACCGGTAATATCAATATTTTCAATATTACCATGTGCTTTTAGACAATTCGGAATATTTAAGAATTCAGTTAATTTCATTAATATAAAGTTGCTGCTATATTTGTGTTATCTGATAATCTAATCTTACATTTACTTTTTGATGAAATACGCGTTCCCGGAATAATTGTTTGCTCAATCACTTTTCCGCTTCCCGTTATTTCGTAATCAATATTAAGTTGGGCCAACATTTTAGTTGCTTCCCGCAAATTGAGATTTATTAAGTTCGGCATTGTTTTGCGATCAATTTTAGAAGTTGTCTTAAACTCTTCAACAATATTTTGATTTTCATTTGATGTTGTTCTATTCGAAGCATAAACAAACTGAACATCACTTTCAGTTGAACTTGATTTGTAATTCCATAAAGATTCATCTAACGCTATTATTCGTTCGGTAACTTTCTTAAATATCGGAGCAGCAACGTCACCACCGTAGTAACTACTTTGAGTTGGAGAGTTTACAAGTATTAACATTACATATTGTGGATTTTCAACCGGGAAAAATCCTACAAATGATGCATTATAAAATTGATGTGAATATTTCCCATCAACCAATTTTCTTGAAGTTCCTGTTTTCCCGCCAATAGTAATACCGTTGAGTTTTGCTTTCTTACCAGTTCCGTTTTCAACGGCTGCTTCTAAAAACTCTCTCATTTTTTGTGATGTGCTTGCTTGAATTACTCTCCGAATTTCTTTTGGTTCAAAACTTTTAACAACTTGACCAGCATGATTTTTTATCTCTTTAATAATTTGTGGTTGATATAATACTCCACCATTTACAATTGCAGAATATGCCGTCACCAATTGAATTGGTGTTACCGCAACTTCATAACCGAATGAAAGAGATGACTTTGAATATGCTGACCATTCTAAAGGATTTTTTAATTTACCTTTAACTTCACCGGGCAACGTTATATTGGAGATATTACCAAAACCGAAAGAACGTACTGCCAAATAGAATTCCTCATCTTCAATTTTTTGTGAGAGTTTTGCCATTCCTATGTTACTGGATTTTGCAAATACTTCTTTTACTGTTATTATTCCTTCAGCATGTGAATCTTTTATTTTTATTTTCTTGAACTGATATGTTCCATTTTCACCATTTATGACATCACTCTCCGAACAAATTTTCTTATCAATAAACACCGACATTGCAATCGATTTAAAGGTTGAACCGGGTTCATAAGTGTCGGTTAAAGCCTTGTTACGCCTAATTGAATCGCTATATGCACTATAGTTATTAAGATTGTAATCCATTTGATTTGATAATGCAACAATCTCACCGGTATTTGGATTCATCAATATTCCTAATGCGTAGGCACCACCGAACTTATTTAATCCATGATTTAATTCTTCTTCAAGTATTGATTGAAAAACCCGATTAATTGTTAAAACTGTATTCCCTCCGGGAAGCGAAGGGATTGTCAATCCATCTTTTATTGTTATCAAATTCCCTTTAGCATCACGAAGAATTACTCTTTTCCCCTCAATTCCTTTAAGTTCATTGTTGAAAGTTTTTTCAATTCCATCAACTCCTTCAAAATTCACATCTAAGTGACCGATTAGATGAGAAGCTAAATTATCATATGGATATATTCGAGTTGGATCTTCTTCAAAATAAAACCCATTAATCTTTAACTCTTTTAATTGAAGAATTTCTGTTCCGGTAACTTTTCTTTCGAGACAAACTCTTTTTGATGAATTATTAATTAGAGTTCTATAAAAACTAACCGGTTTAGAAAATGTTCTCGAAAAGATGTTGATAATTGTATCAATATCTCTTTTTCTTGCTAATTTTAAATCGAGGTAAAACGAAACATCATTTTTGTTGTAAGCTAATAGCACATTATTTCGATCGAAAATCATTCCTCTTTCGGCAAAAATTTTTTGAGTAACAGTTTGCTGACGATTAGCAAAAAAACTTAGCTCATCACCTTTTATTATCTGCACATAGAATAGTCTTGCAATCACTGCACCAAATGCAATTAAAACCAATGCAACAACAAACAATAATTTATTAATATTCATTTTTAATTTTTACTAATTCTTCAATTTCTGAAATTCGCTCTTTTGAAATTTCTAAGTTTCCGAGAAACATGTTTTGGTTAGTTAAACCTAATTCTTCCGAGGCTATCTGTTTAATTCGTTCTTCTGAACTTAATATTTGGTACTGAGCGATAAGACTCAGTCTGTCATTTTCAACAACAATTTTGTATTCATTCAATTTCACAATTTGTTTCTGCATAAAATCGATTTGTAATTTTAGTCCAACATAACCAAGTACAAATACAACCAATGTTATTGCTGTCAATACAAAATAGGCTAATGTATTTTTGTAGTTTGTCTTCATATACGTACTGCAGCTCTAAGTTTAGCACTCCTTGAACGATAATTGCTCATCACTTCCTTATCGGATGGAACGACAGGTTTTTTAGTTAATATTTTAAGTCTAACTTCCTTACCGCATGTACAAATAGGAAAATCCTTAGGACAGATACATGAGATGGTTTCATACTTAAAAATATCTTTAACAATTCTATCCTCAAGTGAATGATAAGTTAATATTACAATTCTCCCGTCAGGAGCTAAAAGATTTATCGATTTTGTTATGAACAGTTTAAGCGCACCCAATTCATCATTTACAAAAATTCTAATCGCTTGAAAAACTCTCATCAATGTTTTGTTGACGTATGGGATCGGTGTTATGTCGTCAATCAATTTTACTAAATCAGTTGTTTTGTGCATTGAATGAGTTTTTCGTCTCAGAACAATTTCTCTTGCAATTTTTCTTGAGTTTTTCTCTTCTCCGTATTCAAAAAATATTTTTGCTAATTCTTCTTCTTGAAAAGTATTAACGACGTCCGCTGCGTTCAAACTTTTTGTCTTATCCATTCGGAGGTCTAATGGAGCGTCACTTCTAAATGTGAACCCGGAACCGGGATTGTCTAATTGAAATGACGAAACACCCAGGTCTGCAAATATTCCATCAAACTTTTCGATAGATTCCAATTTTGCAATAACATCGATATTGGAATAGTTGAATTTGTAAAGTTTTAATCTTTTTTCATTTTGAAACTTGTTCTGGCAGAAGGAAAAAGCCTCATCATCAACATCAGTGGTTATGAGTTTTGATTCCTCATTCAATAACGATAAGAACTTTGTTGTATGCCCCCCAAAGCCGAGAGTGCCATCAAAATAAATACCCGTTTTTTTTGTGATAAGATATTCACTACTTTCCTGTAGCAAGACCGGAATATGCTTATCACTCATTAAAGACTCATAACCTCTGACGCGATCTGTTCAAATGTTTCACTTGAACCATCGATATAGTTTTTATAGACTTTAGGATTCCAGATTTCAATTTTTTTGAGCGCCCCGATGATAAGAACTTCATTTTCTATTTGGGCATACTCGAGTAGATTCTGTGGAATAACAATACGTGATTGTCCATCCATTTCATCTTCATGTGCATTTTGAAGCATCAATCTTAAGAAACGAGATTCTTTCGGAATAAAGGTATTTAGTTTCAGAAGTTTTTCTTCAATAGTCTGCCATTGATCGCGTGGATAAATATCGATACAAGCATCAATACCTTGCGTCATCACAAAGGAATTATTGGCTTCCGGAGAAATATACTTACGCAGTTTTGCCGGAATACTTACTCTTCCTTTGTTATCTATTGAATGTATGAATTGTCCTTTAAACACCTGAATTTTCCTTATTTTGGGATTTACAACCACTTTTCCCCACTACACCCCAAAATAATGGAATTTTTCTTGCAAAGTCAAGAAATATTTAAAATATTTTTTGAATCGACTAATTTATAACCGATTTATTTGTATGGAGTTACAAGAATTTTGGAGATTTTAAGGGATTTTCCCATGAACTGAAATTTTTAACGAGGAATTTAGGAAAACCATATAAGATAGAAGCTGTTTATGAAGAGAAAATGTGGGTGGGTATTGATTTAATTTTTAAGAATTTTTAGAAAATATTAAACTCTATGATTTTTTTAACACAGCAATATAAAAACCATCGAAACCACTTTTAGATGGTGAGATAATTTTTTCTTCAATCAATGAAAAATTATTATTACCCAAAAGAAATTTTTCAATTTGCTGTTGATTTTCTGAAGGCAAAATACTGCAGGTTGAATAGACCATCATCCCGCCGGGTTTGAGCATTGATTGATAATTAGTTAAAATTTGTTGCTGAACTATTTTTAACTCGTTGATTCTTTCAATCGACATTTTCCATTTTGCATCGGGATTTCTTCTTAACACTCCAAGTCCTGAACACGGAACATCGAGCAATAATCTGTCTGCACTTTCTTTTAATCTTTTTATAGTTTTTGATGACTCAATCATTTTAACTTCAATATTCTGAATGTTATTACGTTTCGCTCTTTTTTGAAGTTCATCGAGTTTCCATTTCTCTGTATCGAGGGCAATTACTTTCCCCTTATTTTGTAGTATGGTGGCGATATGCAATGATTTACCTCCGGCACCTGCACAAGCATCAATTACACGCATTCCGGGTTCCAATTGTAAAAAAGGGGCAACCAATTGAGAAGAGACATCTTGAATTTCAAAGAAACCGGATTTAAAAAGCTCGGATTTAAAAACATTTTTCCGTTCTTTTAAAATCAATGCTGATTTTACTTCCTGATGTGGAATTACTTCTACAGCTTCTTGCGCAAATAAATTAGTTAACTCATCACGATTAATTTTTAATTCATTTACACGAAGTACAACCTTAGCTTGTTGATTTAAGGCTGCGATTTCTGAATCCCATTCATCACCTAATTCTTTTTCACCAATTTCATCTAACCAATCAGGAATTGATTCTCGAATCTTTCGTTGATTTTGTAAGTTATTATTTCTTAATAATATTTCTTCTTTGTTCAGAGTCGAAAATTCATCCCAGTATGGTAGAGTTGTTTTCTTTAAAATAAAATGAATACCTGTGAGTAACCAAATATTTTTAATGGATGCTGTATCATCCCCAAGAATCGTAAGGTAGAGTCTTTTCCATCTAACTAATTCATAAATAGTTTCTGCTACAATTTTCCTATCACGTGAACCCCACTTAGGATTTGACTTAAGAGTTCTCTCGATAAGTTTATCTGCATAAATATTTTGATTAAATATTTGATCAACTGATGCTACTATTGCTTGAATTAAATTTTTATGAAATTTCAAAAAACTTTTCTCTTACTTTCCAAATACAATTATTCATTAGAATCAGGTTTTGGCAATGGTAATTCAATAGTAAAAACTGTTTTTACAATTTCATTCGAAACAAAATATACTTTACCTTTTAGATACTGCTGAACTAATAATTTGACACTATAAGTACCAATACCTCTACCTTTTTCCCCTTTTGTAGAAAAAGAGCGTTGAAACATTTGCAGTTGAATTTTCTCGGGCATCACCGAATAATTTTTTACGTGAAATAAAACTTTATCATTTTTAACTTCAGCCCAATAAATAACCTCATTTTGCTCTTCAGTAGTTGCTTCAAGTGCGTTCTTGATTAAGTTGCCAAGTGATCTGGTTAATAAAACTATATCCGTAAAAACAGTTAAATCACTCTCCAGGTATTCATGTTTTAATATCTTGCCTACTGCGGAATCATGTTTTGAATAAATACTATAAACATTATCAAGAAGCCAATTAATCTTTACAAAATGCTTGTTGACTTGTAACTGCCCATTTTCAGCTTGTACTAATTCACGTTGAGATTGGATCTCCTGTACAAGTTGATTAGACGAGAAAGCTAATAAATCTTTAAACTCCAATATTTCATCAAAACTTTCTGACTCTTGAATAATATCTGAAATTCCTTTTATTCCGCCTGCTGTATTTAGAATGTCGTGAAAGAAAATTCTTTCCAGAGCATGTCTTCTTTTTTCATTTGAAATATCTTGAACTGTGAAAAGTACAAATCGATTTGAATTAATATTTAATGTTGAAGCTGTAACTTTCAGATCGAGCGCCATTTCGACAGAATCTTTTACGCTGGTAATTCTGCATTCATTAATCTCTTTATTTAGACTCTCCATATGATTTTTAATTGCGTTGGCGGCACCACATTCCTGGCAGAATTGGGAAGTACCACAACCGGCAGGCATAACGTCAGAATGAATACAATTCAAGGCTTCTCCAAGCCTTTTTCCATTAACAATCTCAGTCCCATATTCCTCAAATAGTTTTTTGGCTAAGACATTGTACGCAACAATCTGCCGATTATTATCAAGGATAACTACGGCATTGCTCATTCCTTCAAGTACTTCTTTTATGAATGGTTGAGAGAGAATTTCATTGGATGATTTTTCTATAGTTTCATCAGAAGTTCTATCCGGAGTATCGAAATATGTGATAAATTGTGAATCTAAATTCATTGCATTCTCCCTTAAAATAATTTCATAAAATTCGATTTCAATAAAGTAAAAATAAAATATTTTTTAATCATAATTGCCTTTATTAATCCGGCTGGAATCTAATTGCTCAATATCACTTAATCTAAGATTAAGAGCATCAACGGATATTTGAATTTCCCAGAGGGATAAAGCAAGTGAGAATAGTAATAAAATTAGACTGCATCCAAAAATCCATTTACCCAAATTTATATATCCACCGAAGAGAACAAACATACACAGCACACAAAGAAAAAGGCTTGTTATTCCAAGTCCTTGCATATGTTTTATTAAATTTACGCGATGACGTAAATTATGGATTTGAGCTATTGTGATAACATCTTCAGGATTATCTTTATAAGAAGCATGAAGGTTCCTGATTAACGAAGCTATTGTTAAGAATCTATTTGTATATGCTAAAAGCAGCAGAGAGATCGCCGGAAATAATAATGCTGGCGTGGTTAAATTTAGTTCCATTATTCTAATCTTTTTTAAATAAAATATAACCAAAAAAAACACCAATAAAAAAGCCCGGTAATTCCCGGGCTTTAAGTATTTATCTAACCTAATGAATTACTTCATTAATACCATTTTCTTTACACTTGTGAAGTTTGCTCCGTTTGAACCTGTTGCTTCTATGGAATAGAAATATACTCCACTATTCAATTTTGATGCATCAAAATTTACATTGTGCATTCCAGCCGGCATTACATTATTTACTAATGTAGCTACTTCTTCTCCCAATGTATTGAATATTTTCATTGTAACTTTTGATTCTGTTGCTAATGAAAATTCTATCTTTGTTACAGGATTGAATGGGTTTGGATAATTTTGATTTAATGAGTATTGATCAGGAACAGCGATTTCTACTTCTACTTCTTTGCTGTATGCAAATGTTCCGTCAAAATCAACTTGTTTTAGTCGATATGTATATGTACAGGAGTTTAATCCTTCATCTGTAAATGAATAGTTTTTATTCTCAACGGTTGTTCCATATCCATTTACAAAAGTTACAGTTTCAAAACTTTCACCAGATTTTCTTTCAACTGAAAATCCTTTGTTATTTGTTTCTGTGGCTGTTGACCAGGTTAAATTTGCTATGTTGCCATCTGCTCTTACATTGAATGATGTTAATTCTACCGGGATAAAAGCAACTTGCTCCAAACTTACGTCATCAATTGCTATTCTAAATTGATTTGCAATACTATAAGCGTAGAAGCCGAGATAATAAGTACCGCTTTCCGCAACATTAAAATTTACAACTTTCTCAGCGAATACAATATTGTTCATAGCTGGCATATCTACTATTGTCCAAACAATACCCGCAGCTGTTTGTGAAGTTGATAAAACCACTTTCATATCTTCCGGCCAGGTAACAGAAGCAATCCTATGCCAGAATGTTAGAATATATGATGAATCTGATTTCATGTTAAGAGCTTTAGTAAATACGTAGTCATCTTTAGGGTTGTTAGTGCTATAATTAATTGTTAAAGAATATGTTCCACCCGAAGTATGATTATAAGCAGAAGCATTATATGGAGCCCAGGTTTCTCCATCATTATTAGCGTCAACCACAGTCCAACCAACGGGAAGAGTTCCACCCGTTTCAAAATTTTCAATAATCAAGAAGCTGCCCGGATCAAGCGCAACACCTATCGCTGTATTTGATGCTTCAGAGGTTCCTTCTAAATATTTTGCTTTAACACTATAATCAACATTTGTCGCTATAGGCATCATCAAGTCTGAATAAGCGGGTTGTAAGGTGCTATCTATTAAACTTGAACCACGATATACCAAATACTTTTCTAAAGTATTTGTTGACTGTAGCGGTGCAGTCCAATTTAATTTAATTTGGCTATATAAATTATTTGAGGCTGTTAAATTAATTGGTGGATTTAGTGTAGCAACCGGTGTACCAATATAGAAATTATCAAAATCGGCATAGTAATCACCATTATTCAATGTAAGACATGTAAATTTAATCTGAATAGTCTGACCGGCGTATGAATTAAGCTGATACGTTTTGGTCGCATAGTTGGAACTTACAACATGATTCCTACCATAACCAATAGAATCAAACGGGGTGAAATTAACACCATCCGTGGTTATCCAAAGGATGTACCCGAAGTTAGTAAAAGGAGTTGCTTGTGTGGGGTAACCACTCCAGTCCACTACTCTATAGTCAAATGTCAATTTTGCATTTGCCATTAAACTTACGGCTGCTGTAGTAAAATCACCCGTTGAATTCGAACTAGTACCAAAAATATTTCTAGTTAACCTATGCGAATTATTCACCCCACCGGTTGCAACAACAGCTAATGTACCACTCCAATCTACAGGTCTTTGCCATGAAGGTGTTGAATTGAAATCTTCATATAAAACTGTGAAAATATTCGTTGTTGAGAAATTCCATACCCCACCGGCACTAGTGTAGTGCCACAGAAATAGCTTTACAATGAGATAAAAAATCATTATCTTTGTAACACAAAACAAAAGAGATAATGATGAATAAAACTGCATTACATAAATTGATATCGGGGAGAAATACTGCACAGAAAGTAGTG
>JAUXVN010000021.1 GCA_030684555.1 Ignavibacteria bacterium
CACTACTTTCTGTGCAGTATTTCTCCCCGATATCAATTTATGTAATGCAGTTTTATTCATCATTATCTCTTTTGTTTTGTGTTACAAAGATAATGATTTTTTATCTCATTGTAAAGCTATTTCTGTGGCACTACACTAGCATAGCGGTAAATAGTTCCAATGATATTTTTCATTTGGCATGGCAGGAAAATGGACAAGATATTTGTTATGCTCAATTTAAAAGGGTATGGCAAGGAGCGTATCAAGTATTACAACAAACCACAATAAAAAGTATCGTGTCAGCTGGTGATGGATTCCCAAAGAATTATCATCCGTCAATCATATCTGTTGGTGGAGCTGACAATTTTACAGCTCGATTATGCTGGATAGGTGATAGGCGCGCAGATGAAAGTCCTATTTTTATTGAAGGCAATCAAAAAACAGTTGTATTTACCGCAACGGATAATCCTGGTCGTTATTGGACATTCGGCAGCAACGTTAACTCTGTAAACATAAACAAATGCGATGACCGTTATGCGATCGCATGGGCGCAGGGTAATGATGAACAAATACAATTTACCGACAGTAGAACACTCAGCTCACCTTTCTATTCACTTAACATAAAGGGGAAAGATGTTCAATTAAGCAATGGTAAAACAGAATCAACAATGTATGCATTAGCGTTTAACACAAAAGTGCAGCCTTACTATATGCAGACAGAGCGAGTCTACACAAACCCAAAACCTATCTATGCTGATGAAAAAAGGGAAGGTGTTGTGAGTGAAGAGCAGGCACAAGTGTACTTCAATGTTGGAGATGTAGTTGTTGATGAGAAAAAAATCGGATTTGTTGAAATACCTGATACAGCAAGCGTAACAAATCAACAGACAGCAAATCAGTATTTGGTAAGTGAACCATTCTCATTGAACGACAATTCAGAATTTTTTTACAGTGTTAAGTATGGATTAACAGATTCACTTTCTGCATTAAGCATGCTCAACGGTACAAAGAGCTTAACTTTCAAAGTTGAGTTGCTTGATGCACAAACCAATGAAATTTTGGGAGTGTTTGACGATGTAACTTACGATCAAGGAAATTTAATTCCATTTGAAAAGATAGACTATCAAGTCATAACAGACGGAATAGGGTCAAGAATAGTAAAATTGAGATTAACGATTAGCTGTAATTTTAATCCATCTTACTCGGTAGCAGAAAAGTATGATACAGAAACCGGCTTGGCAAAAAAGCAATACAAACAGATGAGCTACAAGGGGAGTTTAGTAATAACAGAGTATGCTCTATATCAGAATTACCCGAATCCCTTCAATCCAGCAACAACTATAAACTACCATATAAAGGAAGATGGATTGGTAACGCTTAAACTATACGATATACTTGGAGCAGAAGTAAAGACACTTCTAAATGAGGAAAAAATAAGGGGAAGATACAGTTATAACTTTAACGCATCCGACTTAGCAAGCGGAGTGTATATCTACCAATTGAGAGTTAATGATTTTGTTTCTTCTAAGAAACTTTTACTTATGAAGTAGTTCAAATTAAAAAAGGGAGGAGCAACCCTCCCTTTTTTATATTCCTCGAATCTTCCCAAAATCGAGGATAATGATTGTACGAATCAATTAAGAATCGATATAGAATCCATTTAGATTCGATATAGATTCGATAAAGAACCCATCTGAATTCGCTCTGATCCCGCTCTCAAAACGCAGAAATCACGATTTAGTATTAATTGCATATTTTATATAAAATCTCAAAGTCCGGGTTGCTTAAGGTCGTCTATAAGTTTTTCAAACTTCTATTTTTATATTCACATCTCAATAGTAACTTAATGATAGTAATAAATTTTTTTTAGGAGAGATTATGTTAATAGTAACAACCAATAATATCGAAGGTAAACGTGTAGTAAAATACATCGGAATGGTTTCAGGCGAAGCAATTCTGGGAGCTAATATATTCAAAGACTTTTTTGCCGGCATACGGGATATAGTGGGGGGAAGAAGTGCCGCTTACGAAAAAGAATTGAGAAAAGCTAAAGACATTGCAGTTGATGAAATGGCGATGCAAGGTCAATCATTAGGAGCAAATGCTATTCTTGCAGTTGACCTTGATTATGAAACAATTGGCGGAAGTACCGGAAGTATGTTGATGGTTACAGCAAACGGTACTGCCGTTGTGATAGAGTAGGATAAAATGAGTATAAAATCGGGATACGTTTCAATTATCGGTAAACCGAATGCAGGCAAGTCAACTTTATTGAATGCACTGCTCGGACAAAAATTATCGATTACAACTTATAAACCGCAAACAACCCGGAAAAAAATTACCGGCATTCTTTCCGAAGAGGATTATCAAATAGTATTTCTTGATACACCGGGAATTCTTAAACCAAAATATCTTCTACAAGAAAAAATGCTTGAAGCTGTTAAGAGTTCTATTAATGATGCCGATATAATAATCTATCTCGCAGATGCCGGTGATGTTGACAGAAATAAACCTAACAGTGAAGATGTTTATATTTCATATATCTCAAATAGAAGTGATCAGAAGAGAATTGGAGTTATTAATAAAGCTGATATTTCCTCTCCGGAGGTTGTTGATTATCTCTTAAAGACTCTTAAAGAAAAAAATCTTTTTGATGAAATATTGGTTATATCTGCACTTAACGGATTTAATGTAAATCAATTAAAAGAACTTTTAATCGGTTTACTTCCCGAACATCCTAAATATTATCCCGATGAAATTGTATCGGATGAGAATGAAAGATTTTTCGTTTCTGAAATTATCCGCGAAAAGATTCTGGAATTATATAAAGAAGAAATTCCTTATAGTACCGAAGTGATAGTTGAAGAATTTGCCGAACGCGAAGGGCGTAAAGACCATATTCAAGCTATGATTTATGTTGAACGCGATTCTCAAAAGGGAATATTGATTGGCAAAGGGGGAGCCGCTATTAAACAACTCGGTGAAAGAGCAAGGCATGATATAGAAGAATTTTTGGAACGACCAGTTTATCTTGAACTTCGTGTAAAGGTCCGTGATGATTGGCGCAGTAATGAACAATATCTGAAGAGTTTTGGCTATTCCGATAATAATGATGATTCTGATAATTAGTCCAATAACATCTGCTCTGAATGAAGTTAAATATTAAATATAAAGCCGAAGCTTTTTTTTTATTAAATACATTGATTTGGGGAGGAACATTTGTAGTTGTTAAAAATGCGTTAAGTGATTTTTCCCCTTCACTCTTTGTTACTTATCGATTTGCAATTGCGGCTCTCTTAATATTTCCGTTTGTTATTAAAAGCTTAAAAAATGTTTCACCTGTCAGATGGAAAGAAGCGATAATTCTTGGTGTTCTCTTGTATCTTGGTTTTGCTGCTCAAACAATAGGATTAAGGTATACAACGGCAACTAAATCGGCTTTTTTTACCGGAACTTTTGTTGTGCTCACACCTTTATTTCAAGCTCTTATTGAAAAGAAAATACCGAAAAAGGAACATATCGCCGGAATAGTTTTTGTTTTTATCGGAATAATATTTCTATCAAGTAAAGGGACTTCATACCTTGACATTTTTTATGAACTCGGAGAAAATTTTAATCTTGGTGATTTTTTAACATTAGTCTGCGCTGTTTTCTTCGCTCTATATATTGTCTATCTCGATATGATTAGTGCGAAACACGATTTCAAGTTTCTTACATTTGTTCAGATAAGCGTAACTGCGTTAATCGGTTTTATTGTTATGCAGTTATTTCACTTTAGTAATGTCGAAACAATTCATTATACATTCAGCGGTGGTGTGATTTTAGCTTTGATTTATACCGCTCTACTTGCTACAATTGTTACGACTCTTCTTCAAACGAAATATCAGCAGTATGTAACACCTACAAAAACGGGAATCATCTTTTCGCTTGAACCAATATTTGCAGCAGTAGCAGCATATTTTATAATTGAAGAAACTATTACCTATTTTGGATTTATTGGCTCACTCTTTATCTTTACAGGGCTTTTAGTTTCCGAATTATGGAACAGGGAGAAAAATTAAATTTTCTACTTTAATCAATTTCCAATTAATTGAATTTATATGGAAAATACGAATCACCGTGCTGAAATAATTGTGAACGGATTAGTTCAGGGTGTCGGTTACAGGTATTTTGTTCTGCGCAATGCGCTATCACTCGGACTTAAAGGTTATGTTAAAAATCTTTATTCCGGTGAAGTTCTTGCAGTTGTTGAAGGGGAGAAGTTTAGAATTACTGAATTATTTGAATTGATGAAACAAGGTCCTTCACATTCCTATGTTAAAAAAGCAAATATAGCCTGGACAAGTTTTAATAATGAATTTACAACATTTGAGATCCTTCATTGAAAAAAAGAATTAGAGTCGGTTTCGGTTTTGATGTGCATGAATTTGCAGAGAATAGAAAACTCGTTTTAGGGGGGATAGAAATTCCTCACCATAAAGGATTGCTTGGACATTCAGATGCCGATGCTTTGCTTCATGCTGTTTGTGATGCGATTTTAGGAGCACTTTCGCTCGGTGATATTGGCAAACATTTCCCAAATACAGATGAACGATTTAAGGATATTGAGAGTACACTTCTATTAAAAAATGTTTGCGAACTTATTTCAGCTAAAGGTTATGAAATCGGAAATCTCGATGTTATGCTTCTTTTAGAGATACCAAAAATAGCTCCTTACATTGAAGCGATGCGAAAAGTGATTTCTGAAATTCTTAAAGTCGGAATTGAAGATGTTTCTATAAAAGCTACAACTATGGAAACACTTGGATTTGTTGGTCGAGAGGAAGGAATTGCAGCAATGGCGACTGTATTATTATATCCGGTAGAAGAATAATGTTTGAAGAAATATTTTTGTCCCTCGGTTCATTTAATCCATTTTTAATTTATGCAATCCTTTTAGTAATTCCGTTTATTGAAAATATTTTTCCGCCGTCACCAAGTGATTTGATTGTGGTTCTTGCCGGTTCATTGATGGTTCAGGGAACTATCCATTTTATTCCGGCATTAATTGTAACAACAATCGGTAGTGAAATCGGCTTTCTGACTCTCTATTATTTCGGGATGCAGACAGATAAAAAGTTAGTGCGAAAAGGAAAATTAAAATTCATACCGATTGAATCTCTTGAAACTGCAGAGCGATGGTTTCAAAAATATGGTTTTTATATAATTTTGTTTAATCGTTTCATTTCAGGCATTCGTTCAATTATTTCATTTTTTGCCGGTTTAAGTGAACTTGAATTTTATCGAACACTCATCCTTTCAACAATAAGCGCAATATTGTGGAATGCAATTTTATTGTCACTTGGTCTTCTCTTTGGAGAAAATATTTCTCTCGTTGATAAAGCGATGAATACCTACAGTACAATTATTCTTATCATAATTTCACTGGCTGCAATCTTTTTTACACTTAGATATTTTATTAGGAAGAAGAAGGCAACAACTTGAAATTATTTTTCAAACGGGAAACCGGACTTGACCCGCTTCAAAAAAAAGAGATAAAAAAAGACCGACTATATTTAATAATCAGTGGAATTCTGCTGGGATTATCATTTCCCCCTTTTCCGTTTCCATATTTATTATTCGGTGCATTAATTCCATACTTCATCGTACTTGAAAAGAAAAAAACCCTTGCTGAAATAAATCGAGCAACATATTTAATGGCATTTGTTTTTTCTCTTTTGACAATTTACTGGGTTGGGGGATTTGTTGTCGGTAAAGACCCTTTCCTTTTAATTTCCGGATTTCTTTTACTCTTTGCTAACCCGATAATATTCTTGATAGGTTCAACTCTCTTTTATTTTTCAACCCGGATATTCTCAACAAAAATATCGTTCATCTTTTTCCCCTTCTTTTGGGTAACTTATGAATATGCTTATATGATAACCGATTGGAGTTTCCCGTGGATTACTTTGGGAAACGGTTTAGCAAAGTTTACTTCATTTATACAAATTGCGGATCATATTGGCGTAATCGGATTATCACTATTAGTTTTATTTATAAATCTCTTCTTCTACTTCTCTTTGACTTATTTCGGTAAGGATAAAATTAAATTTTTAACTAATGGAATCGCTGCTTTAGCACTCATTTTATTTCCGCTTCTATATGGATGGATTGTATTGGCAAGTTCCGATGAAGGTTCAAAAAAAATTAGAGTCGGATTAATACAGCCTGATCTGGACCCCTACGATAAATGGAGCGGCGGTAATACAACTACTTTGAAAAATGAATATTTTACAATGTCGAAAGAAGCAATTGATAATGGGGCGCAATTTCTTATCTGGCCTGAGACAGCTTTCCCATTTTATTTAATGACAGGAAGTTATAGCGAGATTGTCGATTCAATGCGAAGTTTCTTATTAAAAAATCAAGTTCCATTACTAACCGGAATGCCTCATGTGGAGTTTTTTTCTAAGAAAGAAGAAGGTCCTTTTGATGTGAAGAAGAGTAAAGAATCAGAATTATATTTTGCTACATACAACTCGGTTCTATTTTTTACTCCCAATAGTTTTGATGTGCTGCAATATGGTAAAATGAAACTTGTTCCATTTGGTGAAAGAACTCCGTTTGTCAGTCAATTACCTTTTCTTGGTGATTTAATAAAATGGGGAGTCGGTTTAAGCGGATGGAATATTGGTCAGGATACAACTGTCTTTAAGTATGATTTTATAAATGATAATAAACAACCCGATTCAATTAAAATGAATGGACTTATTTGTTATGAATCAGTTTATCCCGATTTGGTAGCTGCGTTTTGTCAAAAAGGGAGTGAGTTTATAACAGTTGTTACTAATGATAGTTGGTATGGCAATACAAGCGGACCTTATCAGCATAAAGAAATATCAGTTTTAAGAGCGGTTGAAAACAGACGCTCTGTTGTTAGAGCAGCTAACGGTGGAATAAGTTGTATCATTGACAAGTATGGCAGAACAATTAAAGAATCTAAAATGTATGAAAAAGCTATTGTTGTCGGTGATGTTTATACCAATAATGAATTAACTTTCTTTTCAAAAAATCCTAACTTGTTTCCCGTCTTCTCTTCCGCAATCTCGATTTGGATTCTCGGTTTATTCCTTCTCTTCAAACTAAAAAATCGAGAAAGTAAATCGAATTCTTAGTTTGAATCATAATCAGATTTGAACTATTTTTAATTTGTAAACTAACAATTATTCACAAGTTGACTAAAAAATTCTAAAATGATAGACCTAAGAAGTGATACAGTAACTAAACCTTCTGAACAAATGCGTAAAGCTATGTACAATGCTGAAGTAGGTGACGATGTATTTAAAGAAGACCCTACAATAAATGCTTTAGAAAAATATGCTGCCGAATTACTTGGAAAAGAATCTGCTTTATTTGTGACAAGCGGAGTTATGGGAAATCAACTCTGCCTTAATGTATTAACCTCACCCGGTGATGAAGTAATCTGTGAAAAAGATGCACACATATTTAATTATGAGTCTTCAGCCCCATCAATGTTAAGCGGTATTCAATTGTATCCTGTTTCCGGTAAATATGGAGTAATTACTGCTGAACAAGTTGAGGAGGCAATTCGTCCGAAATCGGCTTATTATATGCCGCGGACAAAAGTCATTGAAGTAGAAAATACTCATAACCGTGCAAGTGGAGCAATACACCCAATCGAAAATATCGCCGAACTAAAAAAAGTTGCTGAAAAGAATAATCTCTATTTCCATCTTGATGGTGCAAGGATTTGGAATGCATCGGTAAAAACCGGAATTAGTGTTAGTAAGTATGCATCATATTTTGATACAATCTCTTGCTGTCTTTCAAAAGGTCTGGGAGCTCCTGTAGGATCTTTAATTGCCGGCAATAAAGATTTTATATCTGAAGCATACCGGGTTCGTAAAGCCTGGGGTGGCGGAATGCGGCAATCGGGCATTCTTGCGGCTGCCGGTCTTTATGCACTTCAAAATAACATTGAGCGCTTATCTGAAGATCATGAAAAAGCAGAAGTAATTGCAAAAGCATTATCTACATGTGAAAATGTGAGAGTTGATCTTGATTCAGTTCAGACAAACATCATAATATTTGAAGTATTAACAACGACAGTTGAAGAAGCGCAAATCATCTGTAAAGAAAAAGGTTTACTCGTTTCTATAGGTAATAAAAAGTGTTTACGGGCTGTTACGCATCTTGATGTCAGCTTTGAACAAATTGATGAAGTTGTTAAAATCTTGAAGGAAGTTTTTAATGGATAATCTTTTAACTCAAAAAGATTTTAAACATTGTACGATTGTTAAAGTTCGTTTCAACGAAGTAGATATGCTCGGTGTCTGCAATAACGCAGTTTATATAAACTATTTTGAGCATTCAAGACTTGAATATGTTAAGTCGGTTGGACTTATGCCCGGTGGAGGAATTTTTTCTGATGATGAGATTTATTTTATGGTCAGAAATGAAATTAATTATCGTTCACATTCCCGCTATGATGATGAGTTAGCGGTTTTCACACGTATTTCGTATATTAAAAATTCGTCGTATGGATTCGATCATCTTGTTATCAATACAAAAACAGATCAAATAATCGCAGACGGTAAGGGAGTTGTTGCACACGTTGATAAATCAACCGGAAAGTCAACTCCACTGAGTGATGAATTTATTACAATTGTAAAAACTTATGAGCCAAACATTAAAATTCTTAGATAAACGGAGAGGTTAATTATGCGTCAAATAGTTTTTGATATTGAAACTTCCGGTTGTAAACTGAATGACTTAAGTGAAAGCCAGCAGGAATATTTATTACGGGATGCGTCTAAGGAAACTGATGAAACTGTTCGACAAGCAAAAACAGATGAAGCTGAAAGATGGTTAAGTCTCTATCCTTTCACGGCAAAAGTTGTTGCTATCGGAATGTATGATGTTCAAAAAGAAAAGGCTTATGTTTATTATGAAAACGAACCGGAAGAAGAATGGACTTCAGAAGAAAAACATATCAAGTATAAAGGGCTTTCTGAAGTAGAGATGTTGAAGTCATTCTGGAGAATAATGGAGCAAACCGATCAGGTAATAACTTTTAATGGTCGAAATTTTGACATTCCATTTATGATGATGCGCTCTGCAATGCTTGAGGTTAGACCATCAAAGAATTTTATGGGTTATCGTTACGATACTAAATCACACATTGATTTACTTGAACAATTTACTTTTTATGCTGCCACAAGAAAATTCAATCTCGATTTTTATTGTCATGCATTTGGAGTCAAAACACCAAAATCAAAAGAAGTATCCGGTATGGAAGTTAAAAATCTTTATGAAGCAGGACGTATAAAAGATATAGCAATTTATTGCGGTAACGATATTATCGCAACAAATGAATTATTCCGTATCTGGAATAAGTTTTTAAAATTTTAATAAAACAAGAGAAATATTTTAATAATTAATGATGAAGAACGTACCATGTTAAAAGAACCAGAAGTGACTTTACAGCTTGCAATTGAACACGGATTGACAGAGGATGAGTTTAATAACATTTGTGAGAAGTTAGGAAGAATCCCAAACTTTACAGAACTTGGAATTTATAGTGTAATGTGGAGTGAACATTGCAGTTATAAAAACTCAATTGCATTATTAAAAACCCTCCCAAGAAAAGGTGGAAAATTACTTGTTAAAGCGGGGGAGGAGAATGCAGGACTCGTCGATATCGGTGATGGAATGGCGGTAGCATTTAAAATTGAAAGTCATAATCATCCATCTGCAGTTGAACCATATCAAGGAGCAGCTACAGGAGTTGGTGGTATAATGCGTGATATATTCACAATGGGTGCACGACCAATAGCATCACTAAATTCATTACGTTTTGGTTCGCTTAAAGATGCGCGTACACGTTTTCTTGTTGATGGTGTTGTTAGAGGAATAGGTGATTACGGAAACAGTTTCGGAGTTCCAACTGTTGCGGGTGAAGTCTATTTTGATGAGTGTTATCATGGTAATCCGTTAGTTAATGCAATGTCGGTTGGATTAGTAAAAACTGATAGTGTGGCTTCTGCAACCTCGAAGGGAGCGGGTAATCCGGTGATGATTGTCGGTTCTTCTACAGGAAGAGACGGTATACATGGAGCAACATTTGCATCAGAGGAAATTTCTGCAAAATCAGAGGCAAAGAGACCTTCTGTTCAAGTTGGAGATCCTTTCACAGAAAAACTTTTACTTGAAGCAACTCTTGAGATTATTAAAGAAAATTTGATAATCGGTATTCAAGATATGGGTGCCGCAGGCATTTCCTGCTCAACTACCGAAATGAGTGCAAAGGGTAAATCAGGAATGAAAATAGATTTATCCAAAGTTCCATTACGGGAAGACGGCATGACAGCGTATGAAATTATGCTTTCCGAAAGTCAAGAACGAATGCTTGTTGTTGTAAAAAAAGGGAATGAAGATCGTGTTAAAGAAATTTTTGAAAAGTGGGATCTTCATTGTGAAATAATTGGTGAAGTAATTGATGAACCTAAATTATATATCGATTATGAAGGTAAACGAAAAGCTGAAATTTTCCCTCATCATTTAGTTCTCGGAGGCGGTGCTCCGGTATATCGTCGTGAATTCAAGAAACCAACATATCTTAAGAAAACAAAATCGTTTAAGATGACCTCACTTCCGGAAGTTGAAAATATAGAAGAAGCTATTTATAAAGTTTTGAGTTCACCAAACATTGTTTCCAAGCGTTGGGTTTATGAACAATATGATTCAATGGTACGAACAAATACCGTTGTTGGTCCGGGTTGTGATGCGGCAGTTGTATTTATAAAAGGGACACAAAAAGCATTAGCAATGAAGACTGATTGTAATTCACGTTATGTTTATTTGAATCCGCGCGAAGGTGCTAAAATAGCAGTAGCTGAATCAGCACGAAATATTGTTTGCAGTGGTGGTGTTCCATTAGGAATAACGAATTGTCTGAACTTTGGTAATCCTTATAAACCTGAAATATTCTGGCAATTTAGAGAAGCTATTGCCGGAATGGGTGAAGCTTGCAGAGCTTTCGAAACACCGGTTACAGGCGGTAATGTAAGTTTCTATAATGAGTCACCTGACGCTGCAGTTTATCCGACTCCGGTAATTGGAATGGTTGGATTAATAGAGAACTTGAGTCATATAACTACTTCATACTTCAAAAATGAAAAAGACCTGATTTTTATTCTTGGTGAAGATTTTGAAGAACTCGGTGGAAGTGAATATTTAAAAGTTGTTCATGAAACTGTAGCAGGAGATTCTCCTCAATTAAATCTTGACACAGAAAAACAATTGCATGAAAGGTTGTTATTTCTCATCCGAAATAAACTTATTCAATCTGCTCATGATATTTCTGAAGGAGGAATAGTTTCTGCATTAGTCGAGTGTTCAATATTGAATCGTAAAAAAATGATTGGTGCAAAAGTAATAATACCGGTTAAAACAAGATCTGATTTTTCTCTTTTCTCTGAATCCCAATCCCGTGTTATTGTTTCGGTTAAAAAATCGGATCGAGCAGCTTTTGAGTATTATATGTTAAGGCAAAAAGCGCCATATAGATTTTTGGGAATGACAGGCGGCAAGCAAGTTAAAATTAATGATGAAATTACATTACCACTTTCAAAATTAGAGAATATTTATTACAATACTCTTTCTCAAATTATGGGAAGTTAATAAAATTAAACTGTTAAAAATATATAACAAATTTTATCTTACTTTTAGGAAACTGAGACTTCTCTCAAAACTTTCACCTAACATCTCAAAAATCACTAAGTGGGTAAAACACTATCTCGTTGGGATATATGACAGAACTGATACCCATCATATCTTTTTAATGGGGGGAAGTTTAGCTTTTTCGATATTCGTATGTATTGTTCCGTTCGTATTGATAATTTTTTGGCTGCTGGGAATTTTTCTTGATTCAACTCAGGTTGAAATGCAGATAAATACTTTGATTGACACAGTTATCCCTTATGAATCATATTCCGAGTTTGTAAAATCAATTCTATACAAAAGAATTAATGAACTTATAGAATATAAAACTATCGCCGGATGGGTTGGTCTCACCGGATTATTTTTCGCTGCGAGTGGTCTTTTTACAGCAATAAGAGTAATACTTAATCAGATTAACGGAACAGATGTAGAAGTAAATATTTTCAAAGGTAAGCTTCGTGATTTTGCACTTATTATCATTCTTATATTATTATTTTTAAGTTCAACTATGATTTTGCCGTTAATACAAACATTGCGGAATATGGCGAACGAGTTTGAATTTTTAAGTTTTTTTGATCTTCCCATTTTTGCTCAAATATTTGTCTCTATATTTTCTACACTTCTAATTTTCTTTTTGTTTGCTTTGATGTATAGATTTGTACCAACTTTAAAGATAAGAAAGCGTTCTGTTGTTGTTGGAGCAATATGGGCATCACTTTTTTGGGAAGCAGCTAAACAAGGATTCGGTTATTATCTCAATAATTTTGCAAACTTCGGAAAGATATACGGAACTTACGCATTAATTGTTGTCGTAGCTTTCTGGATTTATTATTCATCAATTGTGTTCATACTTGGTGGAGAAATTGGTAAACTATTTAACGAAAGACTCGAAGAACGAATTGCATCAAATGAAAAATTAAAACTCAAAATGGCTGAAGAAACTGAAGAGTTAGCAATACTGAATGCCCCTGTTTTTGTAGCTGAAGCTGAAGAAGCAAAAGTTACAAAATCTGACTGTGATAAATCGGAGGCAAAGGTTACAAAATCCGGGTCAGATAAATCGGATAAAAATTAAATCAAATTATACTGCAATCCCACAAATGATTTTAATACCCGCGGATTATCCCCCTGTTTTGTAAAACCGGCTGTAATCGTTAAGTAAATATTGTTTTCAAGATAATACCAAAAAGATGTATTAAGATCATGTGAACTTAATGAAGATTGATTTGGGAGTTTAATCATTCCAAGCCGATAACCTGATACAAAATTTACTCTATTACTTAACTCATAAATAAAATCGATTCCGGCTCGCACTTGATATTGTCTCATGAAAGATGAATCCATCGGTGTAAATACTTCAGCGGTTGAGTTAAGTTGAAGCGACCAGTTAATTGGCCACGAATATCTTGCAGAAAGTGACATGTTGGGATTTCCAATAGCACTTTTATCCAAAGTTGAAAGCGGGAAAAGAATTCCCGTTTTTACATCCCAACCATAATATCGATCATTAACTCTTTCATTAATACCGAAAAGAACTTGCCTGATTCTTAAAATTCCCAACGAACCGACACCAGTTCCATCAAGGGCATCGGTTTTTAGAATTTCATTCTCAATCGCTTCGAACCAATATGTTTCGTAAGTCGACAACCCATAAATTACTACAAACTCATTTTCTCTTTCGATGATATTTGCAATGTTTATTAATGTTTCTTTTGGTAACCTTAATAGAATCACATTATCACGCCACAAATGATCTTCAATACGAACAGCTTTAGCGAGAGCAGTAGCATTAATATATCTTCCGTAGCCAAATCCTACAGTTAAATCTGAAGCAATCTGTTTATAATTATTGGCGTGTTGTCCTGTTACACGTGTAAAACCAAACCAATCTGCATCATCAATAATATATTTTTGAAAACTAACATCAACCTTAACGTTATGGTTGTAGATGGTAAGATTTTTACCACCGCTGGCATCTACATTTAAAAACCAGGCAAATGGAAGTGATGAATAAAACTGTCGATATAAAAATGTTCCCGTACCATTATTTGAGGTTACAGTATCACCTGTTTGTGACCAATTCCAGCTTCCGTCAAATCGGAGTGAGCGGGCTTGACTTATGGGAACTTGATAATCATCAACTTTTACATTTTGCGAAAAGGTTGTGACCGATACAACTATTAACAAAATTGCAGTTAAAACATTTTTCATCTTTAAACCGGGGATAATTTATTATTTCAAAGCTAAATAAATGGAGAGTCTAAAACAAAATTTTTGATGAAATAGATGTTGATGTTGTCGAGACGTAGCGTGCAACCTCTAAACAACTCGGAATGATGAGGACGCCGAATCAATTCGCCCGTGGCGAACAGCATGAGACACTCACTCTTCCGTCATGCTGATGGCGATCAGCATCTAACCCGCTTGCTCCGGTTGTCGAGAACCACTTCTCGACATTTTAATGAGTCTGTGGATAGGGGTTTTTATAATAGGAAAATTAATTTGGTGAGTTTGTTTTTCTTGCAAAATTAAACTTCCTATATCCTGTTCTTTTCTTTGCGAAAGAAAAGAACGAAAAGAAACATGCACTTTAAAAAATTGCTTTACGAGAGTTGGGATGATACTACACCGCATTAATTCCCTACAAGAAATAAACTCCCCGACATAGCGGGTCAAACAGTATTTCTTGCTTAACGGGAATTAATGCTCGGTATTCTTGCATTGTGCTATATTATTTTTTTTTATGAGCAATTTTTTTAAGGTGCAATGCAGTTGAAAGTAAAAGACAAAGTTTCTCTCGGCAGTCGAGAACCACTTTTCGACATTGCTCTAAAGCGGTGTATATTTGTATCATCTTCTCTCAAATGAGTCTAAATCCACCAAAAAATTGTTGTTGATATTGTTTAGACGTAGCGTGCTACGTCTGAACAACCCAGAATGATGCTACTTTTACAAACATAAACACACTATAAAGGGTTGACCATTTATACCGGTTTTTCATTTATGCAATCATTTTTAAGATGTAATATGTTAAATCTCTACATTTATATCCGAAAAAACCTTCGAGGTTTTCAAAACCTCGAAGGTGTTAGTAAACAACAAATTATCCTTAACTTTGACTTACTATAAGATTCTTTTATCGATGAAATTTTTCGTTTGCATTGGAGAGCAAGCACAATCTCTCGACCACTACCACAATAAGTATTATTAAAAACCCTCATTAAAGCAAAAAAAAGAATAAAATACCTTTTTACCAGTACTAAAAATAAATTTGCATTCTGTTAAAATACTTTTTGACTTTTTTATTTTTATATTATATATTTGAAGTGTACAATTGGTAGGCGTTACTTACTTTTTATAAAGGGAGTTTATGAAGTTTAGTACTAATTATAAATGGTTATTTCCTCATAATTTATCTGATGATGATCTCTTCTCTCCCCTTGCAACTCTCACTTTTACATTTATCTCCTACTACAATAATAATAAAGTCCCGATAAATATTTTTTACTCCCCAACACCAACAAAGAGGCTATTATTTTGTTAAAGAAAATAACTAAGCTTTTAACATTATTACTAATCCCATTACTTTTTAGTGCTGTTAGTTGTAATAAGCCAACAGAGAAAACTACCGGTAATGCAAAGGATTATATACAAAGGTGGTAATAACAGGAAATTTAGTTGTTTCTGTAGGAGGCAATTACTCAAAGGCAGTGGTTTTATTTGGAAGAAGGTATTAAATGTTAGCTGGAAACATTTTATGAATAATGAGATTTCACTTTTCAGCGGTAGGTTGTTTTCATGCGAACTAAATAATAATAAAATTGTCGCCGTTGGATGAAAAGAAACACAATCAATAATTAATATGGTTTAAAAGTTAGGAGGTAAAAATGAGTCCACCAAATATAAAAAAAGAAGAGCAGTGATGCGGCAACATCACTGCCCGTAATTACAAATAAATTTGGGTCAGGTGAATAACTCAATGAATCATTCTGCCTATTTATTTGTAAAGCAAGTTAACTAAAAAAAATCTCTAAATAAAAGGATTTTAAGATGAAAACTTTTATTCTTAACACAGTATTTTATTTATTTATTTTCCAATTTTCACAAATATCATTTGCACAATCCTCAACTTCAACAACTATAACTTATGAAATACCACATTGGAATACTGCTGGCAGTTTCAATATAAATGCAAATCAACAGCGGAATGAAATTGGTGAAAATTTCTGGGTAATTACATTTACCTCTGGAGACGGAAATATTTTAGCAGAATTATCCCCTTCCAAAATTGATGAAATTATTGCACAAGTCAATAAAATAAAAAGTGAATTTAACGGGGATCTCGCTGGTAGAAAAGCCTATCCACAAAAACCACAAAATAATTTAATTACTAATTTAGAAGAGCTAAAAATATTTCTTAAAGACGATAAAAAAGTCTTAGCTTTTTTAGATAAGATAAAAAATTATAAGAACAATAGAGAGGTTACACCATGGGAACATACCATGTCAACAATTCGAAATATGTCATTGGAATTGTCAGGAACAATAGAATAATGACTAATGCAAATAAGGTAATATTGTTTTTTATTGCATTAGTTCATATCAGTTGTGAAAATTCTGTGGAATCGGACGATAAAAAATCACTTTGGGTAACTCCTCTTGAAGAAGCTGCAACTGCTGCATTAACTATGGATGAGGAGTATTTGTACTTTAGCGGTGTATTTAAATATTTCTATAGAATACGAAAAATGGATGGACAAAAATTACGTCAAGAAATGAATCCTGGAAGTTTGTTAGGTAATCCGATTATTGCAGATAGTCTGGTGTATTCCGGAACAAGAGGAGAACGGCTTTACTGTTTAAATAAAAATACTTTGGATAAGGTATGGATTAAAAGCGGTTTTGCATGGAATACTATACCGAGCGTAGGTAATTATTTATATGTTACTGAAGAGAATAAAATATCTGCATTGAGTAAAGAAGATGGAAATATTGTTTGGTCAACGGAAATAATTGGAAGAAATGCTTTTAATCCTGTAATTAATGATAATAATATCTATTTTGTTACAGGATTAAGGTTTAAACAAGATGGTTATTTATACTGTATTAATAGCCTGAATGGAAAAGTAGTTTTTCAAAAGACTATTCCATATTTGGAGGATAGAAGCCAGTTTGGAGGTTCATCTGCCGGTGTGGAAGTTTGGAACAATTATGTTTATGTGCCTGCCGATAATAGAAATCTTTACTGCTTTAATAAAGAAACTGGAGATTCAATCTGGACGTTTAAAATGGATGCCACATCTGAAACACCTGCAAAGGTTTCAGATGGTATAGTATATACTGGAACTTTAAATAGAACGTGTTATGCAGTTGATGCTATTACTGGTAATTTAGTTTGGTCCTATCGAACGGTGGGCTCTATTAGAAGAATACCCCCACAATTTCACGGTGATAAAGTAGCTTTTATTTCAGGGGCTTTAATAATTTGCAATAAGAAAAATGGTAATCTTATAGCAGACATATCTACCAGAACTGGAGGTAAATATGAATATTTATCAGCTTTATGGGATACAGATGGCAAAATGTACCTTACAGGCTTTAACACTAACTCCGAACATTTGGTTCTTGTGCTTCAATTTTAAAAAAAAGGTATTAACATGAAAAAAATAATATGTTTTAGCTTACTATTAATTATTTCTCAGTTTACTTTTGCACAAAAGTATATTCTCGTGCATGGCTGGACCAGTGCTGGCAGTATTTGGAATGGTTCTAAAATAAAAGAACTGATTCAGAATGAATTTACATATACAAATATATATCAGCCAAGTTTATCTGGATTTCAAAATGCAGAAATTCAAAGTTTAAATCTTAGGAATTATTTAAATAATAATGCCATTAATTCCGGTATAGCAATTTCACATAGTATGGGAGGTGTAAATACGCGAACCCATCTGAGGAGACAATTTAATGAGGGACTTCCGCAGAGGATCAGTCAACATTATTCAATAGGTACTCCCCACTTCGGCACTAAGTTAGCAAATAACAGCGGTGATGCTGCATTGCTATTAATTGTTGGAGCTTTATCCGTTGTGTACCCAACGGGTTCTATATTGGATGATCCTATTCAAGGTTTAGGTTTTGTTTATGATCAAAATCACCCAGAGGATTTTTGGGTGGCCTCATCTTTATTATGGGGTGGAAATATGTTGTCTGATGTTCTTGTAGATGGGCTATTAAATAGTCCTGCTTTATACGATCTCAGAACAAATTCAGAAGCTGTTGCAAATGTAAATAATAATATAAATTATGAAGCCGATTTAATCAAAGTTGGTATTGCAGCAACTGAAGCAGAACCTATACTTTTTAGAACTATGACTCATGCACTTAATAATGTAATGTCACCTCAAAACCAGGTTTCAGAACAATTTATTTTAGATTGTAAATCTGCAATAGAATATTTTAAATTGGTGAGAATTTTTTGGGCACTTTACGATTATTATGATGATCCTAATTTGTATAACCCAACCTGGACAAGCCAGAACCAAAAAGGGAAAAAGTGTTAAATTTGGGACATGAAAATACTAACAGAATCATACAAAGAAAAAATAAGCTTAACGCTTTCCTGTTATGACAGGTTACTATTTTCCGGGAGTTTGCCCGA
>JAUXVN010000023.1 GCA_030684555.1 Ignavibacteria bacterium
CACTACTTTCTGTGCAGTATTTCTCCCCGATATCAATTTATGTAATGCAGTTTTATTCATCATTATCTCTTTTGTTTTGTGTTACAAAGATAATGATTTTTTATCTCATTGTAAAGCTATTTCTGTGGCACTACACTAGCAATTATCAACTCAACCGACCAAATTATTTTGTCGATTATCTCTATGAGTAATTCCTTATCATACATAGAGAATATCATCACTAATTCGTTTTTTAAGAAATTGATTCATATTTTTTCGAATTCTAACAACATCAACTTCTCTTCTTAATAACGATTCTAAATAAATCTTCAGTGCTGACAAAAGGAATAAATCCGGAGAATCAAGTTCAACTGCAATATCTATATCACTTTTATCAGTCCCTTCATTTCTAGCGAAACTACCAAAGAGTCCAATATTCGATACACCAAATATTGTATTCAGTTCGGCTTTATGTTTGTATAGCAAACTTTGAATATCTATGCTATTCATAAAATTATTCCTTCGTAAAATTCATTTCGATTATTAATTTTGATAAGCACAATCAATACGTACTTAATTAAAATTCTCAAAGGATTAAATAAAAACTAACTTTGAAAATACTACCACTAAGTTTTAGGAATTATGGTTTATCCTTTTGTATCAGAACCATAATTCTAGAAAGAATTCATCACTCCCCATCTCTTCCATCTTGCATAGCCATCACAATATAAGAGAAGAGTTTACCCCGAACACTTTCGGGGGCAAGAAAAGTAAAGAGACTAAAATAAATTAAACCGTAAAAAACTTGCGCTATCCGAAGGATTCCTTTGGAAAAGCCCGAACATGGCTTTGAGATTCTTCCACCACGGGCTAAAGCCACATGGTTAATATAAAAACCAATTTACTTGGTTAATTTTTACCTTATTAAAACAGTCTCTTATGTCTTTCTGTATTGCGTTGCACCTCAAAAACTTGCACTTCTTTTTTATCTGCCTTGCACCTTAAAAAATTGTTCTTACAAAAAAAAGCAGAATCAATAATACTATCAGAATGCCAAGCGAAGATTTCCGTTAAGCGGAAAAATCTGTCTGTCCCGACTCGTTGGGTGAGCTTGTCACGATTCGTCGGGAGAGTTATTTTTCCGTAGGAAATCTTTGCGGTATAGATTAATCAACTCTCCAATAAAGCAATTTTTTTCTGTGCATGTTTTTTTTGTTACTTTTCTTTCGTAAAGAAAAGTAAAGGGAAACCAGCTTATTGTTTATTCTCTCTCTTCCAAATGGTATGGATATGCCATCTGGCATTATCGAGGCGGACTGTTTCTTTTGCCTGCCCCCTCTATTTGGGGTTACTTTTCCGGAGTTTACTCCGAACACTTTCGGGGCCAAGAAAAGTAAAGAAACTAAAATAGACCTTAAAAGACTTGACCTAAAGCCACATGGCTAATTTAACAACCAATTACCATTTTAATTTTTTTTTCATCCCAGCAAATCAGATTATTTTCTAAACTGCTTGCATCTAAAAAATTGTAAAGTCTCTTTTCTCCCCTTCTCTTCACGATGGCGCAGCCATCACAATGTAAGAGAAGAGTTTCTCCTGAATTTTCGGTAGGCCGGGGTATGAGTTCAATTTTTCTCACAGCTTCGCCACGTCAGTCACATTTTTGCACTGAAATTAAACTGATCAAAATGATCTGAATTCAAAATATTAATCTAATGGATATTGAAAGAAATGACAAATGAATCTACTAATAATTGTAGTCATATAACGCGGGAAGTGCGTTAAAACACAATGTAAAATTAAAACTTGATTATAATTTTATTTTTTTGTAGTAACATCAAATTCTTAACAATGAATCCATAAAGATTGTGCGTCCCAACTGCTCACTTGAATAATAAATTAAAAGTGAACTCTCAAAATTGCTGTTAGATAAAAATAATAAGTGCAGGAAATAAATTCAACACCATATTTAACAACAACTTTTTTTATCATCAGGATGGGAGATCAATCTTACCCTTGAAGTTTCAATCAGAGACATTATTTTTTCGATTGCCAATATACGATTTTATTTCGATTTATTAACAGACTCAGAAATTTTTTTTAGATTTCATTTTTTGTCATCCCGTTCACTGTGGCAAATCGTTTCGGAATCTTCCTTTGTGAAAGCAGATGTTGATTCGCCGCGGCGAATCATCGGCATGACATTAATTAAACACTGTCATCCCGCCCGCCTTGGGCGGGTCGGGATCTCTCTTTTGTGGAAAGATGCTGACCCGCCTCTGCGGAATTTTTCTTTTGCCCGCCCCCCTTTATTTGGGGTTACTTTTCTGGAGTTTATCCCGCACTCTTTCGGGGTTTACCCCGAACACTCTCGGGACAAAGAAAAGTAAAGGAACTAAAATAAACTAAACCATAAAAAACTTGGGCTATCCGAAGGATTCCTTTGGAAAAGCCTGTACATGGCTTTTAGATTCTTCCACCACGGGCTAAAGCCACGTGGTTAATATAAAAACCAATTTACTATGATAATTTTTACCTCAGTAGATCAGTCTCTTAAGTCTTTCTTTATTGCTTTGCACCTAAAATAATTGCTCATACAATTGGATGAACAATTTACTTCTACCAAAAGAATATCAAGCAGCGATTTCCGTTAAACGAGAAAATCTGTTTGTCCCGACTCGTTGGATGAGCCTGTAATGATTCGTCGGGAGAGTTTATTTCTTGTAGGGAATTATTGCGGTGTAGTGTAATCAACTATCCTATAAAGCAATTATTTTCTGTCCGCTGCGGCGGAATGTTTCTTTTGTTACTTTTCTTTCGCAAAGAAAAGTAAAGGGATACCAAAATAAATTAAACCATAAAAGACTCCGAACTCTTTTCGGAATCTACAACGCTTCTAAAAGATGCTAATCAATTCGCCACAGGCGAACAGCATGACACATATATCCACACATACTGTCATTATGACGGATGTCATAATCTCCAAACGCCGCATTCCGTTTGACATGGTGAATCGTTTCGGAATTCTCCTTCGTGAAAGAAGATGCTGATCTGCATCAGCATGACATTAATCAAATGCTGTCATCCCGAACTTGTTTCGGGATCTCCCTCATGAGAGAAGATGCTGATAGACATCAGCATGACATGTATTTCCATTTTTTTGTCATTCTTACTACTAACAGAATCTATGCACAAATTATGTAATAGCTTTCATTACTTATGCAAGTATTTCAACATCCACTAAAAGGGATAAAAAATATAAAAGAGAAGGGAAAGGAAAAACATTATCCACATTCCTAAATGAATTTGTTTTCCTTTTCCTGTTAGAAGCATCATTAAAGGATATAAAACAAAACCTGCTGTCATACCTATTCCTAAATTATATGTAAACGACATTAATGTAATCGTCGCAAATGCCGGAACCGCTTGCGGTAGTTCAGTGAAATCCAGTTTTGTAATAGGTGAAATCATTAACAACCCGACAATTATAAGTGCAGAGCCGTATGCATACGCTGGTATCATTACAAAAATAGGAGCGAGGAAAAGAGCAGATAAAAATAAAAATGCTGTAACCACTGCACTGAATCCTGACTTTCCTCCGGCTTCTATTCCTGCAGCAGATTCAATAAATACTCCCGCCGTTGTCGTCCCGAAGAGTGATGCAACAACTGTAGAAAGAGCATCGCATAACATTGGTTTTTCTATTTCGGGAAGATTTCCATTTTCATCAAGTAAATTAGCTTTATAACCCATCCCGAGAAGTGTCCCCATCGTATCGACAAAATCAGTAATCAATACTGTTAGTATCACTGCTATAAAACCCCAGGTAAATACACCTTGTATGTCAATCTGAAACATTATGGGGGATAAATCAGGCGGTTTACTTATAAACTCAGAAGGGAGTGAAGTGACTCCGATTAATATTCCTAATATGGTAACGGCTATTATCCCGATTAAAATTGCCGCATTTACTTTTTTAATCAACAAATAAACAATCAACAGAAAACTTACTATTCCTAAAAGAACTTCGGGGTTATGTAAATTACCAACTTTAACAGGAGCGCCTGGAACACCAAGTGTGATTATTCCAATATCATTCAATCCAATGAATGTTAAAAAGAAACCTATTCCAACAGCAAATGATATTTTCAATGAATCGGGTACTGCATTAGCCAACCAACTTCTCATCTTCAGAACTGTAAGAAGTGTGAACAAAATACCACTTATAAATATAGCACCGAGCGCAGTTTGCCAGCTATATCCAAGAACTTTAACAACAGTATAAGCAATGAAAGCATTTTCCCCCATATAAGGAGCAATTGCAAAAGGACGCTTTGCATAAACCCCCATTAATAATGTTCCGGTAAATGCAGTCCAAATTGTAGCCGCCATTGATGCTTCAAACGGAAGATCGGCAGCTTCCAGGATTTTCGGATTTACGATGATTATATAAGCCATCGTTATGAAAGTTGTGAATCCTCCGATTATTTCCTGTTTGTAATTTGTTTGAAGTTTATCAAACTGAAAATATAACTTTAGCATGCTACTTAGATAATTATATAATGAGTGCTTTAAAGTTGATTAATTCATTACTCATTATCAACAAAAATATTAACTCCCATTTAAGCGATGCATCCACTCTCTATGGTCTCCCAAATAATTATTAATCATTTGATTAAAATACTTGTTTAATTCCTAAATATATTTTAGGTTTGTAAGAGTAACAATAAAATGATTTATAACATGCCAAAGAAAAAACAAATCGTATCGGATCTTTCTACAGAAGAAAAGATAAAAGAGGCTGCAAGAAAAGTCTTTACCGAAAAAGGTTATGCAGCCGCAAGAACCAGAGATATTGCAGAAGAAGCCGGTATAAACCTCGCACTCCTCAATTATTATTTTAGGAGTAAGGAAAAATTATTTGATGAAATTATGCTTGAGAAAATGCAACAGCTTTTCGGAGTGATGTTTCCTATTGTAAGTGATGAAACGCTTCCATTAGAAAATAAAATTGATTTGATTGTCCAAAACTATATAGATATGTTAATTAAAAATCCCAATTTACCCCTCTTCGTTTTAAATGAAATCCGTAACCCATCTAAAACATTTGATAAAAACTTCCCGATAAGTAAGATGCTTAAAAATACAAGTCTGGTTAATCAGATTAAGGAAGCACGTCCCGATTTAAACCCTGTTCATTTTTTATTGAATATTCTGGGAATGACAATTTTTCCGTTTATTGCTAAACCTATATTCGGACATGTCGGATTGATAACTGAAAAAGAATTTACCTCATTATTAAATGAGCGAAAGAAACTAATTCCGGTATGGATAAAGGCGATTCTTAAATCTAAATAATATTAATTATAAAGTTAATCATATGAATAAATCATTAACTAAAACCATTTTTTACTTCATAATATTGAGTTCATTTTTCCCCTCATTTGCACAGAGAGCTATTATTTCAATTGAGGAATGTTACGAACTGACAAATAGTAATTACCCTTTAATTAAACAGTTTGAATTGATTGAGTTATCAAAAGAATTCAATTTATCGAATGCAAATAAAGGCTATTTACCTCAAGTCTCATTTTTCGGAAAGGCTACTTATCAGTCTGATGTTACAGAGTTGCCCATAAATCTTCCCGGTATGAATATTAAAAAGATGAATAAAGATCAATATCAAGTTGGTGTTGAAATACCTCAAACTTTATGGGATGGTGACATTATCTCTTCTCAAATGGAGATTACAAAAGTTTCCTCAGAAATTGAGAGACAAAAAATAGAAAAGGAAATGTTCGCACTCCGTGAACGTATAAATCAAATTTATTTCGGTATTCTTTTATTAAATGAACAATTGAAGCAGAATGATTTATTACAATCTGAGCTGTTAGCAAATTTTGAGAAGGTAACATCTTACATGCAAAATGGAGTTGCTAATCAGACCGATTTGGCAATTATTAAAGTCGAGATATTAAACGTTCAGCAGCGTAAATCAGAATTACTGGCAATGAAAAACAGCTATCTTCAGATGCTCTCTGCATTTACCGAATTGAAGATTGATAATGATACTGAATTTGTAGTCCCAAAATTAGGTAATACAGAGTTATCATCATTAATAAATTTGCGTCCCGAATTGAAGTTGTTTGATGCACAAAATGTTTTTTTTAAGAATCAGTCAAATACGATTTATGCTGCAGTTAAGCCGAGGATCGGACTCTTTCTTCAAGGAGGTTATGGTAATCCCGGATTAAATATGCTAAAGAATGCCTTCTCAACTTATTATATTGGTGGAGTCAGATTTTCTTGGAACCTTGGTGAGTTTTACTCTATTTCTAACAAACTTGAATTGATTGAAATCAATCATAAAACTATTGAATCACAAAGAGAAACATTCCTTTTTAACAATAGACTTCAAATTCTTCAGCAGGAATCTGAGATTGAAAAACTTACCCAACTCCTCAAAAATGATGATGAAATAATTTCTCTTCGAAATAAAATAAAAAAATCAGCGGAAGCAAAAGTGGAGAACGGGATTATGACTGTTACTGATTTACTTAGAGAAATTAATGCCGAGAATTTTGCTGTCACTCAAAAATCGTTACATGAGATTCAATTACTCATGTCTATATACAACATAAAATATTTATATAATAATTAAGCGATACTAATATGAAAAAGTTGACCTATTTAACGCTTTTAACAATTTCATTTTTAATTACCTCCTGCGGAAACGGTAACAAAGAGATGGATGCATCCGGTGTATTCGAGGCTACCGAAGTAATTGTTTCAGCAGAAGCATCCGGTAAAATCCTTCGGTTTGATGTTCAGCAAGGCGCATTAATTAAAGCTGATCAAATTGTCGGATACATTGATACAACTCAATTATATCTAAAAAAAATGCAGATTATGGCAAATGTAAAATCAATGACAAGCAGAAAATTAAATATTGAAAAGCAGATTGCCGGCACTAAGCAGCAAATTCTAACTGCTCAAAAAGAAACAGAACGATTCAACAAACTATTAGGATCGAATGCAGCTACACAAAAGCAGGTCGATGATATTAACTCTCAGATAGCACTACTCGAAAAGCAATTAGATGCACAGTCATCGACAATGGAGAATAGTAACCGGAGTATCGAAGAAGATAAATCAGCCCTTCAAATACAAATTGAACAAATTGATGATCAGTTAAAAAAGAGTAAGATAATTACTCCGATTGATGGAACAGTATTAGTCAAGTATGCCGAGTTAGGCGAACTAACTTCATACGGAAAAGCGTTATTTAAAATAGCCGATATCAGTAATATGTTTTTGCGTGCTTATATCACTTCAAGTCAGTTATCGCAGATTAAAAATGGTCAAACCGTAAAAGTCTACTCTGATTTTGGTGAAGATAATAGCCGTGAATATTCGGGTAAAGTTGTATGGATTTCAGATAAATCTGAGTTCACTCCAAAAACTGTACAAACAAAAGATGAGCGGGCTAATTTAGTTTATGCAATTAAAATCGCCATAAAGAATGACGGTTATCTGAAGACCGGTATGTATGGTGAATTGAAATTCGGAGAAGAATGAAAGCGATTTCAGTAAATAATATCTACCGGAATTATGGTGACGTTGAAGCTCTAATTGATATTAGTTTTGAAGTTGAACAAGGAGAAATTTTCGGAATAATCGGTCCTGACGGCGCAGGAAAAACTACACTATTTCGAATTTTAACTACCTTACTTCTTGCAGATAAAGGGAGTGCCACAGTTGATGGTTGTGATGTTATAAAAGATTTTAAACTGATTCGCAACCGCGTAGGTTATATGCCTGGACGATTTTCACTCTACCTTGATTTAACAGTTGAGGAGAATCTTAACTTTTTTGCAACTGTCTTCAATACAACTATAGAAGAAAATTATTATTTGATTGAAGATATTTATAAGCAGTTAGAACCATTTAAAGATCGTCGCGCAAGTGCTCTATCAGGAGGAATGAAACAGAAACTCGCGCTATGTTGTTCACTAATTCACAAACCAACAGTTTTATTCTTAGATGAACCGACAACCGGAGTTGATCCTGTCTCAAGAAAAGAACTTTGGGAAATGCTGAAAAAGTTGAAGCAACAAGGTATCAGCATTTTGGTATCTACTCCTTATATGGATGAGGCTGAAATGTGTGACCGTATCGCACTTATTCAGAATGGAAATTTTCTTAAAATTGATACACCAAAAAATATTGTCAATCAGTTTGATAACATTTTATGGGCTTTAAGCAGCAATAGAATGTATGATCTATTAAATGATTTACGTAATCACCCAAAAATAAAATCATGTTATGCATTCGGAGATAGTCATCATATTACAATTTCAACTGACAATTTTTTACTGAATGATCTAAATATTTTCTTAAATGAAAAAGGACATAAAGATATTGAGATTTCGCCGATTAAAGCCTCAATTGAGGATTGTTTTATGCAATTAACAAATTAACAATTATGAAAGTAATTTCCGTAAATAATTTGACTAAAACTTTTGGGACTTTTACCGCAGTTGATAATATTTCTTTCGAAGTAACTAAGGGAGAAATATTCGGATTTCTCGGTGCAAACGGTGCCGGTAAAACTACTGCCATTCGAATGTTATGCGGTTTAAGTAAACCGACTTCAGGAACCGGAATGGTTGCCGGGTTCAATATTGAAACTGAGTCTGAGAAGGTTAAAGCAAGTATCGGCTATATGAGTCAAAAATTTTCTCTTTATGAAGATTTGAAAGTATGGGAAAATATTAGACTTTATGCAGGCATATACGGTGTCCCCGAAAAAAATATCTCTGCCAAAATTGATCAACACCTTCAAACATTGGGATTTGAAAAAGAAAGAGAGACACTTGTTAAAGCACTTCCGTTAGGTTGGAAACAAAAATTATCTTTCTCAATCGCAATTGTTCATGATCCAAAAATTGTTTTTCTTGATGAACCTACCGGAGGAGTTGATCCGGTTACAAGACGTCAATTTTGGGAACTGATTTATCAGGCGGCTAACCGTGGAATAACTATTTTTGTTACAACTCATTATATGGATGAAGCAGAATACTGCGATCGTGTTTCTATAATGGTCGACGGAAAAATCGAGGCACTCGATTCTCCCAAAAATTTGAAGAATAAATATTCATCAAAAAACATGGATGAAGTTTTTCAGCGCCTCGCAAGAAAAGCTTCGAGAGATGCCGATTGATATGAGACAGTTTTTAATCTTTATAAAAAAGGAGTTTTATCATATCACCCGTGATAAATGGACGATGGCTGTTCTATTGCTCCTCCCTATTCTGATGCTGCTTTTGTTTGGTTATGCAATTACTACTGAGGTTAAAAATACTCGTCTTGCTGTTTATGATCCTTCGCATGACAAAGCGACCGAAGCAATCATAAACAAACTTCAAGCGAATGACTATTTTATTTTATCGCAAATTCTAACTGAACCAAATGAGATTGAGAAAGTTTTTCAAGAAGGAGATATCGGTTTAGTTATCGTCTTTGGTGAACGGTTTTATGAAAATATAATGCATACCGGAGAGGCTCAAATTCAGTTGATAACCGATGGCACTGATCCCAATACGGCTACTACTCTTACAAATTATGCAATGAATATAATATCATCATATCGTTTGGAAATTCTGACTACCAATAATATACCATTCCAAATTGTTCCGAATATAAAGCTGTTATATAATCCTCAAATGAAAGGGGCATTCAATTTTGTCCCCGGTGTTATGGGGATGATATTAATGTTGATCTGCGCAATGATGACCTCAATCTCAATTGCTCGTGAGAAGGAGATGGGGACTATGGAAATTTTATTAGTTTCTCCGATGAAACCGATTTTTATAATTCTCTCTAAGGCAGTTCCATATTTTGTAATTTCTATTGTTAATCTGACTACGATTTTATTAATATCGGTTTTTATAATGGGAGTTCCCATTGCAGGTAGTTTCTTCTGGTTAATAACATTATCGTTGATTTATATCTTTTTATCGCTTGCTCTTGGATTACTCATTTCAGCTATAGTCGATTCACAATTAATCGCATTGCTTATCTCCGGTATGGCTTTAATGATTCCAATTATTTTTCTCTCCGGTATGATGTTCCCGGTTGAGAATATGCCGATAGGATTGAGAATCATTTCTGAAATCCTTCCCGCTAAATGGTACATTGTTGCTGTTAAGAATTTAATGATTAAAGGACTTGGTTTCTCCTCTATTATAAACGAGTTATTAATGCTCAGCGGTATGACGATTTTCTTTCTTGCAATTAGTCTTAAAAAATTCAAAATAAGATTAGAGTAATCATGCTCAAGTTTTTAATTGAAAAAGAATTCAAACAAATTTTTCGTAACCCATACTTGTTACGACTTATAATAGTAATGCCCTTTATGGTGTTATTAGTTCTCCCTCTTGCCGCCAACTTTGAAGTAAAGAATATTAATTTGAGTATAATTGATAATAACCATTCACCTTATTCCGAAAGATTAATCCATAAAATAAGTTCATCGGGATATTTTAAAATAACGGATGTTTCTTCAAGTTATGAAAAAGCTCTATATAGTATTGAACAGGATGTAGCAGATATAATTTTAGAAATCCCATCTCAATTTGAACAGGAATTAGTTAAAGAAAAATCATCAAACTTATTAATCTCTGCTAACAGTGTTAATGGAACTAAAGGAGGACTTGGGAGTGTTTATTTGGCTGGAATAGTTTCCGATTTCAGTAATGAAATTCGCGAGGAATGGATTCAGTCGTCTAATAGAATAACTACACCTTCTTTTACTATTGTTCAACAATATCGATATAACCCTCACTTAGAATATCCGATTTATATGGTTCCGGCTCTTGTAGTTATGTTACTTACACAAATATGCGGTTTCCTTCCAGCGCTTAATATAGTTGCAGAAAAGGAAAAAGGAACAATTGAACAGATGAATGTTACTCCCGTTAAAAAGTTCACACTAATTCTTTCTAAACTTATTCCATACTGGGTTATCGGATTTGCAGTACTGACTATTTGCTTTGGAGTTGCATTTCTTTTTTACGGATTATTTCCTCTCGGTAATCTCTCCACGATTTATTTGTTTGCATCTATTTACGTGTTAGCTATTTCAGGACTCGGACTTGTAGTTTCAAACTATGCAAACACAATCCAGCAAGCTATGTTTATGATGTTCTTTTTTGTAATGACAATGATTTTTTTGAGCGGGCTTTATACTCCCGTAAACAGTATGCCCGATTGGGCACAGTTTATAAGCAGGTTCAGTCCGTTGAAATATTTTATTCAAGTGATGAGGCTTGTTTATTTAAAAGGAAGTTCACTAACAGAATTGTTACCGAAGTTCTTTGCATTAATAGGGTTTGCGATTTTCTTTAATGCTTGGGCAGTGTTGAGTTATCGTAAAAGCAAATAACCAGATGATTGAATATAGAGAATATTTCTCCAATGTTATTTTAATTTTTCGACTTTCTGACTTTGGTATTCCAACCCGGAGATATGTCTTCTTAATCTTACTCTTGATTCTTTCATTTTATCTCACTAAAAAGATGATTCATTTTCCACAAATCTTTTTTATTGGTTTTTAAGATTGGTGAAAGTGTAATAAGTCCGGTAGCTCCAATACTTTTGGAAAGTGCTTTGAGTTCTTGAATTTGGGCTTTAAGTTCATCATCTTTATTCACGTCAAAACCGGCTTCTTTCATTAATAAAATACCTTTAGCTTTTATTGATAGTTCCAGATAAATCTTTATATAACCAAGGATATCAACTAAAACTTCTTGAGGAAATCTTTCTTTAATTGAGATAAGATATTCACCTGCTCTTGTAGTTTTAAACTCCCCCTTCTTAATCATCAGCAATAAATTGACTTCAGAATCAAACTGTTCGACTAACCAACTTTTTAACGAACTCTCACTTTTTGAAAACACTACGATTATAAATATTGGTAATAAACTTATTTGAAGCAGCGTTTGCAATAGTGGTGAAAGTAAAAAATTATTAAATATTGAATGAATTAAAATTCCGCTAAGTAATCCATACAATAAATAATCCAATCTCATTTTTAATTTCTTACCGATAAAATTTTGCGATACAACGGCAGCGATACCCGTTGCAGTACCATGCATAATCGCAGTTCCAAATCCCCTAATTATCCAAAGCATTAAGTTTTGTTCACCAAGTTGATTAAAGTAATAAACATTTTCGACTAAACTAAATCCCGCCCCGACTGCAAAACCAATGATAAGCGAGTCGGCGAGAAAACCCAATCTGTTTTTGTAAAACATGTAAATAACGATTGAAAATTTTAGAGTTTCCTCAATAATCGGGGCAGCTATTCCGGTTACTAAATATTGGTTGAAGTAAGTGAATAAAATATTATTAATCGGATAGGCGATAACTGCGCTAATGATTCCCCAAAGAATGGCATATAAAATTATGATAGGTTTTAATAACTTAAATGTATCCATTGAATACAACAGCAATAAAAAAATCAATACCGGAAGTATGCTTATAAGAAGCGACATCATCTATAACAATTTCAAGGAAATCATGAATTCATCCCCCGGCAAATTGTATTTTTCAAAAGCACGAGTTTATCCAAAAGATAAACTTGATTTTAGTAAAGAAAAATGACAATTCAAATTAAAATAATGATAAATCCGGTTTACCTATTTCCCCCATAAATTCTAAAGTTTTGATAATGGGGATTTCTTGATAAAGTCCGCGCTCTTCCGGCAAATAACCAAGTTGTGAAGATAAAGGAATTTGAGATTTACTTGAATCAATTAAGAAATACTCAATGCTTCCTTCATCCGGTCTAATGATATCCATAAGCATACGAACCGTAGTCGCTTTACCGGCACCATTTGGACCAAGTAATGCGAAAATTTCACCCTTCTGAACACTGAAAGAAAGATTACTTACAGCATTAATCTTTCCAAATTGTTTTAGAATTGAATCCACCTTAAGAATTTCTTTCAATTGTTATTAAACTCCTATGATTCTTGATATGGTGAATTATGACATGAAAAAAAAGCATGTTATTCCTAATAATCGGGAACAGTTGTTACAAAAACACGGCCACATTAATTAGTGGATCTAAGCGGTTTTTTCTCGTTGACTTTAATTTATTTTTTGTAAAGAGATTATTTGTATTGTGGTGTGAATAATTGATTTGTATAAAATCCAACAATCGCCAACTCTAATATCTGTGGATTAATTACTCTATATTTTAAATGATAATGAAGATGATGATAAAACTTCTGAACATTTACTGAATGAGTTTCCGGGACACTATTTGATTCAACAAATAGTACCGCCATTATAATCAAAACCGTAAATCCTTCATTAATGGAAGTTAATCTATCTTTCCCTTCCAACTCTTCCTGAGTAAAATCTTTTACTAACTGTATTGGTTTTCTTCGGGTTAACCAATAACCAAGATAGGCTGCTCTTTTAATTGGATGAATCTCTTTAATATTATGGAAAGGTTTTAATCTTTTAATGTCTGCAAAGTAATCTATGATTACTTCTTTAATGTATGTTTCAGAAATTTGAAAATGAGATGCATCAACATTATAATTCGATTCGAAAAACTTGATGTAGAAACGCGCTCTATCCACTATAAAGATGAACATCTCTTCAAGTTGTTCTTTTCCAAACTCAATAAGTAAATCCTGATATGCTAAATCTCGCTTCTCCGCATCAGGATTGATTACATCATCACTCACAATTATCTATCTCTGTTGTCAAAATTAGGTGTAGTTATCAATATATCCTTGTTTGCTTCAAGAAAGGATTCAAAGCTCTTTGCAGATACCTCCGCATTAAACTCCTCACCGGTATTCGGTAAGTATGCTTTATGGAATTGTCCGCTCTCTAATTCTTCAATGAATTTTTTTGCAGACTCCTTGATTTCTGGTGATACAGAATCAATCCATTTTGCCATGTTATAACCCTTTTTATTTAAAATAACTAACGCCAAGCTATCTTGGCGGGTTCAAATTTATTTGGATTTACAAAAATAAACCTATTCTCATTCCAATGTCAAGAAAATTCGTAATATTCTCACTTAACAACCTCAAATGCAAAATACCTCAAATCCGATATAGAAGCAGATGTAGCGAGGAAAATTAGCAAAAAGTGGCTCGACCTTGAAAAAATTATTCGGGCTATAGTTCTTATACTTGTTTTCATTATTTTCCGGCAATCTCTGACCTTATTTAGTGGG
>JAUXVN010000027.1 GCA_030684555.1 Ignavibacteria bacterium
CCTAGTGTAGTGCCACAGAAATAGCTTTACAATGAGATAAAAAATCATTATCTTTGTAACACAAAACAAAAGAGATAATGATGAATAAAACTGCATTACATAAATTGATATCGGGGAGAAATACTGCACAGAAAGTAGTGATGCGGGCAAAAATAGTACTCGCCGAGCAAGCAGGACATAGTAAAGTAAAAATATCAAAAGATCTAAAAGTCAGCAGACCGACCATAGATGTTTGGCTCAAGCGTTATAAAGAACATGGTGTTGCTGGGCTACTGAAAGATGCGACCAGACCAGGGAGAAAACCACAGATCGATGCAGTTAAAGAAAAACAAATTGTTGAGGCAACATTACAGACAACTCCTCAAGGTGCTACTCACTGGAGCAACAGGACAATGGCAGAGCAACAGGGGGTCTCCAAGATGACTATTCAACGGATATGGAAAAAGTACAATCTTAAACCTCATTTGGTAAAGGGTTTCAAGGTAAGCAAGGATAAGAAATTCATAGAAAAAGTTACCGATATTGTTGGTTTATACATAAATCCGCCCCAAAAAGCATTGGTATTTTCTGTTGACGAAAAAAGTCAAATACAAGCACTCGACAGAACACAACCGGGTCTGCCAATGAAAAAAGGGAGATTAGGAACGATGACTCACGACTATAAGAGAAACGGAACCTCTACATTATTTGCTGCATTGAATATGTATGATGGAAGTGTTATTGGAAAATGCTATGAGAGACACACGCACAAAGAGTTTCTCAAGTTTCTCCGTACGATAGATAAACAAATTGCTACAGATTTAGATATCCATATTATAGCAGACAACTACAGTACGCATAAGACGGATGAAGTAAAATTATGGTTGACTAAACATCCAAGATTCCATATTCATTTCACACCAACCTCTGCTTCGTGGATAAACATGGTAGAAAGATTTTTTAGCAAAATAACTGAAAAGATGATACGGAGAAGTAGTTTCAACAACACTGAAGAATTAGATAATGCTATTCTCAACTTTATTGCTGTGCATAATGAAAACCCTAAAGTTTATGTTTGGACAAAAGATGCTGATACTATTATTGCTAAGTGGATTAAATGAAAAGATGCGTTCGGGGCACTACACTAGTAGGTGTTGATGAAAATGTTAAAACAAAACCGACTGGGTTCTTACTTGGAAATAATTACCCTAACCCGTTCAACCCAACAACAAATATTAAATTTACAATACCGGAAAGAAGCGAAGTAAGAATTAAGGTTTATAGTTCACTCGGAGAAGAAATAATTACTTTATTACACGAAATCCTCGGAAGAGGAGAACATAATGTTACATGGAACGGCGTTAATAAAAATAATATTACCGTTCCAAGCGGTGTTTACTTAATCTTAATGGAAGCTAATCACTTTCATAAAACAATTAAAACAGTATTACTTAGATAAATAGAGAAGTAAGGAACGGTCGCGACCGTTCCCTACATTTTAGAAATCGGACATTCTATGGAAAATTTCACACTGCTGTTGAGAAATGGTTCTCGACCTCCGGGGGACATCTAACGGTTTTTCACACAACTTCTTCAGGGTGGAGTTAATCTATTCATAGAAAACCAATTAATTTGAAAATTAATAAGATACACTATGTTCACAAGTACATTACGCTCCCATTAACCACGTCATTCATGACGTGGGCAATCCTAATAAAGCAGAGTATGGCTTTAGCCGAATTGATTTTGTGGTAAACAAAACAATCTCTTATTTGGGCTAAAGCCCGGTTAAACATCCTATTCTTATCTCCGTCCTAAAGGACGGAGAT
>JAUXVN010000056.1 GCA_030684555.1 Ignavibacteria bacterium
AACGGCATAAACTGCCGTTTTTTTTCATCAAAATTTAAAAGAGTGTAAAAAAGTTAAACTTGTGGAAAATAATTTTCAGAAAACAAGGCAGTATGAAAATAACCCCCGATTTCAAGTGGATTTTCACACAGCCTCTTTATCCATTGGTTCATAACTAACACGCGCGACTCGTCGTAACGGTTTTAACCGTTTTGAAACGCCGGATATTAAAACCGTTAAAACGGTTATCGGATACTTTCTTTCATTTCTGCTATACCAACGGATGAAGAGGCTGTGTGAAAATAGGGTGTCAAGTTGATTTTGGCTTTGATTATGAGCTAAAATCAAAACTTATTTTTTAAAAAATTGAATTATCACACAGGCTCTGAATCCGTTGGTTAATAAAAATTTATGATAGAAGGACTTTTATAAACTTACTTTTTGTATTTATGAATTAAGTCTACCACTTCAAGAGGGAGTTCTTTTTTCCCTTTGCGAAACTTCGCGTCCTTTGCGGTTTACTTTTTTTACCGCCAAGAGTGCCGCGAAACGCCAAGAATTATTTGCAGTTAATTCGATATTTTTTTTATATCCGCTTAAGATATTTAACTCCAAACTTCCGTTTTTATTATTCCCAAAACAGTTTTAAAGTTAAAAATGGAGTTTTAAGCTTTAAAAAAGAGTTGTAAGCTTAATAAGAGTTTTTTTTCGTTTAAAAAAGAGTTTTAAGGCTTAAAAAAGACTTCCAGCGTTAAAAAGAGTTTTTTTTTCTTTAAAAAAGAGTTTTAAGCCATAAAAAACACTTTTATAGTTAAAAAAAGACTTCTATACAATAATCCAGCGAATTTAACTTAATTTCAAAGGGTTTGGCATTGAGGAGGAAAATGGAAGTTGGGGTATAATTATTTTCGAGTTGAGTTGATTAGCGAACTTAATGATTTTTTTTTGAACCGACTTGATTAGATAAGATCTTACCGTATTAAAACTTTTACATTTGAAAGATTACTAAAATAAACTTCTATAGAAAATTGATAATAAACTGTTGATAATTTTCTTAAAAATATAAGAATTCAACAAATTTGCTTTATTTGGAGAGGAAATATTAATTTAAAGTAATGAAGTTTAATAGAAACATTTTTATGTTTAGATGCTTATTTTTAACATTTGAGGTGAGAAAGATTTGACTCCATATCATACTAAATATTATGCTTATGAATTAACTAAAAATTCACCTTCGGATAGTATTCAAAAGCTCGTAACTTCATTAATGAATGCACAAGTTGACCTTAATCCTCATCAGGTTGAAGCTGCACTTTTTGCATTTCGCTCACCAGTATCCACTGTTGTAATATCTTTTAATGTAGAAATAAAAAAAATATTCTTAATTCTTTAGAACAAAAGGTTTTTGCACAAAGAGAAATTAAGGATATGGAGAAAAAGAGAAGTGAGCTTCGCCGGAACCTCTTTTTAGCCCAAGATGAAGTTGATAAACGAAAAGAAAAAATAATTGAAGATATTGAGGCAAGATTGCAGCAGAAATCAGAAACAAAGGAATTATTTACAATTAGATGGACATTGATTTCGTCACCAATTTAATAAGAATCTTTAAAACAAGAACCGCCCAATTTTCTTGAGTGGCTCCGTAGCTACATTAACACTTGGTCAATAAGATAGTTCAAAACTATAATTGCAGCAGATAAAAGTCAATATTTTTATAAGGTTCTTGATACACCAATGTCAAAAATAATTTAAAAAACATTTACAATATTTGTAAACAATTATTATATTGCACATGCAAATTTCATTCAAATCAAGAAAGCTGGAAAAGAGCTTAACAGAACCAAAGGAAATCTCCAAAACCTATGGTGTTATGGCAAAAAAAGTGAACCAGAGAATTAAAGACTTATATGCCGCTTCCTCTTTGGTTGTTATGAAAACTTTACCCGCAGCTAATTGCCACGAGCTTCACGGCGGAAGAGCCGGCGAACTCGCGGTTGCCATTTCCGGCAATTGGAGAATTATTTTCGAACCTGATCACGATCCAATTCCCGCAAAAGCTGAGGGGGGATTAGATTGGAATTCGGTTAAAAGTATTCGAATTCTTGAAGTAAATGATTATCATTAAAAATTTTGAGGTATAACATGTATAGTGAATATAAACTTAAAAAGGAATTGCTCTCACCTCCGGGTGATACAATTCAAGAAACTATTGATACGATTGGTATGAATCAATATGAGCTTGCCGAGCGTCTTGGCAAGAACATTAAAAATGTTAATCAGATTATCAAAGGTAAGGAACCTATCACAACTTCAACAGCTATCGCCCTGGAAAAAGTTTTAGGAATCCCCGCAGACTTTTGGATTGAACGGGATCGACAATATCAAAAAGAATTTGCTGAGATTGAATTTGATGAATACCTGGAAAATTGTAAAGACTGGATCAAACATTTTCCTATAGCGAACATGGTCAAGCTGGGATGGATCCCGGCATCAAAGAATCCGATCGAACTATTAAAATATCTATTAAATTATTTTGGCATCGCCTCTCCCGAACAATGGAGCACTCTTTATATAAGCAAAGCTACTAATGTTGCCTTCAAAATTTCTTTGGCACATACTAGTGAACCGGAAGCCATTTCCGTTTGGTTAAGAAAAGGTGAAATTGATGCTAAGAAACTACAAGTGAAAGAGTTTAATAAGGATCTATTCAAAAAAAACCTTGAAAAAATCAAAGAATTATCATTTCATCACCCTGCCGACTTTAAAGATCAACTGCAAAAATTATGTTCCGAAGCCGGTGTTGCTATTGTTTATACACCCAATATTCCCAAAGCAACAATTAGCAGTGCAACAAGATGGATTTTTAATACTACTGTGCCCTTAATTCAGTTATCCGGAAGATATAAAACAAACGACCATTTCTGGTTTACTTTCTTTCATGAAGCCGGACACATTTTATTGCACGGAAAAAAGGACGTTTTCTTAGAAGAAGTTACGGGGCATAAGATTGATAAAGAAAAAGAAGTTGAAGCAGATCGATATGCGAGTAAGTTTCTGATACCGGATATACAATACCAGCAACTACTTCAATTAAAACCTTATAGCGAATCTTCTGTTTTAGATTTTGCAAATAAACAGCACATTCACCCTGCAATAGTTGTTGGCAGGTTACAGCATGATGATATCATTCCTCATAATCGGTTCAACGACACAAAAATTCATATCGATCTTTTTGGTTAATGGCATGTTGAACGAAGTGAAGCATCGAATTTCTAAGAACACATGTGAAACTACTGGCGAAAAACTAGCTGATTATTTTGCCGATATCGGGAAATTGATTGAACTTGGTAGTTGTACGCAGCGAGAAAAGATCTTAATATTTCAAATGGTGCGATATGAATAACGATAAAGAAAATCTTAGCAGCGATATCATTCTTTATACTACTGAAACCGGCGATGTAAAAGTCGAAGTTCTATTTAACAATGAAACCTTTTGGTTAAATCAGAAAAAACTTGCCTCGTTATTCCAAGTTGATCGCTCGGTAATTACCAAACATCTAAAAAACATCTTTGCCAATAAGGAATTGGATGAGAATTCAGTTAGTGCAATAATTGCACATACTGCCGTAGATGGTAAAACTTATTCTGTACAGTTTTACAATTTGGATGCAATTATCGCTGTTGGTTACCGCGTCAATAGTTTTCAAGCAACACAATTTAGAATGTGGGCTACCAGAACTCTTCGTGAATTCATGATTAAAGGTTTTGTCCTTGATGACCAACGCTTAAAACAAAGGCAACGGTTCGGTAAAGATTACTTTGATGAACTCTTAGAACGAATAAGGGAAATACGTGCAAGCGAACGAATATTTTATCAAAAGATAACGGATATTTACCAGCAATGCAGTATTGATTATAGCCAGGATGCCGATATTACCCGAAAGTTTTATAAGATGGTTCAAAACAAACTTCATTGGGCTGTAACCGGTAAAACTGCAGCTCAACTTATTGCTGAAAGAGCGGATTCATCTAAACCGCAAATGGGGTTACTTACCTGGAAAAATTCTCCCAAAGGCAAAATTGTTAAAAGTGATGTCGTTGTAGCAAAGAATTATTTAACCGAAAAAGAAATTAAAGAACTTGAGCGAATCGTCTCTATGTATCTGGATTATGCCGAAAACCAAGCTGCCCGGCAAATTCCTATGAAAATGTCCGACTGGGTTAATAAAGTGGATGCGTTTTTACAGTTTAACGAATATGATATATTGAAAGATGCCGGTAAAATGAGCCATGAAGTTGCTATCAAACTTGCTGAGGATGAATATGATAAATTTAGAGTTATACAAGATCACAACTACGAAAGTGATTTTGACAAGGAAGTTAAAAAACTTAATGCGAAAAATAAATTTGGGAAAAGGAAATAGTTAAATGAAAAAAGAACTCATTTCTGAATTGTTCAAAAAGTTTGAAAACGCTTGTTATCTTTTAGAGGGTATAGAATGTTGGAGTGCTAGGGAGATGCAGGATATTTTCAATTATACTCAATGGCGTAACTTTGAGAACGCTATAGCTAAGGCAAAGGATGCTTGCGTTAACGCAGGTGAAACTGTTTCCGATCATTTTGCTGATATCAGCAAAACGATACCAATGCCTAAAGGAGCCGCTAAAACCATTGATGATATTGCTCTTACAAGATACGCTTGTTATCTTGTCGCTCAAAATAGTCAGAATCAGAATTTGCAGAATTTAAGAATGAACTGAATTTTTTTATGATTAAGGATGAATTAACTTATAATGTGATTGGCTGTGCGATAAAAGTCCATAATACTCTTGGAAATGGTTTCCAAGAAGTTATTTATCAACGATGTTTGGCTATAGAATTAGAACGAATCGGCATACAATTCGAAAGGGAAAAGGAACAAAAAATCTTTTATGATGGAATTGATGTTGGAACGCGCAGAGCTGATTTTATTGTTGAAAATAGAGTAGTTGTTGAACTAAAAGCGTTAATAAATTTAGAAGCTGTTCATTTAGCCCAAGCAAAAAATTATGTTGTAGCTTATGATTTTCCTTTAGGATTATTAATTAATTTTGGGAGTCAAAGTTTACAATACAAATTAATATTTAATCCCAAATACAATCAAACTAATTCTGATAATTCTAAGGTTTAATAAATTACATAATGAAAATGAAAGTACGCAGCAACAATGAATATTTTACAAAGATAGATTCAAATGATTCTGTAAATTCTAAAATTCTATAAATTCTGATTCTGACAGAAGAGAGTAATATGAACCACAAACCAAAATTAGAACTAACATGGATTGGCAAAGACAAGCAGCCGAAACTCGAACCGCGTATTTTAATTGAAGACCCGGAAAAATCTTACGGCGATAAGAACACGGAGAACATGCTCATTTACGGAGATAATCTTCTTGCTCTTAAAGCTCTTGAACAAGACTTTGCCGGAAAAATAAAATGTGCAGCAATTGATCCACCTTACAATACTGGTTCTGCGTTTGAGCATTATGATGATAGCATTGAACATTCTCTTTGGTTGAGCCTAATGAGAGACAGACTCCAGATAATTCACGGTTTATTATCTGAGGATGGAACAATCTGGGTTTGTATTGATGATAATGAAGGTCATTATTTGAAAATATTATGCGATGAAATATTTGGTAGACAATGTTTCGTTGCTACAGTTATTTGGCGCTCAACGGACAATTCAAATAATGATGCTAAGCAATTCTCAGTTGATCATAATATGATTTTGGTTTATTCGAAAACATCCAACTGGCGTTCCAAACGATTAATGCCCGATGATAGTAAAAGAAAACATTTCAAAAATCCAGATAACGATCCCAAAGGTCCATACTTTGATGGTAATCCAATTTCGTCTCCTCATTTTCGTCAAAATTTATGTTATGATGTTATTTCACCACAAGGTAATATCATAAAATTTCCAACGAACGGTTGGAGATGGAGTAAAGAAAGAATGCAAGAAATGATTGAAAAAGGTGAAATAAGATTTACTCAAGATGGAAAATCAATCAGACGAAGAACATATTTACAAGAACAAGGTGGCTTACCTCCTTCAACATTATGGTTTGATTTGAGTGAAACTGGACATAACAGACAAGCCAAATATGAACAAAAGAATCTTTTTCCTGAATGGACTAAAGAAGAATGGTTTCAAACACCGAAACCCGAAAAGTTATTACAAAAAATATTGATGATAGCCACAGATGAAGGCGATTGGACTCTCGATTCATTCCTTGGCTCCGGGACAACTGCTGCAGTTGCACAAAAGATGAATCGCAGATGGATAGGCATTGAACTTGGCGAGCATTGCCACACACACTGCATTCCCCGTCTTCAAAAAGTTTGCGACGGAACAGATCAAGGTGGAATATCTCCATCAGTCCCCTCACGGGAGGGGCAAGGGGTGGGTTGGAAAGGCGGCGGCGGTTTTAAATATTATTATCTCGCTCCAAGTTTGTTAAAGCAAGATAAATACAACAACTGGGTTATTAATCCGGAGTATAACGGCAACATGCTTGCATCTGCAATGGCAAAGCATGAAGGTTTTCGCTACCAGCCCGATGAACAAATCTATTGGAAACAAGGTCAATCCACAGAAAAAGATTTTATCTATACAACCACACAATTTATTACAGTAGAAACTCTTGACAGAATTCATGAGGAAATGCAGAGCGGAGAAAGTTTACTTATCTGTTGTAAATCATTTTCCAAAGCTTGCGATTATAGTTATTCAAACATTACAATAAAGAAAATTCCTAAAATGCTTCTTGGTAGATGTGAGTTCGGTAAAGAAGATTACAGTCTCAATATTATCAACATGCCCGTTGATCCAAACGAGCCGGATTTTATTCCTATGGGAATCCATCCCTTCGGGAAAGGTTTTAATTCAATACCTTCATCAAAGAAAAAGAAGAATGGTAAAACAGAACCCAATCTTTTTAATTCAGAAAATGGAGGTGAAGAATGAATCGTAATGTAAATCTTATTCGCAATAGATTAAGTCTTCGCCCTCCGCAAGAAGAGAGCTTAACAATCCTCGCCAATCTTGCAGATAAACTGACTCTTCAAAAGAATCCCCTCCTTGGAGAGCCTGTCCCGAACTCGATTCTGGAGGACGAAGGGGTGGGTTACTTACAGCAAGAACTAGAAAAAGTAAAATCCACTTACCCAACCTGCACAGACTTTGAAAGAACATTTCCATCCGTTTGCTTTTCACTTGCAACCGGTGTAGGTAAAACACGTTTAATGGGAGCGTTCATTGCATACTTATATCTAGAAAAAGGGATCAAGAATTTTTTCGTGTTGGCTCCAAATCTCACGGTTTACAATAAGCTGATATCCGATTTTCAAGACAGCCGGATAGATAATCCCAAATATGTATTTCAAGGAATCGGAGAGTTTGTAACAAACCAGCCACGCATCATCACGGGCGATAATTACGAACAGATGTCGCAAACAAAACTGTTCGAATCAGAAGTTCACATAAATGTTTTCAACATCTCAAAGATCAATGCAGAGACTCGCGGTGGAAATATTCCTAAAATAAAAAGACTATCGGAATATCTTGGTGAATCCTACTTCAATTACTTATCCAATCTTGATGATCTTGTCCTCCTGATGGATGAATCTCATCATTACCGTGCGGATCGTGGAATGGAAGTTCTTAACGAACTCAATCCTATTCTTGGTTTGGAAGTTACAGCAACACCGCAAGTAGAAAAAGCTGGCAGAACAATAAAATTCAAAAATGTTGTCCTGGAATATTCACTTGCAAAAGCAATTCAAGATGGATTTGTAAAAGAACCTGCAGTAGCAACAAGACGGGATTTCGATCCTTCACAATATTCTTTGGAAGAATTGGACCGTATTAAATTGGAAGATGGCATTCGTATTCACGAAGCAACAAAAGTAGAAATGTATAAATATTCTTTAGATGCTAAAGTTCGTCTTGTAAAACCTTTCGTGCTCGTTGTTTCAAAGGATACTGATCACGCCGGACGGTTGAAGGATTTAATAATCTCTCAATCATTTTTTAATGGTTACTATGCCGATAAAGTGATGGTGATACATTCTAACCAATCCGGAGAGGAAAAAGATGAGAATGTTGCTAAACTTCTTTCACTCGAAAGCTTCGATAACAAAATCGAAATTGTAATTCATGTTAATATGCTTAAAGAAGGTTGGGACGTAACAAATCTTTATACAATTATTCCTTTAAGAACAGCCGCTTCTATGACTCTCCGCGAACAAACAATTGGAAGAGGCTTAAGATTGCCTTATGGACACAGAACCGGCGTTGATAAAGTTGATAAACTCACAATTGTTGCCCACGATAAATTCCAAGAAATAATTGATGAAGCCAACAAACCGGATTCAATTATCAAACAGCAGAACATAATTGTAATTGATGAGCAAGAACTAAATCAATCCAAAGAGGTCGTTGTTTCTATTTCAACAAGTCAGAAGAAATATGAAGAACAGAAAAAGCAGATTGAAACAATTATAGAACCGGAACAAAAACATAAAGCGACTATTACGTTGGAGGTTACTCGAATAATCAACGAAGTTCTTCCGGAACTCAACAAAGAAAAAGATGTAAAGAATGTTAGTGATCTTAAAAGGGAAGACATTCAAAAGATTGCTCTGGAAATGGTAAAAGAAAAAATCTATTCCGATCCGCAGCAGAATATGTTTGCAACCGATCTTATCAAAGAAGCTGAACAAAGATATGAAGCAGTTGTTCAAGAGTTTACTGAAAATATTATTGAGATCCCGCGCATCACAATCCAGCCAAGCACAGAAATTAAAACCGGATTTAGAGAGTTCGATCTTGATACAATTGCGTTGAACTATCAGCCAGTATCAGAAGAAATTCTTATTAAGAAATTACGTGAACAAGAAGATGATACGGATATTGTTAGAGGCGGCGGTAAAATAATTTTGGATACTCCGGAAAATCTGATTGTAAACGAACTCATAAACTATTCCGAGATAGATTATGATTCACAATCCGAAATCTTATTCAAACTAGCGGCTCAAGCTGTAGAAAAATTCAAAACATATCTTGATGAAGACGGCTTAAGAAATGTGGTTCAATACAACAAACGGGAAATCGGTAATTTCATCTTCAAACAATTGATGGGACATTTTTATTATGAAACTCCCGAATTTGAAAAACCGAGAATTGATGTAAAAGCATTCACGAAAATTGAAGAACACAACTATACCAAGTTTACACAAGATTCAATTCGTGATTTCAAAGAAACAATTATTCCAACATCAGCAATTCCAACAAAAGTATTCACCGGATTCAAGAAAGCATGTCACACACTCTATAAATTCGATTCCAAAGCAGAGAAAGATTTCTCAGTTATACTCGAGCAAGATTCGGAAGTAAAGAAGTGGCTGCGACCTGCTCCAAATCAATTTAAGATTTATTGGCGCCATAATTCAAAACAGTATCGCCCGGATTTTGTAGCAGAGACAGATGATTCAATCTATTTGATCGAGATAAAGAAAGAGAGCGATATGGATGATTCAGAAGTTCAAGAAAAAGCTGCTGCTGCAAATGTATATTGCAAATACGCATCAGAATATAACGCCCAAAACTCCGGGAAACCCTGGAATTATCTATTGATTCCCCATACTGAAATTCAGGTAAATAAATCCTTCAAGTTTTTAGGAAAAGCTTTTTGCATGAAATAGGATAAACTCAATCTAATTACATATTACAGCGTCTGGTTTTAAAATAACTCAAAGGTAAATTCTATTTTTGGGTTAATAAGGAGCCTTATTGCTATATTATAACACTCCCGTTTGAAACAAAGTTACTTTGTCTACTTGCTTTTTTCCCCCCAAGTTATTCATTAAAAGCCACGAATTTTTTACAGTTAATTCGATATTTTTCCCTTCATTCAACTTCGTAACCATAGTATTTTATTTTTTAGAACGCCAGGATGCTTTTTTCAAAATTGATCTGCCTACTTTAATAGCCGAATGACTAATTATACAGCCAAAAATATTAGAAAATAAAGTTACCCATAGGGTAATATTATATTTGCTTTTCCAAAACTTATTTTTTAATTTTGGAGTGACCCTTAAGGTAAACATATAAAGTAAATAAATGATTGTAAAATTTGAAAATAAAAAACATGAGAACTGCTTCAATCAAAAAGATGAAGCTGTTAGATTGCTCGGAAAGGAGGCTGCCAATTATTATATCATGGCTATATCTTTGCTCGATAATTCCCCCGCATTATGGGGAGTTACAGCATTTGCTTTTGTAAAACTTTCGGAAATAGAAGGTGAAGTTAACTTATGGCAGATGACCATAAAGGGATTGGTTTTGATTATGGAGATAATCGAAAGCGATTCAGGAGTATTAATTAATATTAAAGAGGTTTATGATGAAAAAAGAAAATCATAACTTACATACCGATGCGCCGATTCATGCTGGGGCATTTATTCAACTTCATTTAGCCGAAATAGGAATGACCAAAAAAGAATTTGCGGTCAGGTTACAGCGTCCGTTTAATAAAGTGCTGATGATGTTAAACGGTAAAAAAGAAATCACACCTCAAACGGCAATAGGAATTCAAAAAATCTTAAAACTTGATGCTCAAGTAATATTGAATCTTCAGACCAGCTATTCTCTTCAAATTGAACGAAACAAGAAGACCAACGGAAATTTAGATGCCGATATTGAATTATTGGAGCATTACAACTACAGTTTTATGGTAAAAAACGGATGGATTGCTGAGACACGTAAGAAAGAAGAGAGGGTTGAAAAATTAAGATCATTTTTTAATGTCGCTACTTTACACGCAGTTAATCATCTTGCATTATACAATCCACAATTTAGACAGGTAAGTTCAGGTGAGAAGAAAATATCGAAGGAAGCGATTGCCATTTGGTTACGAAGGGGGGAAATTCTTGCGGCTGATATAAAAACCGCCCCTTATAACGAAAAACTATTAAGAGCTATTCTTCCCGAAGTTCGAAAAATGACAACAACTGACCCAAGGGAATTTTTTCCAGGATTAGTTTCGATACTCGCAGATTGCGGTATTGCTTTGGTGGTGGAGAAATATGTTTCCCGATCTTATGTGAGCGGAGCTACATTCTGGTTATCAGGCGAAAAAGCGGTAGCAATGCTATCGTTAAGAGGAAAATATGCTGATTCTTTTTGGTTCAGTCTTTTTCATGAATTAGCACACGTAATATTGCACAAAAAAGGGAACGTAATGCTAAATTATACAGATCAGACATTGAGAGATGAATTTGATGCCGAAGCCGACGAGTTTGCGTCGAATCTTCTTATCCCCAAAAAACTTTACAATGCCTTCGTAAAAAAGAGTTCATTTTATTCGGGTGATATAAAGATGTTTGCAAAAAATTTAGAAATCGATCCCGGAATTATAGTCGGGCGATTAACACATAACGGTTACTTAAATCATGGTCAATTTAATGATTTGCGTACACAATATGAGATTTCCGATGAATAGTATATTCGTCGGTAAAGAGTTTTCCCCTCCACGGTGGAGCGGGAATTCATAAAACGCAGCAGATGCTGCAGAATGGAAAAACAAAAATGGCAACTCTAAAATCAAGCCATTTTATGGTTCTAATTGAAAAATTGAACCATCTAAACAACGGAGTTAATAATAATAACTCCACAATTCAACTTCCGGCGGAAGTTTCACCCGAGAAGATCGTTGAGCTACAGAACGACTTGAATCAACGAAGACTTGATTATATTGCTTTAAGAGCAGAAACTAAAGTCAAGTATCAGGATTACGATGAATTCTATAAAGAAGCTAACGATAGAATCAATCAAATGATCTCGGCAGTGAAAGGAAAGCTGGGATTAAAGAATAGAAAGTTGGAGGAGTTTGGCATTCGTCCTCAAATTACGAGACGAAAGCGCAAAAATAACAATCCAGAAGCTACTCCTTCCAACTTTCCTGCGTAAATAGTAACCTTTCGGTTACATTCCAAGGGATGGGAAGTGGTTCATACTTCCCATCCAAATTTAACTCAAAAACTTCCTAACAACAATAGAAAAATCGCTAATAAAATTTAATATTCCTCTTTTTCGATGCTGTGTTTTGAACTTGATTAAAAGTTAAATAATTTTGGCTGGTAATTGAGATATTATCTACTGCGTTATAAATCATTTCATATCAATTGTAAAGCAGTAATTATCGAATTTAAAGTAGGATATACGCAATTTTGGGTGAAAACTAATGTTGACAGCAAGTGTTACGAGAAAGCATTGACAACTTCAGATGACTAACCGCAATAAAATTGAATAAATAAAATTATGGATATAATATTTTTACTAGGTGCTGTTCAGGCTTTCTTCTTTGGGGTTTTACTTCTGGATAGAGGAAAAAACAGACTTCCTCCAAAATTACTTTTGCTGTTCTTCAGTATAATTGGTTTTGTGTTGATTGAACATTATTTATTTCAAAGAAAGATCATATTCGAATACCCACATTTGCTGGGACTTACTTATACTTTCCCAATAATATTAGGACCCATTTTGTTTTTTTATACAAAATCTTTGGTAAATGAAAACAATGCAATTTCATTTCGAGATTTTTTACTTCATGCAATACCGTTTTTATTCGTATCCACTTTTTTAATTTATGACTTTTATTTTTTAAGCCCGCAAGAGAAGTTAATTTATTACGAAAAAGAAACTCAGGGGGAGACTTCCGTTTTCATTTACATTGCCGAATTCTTTATTAATTTTTCTATTCCCTTTTATTCTATAGTTTCCCTTCTTTTATTGAAGAAGCACCTTAAACAAATCAAGCAAAGCTACTCGAATACAAAATACATAGACTTACATTGGTTAAAAATAGTTTTGATTTGTATGGTATTTGTTTCATTCGTGTCTGTATTGATGGGCTTGTTAAGTGATTTTTTAAATTTTATCTCTTATGAAGACGGAGACTATTTAATGTACATCACTCTTACCGTAATAATTTATTTTTTAGGTTATTATGGCATTAAACAAAAACCTATTTTATCAAATGAAAATCCTATTTCACAAATTGAAACTACTCTAACTACTAAACCCAAATATGCAACTTCATCTTTAAAAGATATTGGAAAAGAAAAACTTATAAAGCGGCTGGCCGAATCTATGGAGGACGAAAAGCCATATTTAAATGAAAACCTGACTTTAAAAGAATTGGCAAACAAACTTGAAACTACACCCAATAATCTTTCCCAAATAATTAATGAAAAGTTTAATAAAAATTTTTACGAGTTTATTAATGAATACAGGATTAATGAAGTGAAAAGTTTGTTGGCTGACCCAAAGTATTCTCATTATTCTATGCTTGGAATAGCCTTCGAGTGCGGATTTAATTCAAAATCAACCTTTAACAGTGTGTTCAAACAATTCACCGGTAAAACGCCAACTGAATTCAAAAAATCGGATTTTGACTTACCCGGCTGAGTCCAATCTTACCTAATCAGACATTCAAATGTTTTCTTAAATCATTCTTGTAGTCCGAACTTACACTTTCGGGCATTTGTCTCAATATCAAAATGTAGTTTTGTCAGAAACTTTAAAAGGAAATCGGATGAAGACAAAACTTTTTTTTCTCGTATCACTTTTTCTGATGGCATTAACATCGGAAAAAAGCATTGGTCAAAGCCACTTGTCAATTGAGATTATTAACGCATCTTCGCTGAATAATAATAAGTTGGGCATAGACACTCTTCAAAAAGTTGCCGTTTATTTGCCTCCTAATTATGACAGCTCTAATAAGAACTACCCCGTTGTGTATTATTTACCCGGCTTTACAAGTACGATTAACGAGTTTCTATTTGGCGAGTACAGTGGGTTTGAACTGCAAAAAGTGGCGGATTCTTTAATTGAAAGGCAATTGATAAATGAAATGATTATAGTGTTAGTTGACGGCAATACCTTTTTAGGCGGTAGTTTTTATGTTAATTCATCAATCAATGGGAATTGGGAAGACTACATTGCTTATGATATAGTTCAATACATAGACAAGAAATACAAAACAAATCCTTCACCCAATTCGCGTGCTATTGCAGGTAATTCAATGGGGGGCTTTGGTGCTTTACATATAGTAATGAAACATCCTGATATTTTTGGTATGGTCTATTCATTAAGCCCCGGATTATTTGATGTTAATGGTATTCTCAAAAACAGATTTTTAACTTCATATCAGAACCTTTCAGAGATTCAGCAAGTAATAAACAAATACTTTGGTGAGCCTGAATTAAATGAGATTGAACGTTATAAATATCTTACTGCTAATTTGAGATATGGTCCATATGAAGGATATCTTAAAGGTTTTTTGCTTGCTTATGGAAGTGCTTTTTGTCCGGATTCTGCATTAGTGACTCCCCCATTTTTTTATTTACCTGATACATCTGTTACAGAAACCAACATAAACGAGAAACAATTTAAATGCTGGATTAATGGCTTTGGCGGATGGGAAGAAAAAATAAAAGAACACAATTCCAATCTGAAGAAAATAAACATCATTCTGGACTGTGGATTAAATGATGGCTGGATAACTGATGGTACAAAGTATGTTTCTAACTTACTGGAGGAAAACCAAATCAAGGTTAATACTCAATGGTTTGATGGCGGGCATACAGACAATCTCCACATCAGGCTGAAAGAATATATGCTTCCGTCAATCTCAAAGTATTTTGAAATTCAAACGAGCAAGTAAGGATATGAGTACTAATCAACGCATCTATTATATTGACTGGCTAAGAGTTATAACCTTCGGTCTGTTATTTGTATTTCACTCCTTTCGTCTGTTTGATACTTATCCATGGCATTTGAAAAACGCTGATACAAGCATTTCAATCAACTATATTATTGAATTTATGCATAGTTGGCGAATGTATATTATTTTTCTGGTATCAGGCGCAGGTACTTATTTCGCAATGAAATCTAAAAGAGAAAATTTTTTAAATGGAAGAATAAAGCGGCTGATCATCCCCTATATTTTTGGTGTTATTATATTGGTTCCACCCCAAAAATTTTTTGAAGCAATTCAACAATCAGGATTTGAAGGCAATTATCTTCTATTTCTTACACAATTGCCATATAGTTTAATAAATGAAAATTTTGGGTGGAACCTGATATGGACCGGATATTTAGGATACCACATCTGGTATTTAATGTACTTATTCATTCAAACAATTTTATTTCTCCCGCTGTTCAAACTTATACTAAAACATCAAAATAAAGTGTGTGAACAATCCAATAAACTATTCCGGTCATTTTATACTTTTTGGTATATCATCATACCGTTCGTTTTACTTGAGTTTCTTTTGCGACCTGTATTTCCTCAATATCTGAACTGGTCAGATTTCGCAACATTTTCACTCTATTTCCTTTTTGGGTTTCTTTTGCAAATCAATCAGAAGATCATTTTATTCATTGAAAAAAATGCCTATAAATTTCTATTAATAGCCATCGCTTGTTGGAGTTTGTATTTAATCAATAAAACTTTTCTTGACAATATTTCAATACCGGAATATACAGTGAATTACTTTTTCTCAATCATTTTGAAAAACCTGAACAGCATCAGTTGGGTGTTTACATTTACCGGACTTGGTAAGAAATTTCTAAATTTTAATCATCGCTATTTGAACGACCTCAATCAAGGGATTTTACCTTTTTACATCCTACACCAAACCGTTATTGTGATTTTTGGATATTTTGTGGTTCAATGGGATTTATCGATTCTGGAAAAATTTCTTATTATTTTTACTATCTCTTTTCTTGTTACCATTGGGCTGTACCAAATTATACGGAGAAATAATATGATGAGATTTTTCTTCGGAATGAAACGAAAGGGAGTAAACCCATAAAGAGTTTGCAAAAATAATAAATCAACTTGCGACAGCTAAGTAATGTCAAATTTAAAAGTTATAACAATGAAGAATAAGTTAATATTAAACCCTGCAACAGGAATGGCAATAGGTGCTATCGTTGCAGCATTAATTTCAATAATAGTTCAACTTGCTACAAAAGACAGCTCTATTTGGATTTGGTCAATTCCCATTGGGATTGCAATTGGATTACCAATTGGAATAGCAGCAAAGGGAAAAAAGAAGTTCTAATAATATTTAGTAAATACTCATTTAAAGTGAAAACAGTATGAACGAAACAAAAATAATGACCTTGCATCCAGGTGGAAAACAAGGAGTCAATATTCTTTTAAGAAGGTATGAAATAATTAAAACTTTCATTCTTTCAAAACTAAAAAACCATTCGGAAATAAGTTTTGATGAACTAACCGACTTTGCAGTAAAAGAACTTTCTGCCAACTTTGACGGTAAAGTTGTTTGGTATATGGTTACGGTAAAACTTGACCTTGAAGCACGGAAACTAATAGAAAGAGTTCCCAAAACAAGTCCGCATAAACTGAGATTAACCAAAGTATAATGCGGGGATTAAAAACTCCCATAATTTGGGAAGTGCTTATTTCAAAGTTTGTGTTGGTTGAACTCTTTATTCAATTATAATCAAATTACTAAATGGAATGTTTTTAAGCAGCTCCTAACTCCATCCTCACCTGAAATATCCGAATTAAAGTAAATAAAGAAAAGGTTGTCTAAATAGACAACCTTGTCTTTTTGAACTAATGTTTACTTAAATAATTATTCGAAATTTTAAATCGTGCAATTAATGATTGTAGATTATCAGCTAATCGATTCAAATCTTCAGTAGCTTTTGCAATTTGCTGAACGCCTTCCGCAGACTCTTGCGCTATAGAACTCATGCTATCGATATTTCTACTGATTTGCTCAGCAGCTGATGATTGTTCTTCACTTGCAGCAGCAACTTGAGCAATATTATCAACAACTTCGGAGGAACTTGTAATAATTTCGCGAAGTGCATCACCAGCTTTTTGCGCTAATTCCTTACCGCTGTTTACTTCATCTGTCCCTTGCTCAATTGATTCCACAGCATGATTTGTATCTTTCTGAATTTGATTTATCATTGAAGCAATTTCTTTAGTCGCTTTAGTGGTTCTTTCGGCTAATTTTCTTACTTCATCAGCAACTACGGCAAAACCGCGCCCATGTTCTCCCGCTCTTGCGGCTTCGATTGCAGCATTAAGTGCGAGAAGATTAGTTTGATCTGCAATGTCATCAATTACTTGAATTATTTCTCCGATTTTATCACTGCTATCGCCTAATTTTTTTACGATTTCCGCTGCATTTAAAACGACCTCTGCAATTTTATTCATTCCGATTATAGTATCATTAACAACTTTACCGCCGTGTTTGGCAATGCTGCCAGATTTTTTTGCCGATTCAGAAACGCGTGTTACATTGTTAGCAGTTTCAATTATTGTTTTAGTCATCTGCTCAATACCGCGTGCAATTTCTGTTGTTTGTGAACTCTGTTCTTGAGCCCCCGCAGCCATTTCTTCAGCGCTTGATGAAATTTCGGATGATGCACTTGCAGTTGCATTTGATGCTTCTGAAACACCAACCATTGCTTCATGTAGTGACGATACAACTTGATTTATACTATCTTTTATTTTTTGATGATCACCCTTAAAATCACTTTTAATTTTTACCGTCAAATCTCCTTCCGATAAAAGTTTTAATGCGCCAACTGCTTCGTTAATCGGAGCAAGAAGAGAATCAAGAGTTGTATTCATCCCTTTAATAATCACTTTATACTCACCCGAGAATTGATTTTCTTTTCCTCTTACGGAAAGTCTTCCTTCAATTGCTGCGGTATTGAGTATTTTAACCTCATCCACCAGTTCTTTTATTGTAGAAATCATTTTGTTCATGCTTTTTGAAAGCGCATCTTTTTCAGATTTAACTTCAACATCAACATCGAAATTACCTTCTGCTATTTTCTGAGCCGCAGTTGATTTTTCTTTATAACTTTCTGCTATAGTGTTAAACGAATTCTCAAGAGCAGCTATTTCATCTTCTGAAGTTATTGGGATGTTAAAATTGGCATCACCTGAAGCTAATTGATTTGCCGCTGTAGTAAGTTTATGCATTTTTTTTACCACCAATTTATTGATAGTGTAAATGATCACACCTGACAAAAGAATTACAATTATTGCCGATATTAGCGCCATCATTAATCGAAGCGAATTGATTTTATTAATAATATCATTAACCGATGCCGCTGCAACTACTTTAAAATTCCATTCATTGTAGTCTGTAACTGAATAATCCCATTCATCCCCGGACAAATTTATTCCGTTAGCAAAAATCTCTTTAAAAATTTCTTCAGTAATATGATTTGAATTAAAAATCATTTTATCGTTCATATCAATTACAGCAATAAATCCGTTTTCAAGTATTCGAGTATTTGCAATTGTTTCTTTCAACTCATCCAGAAGAGTTAATTTAAACCCTACATACCAGATACCGATTACGTTGCGGTTATTATCAAAAATAGGTTCGTAACCGGTGATATATAACTGTCCAAGAATATCTACAATTCCATAAAAAGGTTTATTGTTCAGAATTTCTTTTATCGCTTTTCCGTTTGGATCAAGTTGAGTTCCTATTGCTCTGCTGCCGTCATCTTTTATTACGTTGGTACTAATTCTATAAAAACTATTTCCCTTTCTCGAAAAAAGAGTTGCGGTTCCACCATTGTAATTTTTAATTATATCGACGGTATTAAATTTTAGAGCTTGAGGTGTATTTCCAAAATTGAGGTCGTTAACAACTTCATTCCCAACTTGAACCGGCTGACCTACCGAGGCAGCTCCAAACCTCAAGTATTCATTTTGTAAAACTTTGATTGAAGTTCTTAGATTCTCCAGCATCAAGTTATTTGTAAAACTAAAAGCCGTTATTATTTTGGAGTTGTTCTGAGCTATTGTTTCATCTACATTTTTGTGAATTTCATTTTCATAGTCGATTGCTATTATGTATACCAACAGGATTATCCCCACAAGTAGAATTCCGATTATCGGGAAAAGAATTTTGAAGTCTATTCTTTTTTTATAAGCTTGAAAAATATTTATCATGATTTATTCCGTGAATATTTGTTTTATTAAGTAATTGCACATCGTAACTTAAGCTACATTCGTTATCATAAGGTATTATCGGATAAACTCCGATTTTGTTTAGAAAAATCGGCATTTTGTTATACGTTAAATAATTATGAAAGAATGACTTATGTTATTATCTGATATGACAAAAGTCATAATAGCTACCACTGTTGGATTGAGCTATTTAATGAATTTTGAACTTCATTAAAAGTTGGATAATTTTGGTGGAATAAAACGAAACTTTAAACTTCTTGATAACTTAAAAAATAAAAGTTATCACACAGAAATTTTGTAAGAAATCCAATACACATAAAACTAACAGAATTGTTTATATTTGAGGAAAAAGTTATAAATGGAAAATAAAATAAAATATTGGATTGATTTATCTGATTACGACCTGGAAACAGCCGAAGCCATGTTGAGCAGTAAGAGGTATCTCTATGTTGGTTTTATGTGTCACCAAACAATCGAAAAAGCATTTAAAGCTTATTTCACAAAACTTAAACTTGAGACAGCGCCTTTTACTCATAGCCTTTCATATTTAGCAAAGAAAGGTGAATTTTATGAATTACTTTCGGAATCACAGAAAGATTTTATCGACCAAATTGAACCACTAAATATCGAAGCAAGATATCCTTCTCATAAAGATAGATTATTGCGAAGCCTGACCGATGTTAAGTGCATAGAACTGATTCAAAAAACTAAGGAATTACAGCAATGGATAAAGAAGAAGCTATAAGCAAAGTCAAACAATACAGTTCCTTGCTTAAACAAAACATACAATTTGAGAAAATCTATCTGTTCGGTTCATATGCGAGGAACACGAACAAAGAAGACAGCGATATCGATGTTGCGATTGTGGTAAACAAGATTGAAGGTGATTATTTTTCAATCAATCCATTGCTTTGGAAACTCCGCCGACAAGTTGACGACCGAATTGAACCGATTCTTATCGAAAGAGAATTTGACGACGCTGATTTTATTGGTGAGATTAAGAAATATGGAATCGAAATCGTATAGAGAAAGAACTACTACTCGCAACACCGAGTTTAAAACATTGAGGGTTTGGTTGTCAAGCAAAGTTACTATCCTGCTACAAGTGTGTCGGCGGGTTGTAACGTAGTAAAGCAGTCCACAATATTTAGAACAGGTAACCGTATTCTAAAACTAAACAAAAACCACAATCATGAAAGAAAACAAAAAACATTTATCAATAGAAGAATATTTTGATAATCAACCTGAAAAGATAAAAGAGAGTCTTAAGGAATTAAAAGATTGTATTTTAAAGGCAGTTCCCGAAGCGATTGAAATGCTCAATTATGGTATTCCTGCGTACGCCCTTGTAAAAGGGGGAAAAAGAGAAGAGCAGATTATGATTGCCGGATATAAAAAACATGTTGGATTATATCCTCACCCGACCGTAATGGATAAATTTGATAAAGAACTTGAAGGTTATAAAAAAGGTAAAGGATCTGTTCAGTTTCCTATTGATAAACCTTTACCAAAAGCACTTATTGTAAAAATGGTTAAATACCGAATGTTACTTTTGAAAAAATGAAAAGGGCTGGATAAGGGAATATGGATGTAATTTAGTTTATCTAAAACATCGACTATGGATAGAAATTATTCCGGTCTTTCAGTTGTCAATGCCGCACTGATAACTAACGAATTTTTTAGACTATCAATCAACTTTCTTTCTTCATCTGAAGATGAGATAAGTTTGAATCCTACTAATTCATTATTCATAACAATCCGGTTGGAGTTCGTTCTGCCCGATTTAACTTTCTGAATCACTTCATCATTTATAACCGCTAATTCTGTTTGGTTAACTCTATCAACTTCAAAAATATCACTTCTTACACGCGGCATTTCTGAAAATGGATTGGTATACACTATTCTTTCATTCACCATCAAAACAAGAAAAATAACTGAGGCAACTGTTATACTTGCAGTTGAAGGAATCCAGAGGAACGAATTTTTCACTCTATCCCAAAAACTCTCAACCGCCTCCGGTGACTTTGATATTTGAGCAAAAAGTTTTTCTTCAAACATGTAAGGGACTTCGGTTTTGCTCAGTTTTTGTAAACTTTGTGTAACCTGCGGAAAATGGTTTTCGTTATCAAAAATATTTTCTTTTTTCATCTTAATCTTCTAACATTTTCGAAAGTAGTTTTTGTAATTTGCTTCTTCCCCTGTTTAACCTTGATTTTACAGTCCCGGCTGTTATTCCGGTAATTTCAGCTATCTCTTCGTAAGAAAGTTCCTGAATATCCCTTAGAATAACTATTTCACGGAAAATCTCCGGAAGTTGTTCAATCGCTTTTGTTATCATTTCTTCATTTAATTTATTAAGAAGAATTTCATCCGGTCGATTGCTATTATCTTCAATCTGAAACTGTTTATCTTCATCTTCTCCCATCGCATCGATTGACAACATCCCAAACTTTTTCTTTTTTTGAAGTTCGGTTCTCGCAAGATTTCCTGCAATTGTGTATATCCATGTCGAAAATTTTCCGATAGGTTTGAAACTATCTTTTTTTCTGAAAACACGAATCATCGTCTCTTGAACAATATCAGCCGAACTTTCATAATCACCGGTAAATCTGTGGACAAAATTCATAAGAGGATTTTTATACTTCCTAACTAAAAAGGTGTATGCCTCAACGTTATTTGTCGCCTGGAACTCGATCATGAGTTCTTCATCAGATAATTCTTTTAAATTCAATTCGTTTCAGACTTATTATACTTTTGAAATGGATAAAAGTTTCAATTAGACTATTATTTTAAAATTCTTGTTAACAACATTGTAAGAATTGTCTTTTCGTCAGTATTTGTTGTTTTGATTGATAAATCGGCTTCGAGGAATGCTTCAAATATTTCACTAAATTTTTGCGGTGAAAGAGATTCTGCAGCTTTAATATAATTTGGATAATAATAAGGATGAGTTCCGACAATACGTGCAGCTATTTCATTCCTTGTGTTTTTTTCTTGAAGTTCTTTTACTTGAACTAATCCCGTATAGTATTTATTTAAAGGATAAAGAATGGGAGCAACTCCATTTTTTTCCAGCATACGGAAAGCAATTTTCATCGCTAATTTTTTATCACGTTTTACGAGTGCATCTTGAAGCTGAAAAATTGTATACTCTTTTGATGCAATTACGTGCGAGTTAATAATATCAAGAGTAATACCGGGTTCATTCTCAATGTAAGTAAGCATTTTATCAATTTGCATTTTAAGAGTTTCGCGGCTTTCGCCGACAAGGTCGGCAAGGTATCTTGCATCGGGTTCAGAAATATTCTTCTTTTTTGATTTAACATATTCCGAAATCCAATTTATTACTGCCCCTTCTTTTAATGCTTTTGCCTCAAATGAATATCCATGTTTTTCTAAAAGTTGTAAATGTTCTTTATCGAATTTTGTAATAGAGCCGGTATAAATCAAAATTAGAATGGTAAAATCTGCGGGAGATTGAATGTAGTTTGAAAATTGTTCTGCATCCTTCATCTTTTCAAATTCTTTAACAATAACTAATTTTTTATCTCCACTGAAAGGAAAGGAATTTGCGAAATCAAGTATTTCCGGAGCGGTAGCTTTACTTCCATAATAAGTTTCTCTATCAAAATCAGTTCCAACTAACGGAGCGAGCTGCTTTTCCATATACTCGGCGGTTTGTCTGATTAAAAAACTATCCTCACCGAACAGAAAATATATTGGTAAAATCTGATTCTTTTTAATTAAAGCGGGAATATCAGAAATTGATGATGAATTTGATTTAACTGCCATTTTCTTCTAATCTTTTTTTCTTTTCAAACAAAAATGCTTTCCTCACAAAATATGCAAATCCACCCCAAACAATTGTAAGGATTATTATTGCAGTTATATATGTTGAAACCATCTTGTTTAGTTTTTCTTATTCTTGTAAAGTTTTCGAAACCATTTTTTTATTTAAAGCGAATAATACAATTATTGCAACACCCCACTGGAATAAAACTGTTCCAGCGTTTTCAAGATGGAAAGGGTTCCACCATTCTGCATCCCATGTTATAGATGAAACTAGCCACCAAATGATAAGCAAAATTGCTTGAACAGGAACTACTATTCCGATTAATACATTATACCATTTACCGATTTTAATATCACTTCCGAAACCGTTAATCACTTCTGTTCTAAATTTGTCTACACCAAACCTAATAATCGAAAATGAAATAAATGCACCGCTTAAAATTAATCCAACTCCCCAAACCCAATCTTGATTAATTAATACATTCACATCAAATGCTGAAGGAAATCCGAAAATAATTCCAGCTCCACACACGAAGATAATTGCTTTTTTTCTTATCAAACCAAAGTCGATTAATGTTCTTGTAGCAAGTTCAACCATTGATAATAGTGATGAAACTGCAGCAAAAAATAGAGCTAAAAAAAACAGAGATGCAAAAATTGCATTTATTGAGTTTGAAGCAGACATTTTTGAAAAGAGTAAAGGAAGATAAATAAATGTTAAGCCTGTATTCGCCGGTCCCGATTTTGAAATTTCAATCATCGCCTCTGTTGATGACAAAGCAAAAACTGTCGAAAAGATTGTAATTCCTGCAATAAGAGAGATCGAGTTATTTCCGAATCCGATTAATGCAGCATTTATCGAAATATCTTCCTTTTTCTTCATATAAATTGCATAAGTCATTATTAATCCCCAGCCTGCACCGGTATCCCACGCATTTTGTGTTAAAGCATTCAACCAGACTTTATAATCGAGCAGTGCAGATAAATCCGGAGTGAAAAAATATTTTAATCCTTCAACCGCATTGGGAAGTGTAACTGCTCTAATAAGAAGTAACAACAAAATAGTTATAAGTGAAGGGACTAAAATTTTATTCACCTTCTCAATCCCTTTAGTTACCCCACGAAAAATTACTATTCCGCATAATAGAATTGCGAGGAAATGAAAAAGAAATGGTAAAGCACTTGATGAAAAACTATTCCAATATTCAAGATGATTTCGTACCTGGAAAAGTTCACCTGAAATTGCCGAATAAAAATATCTGAGGCACCAGCCCGTTACAACAGAATAGTAAAACATAATAGAAGTTGATACGAACACGATGAATGCTCCCATCCATCCGAATTGTTTACCTGCAGTTTTTGAAATTGCACCGATTGGACCTAAACGGGTATGTTTACCAATTGCAAATTCAGCAATTATAAGAGGAATTGACCAAAGAAGTAAAAAGATAACCCAGGGAATAAGAAAAGAACCTCCACCGTTTTGTGCTACAACTCTGGAAAACCGCCAGATATTTCCTGTTCCGACGGCTATTCCTAAAGTTGCAATTATTAAAGCCCAACGTGAGGAGAAAAATTCTTCCTGTTTCATTGGTTAGAAATATTATTTCGCACGTTTTTCGATTGTAACTGTCTCCATAACAATATCAGCAACCGGTTTATCAAAAGGTTTAGTTGTTTGGACTTTACCGATAGTTTCAACTATTTCCATTCCGCCAATTACTTTTCCAAAAATGGAATGTTTGCCGTCAAGCCAGGGTGTAGCAACTAATGTAATGAAAAATTGACTTCCGTTTGTATTTGGTCCGGCATTTGCCATTGATAAAAATCCAGCACCTGTATGTTTTAATTCAGGGTGAAATTCATCTGCAAATTTACCTCCCCAGTAACTTTCACCACCGCGTCCGGTTCCTGTTGGATCTCCGCCTTGAATCATAAATTTATCAATCACACGGTGAAATATTACTCCGTTATAATACCCTTTTTCAGTTAAACCTTTAAAGTTCTCGACTGTTTTGGGTACTTGTTTTTCAAATAATTCAACTTCGATAGTTCCCATGTTAGTTTTGATTACAGCAACCAAAAGTGTATCTGACATAATTTTTTCTTCCTGTATATTTTGAGTTTGTTGTTGATTGGATGAACTTGCTTCTTTACATCCGAATGTGAATCCGATTATCACAAAAAATAAAAAGAGTCTTCTCATACTTTTTCCTTTCTCTTATGGATTAATGATATTTGAATATAAAAGTCCTAAGATTATCAAACCAAGACCGATTCGATAATAGATAAAAACAAATGTACTGTTTTTTCTTAAAAATTTTAACAGAAAGTCGATTGCAAAATAACCGCTAATTGCAGAAGCAACTGTGGCAACAATTAGATTAACAATTTCATCTCCGGATGAAATATTTCCAATTTCTTGATAAAGTTGTAACATACCGCTTGCAAATATTGCAGGGATACTTAAAAGAAATGAAAAACGTGCAGCAGTTTCACGATTTAACCCTATAAATAGTCCGCCTGTAATCGTAGTACCTGAACGTGATGAACCGGGTATGAGAGCTACTGCTTGTGCTAAGCCTATTAATAGTGAATCAAGGATTGTAATATCTTTCATTTCCTTTTTGAATTTCGCCGTTTTTTCTGCGATAGCGAGAATTATTGCTAATACAATAAGGCTTATCGAAATAACAAATAAGTTTTTTGTAAATGCCCCTTCGATAATATCTTTAAAGCCAAGGCCAATTACAACAACCGGTATGGTGCCTATAATAATTAACCAGCCAAGTTTAGAATTCAATTGTTGTTCTGAATATTTTTTTCTATTGAAAATATTTTCGTTAAAGAAAGCGATTAGAATGTTAATAATGTCTTTCCAAAAGTAAATGAGAATGGCAACCAAAGTTCCTAATTGAATTATCGCAATAAATGCAGTCCATTGCTGATCATTTGAAATTAATCCCATGGACTTACCGGCAAGGGTTAAATGTCCGGTACTACTGATTGGTAAAAATTCTGTTAATCCTTGAACTATTCCAAGAATAAGTGCTTCAAAAAATGACAAGTCAACTCCTTAAAATATTGCTGCGATTCCTAATTTAATGCCGGCAGAAAGAGAATTCATTTTTAATTCTTCTTTAGCTGCATTCATGATAATTGTTTGTCCGTTATTTTCCGGTTTTCCGATGAGATTATATCGTAAGTCAAACCCGATATATGCATAAAAATTTCCACCGAGTGCAGTAGTTCCATCGGCTCTTAATACTACTCCAAAACCTGTAGTTTTATAATTAACAGCTTGAGATAACGGAGGTTTTGTTTCATCAACAGAGAGGAGACGGGGACCGACACCACCGCCAAATTTAAATTTATATCCTTCTCCTTTAATCAGATAATATCCCATTATAGAGGGAGAAGTTACACCATAATCAAAATTATATTTCCCGGTTATAAAAGCATAATTGAATGAACTCATCTCAAAAGCATATTCAATACCAATTTGATATTTCTCCATTTCGTAACCGGCTTCAAGTCCAAACTCAACTGCGCTACTAAATGAGTTCACCTCTTCACCTTGTGCATAATTTTCCTGCAAATAATCCCGAAGGAAGGGCGTATTCACCATGTTGATTCCCATACTGCCGCGAAAATCATATTGTGCATAAACCGGTATAAAACTAAGGATAAATAGGAGAGTCAGTATTTTATTTTTCATGTTTATATCTTTTAATTTTCATCATTAAGTTCAAAGAGAGATCCCTTTTTTAATGTAGAATATTTTTTCCTAAATAAGAAAAAATATATTGTTGCACTTACTAAATGTGTTGCATAGGAAAGTGCATGTGTTAAAGCTGCATAAGCAATACTTATACCTTCTCCAAATGCAAACAAATTTACTAAAATTGATTTTGTAATTGTATGATAAGAGCCTATTCCCCCGGGGGTTGGAATCATTATTCCGATAGCACTAATGCTCATTACAATCCACGCAGTTGATATAAGATTTTTACTATTGGATTCCATCCCTAAAATATAGAATCCGGTATATGAAGTAACCGCATATGTTAGCATGATTAAAACACTAATAAATAGTACAAGGATTGTATTTTTCGTCCCTTTTAAACTTGAAAAACCGGTAATCAGTTTATCAAAAATTTCGGCAAGTTTTTTCGCCCATCTTTCGGAAATCAAGCCGGAGGCTAATACAATTCCCGTGTAAAACTTTTCTCTGAACTTTATCGTAAGGAAGAGAGTAAATATTATGGTAAGAATTGCAAATAATCCAAAATAGATTGTCGGCTCTAACCATGAGAATTCATCATATAAATTGCCGCTATAAATCAACCCGCTTATAATCACTGATGCACCAAAAAAAACTATATCAATTACACGTTCAACTATAATAGTTCCAAAGATTGATGAACGCGAGATCCCCTCAATTTGTCCAACCGAAACAGCTTTGGAGACTTCTCCTAATCGGGGTATGACATTATTAACTCCGTAACCAATCAACAATGAACCAAATAAATGATTAACACTGATATCTTTTTTTACGGAAGTTAAAATTATTCGCCAGCGTAGTGCCCTTAAAAAATGGGCGAAGAGGGTAAGTGTAATAAAAACGATTATCCAGAACAGTGAGATGTGGCTTAATGCTGAAAGGACTTCATCTGTGTTAACACCCCGAAACGCAAACCATAGAAAAACGACTGCCAAAAATATGGAGACGACAAAACTAATAATCTCTTTTATCGAGATCCTTTTGGGTTTATCGGAGGTCAATAATCTTGCATCCTTCCGGTACAGAAAAAACAAATTTGTTAGCCGGGATTTTCTGATTCAATTTGTAATTCGTAAACTCAACTAATATTTGTGCGTTATTAGTGTCAACAATTAATATTTTTTTTATTAATGAATTATCATTTAACCATATCTTCGCAGAAGTAAAGTTTAATGAACTATTATTTGGAATAAGATTAACAACTGCTTCATTCGCCTCATTACTTTCACTCACATTACATTTTGAAGGGTAATCAAAAATTAATTTATCTAAAGAAAGGATTGTTTGATCGTCTTCGTTATAATCGCTTATAATTACTTTATTATCACGTTGATTATAATTCCATGAAGTAATTCCGTCAGTAAGAATTACCATATTTTTTATTTCCATCCTAAAACGTTTATCTTTTTTATAAAAGATTTTCCCGCTTAATCCAGATTTAGCATTTGTTGATTGTTTAAAATCCGCCGAGAAATCCTCAAGAGATTTAAACTTACTTTGAAGTTCCACAAGTTTGGTTGATTGACCAAAGTTTAATGCGGTTATAAAGATTACTAATAAGACTAATATTTTCATAATTAAATTCAATTTCTTTTAAAGTTTAGACGTATCAAATATTACGAAGTATCGTTTCGAGTTGCTCTTCATTCTCAACCATCACTTCACGAGCTTTACTTCCATCATTTGGGCCAACAATACCGGCTTCTTCAAGTTGGTCTACAATTCTCGCTGCGCGCGAGTAACCTAATTTTAATCTGCGCTGTAACAATGAAACCGAACCTTGTTGATATTTAACGATAACCCTGGCAGCATCTTCAAATAGTGGATCAAGATCCTCAAGGAATTTCGCTCCTGCATCTTTTTTCTTATCATAAAGTGATGGAAGGTAATATGGTTTTGAATAACCTTCCTGCTTCTGAATATATTGTGTAATTCTTTCAACTTCATCTGTTGTAATGAAAGCATTTTGAATTCTTATCGGCTTTGGAGTTCCGGTCGGAAGATATAACATATCCCCTCTTCCGAGTAACTGCTCGGCTCCGTTCATATCGAGAATTGTGCGCGAATCAATTTTAGTCGCAACTTGATAAGCTATTCTTGCACTAAAGTTAGCTTTAATTACACCTGTTATAACATTGACCGATGGACGTTGAGTAGCAACAACTAAATGAATTCCGACAGCTCGTGCAAGTTGGGCTAAACGGGCAATCGGTTCTTCGACTTCTTTACCGGCAGTTATCATTAAATCTGCCAACTCATCAATAATAACAACAATGTACGGAAGAAAATGGTGTTTTATTCTTTCATCATCTTTAGGTTTACGTGATGGATCGGACACTTTCTGATTATAATCAACAATATTACGAACACCGGCTTTTGCAAGTCTATCGTAACGCTGTTCCATTTCATATTCAACCGACTTCAAAAGAAGAATTGCATTTTGAGGAACTGTTACTATCTCTTCATCCAAATCAGGAGAAACTGCAAGATAATGTCTTCTTAAAGATTTGTAAAACGAAAGTTCAATCTTTTTAGGATCAATGATTGCAAGTTTTACTTCAGAAGGATGTTTTGCATAAAGCAGACTTGTTATAATCATATTAATACCGACACTTTTTCCTGACCCCGTTGATCCGGCAATTAACATGTGTGGCATCTTTGCTAAATCGGTAAGATAAACATCACCGGCTATTGTTTTTCCGAAAGCCAATGGCAGTTCAAATTTTGATGCGGAAACTGTTCCCAATACTGATTTTGCAACAACCAATGAAGCATTCAAATTTGGAATTTCTACACCGATTGCACTTTTGCCCGGAATTGGTGCGATTATTCTTATCCCTCGCGCAGCTAATGCAAGTGCAATATCATTTTCGAGACTAACAATTTTGCTAATCTTTACTCCAGGCGCAGGTTTGATTTCATATAAAGTAACAACCGGTCCAGGTGTAACTGAAATATCTTCAATTTCGATATCAAAAAGTGCAAGTTTTTCTTTTAATAATTCAGCATTTCGTTTTAATTCATCTTCGGCGACTTTAAAATCTTCTTGTGGAATTGGATCAAGGATTTCAAGTGTCAATCGATTGTACTTTATTTTTTCATCCCACGGATCAGGTTTCTCAGCTTCTTTCTCACGTATTTCAATTACGTCTTCAATTGTGTCGGCTTTTGGTACAACTCCACCAGGCTGCTCCGGTGGAAACTCTTCAACTTGAACTTTAGCCTTCTCCCCTTTTTTCTTCTGAACTTTTTCATCACTCACTTTAACATTTTTTAACTCATCGGGTATTGCCGAATTCTTCTCGTTTTCCTGAAGCTCATTTTTTCGAAGAATTCTAATTGTAGTATCTTTTTTATCTTCCGGTAAAACTGATTCATCTTGAACATTCGGAGGATCTTTCTTTTTATTTTTTTCTCGTAGAGATTTTATTTTATCAAGATTATCTTCACTCTTTTCATCTTTTTCTGTCTCTGCTTCAGTTTCTTCATTACCATTAAGTTTATCTTGTGCATATTCAACTGATGAAGAAAAAAGTGATTTCAACAAGTGAAAAAACTTTTCAATTTTTATATCAAAAGCGATTACCAATGATATTATCATTAGTGTAATTATCAGAAGAAGACTTCCAATGCTGCCGAGCAGCATACCGAGCGAGCTTCCTATATATTCACCAACAGCTCCTGATAATTCATACCGATCGAAAAGAATTCCAAGTTTCATTCTTAAAACACCAAAGAATCCCGCTGATAATATTCCCCAAAATAGCAGAAAATTTGTTACGTTTAATTTAGTTTTAAAACTAATTGGACGGAAAAATGAGACTCCAAACAGAATCGTTATTAACGGAAAAACGAATGAGAAATATCCAATCAGCGATTTCATTAAATATTTTGAAATAAAAACACCGAATATTCCTATCCAATTATTGATTGACTGTTTTTCATGACCATTAAAAATAAAGCCGAGAGTTTCTTTAAGTGAATAATCTATTGTAAGATTTTCATCTTTACGAGAATATGTTAATAGACTAAGAAAAATTACTAAAGAAAAAACAATAAGAAAAAGTCCCCAGATTTTTTTCTTTTTATCTGAGGACAGGGTGAAAAGGGTCGAATCATTTTCCGGCTTCGATGCCTTCTTGACTGCCGGTTTTATTTTTTTTGCCATATTATAAGATTATGTTTCTGAAGTAGGAACAGCCTCCGTTTTAGGATGCTGTAAAATTTTGATCACATTGGCGGAAAAAATCGGGATTATTGGAATTGTATTTAATTTACTGCAATATTTTATATCTTCCTCAAATCCATTTTCGATTAGTATTTTACCATGTTCAGATTCTGTCATCATCTTTTTTAAATTTTTCCCAAGTGATTTAGCCAATGTTAATGCGGCTAATGATGAGTCGGTTAGTTCTACATCAGTGGCTAATGATGATAATTCAGTTACTAACTTACCTGCACAAATTGTATCTTCTAAGCTAAAAACACCATTTCTACCGGAACACAGTATTTCAACATTATTATTTAATTCAACTAAATAGTGTGCAACCGCTGATAAATTCTGAAATGAACAAATGATTGAATTCTCAGAAAATTTTGACTTAACAATCGCACGGGAACCATTGGATGTATAAAGAATTATTGATTTACCCGAGATTGTTTCGGGAATATATTCAAGAGGTGAATTACCTAAATTGAAACCGTCAATCATTTTTGTGTTTCTTTCACCACCGAGAAGAGTTTGTCCGCCAAACATACTTCCCGAAGCTTTCATTGCAAATTCAACCGAGCTGACAGGAACAATTTCCTTTGCCCCGTTAGCAAGAGCTGTAATAATTGTTGTTGATGCACGAAGAACATCTATAATCACGGTTGTTTTTCCGGTGAAATAAAGTTCATCAACATTAGGAGGCGATATGATTACATTGATCTTCATTTAATAATCTTTTACAGAATTTATTTTAGTGTAATTTATTCAAAAACTATCTGGTTAAAAATGGTAATCTTACAACAGTTGAAGGAACTTCTTTCCCTCTTATTAAAAGATTGATTACACTTTTTTCAACCGCATATTCTGTTTCAACATATGCAAGAGCAATTCCTTTTTCAAGTATAGGGCTGACTGTACCGCTTGTTACAACGCCTACTTTTTTCCCATTGGCAACAACCTCATAACCGTGCCGCGGGAATGCTTTATCATCAATCAGTAAAGGAATTAATTTTCTTTTTAATCCTTCTTCCTTAACTTTTAGAATAGACTCTTTACCGATAAAACTTTTCTTCGATAGTTTTGTTATCCAACCAAGACCAGCTTCTAAAGGATTTGTGGTTTGATCAATATCATTTCCGTATAAACAAAAACCCATTTCTAATCTTAGTGAATCACGTGCACCAAGACCAACCGGTTGGATGTTAAATTCTTTTCCGGCTTCAAAGAGAGCGTCCCAAACTTGTTTAGCAGCGGCTTCATCTCCTTTGAAATAGAGTTCGTACCCGAGTTCGCCGGTATAACCTGTACGTGATAAAATCATATCAACTCCGGCAACTTTTGCCTTCATAAAATGATAATATTCCAGATTAACATCTTGATCTGTAATTTTTTGAATAACATTTTTTGAATCGGGACCTTGAACAGCAAGTAATGAATACTCATCACTTTCGTTGACAATTTCAACTCCGAATGAATTATTAACATTCATCCAGCTAAAATCTTTTTCCAGGTTTGATGCGTTTACAACCAGCATATATTCTTCATTAGAAACACAATAGACGAGTAAATCATCAACAATACCGCCATCGGGATAACACATTGCAGAGTATTGAACGCGTCCCGGAGTCAATTTTGAAGCATCATTCGTAGTTATTTCTTGCACAAAATCTAATGCCTTCTCTCCACGGATAAAAACTTCGCCCATGTGACTGACATCGAATACACCAACTGCATTTCGTACTGCTTTGTGTTCTGCAATTATTGAAGAATACTGAATCGGCATTTCATAGCCGGCAAATTCTACAATTTTTGCGTTATAACTTTTATGAATTTCATAAAACGCCGTTTTCTTTGACACGATTTGTTCCGTATAATATTTATAATTTATTTTTTTGATTTATCCCAATCACTCAAAAACTTTTTCAAACCTAAATCGGTTAAAGGATGATCAAATAGTTTGTCAATAACACTGTACGGTATTGTACAAACATCGGCACCGATTAATGCAGCTTCAACAAAATGAAGCGGATGACGGACGCTCGCAACAAGTACTTGAGTTTGATAGTCATAATTTTTATAAATGGTAACTATTTGATTTATCAATTCCATTCCATTTGTACTAATGTCATCCAATCTCCCGACAAATGGACTAACATATGTTGCACCTGCTTTTGCTGCTAATACAGCTTGTGAAGCTGAAAAGCATAAAGTTACATTAGTCTTAATCCCTTCATCAGAAAAAACTTTTACAGCTTTCAATCCTTCACGAATCAGAGGAACTTTAACCACAATATTTTCATGAATTGCCGAGAGCAATCTTCCTTCTTTAATTATTCCGTCATAATCTGTTGAGATAACTTCTGCACTTACAGGTCCATCAACAATTGCAAGAATTTCATCAAGCAGTTTGCGGAAATCTTTTCCTTCTTTCGAAACTAATGAAGGATTTGTAGTTACACCATCAACTAAACCAAGGGCGGCGGCTTCTTTAATTTCATTTATATTTGCTGTGTCTATAAATATTTTCATACAAACTCCGACTTTAAATAATTGTTAAACATCTTCTGTCACATCTTTTTTCGACTTAGCGAGAATGAACCTAAACTGTCTGATATTTAAATTTGGTTCTTCGATTACTTTAATTCTCATTAAGTTTTTAAATTGAGCTTTTAAAATATAAGAAAATTTTCCTTCGCGCATCTTAGATGCGATTGTGGGATTACATTTTAGGATTAGTGACCTGCCCTGCTTTTGTCTCTTATATTTTTTTAGCCACTCTTCAATATCGTATAAAACGTGAGATTTTTTGGTTAATAATCCCGTCCCTTCACAATGAGGACAAACTTCGTTCATCGCTTGCGAAATATTTTGTCGAACTCTTTGACGTGTAATTTCAATCAATCCGAAATCAGACATTGGTAAAACTGAGACTTTAGCTCTATCTCTTCGGAATTCTTTTCTTAACTCATCAAAAACTTTTTTACGGTTTTTATCATCTTCAAGATCAATAAAATCGATTACAATTAATCCACCAATATCTCTAAGCCTTAATTGCCGTGTAATTTCCCGTGAGGCTTCCAAATCAGTTTTAAGTGAATTTAATTCCTGCTCTTTATTGGCGGCATAACGACCGCTGTTTACATCGATAACAACCATAGCTTCGGTGTGTTCGATAATAAGATAACCGCCACTCTTTAAAGGAACTTTTCTTCCGATTAAAGTTTTAATCTGCTCTTCAATTTTGAAAGTTTCGAAGATAGGACGCTGTGATTTATATAATTCAATTTTTTCGGCTAATTGCGGATGAACTAATCCAACGTAAGTTTTTATTTGTTTAAATAGCTTCTTAGAATCAATAAAAACTTTAGATATATCAGCAGAAAACAAATCACGAATAACACTTGAAGTTGTATTTAAATCTTGATATAAAAGCGAAGGTGGTTCTTCTGATTTTACGGCGGCTTCAATCTCTTCCCAGGTCTTCTTAAGATATTTTAAATCTTCAGATAACGCTTCCTCGGTTTGATTTCTTGCAACTGTTCGAATTATAAGTCCGCAATTATCAGGAAGGATACTACGTGCAATAGTTCTTAATCTTCGTCTTTCTTTAAAATCGTAAATCTTTTTTGAAATACCGATTTTATCATCGAAAGGAAGTAAAACGCAAAACCGACCGGGCAAAGATACTGAAGATGTTACCCTAACACCCTTATTGCTAACCGGTTCTTTTGTTATTTGGATAATTATATCTTGTCCCTTTTTCAACTTAGGAACACCGTTAATCATTCCGGTTGGATCAGATGGCGGTGGAGTTTCTTTCGAATTTTTCTTATCGTTTTCATCATCTTCGACAACTACTTCAGCATCTTCACCGGCTAATGCTTGAAAATCTTTTGTTCTTTCACCAATATCTGAAAAGTGAAGGAACGCATCATGTTTCATCCCAATATCTATAAAAGCAGCTTTGATACCGGGAAGCACTCGGGCAACTTTACCAAGGTAAATATCGCCCACCATTCTTCTGTTCTCAGGATAGTCTACAAAGAAGTCTACTAAATTTCCGTCTTCTGTAATTGCAACACGTGTCTGAGTAGCAGAGGAATTGATGATAATCTCTTTTATCATACAATTTTAAACTTATAATTATTGTGTATATACTAAAATATCCGGGAAAACTTCTACTGTTTTCTTCTGCATTAATACTGCAGTCATAATAATATTCATCCGTAAGATTAAAAAGGATGAATAAAAAACCGTTCAGAAGACCGGACAGTTGTTTAACTATTTGTATAAAATAAATCAATCGAAAATCTCTTTCGTTGAATAAACTTTTATCCTTCCTCATTGGAAGATTTTTTTTAATTTTTAAAGAAGAAATCAGTGCTGCCATATTATGGCAACACTGACAAAATAACATTTAGCTCTTAACTTCTTCTTGAGCACCTTCTGATGCAGTTAAGAGTTCTTTACGGCTTAAACTAAATTTACCGTTTTCAACTTTTAATAGTTTAACTTTAACTCTATCTCCTTCTTTGAGATAGTCAGTAACTTTGTTAACACGTTTTGTGTCAATTTGTGAGATATGCAATAAACCTTCTTTTCCGGGAAGGATTTCTACAAATGCACCAAAGTCCATTATTTTGGTAACAAGACCATCGTAGATTTCACCTACTTCGGGTGTGGCTGTCATGGCTTTAATATGGTCTTTGCATTTAGTTGCACTCTCTTTATTTGGAGAAGCAATATTTACACTTCCATCATCACTTATGTGAATTTCTACACCGAATAATCTTTGCATTCCCTGGATGGTTTTTCCGCCGGGACCAATTATTAAACCAATCTGATCTGTTTCAACTTTAATTGTGATTAAACTTGGGGCATAATGCGAGATTGATTCTCGTGGTTGACTTATAGCTTCATTCATTATTCCAAGAATGTGCAATCTGCCATCTTTTGCTTGAGCAAGTGCTTTTTCCATAATCTCAAATGAGATGCCTTGAATTTTTATATCCATCTGAAGTGCAGTAATACCTTCGGCTGTACCCGCAACTTTGAAATCCATATCACCAAGATGATCTTCGTTTCCAAGTATATCTGAAAGGATTGCAAATTTGTCATCTTCCTTTATCAATCCCATTGCAATACCGGCAACAGCACTTTTAACGGGAACACCGCCATCCATCAAAGCTAATGAACCAGCACAAACAGTAGCCATTGAAGATGAACCATTTGATTCGAGAATATCAGAAATTAGTCTGATTGTATATGGAAATTTTTCTTCAGAAGGAATCATATTCTTTAATGAGCGTTCGGCTAAATTACCGTGACCAATTTCTCTTCTTCCGACTCCCGTCATTCTTCCTACTTCACCTACACTAAATGGGGGAAAGTTATAATGAAGAAGAAATCTTTTTGTGTGTTCCATTAAAAGTCCATCAATAATTTGCTCGTCATTTTTTGTTCCGAGTGTAAGTGTTGATAAACTTTGAGTTTCTCCACGAGTAAATAGTGCCGAGCTATGTGTTCTTGTAAGCACTCCAAGTTCAACTGTAATAGGACGAATTTGTGTTGTATTTCTACCGTCGAGTCTTAATCCTTCGGTAAGAATTCTTCCACGCATAATATCTTTTTCGAGATCATGCATGATTGTACCGATTGCTTTCTCTTGATCGGGATATTTTTCGGATAAAGCAGTTTTTACTTCACTATTCAGTTCTTTGTTAGCTTTGCTTCTCTCTTCTTTTGCAAGAATTGAAGAAACAATGTTCTTTAATTTTTCAGTTGCTAACGTTTTAACTTCAGCTATTAGTTCTGTATTTACTTCAGCAGAAACAACTTCACGTTTTGTTTTTCCACAAGCAGTTACCAATTCATTTTGAAGTTGAACAATTTTTACTATTTCTGCGTGAGCAAATTTTAATGCGGCAAGCATAACATCTTCGCCGACTTCTTTAGCTTCACCTTCAACCATCATGATTGAATCAGCGGTTCCAGCTACCACAAGTTCAATATCACTTTCGCCAAGTTGAAGATGAGTCGGATTGAGAATTAATTCTCCGTTAATTCTTCCAACACGAACTTGCGCAATAGGACCATCAAACGGAATATCGGAAATTGCGAGTGCTGCAGATGCACCAATCGCACCTAATACATCCGGATCATTTTCTCCATCATAAGAAAAAACTAAAGCAATAACTTGTGTTTCATTACGATAGGTATCAGGAAATAAAGGTCTTATAGGACGGTCTATTAATCTTGCGCTTAAAACTTCTTTCTCGGTCGGTTTACCTTCGCGTTTGAAGAAACCTCCCGGGAATTTTCCGGCTGCAGATGATTTTTCACGATACTCTACTTGTAACGGGAAATAATCTAAATCTGGTTTTGCTTCTTCGGATGCACATGCGGTAACCAATACCTGCGTGTCTCCGTAACGAACCATAACCGCGCCGTTTGCTTGTTTGGCATATCTGCCGGTTTCAATCGAAAGAGTTTTTCCGCCGATTATAATTTCTTTACTAACTAACATTCACACACCTTACTTTCTTATATTCAATTCTTTAATAATGGTTCTATAACGGCTAATATCTTTAGCAATTAAATAATCCAATAATCTTCTTCTTTTACCAACAAGCATCATCAACCCTCTTCTTGAGTGATGATCTTTTTTGTGCATATTGAAATGGGAAGTAAGATCATTGATCCTTTTTGTGATGAGTGCAATTTGAACTTCCGCTTTACCGGAATCTTTTTCACTTGCACCATACTTGGTAACTATTTCGAGTTTTTCTTCTTTAGTCATCTGACTAGTTCTCCTTTTTGTTTGATACGATATAACCCCAGAAATAACCGGGATTAATTATTTATTTGTTTTAAAATCTGCAAAGCAACAGCTTTGTCTCTATTTATCTGTTCAATTAATTCTTCTTTTGAGTTGAATTTTTGTTCATCTCTTATTCGATCTACAAATTCAACTTTAATTTCTTTATCATAAATATTTTCCGAAAAATCAAAAATATGCACTTCGAAAATTATGCTTTCACTATCTTGAAAAGTCGGTCTGTTTCCAATATTCATAACTCCAGAATATTCTTCATTACCCGTAAAAACTTTTACTGCATAAACACCATTAGCCGGAACCATTTTATCGTCATCTGAGATTTGAATATTAGCAGTCGGAAAACCAAGCAACCGTCCCCGCTTATCGCCCTCGATGACTCTTCCGGTAATTGAATAAAACCTGTTCAGATAACATGCGGCGGATTTAATTTTTCCATGCTGCAATTCTCTTCTAATTACCGAACTACTTACCGTTAAATCATCATATTTAACTTCGGGAACAAGTGTTACTTCAAAATTATAAAGACTGCCGAGTTGTCTAACTTTACTTTCATCTCCATCTCTTCCTTTGCCAAAATGATGGTCGTAACCAAGAATTATTTCTTTAATTCCGATTTTATCGATGATGATATTCTTAAAAAAATCATCGGAAGACATTTGAGAAAATTCGTGAGTAAACGGAAGAATTAATATCTCATCAACTCCATGCTTATAAATCAGTTCTTTTTTTTCTTCAAGAGAAGTCAATAATTTCAAAGAATAATTTTGCGAAATAACTTTTCTCGGATGCGGTTCAAAAGTTAAAACAATACTCCTGCAATTTTTTGCTTTCGCATTATTAACGAGAGTTGAAAGAATTTTTACATGACCGACATGCACTCCGTCAAAAGACCCGACAGTAATTATTGTATTATCGTTTCGAGTTATTTCAGATAAATTTAGTTCAACACTCATGCTTCCAAAATCTTAACGGTAATTTGCAAAAATAAAGTATTTTCATCTTAAAAAGAAACTTCCGTTTTTGTGGAAGTGTGGTTTATTCCGGAATAAAACTCTCTAAACTCATTTATTGAAAAAGCATTTTCAACTGAATAATCACCTATTTTTGTTCTTCGTAAACTACTCAGATAAGCACCGCATCCCAATTTTTGACCAAAATCGTGCGCAATTACTCTTATATATGTTCCTTTTGAACAGTCAATCTTAAAATGAATTTCCGGAAGATCAATTTTTGTAATTTCAAATTGATAAACAGTTATTTTCCTCGGTTCACGATGGACTGTTTTTCCCTTTCGGGCAAGTTTATAAAGCTTTTCCCCTCCATAATTAACTGCTGAGTACATCGGAGGAATTTGTTCAATTTCACCAAGGAAGGAATTCCGGACCGAAAGTATTTCAGCTTCCTTATAATGTTCAAAAGGTAATTCGTTTTCGAACTCGGTTTCACTATCCATTGATTGAGTAGTTTTACCGATAGTAAAAGTTCCGGTGTAAGTTTTTTGTAAATCCTGAAACTTAGTAATTTCTTTAGTTTTTTTACCGGTACAGATTATTAATAAACCGGTAGCTTTAGGATCAAGAGTTCCGGCATGTCCAACCTTTTTAACTTTGATGATTTTTCTCAAATCATAAACAACTTGAAAAGATGTTCTATTTAAAGGTTTATCAAACAGAATGCTTTCGCCTATTTCGAAATTAAGTTCAGAGGAATTATTCGATTGTTTTGTTATCATCCTCGTGAATCTTTTTTAATAAATCTTCAATCTTTTCAACATAATCGAGCGTTTCATCAATAAAAAATTTAAGCTCGGGAACATATCTGACTCTAATTTTTGAAGCTAATTCACTTCTGATAAATCCGGTTTTCGCCAGGACTTTTTGAAGAGTCGTTTCTCTTTTGTCTTTGTCAAAAACAGAAATAAAAACTTTGGCTATCTTTAGATCAGGTGATAATTTAACACCGGTTATTGTCAGAAATCCGAACACCGGATCAGATAAACGATGTAGAAAAATCAGACTCAATTCTTCTTTAATTAGATTTTCTAATTTATCTTTTCTGTAACCCATTAATTCCCTCCCAATCTATTAACTCAAATTCGGGAAAAGATTTACTATACAAGTTTTTTCTTAGTTTCGATTACTTTGAAAGCTTCAATTATATCACCGATTTTAATATCGTTAAAATTATATACACTAATACCGCATTCATATCCGGCGTCAACTTCACGCACATCATCTTTAAATCGTTTTAATGCGCCAAGATCACCCTCGTAAATAACTATGCCGTTACGAACAAGTCTAACTTTATTGTTTCTGAATATTTTACCTTCAAGGACGTAACAACCGGCAACTGTACCGACTTTTGGAACTTTGAATGTTTCACGAACTTCAACAGATGAAGTAATTTCTTCACTCAATATCGGTGATAATAATCCTTCAAGAGCAGATTTCACTTCATTAATGGCGTCATAAATAACACTATAAATTCTTATGTCAACTTTTTGAGTTTCTGCAAGTTTACGGGCGTTCAAATTTGGACGCACGTGGAATCCGACAATAATTGCATTAGATGCATCTGCAAGTAGAACATCGCTTTCGGAAATTGCACCAACACCTCGGTGAATTACACGAACAATAACTTCTTCAGTAGATAATTTCATTAATGAATCTGAAAGTGCTTCAACCGAACCATCCACGTCACCTTTAACTATAAGCGGTAACTCTTTAACCCCGCCAATTTTAATTTGCTGCGCAATTTCATCAAGAGTTAAATGGTGAACTTGTTTTTGATCTTGTTCACGTTTTAATTGTTGACGTTTAAGTGATATTTCACGAGCTTCTCTTTCTGAATCAACAACTATAAAGAGATCACCGGCTTGAGGAGCACCTTCTAAACCGAGTACAAGTACAGGAGTAGCAGGACCAGCTTGAACAACTTTACGATTTCTTTCATCAAACATTGCACGAACTCTACCCTGAAAAATACCGGCAATAAATGGATCACCAACTTTTAGCAATCCTTTTTGAACTAACACTGTAGAAGTAACACCTCTTCCTTTATCAAGTTCGGATTCGATAATTATTCCGCGTGCATTTCTATCAGGATTGGCTTTGAGGTCTAATATTTCAGCTTCAAGTAGAATTTTTTCAAGCAGGACATCAACATTTTTACCGCTCTTTGCAGAAAGTTCTACACACTGATATTTCCCGCCCCAATCTTCAACTAACACTTTACGATCTGCTAATTGCTGTTTGATTTTTTCAATATTTGCTCCCGGTTTATCAATTTTATTAACCGCAACAACTATGGGAACATTTGCAGCAAGTGCATGACTGATTGCTTCAACAGTTTGCGGCATCACCGCATCATCAGCAGCTACAACAAGAATAACAATATCAGTAACTTGTGCACCTCTTGCACGCATAGCTGTAAAAGCTTCGTGACCGGGTGTGTCTAAGAATGTAATATATTTTCCATTTCCGACATCAACTTTGTACGCACCGATATGCTGTGTAATTCCACCGGATTCCCCGGCAACCACATTCGTTTGTCTTATATAATCAAGCAAAGAGGTTTTTCCGTGATCAACGTGTCCCATAATTGTAACAACCGGTGAACGGAATTTTTTAGTTTCATCAACATCTTCATAATCTTCTAAAATTTCTGAGGTGTATTCCTTTACGAATTCAACTTCAAAGTCAAATTCATCAGCTACAAGAGTTATCGTTTCTACATCAAGGCGTTGATTGATTGAAACCATTAATCCAAGTGAAATGCATTTAGTAATAACATCGCCAACAGAAACGCCCATTAAATTTGCTAATTCATTTACCGCTATAAACTCAGTAACATGAATTACATTTTTTTCTTGTTGACGTATTTCTTCTAGAATACCTTCTTGTTCTTGACGTTCCTTCTTTTTTCTTTTTCGGCTTGAAGCACGTCCGGAAAGCAATGAGTCATCCATACTTAAAAGAGTTTTACGGATTGCCTCTTTTACTTCTTTATCATCAATTTCAAACTTTTTAACTTTCTGACGTTTTTTAACGACAACCGGTTCTTCAACTGTTACCTCACCTTTTTTCTTAGGTTTTGGTTTTGGTTTTTTCTTTTTCTTTTTAATTACTTTTGAAGCGTCATCTTTCTGTTCGGCGGTTTGAGGTTTAGCTTCCTGTTGTGTGGATTTTTTCTCTGTCAAATCCATTTTGCCAAGAACTGTTAGTCCTCTCATTTTAGTTGGAGTATCATCCGATGTTTTTGAAACTTTAGCCTCAGAAACAGCAGTTTCTGCCGAAATTTCTTCCTTAATGATATTTTCTTCCACCGGAATCGATTTATCTTCAATAGGTGATGTTGCAGCTTCCGGAGTAGTTTCAACAATAACCGGCGTTTCAGTAACGGGTTCCGTTTCAATTAAAACAGGTTGTTCAACTTCAGCAGCAACATATTGAGGGACTTCTTCAGTTTGTTCAGCTATTGAGGCTGCTTTCTCTTCTTTAGGAGTTTTCGCGGCCATCTTCTTATTGAATTCGGCTACTTTCTTCTGATGCTTTTCTGCTTTTTCAATATCTTTTTTGAAATGATTTTGAATCTCGGTGAGCATATCACCCGTAACAATCGAGTTCTGCGTCTTAACTTCAAAGCCTTTTTTCTTCAAGAAATCAATCAAGCTATCAGCGGCGAGATTATACTCCGTTGCTAAAATGTGAACACGTATTTTTTTTTCTTTAGTTTCTTCCATACTCTGTGAGATCCCTTGTATAAACTACTCTTCTTCAAACTGTGATTTTATAATTTCAAAAATTTCTTGAATTTTTTCAGAAGTTAATCCTTCAACCTCAAGCAATTTTTCTTCACCGGCTCTTAAAACTTCTAATGCGGTGTCGTATCTATGCTCTATAAGAAGTTTGTAAATTTCTTCTCCGAGCTCTTCTCTTAAATCAATTAATTCAATATCATCTTCATATTCTTCGAATGGTTTTTCTTCTCTGATTAAGTCAATGTTATATCCCGTTAATTTCATTGCGAGACGAATATTGACACCGTTTCTACCAACGATTAGCGATGCCTGATCGCTATCGGCATAGACTGTGGCTTTTTTCTCATCTTTATCAATTTCAATATTTTTAATTTTCCCGGGAGCCAATGCTCGCTGGATTAAAATTTGAATATCGTTTGTATAAGGAATAACGTCAATATTTTCGTTATTTAATTCTCTTACTACAGCGTGAATACGAACACCTTTCATTCCAACGCAAGCTCCTACTGCATCAATTCGTTTGTCTTGCGACTCAACAGTAATTTTTGCGCGTTCACCGGGTTCTCTCGCAATTGATTTTATTTCAATAATTCCGTCATAAATTTCCGGAATTTCTATTTCAAATAATCTGCGGAGGAAAGTATTGTCTGAACGTGAAATAATAATTTGCGGACCCGTATTCCCTTTTTTTACTTCCTTAACAATGGCGCGGATGGTTTCGCCTTTGCGGTATCTTTCAAAAGGAATTTGTTCGTTTCGAGGAAGCATTAATTCATTTTTATTATGATTAACAAGAATGTCATTTTTCCTGATTTGATAAATATCGCCAATAACGATTTCACCAAGTAATTCTTTATACTCATTGTAAACAAGATCTTTTTCTAACTCGCGAATTCGTTGTGATAAACTTTGTTTCGCTAATCCAATCATTCGTCTTCCGAAGCTCGGGATTTTAATTTTTTCAGCATATTCTTCACCGACTTCCAATTCGTCTTCGTTGCCGATTCTGTTTAGTTCATCGATATGAATTTGGAGATTAGGATTTTCGACAACTTCGACAACTTCACGCATCAGATATATTTCTATATCGCCTCTATCCATATTAACAACAACGCTGTATTTGGCATCTTCACCATATTTTTTTTTAACAATTATGCCGAAGACTTCTTCAAGGATACCCTGAAGCACATCTTTATCCACTCCCTTTTCGCGCACCATCTGCGCAAAGGATTCGACTATTTCGGAATTCATCTTTAGTTAACCTCCATCAAGAAAAACTAATTAGTACTTGAGCTTTTATTATGTTAGAAAATTGAATTTTAATTTCTTCTTTTTTATCTGTAAATATCAGGATATCATCTTCAATCCGATTTAGCTGAGCTGTAAGTTTATTTACAGTATCCGCTTCACCGCTGTATTCTATTTCAAATTTGCGACCGACGTGCTTCTTATATTGCTGAAGGAATTTTAACGGACGTTCAACTCCGGGAGATGAAACATCAATACGGTAACTTGATTCGATTAGGTTTTCTGCTTCGATTTTCTCGTTTATCAACCTGCTTATTGAGGCACAATCAGCTATGGTCAGATTCTTTTCACCATCAATAAAGAGCTCGATAATTTTCTGACTTTTTTGACCGCGGAATTGAATTGCTATAACGAAGTAACCACTTTCAGTTGCTACCTCTTCGCAAAGTTTCGATATTTTTTCTTCAATTAAGTTCATATACAAATAAAAATCGCCCTAACCGGGCGAAAACTGTTCACAAAGTTAGAATTATTTTACCGAATTAGCAAGTTTTTTAAATTTCTCAATTTTTGAGGGAGAAACGGTATTTTTAGGAAGAATGAATTTTATCTTTTTTCTTTCAAAATATACATGCGATCTCTGGGACGTACTTTCTCATTACATTCAAATGTGATTTTATCCCCTTTATTTGCTGATGTTACAGATTTTTCATCAATTATTATATTTTGGACTTCCATTTCAATTACACCGGATGTTTTTCCGATGATTAAAATTTTGTCCCCTTTTTCTACTTTGCCCGATTCCAGCTCTACATAAACAATGTGAGAATTTGCATAATAATTTAAGACTTTACCAACATACTCTTTTTTTACAGTGGAAGCATTTCCCTCAACATCTGCAAATTCATTTGCAGAAGGATCATATTGATAAAACCCTGAGGAAAAACCTCTATTATAAACCGTCGCAAGTTCTTCGTTAAATTGCATTTTCAATTCATCGGTTAATGTTTCATTAAAGTAGGCATCGATTGCGCGCCGGTAAACCGAAACAGTTTTTGCAACATATTCGGGACTTCTTTTACGCCCTTCAATTTTGAATGAATCAATTCCCGCTTCAATTAATTTATCAATAAAATCAATTGTAGAAAGATCTTTTGCTGAAAGGACGTAATCTTTACCAAGAATTAAAGTCTCGTCCGTTCTTTTATCATAGATTTCATACTCTCTTCTGCAAGATTGTAAACATTCCCCTTCGTTAGCGCTTTTACCAAACATTTCATGACTTAAAAAACATCTTCCGCTTACAGCAATGCACATTGCCCCGTGAATAAAAGCCTCAACTTCGATGTTCACGTTTTTACGAATTTCTATTATTTCATTTAAGGAACACTCCCGTGCTAAAACAATTCTTGACGCTCCAAGTGATTGATAAAACCTTGCAGCCGAAACATTTGCAATTGAAGCTTGTGTTGAAATACAAAACTCCAAACCAAGTTCTTTACATTTTTCGATGACGGCAAAATCCCAACAGATAATTTTTTTTATTCCGGCTTCTTTTGCTTTTGTAAGAATTTCAGAAACATCATTCAGTTTTTCATCACGAATAATCGTATTAACAACAAGGAAAGGGAGAACATTTTCATCTTTGCAGAAACTAACGATTTCAGGAAGTTCATCAATCGTAAAATTTTCGGCTTTAGCGCGCATATTCAATTTTCCGATTCCGAAATACACTGCATCTGCACCATTTTGTACTGCGGCTCTAAGCATTGTCCAGTTCCCCGCAGGAGCCATTAATTCCGGTTTTCTAATCAAGTCTTTCAATTAAATCATTTCCGATAAAAGTTCTTGACGGGGCTGTGCAATTACAACTTTATTTACAAGAAGTCCACGTTCGGCAACCACTTGCGCACCGGCATCAACGGCGGCTGTAACTGCTGCAACTTCTCCGGTACAGGTAAAAAAGGCTTTTCCTCCGAGTGCCATTGCGAGACGAACTTCTATCAATTCGATGTTTGCAGATTTAACTGCTGCGTCTGCCGCCTCAATTAATGATGCTACGGAAAATGATTCAACTATTCCCAAAGCTTGAAGAAGCTGCACATTTGTATGTCCTGAAATAGCAGGAAATATTGAACGGTGTACATTCGGAATTACAAAGTGATCGATAACTCCAAACCCGATTGTTTCTACTGCTGCATCAACTGCGGCTTGAACTGCTGCAACTTCTCCGCCGATTAACGTCATATATTTACCCGAACAAATTGTTCGTGATAAAATTAATTCTACATTAGAAGTTTTTAACATTATATCAGCGGCTTGCATACCCGCGGCAATACTTGTCATTTCGATTAATCCGAGTGAATTCATTTCGCTCATAATTATTTTATCACTTTCTTTAGTTTATAAAATTTTCTATCTCGAACAATGAAACCTCCAAGGTTTCAGTGAAATGTTTATCTTAAAAGTACTAATATAATTCCGGATGAAATTTGTAAATAGATGCTGATAAAACCCTGGAGGTTTTAGACTCACTCCACTTTCTTTTAATTACTTATTCTTATAAAATCATCAGACACTTGAGTTACAATTCCGTTTATTGAAGCATGAATATTAGCTCCCATTTTACCTTCTTCAATCTTTGCAATCAATTGATCTATTTTAACTTTTTCACCAATTTTTACAACAGGAACAGCCTTCTCGCCAATGTGCTGTTTCAATAATATTTTTACGGATTTTACATTCAGTTTTTCTGATGTAAATGGAGTATGAACATCATAATTTTGGAGATTCAACTTCTTAATTAATTGTTTTAATGGAACTCTTCTTCCATCTTTCATCGGATGAACTTTTACAGGTTTGGTTTGAACATATTTGATTCCTTCAGCACGCATTTCACGTTTAGATTTATCACACGCCTCTTTAGGGAAGAGATCTTCCGGACAGGCATAGAGAGTGCATAATCCGCAAGCACAACAAAGTTCAGCCATTTGATTCCATATCTCGCTGCCGGTTTTGCTAAATCCGAGTGAACGCATAACTTTATGCGGCTGGACATCATAACCGAGCAAATAACGAGGGCAAAATTCCGTGCAGTAACTACATTGATCACAGGCTGATTTTCCTATTCGATGCCAATTTTGCTCAGGTTGATTTTTCCTTTTTATCAGATAATGTTCTTTAGGAAGAAGAATAAATCCGGCGGTAGTTTTTGTAACTACTTCATCAAGATCGAAAATAAGTTGTCCCATCATTACACCGCCTACAAAGATGCCATAATCTTTTACGGCAGCTCCACCAACAAATTCTAAAACTTCACGAAATGATGTTCCTATCGGGACAAAAAAAGTTGACGGTTTTTTAACTGCACCGGCAACACAAATAAATTTTTCAGTAACCGGCTTTCCCTCAACTGCGCGCGCCACATTATAAAGTGATTCAACATTATTTACAACACAACCGACTTGAAGCGGTATTCCGGCAGGGGGAATTAATCTTTTTGTAGCAGCATAAACAAGCTCATACTCATCACCGGCGGGATAAAAATCGCCAAGTTCTGTTTTTTCGATAAGAGAATTTTCAATTAACGGTTCTAAAGTTTCAATAGCTTTAATATTTTTAGATTTAATTCCGAAATAACCTTTTCTTGCTCCGGTACTTTGAATCATATATTCAAAACCCTTTACAATTTCCGGGGCAAAGTGAACCATCAATTCGTAATCTTTGTGAATGAGCGGTTCACATTCGGCTCCGTTTGCAAGTACAAATTCAACTTTAGATTTTGATTTTATAGATGTAGGAAAACCGGCACCGCCTGCACCGACTACACCGGCATTAAATATAAGTTCACTTAAATCCATTTTTATTTCCGAAATAATAATTAGTTCTGAGATGTTTTAATTAAGTCATTCTTAAACTGTTTCAAAAATAAGAAATTTTTACTGATATGTGTTAATAACTGTTTAAGGAAATTCTTGGGACTTACTTTATTGACAATATTGAGTTTATCAAATTTTTGTCATAATCCCCTTTCCTTGACTTTCAGAGAGCCTCTCTCTATTTTTATTTTTCAAATTTAATAAATAGGGAAACTTAATGGCTGATACCTCAGATTTCAAAAATGGACTAATAATTAAATTCAAAAATGACCTCTATACAATTACAGAATTTCAACACGTAAAGCCGGGCAAGGGGGGAGCTTTTGTTCGCACAACTCTCAAAAATTTAAAGACAGGAAGAGTTCTTGATAATACCTTTCGCTCAGGTGAAGGTGTTGAAGTTGTAAGAGTTGAAAGAAGAAAATATCAATATTTATATCGAGATGGTGAATTCCTCGTTTGTATGGATAACAATACTTATGAACAAATTAATGTAGCCGCACCACTTTTCGGCGATGGTGTTAATTATCTAAAAGAAAATGAAGAAGTTGAAATTCAATTTAATGGCGAAGAAATTATAAATGTTGAAATTCCTGTTTTCGTAAAATTGAAAGTAGTTTCTACCGAACCCGGTTTTAAAGGCGACACTGCAACCGGAGCATTAAAACCTGCAACTCTCGAAACAGGTGTTACAGTAAACGTTCCACTATTCGTTAATGCTGATGATTTTTTAAAAATTGACACCCGCACCGGCGGTTATGTTGAGCGCGTAAAATAAACTGATTTTTATCGGAGAAGTAATAATTACTTCTCCTTTTAATAACCTACTGGATTCTAAAAAGAAGTAGAGGTTATTGCTTTCCAACAACATTTCAAAATTTCATACTTGTTTTTCTTCGTTTATATGGGTTAGTACCACTTTGTATTCAACAAAAACACTTCCACTTGAATTATGAACTTTATAAATAACTGCTTTATCACCATTTAGTGGATTAATTGAAATATGGCTCTCAGCAGCCGCTTCATTTTCATCTATTGAAAGTTGAATTTCGCTTTCTTGGCACATTGTAACAACTGTGAAAAGTAAAAAAACAAGAAAAATTGAATTCTTCATATTAACTCCTTTTGTTATTTGTTATTATTTTTCATTTTGCCTCGAAATACGAGAACATTTTCATCTCCCAATGTTGTAATAAATACACTTTTTTCAGTTACAAAGGCATTAGTCATCACACATCCTCTATACGGATATGTATTTAATTCACTTAATGTTTTCCAATTTTTTCCATTATAATGATGAACATCGCCATAATGACCCACTGAAAACACATTGGTAATTGTTGAACCCCTTACTGCCGATTGCGCATATTGATGGTTTATCGGCATATTCTCTAATACTCCATTTCTCAACATCTTTGGGTATGTTCCAATCAGAAAAACTTCTCCCGATTTTGCTTGCCAAACTCCGGTTCGCGGTGGACCGCTAAAACCTAATTCTTTTTTGGTCCAACTATTGCCGTCATAACTATATTATATCCACTCGGCTGTTTTCATATCTTTGCCAGTCGCAAAAACTTCATTGCTGCTTCTACCGCTTACAGCCCATAGAGTATATCTCCTCTCAATTCCCTGAACCTTCTTCCACTCCACACCATCCCAGTGAATTATTGTTCCACTTCCACCTACTGCCCATACATCTTCTGGACTGCTACCCCAAACTGACCTCAATGGATAAACTGTGTCACCTCTGTTAAGAAAATAATCATCGCGATATTCAGCCCAGTTTGTACCATTCCAGATTCCCACTACACCTCTATTAGTATATTCACCAACAATAAAAATATTATTCTCATCAAAACCGTAAATTCCCTGTTTTATACCTGCAAATGATGGAAAAACGTTCCAGTTATTACCATCCCATTTTATAACTCCAGTTGGTCCTTCAGGCATTTGAACATATCCAATAGCATAAACATTATTCTCATCTATTCCCCAAACATCATTCAAAAAATTTCCCGGCTGCCCAAGTGTATCTATTTGCCATACTATATCATGGCTTGTTGGGGAGAGGGTTGCGGTTGTTATTGTATTGCTTGTGTCTTTTAGCTTTTCTTCTTTATCTTCAGCGGTTATCCGGTAGGTATAAATTTTTCCCATTTCAAGCGTATCAGTTGCACCGTCTATGTAGAGAGTGTCCCTTCCATAAATATTAAAGATGGCAATTATTTGTTCTTCTCCTATTTCTCTTTTTCTTTTAATTGTGTATTTGTAAAGAGAAGCTGTATCATCCAGGGCTTTGTTAAACTTTATGCAAATACGGTTTAGGTCTTGCCACTCTGTTTTCAAAACTATTGTGTTTTTTACAATAGGTTTATCATCAACAGGCGGCGGCTCTGTCGGTTTATTACAACTAACCGCAGTAAATAGTAACGGGAGTAATATTATAACTAATAGTTTTGTTAATGAGTTTAAGGACATAATTGCCTCTTAGTTGTAATTTGGGTAATAAACATTATTTTTTAACATGAGCACTCCGCCGATTATTTATATTCTTTAGTTTTACTGAATCCTCTGTCGAGAAGTGGTTCTCGACTGCCGGAGGGAAAAAATAAGAAAAATTGAATTTTTCATATTAACTCCTTTTGTTATTTGTTATTTTTCATTTTGCCTCGAAATACGAGGACATTTTCATCTCCCAATGTTGTAATAAACACATATTTTTCAGTTACAAATGCATTAGTCATTACACATCCTCTATACGGATATGTATTTAATTCACTTAATGTTTTCCAATTTTTTCCATTATAATGATGAACATCGCCATAATGACCCACTGAAAACACATTGGTAATTGTTGAACCCCT
>JAUXVN010000071.1 GCA_030684555.1 Ignavibacteria bacterium
AATCCCACTAAATAAGGTCAGAGATTGCCGGAAAATAATGAAAACAAGTATAAGAACTATAGCCCGAATAATTTTTTCAAGGTCGAGCCACTTTTTGCTAATTTTCCTCGCTACATCTGCTTCTATATCGGATTTGAGGGAAGAAGAAGATTTATTTTTGACCAACCACACTCTGCTTTTTGAGAATTCTTTAAATTGACATTCAAGGGGATTTGTGATATTTTTGAAGCTAAAATTTTAAAGATAAACAATGCTTGAATCATATATTCCAATAATGTTAGTGCTCGGATTTGCAGTAGTATTTGCAATGGCTGCTGTATTTTCGTCAAAACTATTTGGTCCGCAAAGACCTAATCCGGAAAAACTCTCAACTTATGAAAGTGGTGTTAAACCAATTGGTACCACTCATGAGAGAGTTTCCATAAAATACTACCTTATAGCAATGTTATTCATAATTTTTGATATTGAAGTTATTTTCGTTTATCCATGGGCTGTTGAATTCAGACAACTCTTTGCAGAATTTGGAATTTCAGTCTTCGTTTCGATGTTTATATTTTTGGTAGTGTTTGAATTAGGATTTTTGTATGCTTACAAAAAAGGAGGTTTTGATTGGGATTAGAAGCCAAATTACAGCAAGACAGTTTTTTTACAACAACATTTGATGCTATTATAAGCTGGGCAAGAAAAAGTTCTGTTTGGCCTATGCCAATGGGAATTTCTTGTTGCGCAATCGAAATGATGGCTGTTGGTGATCCGAAGTATGATATAGCAAGATTTGGATCTGAGGTTATGCGATTTACTCCGCGACAATCTGATTTGATGATAGTTGCAGGAACAGTCACATATAAAATGTCACACGTAGTAAAAAAAATCTACGACCAAATGCCTGAACCTAAATGGGTAATTGCTATGGGTGCTTGTACTTCATCGGGTGGAATGTATCGTTCATATTCCGTTGTACAAGGTATTGACCAATTTTTACCGGTTGATGTTTATCTTGCCGGATGTCCTCCTCGCCCCGATAATCTTTTGAATGCACTAATACAAATTCAAGAGAAAATTGGAAGAACTAAAGCAAGAGATTTTCAAAATTTACCCAATCCTGAATTATTAAAGAATTAATATGGAATTCAAAGATAAAATTTTAGAAAAACTGAATAGTAATTTCCCTTCATTGCATGTTGAAACAACTGATTTCCGCGGGGACTTTTGCATAAAATTCTCTGCCGATAAAGTTGTTGAAGTTTGTAATTTACTTAAACATGATTCCGAACTTCAATTTGTTTTGTGCGAAGATATAACTGCGATTGATTGGGCAACCAGCAAAAATCGTTTCACAATGGTTTATCATCTTTTTTCTCTTGAAAATAAATTTAGACTTCGCCTCAAAGTTGATATAGATGAAAGCATTAGTGCGGTAGATACTGTTTCATCAGTATGGCGTACGGCAAATTGGCAGGAGAGGGAAGTGTATGATATGTATGGAATTACTTTTAATAATCATCCCGATTTAAGAAGAATGTATATGCCCGAAGAGTTTGAGTATCATCCGTTGAGAAAAGAATTTCCTGTTATGGGAATACCCGGGTCACTTCCTCTTCCTAAAAAGTAAAAGAAGAATTATGGAAAAATTAACAAAGAATGATGTTCACCCTAAAATAGTTCAAGCTTTATTAGCTTCCAATCCCGATATTACGATTGAAGATGCGCTTGATAATGAGATGATTCTTAATATGGGTCCTCAGCATCCTGCTACGCACGGAGTATTAAGATTATTGCTTCGCCTTGATGGTGAAAAAGTGATGGCTTGTGTTCCTGAACTCGGTTATCTTCATCGTGGTTATGAAAAAATGGCTGAGAATATGGGCTACTACGATTTCATTCCACATACGGATCGTCTTGATTACCTTTCACCCCCTGCAAATAATGTAGCGTATGCTCTTGCTGTTGAAAAATTAGCCGGAATTGAAGTCCCTAAACGTGCACAATACATCCGTATGATGGTTAGCGAATTAACAAGAATTGGCTCCCATCTTGTAGCGGTCGGCGCACTCGCAATGGATGTTGGGGCTTTAACTGTATTTTTATGGACACTCAGAGAACGTGAAAAAGTCCTCGATTTTTTCGATGTAATTTGCGGTGCCCGATTTACAACGAGTTATACGAGAATCGGTGGTGTTGCTCAGGATGTTAAACCTGAAACCTTTAAACAAATTCAACATTTCATCTCTGAACTTGAAAATAATCTCGAAGAAGTTGAAAGACTATTAAATAGCAATAGAATTTTCTTAGAGCGCCTTGAAGGTGTCGGAATAATTTCTAAAACCGATGCAATTGATTATGGATTAACCGGTCCAAGTTTACGCGGAAGCGGTGTCGATTTTGATTTACGCCGTGCTGTCCCTTATTTATTCTATAACGAAATAGATTTTAATGTTCCTGTCTTTACTGAAGGTGATTGTCTTGCCCGGTATTTTGTTAGAATGGATGAAATTAGAGAAAGTGCAAAAATAGTTTCACAGGTTATTGATAAAATGCCTGTCGGTGAAGTGATGGCAAACAGTCCTAAGAAAGTTCTTCCGAGGAAAACTGAGATTTACACAAAGATGGAAGAATTAATTCACGATTTCATGCTTGTTAATTTTGGAATAAATCCACATGTCGGCGATGTATATCATGCAGTTGAAAACCCAAAAGGTGAGTTGGGATTTTATATTGTAAGCAAAGGGGAAGGGCATCCTTGGAAATTAAAAATCCGTTCCCCCTCATTTATTAATATTCAATCAATTCCGCACATGACCAAAGGCTACATGATTTCCGATGTTGTTGCTATAGTTGGAAGTATTGACCCGGTTATGGGTGAAGCAGATAAATAATTTAGTCAACTTATGCGAACTGTTAAACCTCTTCGAGGTTTTGCTAAAAAATCAGCTAAATTATTATCAGAATTCTTAATTATTTCAGAAAACCTCGAAGGTTTTTATGAAATGTTGGTAACATAAGAAATTAATTTATTTTTATATAAAGAGAATTATGGAATTCAAATTTACCGAAGAAAATCTGCAGAAGATCGATAGAGTGTTGGAAAAATATCCGGTTAAACAACCTGCAGTTATGCCATTACTCTATCTTGCGCAGGAACAAAATGGATGGATTTCCGTTGAGGTAATGCAAGAAATTGCAAATATATTAGAGATGGATGCAGAAGATGTTCTTGGAGTGGTAACATTCTACACCATGTTCCATCAAAAGCCGATGGGAAAACATCATATTCAAGTTTGTACAAATGTTTCGTGTATGCTGCGAGGCGGTTATGAAATTTATAACAGCGTTCGGGAAAAGCTTGGTATTGAAAACGGCGGAGTTACTCAAGACACTAAATTCTCTTTAGAAGAAGTAGAATGTATGGGATCATGCGGAACAGCTCCTATGATTGCCGTAAATGAAGATTTTTTTGAAAATCTTTCTAAAGATAAAGCATTACAAATTTTAGATTCACTTACTTAAATAAGCAATTAATGGAAAAAATAGTTTTACCTGAAATAGAAAACTTACATCAATTAGATGTTTATCTGAATAATGGCGGTTACACGGCAATTCGTAAAGCACTTTCTCAATCTCCCGATGATATTATCGACCAGGTGAAAAAATCAGGTTTGAGGGGAAGAGGCGGAGCAGCATTTTCTGCCGGACTCAAATGGAGTTTCATGCCTAAATCAACCGATAAACCTAAATACCTTTGTATTAACGGTGATGAAAGCGAACCAGGCTCTTTTAAAGATAGACAAGTTTTTGAATTCAATCCGCATCAACTAATTGAAGGTGCTTTAATTACTTGTTATGCAATTAATGCAAGAAAAGCCTATCTCTATATCAGAGGTGAATATCACAAGTGGATTAAGCTGATGCAAAAAGCAATCGATGATGCTTATGAAAATGGCTTCATCGGTGAGAAGATGAAAGAAAAATACGGAACTGATTTTAGCTGCGATCTTTATATTCATAAAGGGGCAGGTGCATATATTTGCGGTGAAGAATCTTCATTAATGAATTCTATTGAAGGTAAAAGAGGTTATCCGAGAGTTAAACCTCCGTTCCCTGCACAAAACGGTTTGTGGGGAAATCCAACTACAATTAATAATGTTGAAACACTTACAAATGTTCCCCCTATTATAAATAAAGGGTGGGAATGGTTTGCTTCTATTGGTGAACCTAAACATCCGGGGACTCTACTTTTTGGTGTCAGCGGGCATGTTAATAAACCCGGTGTTTACGAACTTCCTTCAGGGACTTTACTAACCGATATTATTTATAATTATGCCGGAGGAGTTCCAGGCAATAAAAAAATAAAATGTGTAATCCCCGGTGGTTCTTCAATGCCTCCGCTTCGCGGTGATGCTTTAGAAGGTGTAAAGATGGATGCCGAATCTTTACGTGCAGCCGGCTCTGCTATTGGCACCGGTGGTATTATGGTGATGGATGAAGATACTGATCTTGTAAAAGTTCTTGCACGCATAACGAAGTTTTATTACCATGAAAGCTGCGGACAATGCACTCCATGTCGTGAAGGAACCGGATGGATGTTAAAACTCCTTAACAGAATTGTTGACGGCAAAGGATCATCAAAAGATCTTGATTTGTTGATTAGTGTTGCAAATAATATAGAAGGAAATACTGTTTGTGCACTTGGTGAAGCTGCTGCCTGGCCTGTGAAATTTATGGTAACACGTTTTAGGGATGAGTTTGAAGCTCAAGTTAGAGAAAAAGTTGAATTGGAAGTGAAGAATAAAGTTCATTCCATGCGTTCAACTGAAACTCCAATAACAAATATTACTGTTTAATTTAATATAGAAATTGGCCCCATCGTCTAATGGTTAGGACCTCGCCCTTTCACGGCGGTAATAGGGGTTCGAATCCCCTTGGGGTCACAAAAGAAAAGCCGGTCTGCAATTTCAGATCGGCTTTTTTATTTAATGTCTCGAGTGAGTATTTGAAATTCTGTCCGCTTTGTCAGATTAACAACTAGAAAAATGTCATGTTGATTCGCCGCGGCGAACGATCAGCATCTTTCCAGTATCAGGAAAGATTCCGAAACGAGTTCGGAATGACTGGATGTGTCCTGCTGATGTCGATCAGCATCTTTCTCGTATCAGAGAAGATTCCGAAACGAGTTCGGAATGACCGGATGCATGTCATGCTGATGTCGATCAGCATCTTTCTCGTATCAGAGAAGATTCCGAAACGAGTTCGGAATGACTGAATGCGTGTAATGCTGATGGTTCAACTCGTGGATTCTTTATTTTACTTTTACATATTATTTTCCGGATGTGATTTTGCCAACGCTGACTTTTAAATAAATTTCATTATACTTACAACGAAAATATTTGAAAGTATATTCTTAAATACTTTTTACTCTTTTTTATTTGAAGGGGTTCTACTTGTTTTACTTCTTCAGTGCTTCTACCGGAAACGGATTTACATATCGGAGTAATGAAACTTCTGATAACTTCAGTGGTTCATCTTCTCTATGTTACTTCACAAAATATTCAAAACTAAATTGTTTGGCATCATGCATCTCTATTCATATATGTTGGAATAGAAATGAAAATTAGTCGTGTCAATAATAACCGATTAGACGATTAGCGTTTATGGTTTTTAGTGAGAATTAGTTTTCTTGTTTTGAGATGATGGAAATAGGTGTTGAATCTCAATAAGTTATTTTGTTTAAGGGAGTTATAGTGATTGGATTAAATTTTAATAAGAGTTTCAGCCCGAAAGGTGTTTCGTACTAATGTTACAAAAAATACCCGATGTCAATCGGCTCAGTTAATAGTTATATGCACTAATCACAAATAAAGGAGCTCGAAATGAAAATGTTCTACAAAACCGGTCTGTTCTTTTCTTTTATTGCAGTTGCAATTTTAACATTCAGCAGTTGTGCAACAATATTCAAAGGTTCAACTGATGATGTTAGTTTTTCTTCTGACCCTACTGGAGCTAAGGTTTATGTAAATGGAAGTTTATTAGGAACTACTCCAGTTCAGTTAGAATTGAAATCAAAAAATTCATACACCATTGAATTTAAAAAAGATGGATATGAAACTAAAACTGTCTTGCTAAATAATTCAGTTGGTGGCGGTTGGATTGTATTAGATATTTTGGGGGGATTACTTCCAATTATAATTGATGCAGCAACTGGTAATTGGTATAGTTTGGACCAAGAACACGTTAATGCAGTTTTGGAACAACAACAGAAATAAAATATCATTTATGTATATACTTTATTTATGGCTTTTTCTCTGTTACAAAATTATCATCTGAGTTAGAGCTATAAATATTTATAAATCTATAATTGAGAAACTGATGAAATTATTTTTTATTTAGTCAATTATAAAATTCATAAAAGTGCATATAACCAGCCAATCAAGCGGACGCCGTATTCGCTTTCGGCATTTTATAAATTTTAGGGTTAGCTGTTACGTGTAAAGTTTCTTGTGCAAAGTAGTCGTTCTTAATTAATTAACTTGCAAACTGTGCTTACGAAGAAAGTTAAGCACAGTTTGCTAAATCATTGGCAGTTGTTTTTTAAGTGGCAGTCTTGTGTTGGGGCGCCGCTTATCGGCAACGTCGTTAGGCACTTAGCGTAAGGAGACATATGTATTCATTCAAAGAATTAAAAAATCAGATTGAAATCACTGAAACAACAGTCGAATGTCCAGTAAAAAATTGCGACACAAAAGTAGAGAGACAAAAAAAGGAATTTAAACGAGATGAGAGATTTTTATGTATAAAACATAGTATTTATATCTCCCCTTCAACATATGAATATGTCAATTATCAAGATAATCTATTATGGAAAGATTATGATGACATACAATTACTTGAATCTATTCTTAAATCAAAACGTGAAAGTAGAATTTCCAGAGAAAGAAGTGAAGATGCTTTAACTTGGAATGTTTTTCGCTATTTGGATAAAAAGAACGAGTTGGTTGAATGGTGTTCTGGTTTTGTTAAAAAAAGAGTTAGTTATACAAATATTATTTATTGGTCGTATTGTAAAAATACTAATGGAACATATCCTTTATTAAAAGAAGCAAGAGCGGAATTTGGCGAAGCTAATAGTAGAGGTTCTGAACCAGATTTAATTATTGAAACGGACAAAGCCTTATTTTTTATTGAATCAAAATTAATGGCTTCAAATAAAACTAATCCAAGTAATCCAAATGTTACAAAAAAATATTTAACTGGTGGGAGCGAATGGTTTAGTAAAGTATTTAAATCTCCTTACTCTGAAATTATTTGCAATTCAAAATATGAACTAATGAGATTTTGGTTATTAGGAACTTGGATGGCATCAAAAACTAAAAAAGAATTTTTCCTTGTTAACTTAGTTCCGATTTTTATGGAGGAAGAAATCGAAGCTAATTTTGGAAAACATATTATCCAAAACGAGCAAAGGAAATTTTATAGATTAACTTGGGAAAATATGTTCTCATACATTGATTTGAAGTATCGCACTGATGATGAGAAATTGTTATCAGACTATTTGTTGAATAAAACAATAGGATATAATTCAAATGGTAAATTATCCCGTGCATTATTCAATCAATCTTTTACAGATAAAAAAATAGTAATACCAGATACTTCAACACCAGAAGAGGAGGAAGAATTAGGTAGACTAGTTAAAGAGTTGCTAAAAAAATAGAAGCGTGCCTAACCAGCCAATGCTAATGAACTCAAACTTGTAGTTGAGGAGTAAGCATAAGACCAATCCCGAAAGCTTTCGGGATGTTTTTGTAAGTATTCCATTTGTTTTAGTTGATTCCTTTTTCGGCAAAATCACCTTGTGAATGGTGGGCGATAAGAAAATTTAAAGTGCAACGAATTCTATAAATAGTAATTAAATCGGCGTTTGGTTTTTAACGTAACACACCGTTATACACAAAGAGTTGAGATATGACTAATATTGAAATTTTAATTCCAAAACTACGTTCAATGAAAAAAGAGATCAAAGTTCATTTGGCTATTTCAGAACGCGATAGATATGAACCACTGTATGCTTTTGTTAATAATAAATTTAAGGTATGGCAAGAAAATCAGACCAAAAAAAATTTTGAGAAGCAGTTCATTCTTTCCTTAATTTATTATAGACAGAATGAATGGTTGTTTGCTGGGATTTATAAAAGCATTAGTGTGAAGCAAATTAATGAAAAACATTATGAGTATGACACAAAATTGCTTGATATAAAAACTGAGCTAATTGGAAGATTGATTATTAATTTCCCAAAAACATTTAGAGCTTCATACATTCATTATTATAAATATTATCAAGAATTTGAAGTAAGTGAATTATTAAAAAATAGGATAACAATTGAACCATTCCCGGGTTATGAAAATGTAATTGTTGACTATGATTATCTAAAATCTATTTACGATAATGAAGATAAATCTTGGAATACTGCTCTAAATTCAGTTTTTGGAATCTATTTAATCGTTGACAAAAAAAACGGAAAAAATTATGTCGGGTCTGCTTATGGAAAAAATTCTATTTGGAGCAGATGGAATAATTATATTAAAAATGGACATGGCGGGAATAAAAAATTGGTAAAATTAATACAAAGCAAAGGAATGAGTTATTGCCAAAATTATCAATTTTCTATACTGGAGATATTTTCAAAAGTTATGAGTAAAGATGAAATAATCAAAAGAGAGTCTTACTGGAAAAAAAAATTGCTCTCACGTGAATTTGGTTACAATGATAACTAAGATTTGTTTGTAAAAAGCCAATACACCACACCCTATGGATGAGATTGAAACAGAGTGATTGCATTTATTTTATGTAGAAACTATAAGTTTGTGAAATGCAAATGAAGATGTGAATCTCAAGTGTCGTTACGTTTAAGTCAATGCGTAATTGAACTCTTTTATAATGTAACATACCATCAAGTTTAATATCTTTATTTATTGAAATATTTGTAAGTTTTAAGGAAATAGATTTATATGGCAAAAAACAATTCTGCAAAAGATGAACCTATCGAAAAACAGCTCTGGAAAGCTGCCGATAAACTACGCAAGAATATTGACGCCGCTGAATACAAACACATTGTATTAGGATTAATTTTCCTCAAATACATTTCCGATGCTTTTGAAACTCACTATGAAAAACTAAAACAAGGGGAAGGCGATTTAGTCGGTGCTGATCCCGAAGACCGTGATGAATATAAAGCAGAAAATATTTTCTTTGTACCACCATCAGCACGATGGTCTTATTTGCAAAAAAGAGCAAAGTTACCCGAAATAGGAAAAGATGTTGATTCGGCAATGGATGCAATCGAAAGAGATAATGCTTCTCTTAAAGATGTTCTGCCAAAAGTTTTTGCACGAGGCAATCTTGACCCAGCAAGTCTTGGCGGTTTGATTGACCTCATCAGTAATATCTCACTTAAGCAAGGAGATGGGAAAGGCGATTTTCTCGGTAAAACCTTCGAGTATTTTCTCGGTGAGTTTGCATTAGCAGAAGGTAAGAAAGGGGGACAGTTCTATACTCCCCGTTCAGTTGTTGATTTGCTTGTTAAAATGTTGGAGCCGTATAAAGGACGGGTACTTGATCCATGCTGCGGTTCCGGTGGTATGTTTGTTCATTCGGAAAAGTTTGTTGAACAACACCAAGGGAATGTAAATGATATTTCCATTTACGGACAAGAAAGCAACCAAACAACTTGGCGCTTGGCTAAGATGAATCTTGCCATTCGTGGAATTGACAGCTCACAAGTAAGGTGGAATAACGAAGGTTCGTTCTTAAATAATTCTCATAAAGATTTGAAAGCCGATTATGTCATTGCAAATCCCCCCTTTAATGATAGCGATTGGAGCGGTGATCTTTTACGTAAAGATGGAAGATGGCAATATGGCGTTCCACCATCCGGTAATGCGAATTATGCTTGGATACAACATTTTATTTACCACTTAGCACCAAGCGGACAAGCGGGGTTTGTTCTTGCGAAAGGTTCGCTAACTTCTAAAACTTCCGGTGAAGGAGATATTAGAAAAGTCCTTGTTGAAGCAAGATTAATTGATTGCATAGTTAATCTTCCGGCAAAACTTTTTTTGAACACTCAGATACCGGCAAGCCTCTGGTTTGTAAGCCGCAATAGAGAGAACCTGCCTACCGGACAGGCAGGCGGAAAATTCCGTAACCGAAAAGATAAAATACTTTTTATTGATGCACGTAATTTGGGTTACTTAATTAACCGCCGTACACGCGAACTTTCCGAAGAAGATGTACAAAAGATTACATACACTTATCATAACTGGAGAAACCCGAACGGTAATTATGAAGATGTAAAAGGCTTCTGCAATTCCGCATCTGTTGAAAGAGTGAGAGAGCTTGATTACGTGCTTACCCCCGGGCGATATGTCGGTTTACCGGATGATGAAGATGATTTTGATTTTAATGAGCGCTTTACAACACTTAAATCCGAGTTTGAAGAGCAACTTAAGGAAGAAGAAAAATTGAATGTTCTGATAAAACAAAATTTGGCTAAAATTACACTTAATGACTGAAACTTTTACACTTTACAATTGAAAGTAAATCATAAATTTTCTTATTTTACTTTTGCGCCCATAAATAAAATATAAATATCCATATTTTAGTTTGAGGAAAGAATGAATTTAAAAGATTTCGTTGCCGGTTCTTATAAAAAAGGGTACGAATATCGATACTTTCTCCCGGAAAAAATCAATCACTCGTTTGTTTGGACAGATGAGGTAATTAATGGGCTTCTTGAAAAAGCATCTCTTAAACTGGGAGAATTAAATTCCTTCTCTAAATTTGTACCTGATATTGATATGTTCATCATTATGCATGTTTACAAGGAAGCAGTTGTTTCAAGCAAAATTGAAGGCACAAGAACAAATATAAAAGAGGCATTGGTTGATGCAAAAGATTTGGCACCGGAAAAAAGAGATGATTGGCTTGAAGTTAATAACTATGTTAAAGCGATGAACAACGCCATCGAAGAATTGAAAAATTTACCTATGTCTAATAGGTTAATAAAAAATACGCATCAAATCTTATTGTCATCTGGTCGAGGAGAATATAAAAGTCCCGGTGAATTCCGTGTCTCTCAAAACTGGATTGGCGGCGCCGGCTTAAAAGACGCCGTCTTTATTCCGCCCTCTCACGAAGAGCTGCCCGATTTGCTCTCAGACTTTGAAAAGTTTCTTAACAATCAGGATATAAGCATACCGCATCTTATCAGGATAGCTATTGCACACTATCAGTTCGAAACAATTCACCCATTCCTTGACGGCAACGGCAGAATAGGAAGACTGTTAATTACTTTATACCTGGTATCGAGTGGAATACTTGAAAAACCGCTGTTATACTTATCGGAATTCTTTGAGAAGAACAAAACATTATATTATGACAACCTAACATTTGTAAGAACTAAAAACGATTTGGGTCAATGGATAAAGTATTTCCTTACCGGCGTAATTCAAACATCGGAAAAATCGGTTAATACTCTTAAAGAAATTGTTGAGCTGAAAAGCACTATTGAGAAAAATAATATTATTGGACTCGGAAGACGCTCGCAGAATGCGTTAAATTTATTTCACTCTCTTTTCAGTAAACCGATAATAACAATTAAAGATGTCCAAAATGCTGTTAATCTTTCACCCAAAGCAGCTAATGATTTGGTAAAGGTGTTTTTGGATAACGATATACTAACGGAAATTACCGGCTATCAAAGAAACCGCATCTTTTTATTCGAGAAATATCTTAAAATGTTCTACAGTAATGAACAGTAATTATAAAGGAAAATTTTTATATATGCCGCTTAATATGTATAGAAAATCGAGTTTTGTATATATATCCGGTTCGGTAAGTATTATTAACCGTATCCGTTTTTATCTGAACGCAAAATTCTATTATATCCGGATTTACAAAGTTAAAATGGCGGTGGCTGATGAGTAGAAAACAATGTTTTCTTGGTGATGTAATCAAATTTGATAATGGGAAGACGAGACCTAATTCCGATGGTGATCATCCGATTTACGGTGGGAATGGTATTTTAGGGTATACAGCTGAAACAAATTATTATAGTGAAACAATTATAATTGGGAGAGTTGGAGCGTATTGTGGTTCTGTCTATTATGAAAACAAACCAATTTGGGTTTCTGATAATGCGCTGGCTGCAAAACCAAAAGAATTCAACAATGCAAAATATTTGTATTACTTTTTAATAAATCTTCAATTGAATCTATTTGCAGAAGGTTCGAGTCACCCGCTTGTTACGCAGACTTTGTTGAATTCTATTGATATAGAGATTAGTGATGATGAGAATGAGCAAAAAGCAATTGCCGGTGTGCTTAGCAGTTTAGATGACAAAATAGACCTACTCCACCGCCAAAACAAAGCCCTCGAAGCAATGGCAGAAACACTTTTTAGGCAGTGGTTTGTGGAGGAAAAGGATGAGAGTTGGGAAGTAATTAAACTAAAAGAATTCATTAATGTTAAACACGGATATGCTTTTAAGGGAGAGCATATTTCAAATAGTGAACATGATCAAATATTAGTAACGCCGGGAAATTTTAAGATTGGAGGTGGCTTTAAAATTGAAAAAATAAAATACTACCATGACAAAGATTACCCCAAAAGTTTCATTTTAAAAAAAGGTGACTTAATTGTGACAATGACAGACCTAAGTAAAGAAGGTGATACACTTGGATACTCTGCATTGGTTCCAGAATTTGATGACAAAATATTTCTTCATAATCAAAGAATAGGTAAAGTATTAATAAAAGATAATATGAGTAAATTTTTTCTTTATTATTTAATGAAAACCGACGAATACCAATGGTACATACACGGCAGTGCTTCTGGTACTTCAATAAGGCATACGTCTCCAACTTCTATCTGCAACTATGAATTTTCATTACCACCTCAAGAAAAAATTAATGATTTTGAGATTTATTCAGGTAATCTCTATGAAAAAATTACATATAACCAAAATCAAATCCGCACACTCGAAAAATTGCGAGATACATTATTGCCAAAGTTAATGAGTGGAGAGGTGAGGGTAAAACTATGAATTCGCTTATAAATATTTATTGTGATGAAAGCTGTCACCTTGAAAACGATAACTATAAAGTTATGGTTCTTGGTGCTGTTTGGTTGCCCGAGCAGAAAAAAGAGGAGATTTTTAACCGGATTAAAGAAATTAAAATTAATAATGGATTCACATCAACATTTGAAATAAAATGGAATAAGGTTTCCAAACAAAAAATTGATTTCTACTTAGAATTAATTAATTATTTTTTTGATGATGACGATCTTCACTTCCGCACTTTAATAGTGCCGGATAAATCCATTTTAGATCACACAGCTTTTAACCAATCACACGATGATTTTTATTATAAAATGTATTTTGATCTTCTGAAAATCATTTTATCTCCGGAATACGCATATAATATTTATTTGGATATTAAGGATACCCGTAGCCAGACAAAAGTAGAAAAGCTCCATGATGTTCTTTGCAGCAGTCATTACGATTTTGAAAAGAGGATAATCCGTAGAATTCAGCAAGTCCGATCACACGAAGTATCGGCGTTGCAATTGTGTGATTTACTTACCGGTGCTGTTTCATACTTACATAGGGGTTTACAATCCAGTGAAACCAAATTAAAACTTATCGAAAGAATAAAAGAACGTTCGGGTTATACATTTCTACAGAACACACTCCCAAAAGAAGAGAAAACTAATGTTTTTGTATGGCGGGGTAAAAATGGGAGATAAGTTAAAACTACCCAATCTTATTATTTTGGAATCGTTTAATGGAGTTTTCCAAGCATACTTTGAAGCTGTTTATGAGATTTTCAAGAGAGACTTTGTAGATAGCAAACCGGTGTTCAATAAAAAACAATTGCGTCTAAAAACTCATCCGCTTATTGATGGAAAAGAATATACTTTTTATCATTTTACTCATTCGGGAGATATAGAAAATGAAAGGCTGCCAGATTTCAGAAGAATGGAGAGGATTGGTTGGGCAAAGCCAGTAATTGAAGAATATAATAATTGGGGTCTTAAAATTTGGCCACAGATAAGAAATGGAAAAGACCGATTATGTATCTGGTTAGAATTTGAGAATGATCTTGATTATATAGTGATACTCGATGTAAGAACTAACTATATTCTACCTTGGACAGCATTCGTTTTAGAATATGAACACGAGAAGAGGAAAAAGCAGAAAGAATATGAAGCCTATTTAAAAACAAGAACCGCTTAAATAATTAAGCGGCTCCGTAACTCCTTTAACACTTGGTTAATGAGATAGGCAAAGATAAGCAATACTTAACTTAAATGTCAAATAAATAATAATGCACAAACTAATTGAAAACGACATAGAACGCTTTGCTATTGAGCAGCTTGAACATCAAGGCTATCAGTACGTCTACGCCCCCGATATTGCCCCGGACTGTGAAAAACCGGTGGTACATCCCTTTGGGAAACGTAAAACTTTTGAAGATGTATTATTGATTGAACGGTTGCATAAAGCAGTTGGAAGAATAAATCCCAAAATACCCGCCGAAGCAAGAGAAGAAGCTGTAAAACAAATAGAGAGAATAAACTCCCCCGAATTAATAGCCAATAACGAAACATTTCACCGTATGCTAACAGAAGGAATAAATGTAACTTATCAAAAAGATGGGAATAGGAGAGGTGATTTAGTTTGGCTGATTGATTTTAACAATCCCGATAACAACGATTTTATTGTAGCAAATCAATTTACTGTTGTTGAAAACGGCATAAACAAACGCCCCGATGTAATTCTTTTTATAAACGGTATTCCGTTGGTTGTAATAGAATTAAAAAATGCAGTTGATGAAAATGCAACAATTCGTTCTGCATTCAGACAAATAGAAACTTATAAACAGACTATACCAAGTTTATTTACTTATAATGGTTTTGTAGTTATATCAGACGGACTTGAAGCTAAAGCCGGGACAATCTCTGCCGGTCTAAGCCGTTTTATGAGTTGGCCTGTCTGCGTGCGTGCCCACCTTCGTCCCCGGGTCGGACAAACACGCACAGCCAGAAAATCTATTGACGGTAAAAAAGAATTCTATACATACGTGCTAAGATGTGATAATGAAAGTCTATATATAGGGCAAACAGAAGATTTAGAAAAAAGATGGAATCAACATATTAGTGGTGAAGGTGCAGATTGGACTAAAGCGCATAAACCTTTAGAGATTATACATCATGAAATTTATTCTACTAGAGAAGAAACCGTTGAAAGAGAAAGATGGCTTAAAACTGGTTTTGGTCGCAAATGGATTAAAAGAGAAATTGCTGCAAAAAGAAATAGAGTTTTTCCTTTTGAAAAGGTACCAGAGCGAGCCTCGCATCTTATAAGTGAGTTAGAGATACTCATTAACGGAATGCTAAACAAAAAAACAATGCTCGATTTATTAAGGCACTTTATTGTCTTCGAGAAGAATAAAAAAGAAGATTTACAAACCAATCTTACAGTTATTGAAACAACAAAGAAATTAGCTGCATACCATCAATATTATGCGGTGAACAAAGCGATTGAAAGCACGTTGCAGGCAACGAGCTTTCAACCCTCCCTCAATCCCTCCCAAAGGGAGGGAAGCAATTATAGGGGCGGATTAAAGTTTACCGGAATGATTGAACAAGTTAGAGAACTTCGCAAAAATCAAACCAATACGGAAAAAATATTTTGGGAAGTAGTTAGAAATAAAAAATTTCTCGGTCTTAAATTTAGAAGACAACATCAGATTGGGCATTACGTTGTGGATTTTTATTGTCATTCGGAAAAATTAATTATTGAATTTGATGGAGAAGTTCATAATACAATAAAACAGAAAAAGAAAGATGAAATTAGAGATAAATATTTAACCTCACTTGACAACAAGGTTTTACGATTCAAAAACGAAGAACTTATAAATAACCCTGACTTAGTATTAAATAAAATTCATCAAAATATCTCAAAGCTCCCTTCCACCATTGGGGGAAGGGTTGGGGTTGGGGGTTATGGAAGCCGCAAGGCTGGAGTAATCTGGCATACTCAAGGAAGCGGAAAATCTTTATCAATGGTATTTTATACCGGGAAAATAGTTTTAGCGTTAGACAATCCTACAATCTTAGTAATAACTGACCGTAACGATTTGGATGATCAGTTGTTTGATACTTTCGCTGCATCAAAACAATTATTAAGACAAGACCCGGTACAAGCAGAAAACAGAGGACAATTAAAAGAACTGCTTAAAGTTTCATCGGGGGGAGTTGTGTTTTCTACTATACATAAATTCCAACCGGATGAGGGGAATGTATATGAGGAGTTATCGGACAGAAAAAACATAGTTGTAATTGCTGACGAGGCGCACCGGACTCAATATGGGTTTAAGGCAAAGCAGATTGATGATAAAGATGAAGATGGAAATATAATTGGTAAAAAGACCGTTTACGGTTTTGCAAAATATATGCGGGATGCTCTGCCTAACGCTACTTATCTTGGTTTTACCGGAACCCCTATTGAAAATAGTGACGTGAATACCCCGGCTGTATTTGGCAACTATATAGATGTTTATGATATTGCTCAAGCAGTGGAAGATGGTGCAACAGTTCGTATTTATTATGAAGGAAGACTTGCAAAAATAAACCTTAGCGAAGAGGGTAAAAAACTTGTCTCTGAATTGGATGATGAACTCGATTTAAAAGACTTATCATCAGCTCAGCAAGCAAAAGCAAAATGGACACAGTTGGAAGCGTTAGTAGGGAGTAAAGACCGAATTAAACAAATCGCTGCCGATATTGTTGCTCACTTCGAACTTAGGCAAGAAGTATTTGAAGGGAAAGGAATGATAGTTTCGATGTCCAGAAGAATCGCTGTCGAACTATATCGAGAAATAATAAAACTAAAACCGGCATGGCATAGTAATGATTTGAATAAAGGAACAATTAAAGTTGTAATGACAGCTTCATCTTCAGATGGTCCCGAAATGGAAAAGCATCATACAACAAAAGATCAGCGTAGAGTTTTGGCAGATAGAATGAAAGCTCCCGCAGATGAATTGAAACTTGTGATAGTTAGAGATATGTGGCTTACCGGATTTGATGTCCCTTCACTGCATACACTTTATATCGATAAACCAATGCAAGGGCATAATTTAATGCAAGCTATTGCGAGGGTTAACCGTGTATATAAAGACAAACCCGGTGGGCTTATTGTTGATTATCTTGGTATCGCATCTGATTTGAAAAAAGCACTTTCATTCTATTCAGATAGCGGCGGTAAAGGTGATCCGGCGATTGCACAAGAAAAAGCTGTTCAGCTTATGTTGGAAAAATTAGAAGTTGTTTCACAGATGTTTCTTGAAAAACCGTCAAGGATTTACTCTAAGGAATATAATGATCTGGTTAATGATCCTACTGTTCCTTATCTCGGTAAAGATAAAGGGCTTTTGTATGAAGAATATTTTACTGCTGACACAACAACAAAACTAAAAATAATATTAGCAGCGGAAGAACATATTTTAAGTCTTGAAAACGGGAAGAAAAGATTTATTGATGAAGTTACTGCACTTTCAAGAGCATTCGCAATTGCAATACCGCATGAACAAGCGATGGATGTGAAAGACGAAGTTTCATTCTTTCAAGCAGTAAAAGCAAGATTAGCAAAATTTGATACAACCGGATTTGGGAGAACAGATGATGAAATTGAAACAACTATTCGGCAAGTAATTGACAAGGCTCTCGTTACTGATAAAGTGATAGATTTATTTGACGCAGCCGGAATTAAGAAACCGGATATTTCAATACTTTCAGAAGACTTCCTTTTGGAAGTAAAAAATATGGAGCATAAAAATATTGCTTTAGAGGTTCTAAGGAAGCTGTTGAATGATGAGATAAAATCACGAATAAAGAAAAATCTTGTTCAAAGTAAATCGTTGATGGAAATGCTGGAAAACTCAATTCAGAGGTATCACAACAAAATTATAACAGCGGCTGAAGTGATAGATGAACTGATAAAGCTTGGCAAAGAAATTCAAGAGATGGATAAAGAACCGAAGGAGATGGGCTTATCTGAAAATGAATATGCTTTCTATACAGCCATTGCCGATAATGAAAGCGCTCGTGAGTTAATGCAGAAGGATAAGCTAAGGGAACTTGCTATCGTTTTATATGAAAAAGTAAAACAGAATGCTTCCATCGATTGGACAATAAAAGAAAGTGTTAAAGCTAAATTAAAAGTGATCGTAAAAAGAACATTGCGCAAATTCGGATATCCACCCGATATGCAGAAACTAGCTACTGAAACAGTACTTAAACAAGCTGAGTTAATTGCAAATGAGTTAACAAGTTGAAAAAATGAATGTAAATATAAAAAAGCTATAACCAGTGTTATTATGTGTAGGAAATTAAGAATAAGCCAAGCGGATTAAAAGAAAGGCCTAAAAAAGGCAAAAATATACATCACCCCAAAATGGATTTATAAAAAATCATTTTGTGAATAAAAGTCTTAATAAATAAACCTTCATTTTTTTTTAAGGGAAATGAGACGGGAAATTTTTTAAATAGTAATAGACACGAAGTTTGTGCTTTAACAACTTGTCCCGATGGGATAACATGGGTTATTTTCTCAAACTTTTTTCAGGGGTAACATGGATCAAATAATTCTTTCAGACAAAAATCAATTTCCAACAGAAGAAATAATCTTCTCTCATATAGGTAAGTCCAAAATATTTTGGGAATCGGTTTTCAAATATATTCATACTGATTATCCCGACTTTTGTGAGTTATGGAACTATTATAATGATGGTAAGAGTTGGCTTTTGAAAGTAACAAAAAAGTCTAAGACTATTTTTTGGCTATCGATAATTTCTGGATCATTCAAAATTACATTTTACTTCGGTGATAAAGCTGAACCATTAATTATGAATAGCGCAATTTCAGATTCATTAAAAGAGCAATTTAAAGAGGGGAAAAGATTTGGTAAAATACGTGGACTTTCACTCATCATGAACAATAAACAAAATGTTGAGTTTGTAAAAGAATTAATCTCAATAAAACTGAAGATAAAATAACGGGAAAACAGACCAATCTATTAAATATTTATGACCAATATTAGATATTGTGATCTTATGTTAACTATGTAGACTTTTCATAAAGTAAGTTAATTTTGCCAGCAACAAATTTGTTGACCAATCTTTTACATCGTTAAACACTTCAATCTGCCATTAATCAATTAATCAACTGCAACCTGTTGTGAAATTATTCCAAATTTAAGGGATTCTGTCTTTTCACATAACTTCATCAAAAAAAAGATGAAAAACATTTAGAAATATTTTATAATTCAGATGTATGTAAAAAACCATTTTGTTTTAAGTTAAATCGATTTTGAAAGTCTATCTATGAATAAAACATTTTTATTCAGCCACTTATTTTTTTTGTTTTTAGTACAGGTTACTTCTGCTCAGTGGCAACATGTTTTCAATCCGGGAAGTAGAATCTTGTCTATCAAACAAATTGAAGACCGAATTTATTTGGGAACTGAAGATTATGGAGCCTGGCTCAGTAAAAATGATGGATTGGACTGGATTAATTTACCTACCGCTTCTTTAATCGGCTCTTACGATATAAAAGATTTCGAATTTGACGGGCAATCAGTTTGGATTGGCTCTATAGGAGGGAGTATAATTTACAGCGCGAATGGAGAAACAAATTGGCAAGTATTTGAAAATGGATTCACAACCCAAACTTTAATTTCAAGATTAATAAAGATTGGTGATACTTTATTTGCTGCACATAGTACCGATATTGGGCTCCAGGTAAGCGGAATTTATAAAACTCATATTAACAGTGCAAATTGGGAAATCTCCGGAATCGGATTCCCTGATCGGCTTTATTCAATTTCCTCATTTATATTAACGAATTCCAACTTCATGTATGTCGGTGCTCAAGGGAATGGTCAGAAAGGAAATTTATTTGTAAGTAAAAATTCAGGTAAAAATTGGCATCCAAAATTTGTTGAAAACTATTTTGATGTAAACTGTTTAACAACAAATTCAATTAATATCTATGCAGGTACAGGTAATGGAATTTACCATACGACCGAGGAAGATTCAATCTGGAAAAATTATTCCGATGATTTAAAAGGTTTTTTTGTAGATGATATCGTTTACAATAATGCTATACTTTATGCTGCCATTGAGAATATGGGATTAATCTGTTCCAATGATGATGGAAAAACTTGGAAGAATATAACTTATAATCTTCCCCTCGAAAATGATTATATAAGTAAACTTTATTTCTCAAATGAACATATATATGTCGGATTAGGAAGCGAAAATGGACTTTGGAAAGTTCCCTTATCCTTAGTTTACATAGAAGAAGATTATTCAAGAATTGAAAGTTTTGAATTACACCAAAATTACCCAAACCCATTTAATCCGACTACAAAAATAAGGTATTCGGTCCCAATAGATGATATTGTACAATTGAGTGTTTATAATGTACTAGGTGAGGAGGTCAAAACTTTGATAAATGAATACAAAAGAGCCGGTAGTTATGAAGCTAATTTTGATGCAAGTAATTTCTCGGGGGGAGTATATTTTTATAGATTAATTTGCGGCAATTATTCTGTATCAAAAAAAATGATTCAGCTTCGTTAAAATTAATTGTTACAAACTTTTTTACTGAAAACTCATTGTTTTTTGTTGAATATACTACTAAGTTATTCGGCGATTTTAAGGAAACCTCTAAAAACTGCCACGAGGACACGAAGGCACGAAGTTTCACTAAAAAATTCTTTGTGTTTGTATGCCTTTGTGGCAAATGAATTTGAATTATTAGAGGTGCCCTTAAGTTTATTAGGCACACTGATAACAATGCTCACTATTCCGGTCAGCGGATTGGCACGGACAAAGTTATCCAATTTAAAACAAATCAAAATTAATTATAAAAAGGATGATTAAATGAAAAGAATATTCAATTTTGGAGAAGATGTTGCAGGATATAATATCCCTGTATTAAATGAACGTGAAATAAGAGCAGCCGCAGGAATATTATTCGCGATTGTATTTCTGGGAATAATATTAGCCGGAGTCAAAGGGGATTTCCTAATGATTAAATATGCGATAACGATATTCCTTACTGATATTGTAATACGTGTTTTTATTAATCCAAGATTTTCTCCTTCTTTGATAATTGGAAGGTTGATCGTCAGAAATCAAGTCCCGGAATATGTTGGTGCTCAACAAAAAAAATTTGCATGGATAATAGGTGTAGCTTTGGCATTCGTAATATTTATTCATTTAGTTGTGATGAATGCATTCAGCCCTATAACAGGACTTGGTTGCCTAATATGTCTTATATTTTTATTCTTTGAATCAGCATTTGGTATTTGTATCGGATGTAAAATATATTCTATGGTTTATAAAGAAAAAGCTCAATATTGTCCCGGTGAAGTATGTGATATAAAATCAAAACAAGATATTCAAAAAACATCAAAAGCTCAGCTTCTAATTCTGTTTTGTTTTATCGCATATATTTTAGTCGTTGTTTTTGTATTTAATGAAAACTTCAGTAACAAACCATACGATTTGTTTGGAATTGAAAGTTCAACACAAGTAGAATAAAAATCATGAGATGTTGTTTATTTTATAGATCGATTTGAGAATAATTTAATAATTAAAAAGTAATTACCGTTATTGGCAATCCTATCCCGGATTGCTAATTATCAACAGTGTCGTTAGGTTCAAGAGATGAATGATATTGAAAAACTTGGATTTGATAAATGGTTTCAAGATAAATCTGAAACATCAAAATCAGATAGCTTTCAAATAGTAAGAGTAATCAGTGTAAATAAAAATAGTTTAACCGTTTCAAACGGAAAGAAAGATATTTATGCTGAACTAACCGGAAAATTTTTATACAATTCTGATTCCCCTCTGGATTTACCGACTGTTGGCGATTGGGTTTATGCTCAATTATTTGATGATGATTCTCTGGCTGTTATTCACGAAATATTCCCGAGAAAGTCATTATTAAAAAGAAAAACTTCCGGCAAAAAAATTGAACATCAACTAATCGCTGCAAATATTGATACTGCTATAATTATTCAATCACTTGATTCCAATTATAATTTAAGAAGACTGGAACGTTACTTAGTGATGATAAACGAGAGTAATATTACTCCGGTTATTTTCCTCAGCAAGAGTGATCTTTTGAGTATAGAAGAGATTGAAAGTAAGAAAAATGAAATTATTCAAATAATACCCGATATTAAAACAGAAGTATTCAGTAACAACAATAAACTCGATATCGAGAATATTAAAAATTACTTTACTCCATTCAAAACTTTTTGTCTGCTTGGGTCATCGGGTGTTGGTAAAACTACATTATTAAATAATCTTATCCACCAAGATCTTTATAAAACTCAACCAATCAGAGAGAAAGATGGAAGAGGAAAACATACTACCACTCGCCGTGAACTGATAGTTTTGGAGAACGGGGCAATAGTAATTGATAATCCCGGAATGCGTGAACTTGGGGTTATATCTGCTGATTCGGGTCTCGATGATACATTTAATGAAATTGCAGAATTATCAGAACATTGCCGCTTTAAAGATTGTACTCATACAGTTGAAAAAGGTTGTGCAATTTTGAATGGGTTGGAAGAAGGGATGATCTCAAATGAACGTTATCAGAATTATATAAAATTGTATAAGGAATCTTTGTATTACGAAATGTCCTATTATGAAAAGAGACAAAAAGATAAAAAGTTCGGGAAATTCCTTCACACTTATCTGAAAAATAAATAATACCTATTCACAAAAATAGTCTACTCAAATATCAATTATAAGCTGCTGATTTTTAGACTATCATTTTTTAATTTTAACTATTTCCCCATCCGCAAGTACTTAAAAAATCACAAAAATAAATCCTTCCCCATCAGAAAAAACGATTCACGAGAAATATTGAATTAGTTTTGCCGCAGAAAATTCAAAAAAATGGAGAATTGTATGCAAAGTAAAATTAAAATTCTGATACTCATCTTTATTCTGTTCACACAGGTAGATGGAATGGTGAAGATTAATTCCCTAAACGGAACAGTTGTGGATAAAGAAACCAGACAACCTTTAATCGGAGTTAATATCTATTTACAAAATAAAAATATCGGTACGACCACCAATGATAAAGGATATTATAATTTTGAAAATCTCGAAGCAGCTAATTACACAGTTATTTTTAGTTATGTCGGTTACACAAAATTAACTAAAACGGATATTGTTATTAGATCGGGGAGAGAAACAGAGTTAAATATTTTTATGGAAGCTGAAAGTTTCGAACTTGAGAATGTAGTTGTAACCGGTGGTTATTATTCGGGATTGAAAGAAAAACCGGTTAGCACAATAAGCTATTCTAATGAAGAAGTTAGAAGAGCACCCGGGGCAGGTGGTGATATTGGACGTATTTTAACCTCACTTCCGTCAATTGCCAAAACTAACGACCAGAGAAATAGTTTGATAGTTAGAGGAGGAAGTTCTCTCGAGAATGTTTCTTTCATTGATAATATTGAGATACCAAACATAAATCACTTTCCTGTTCAGGGAAATTCGGGGGGTGCTATTTCATTAATTGACGTTGATTTTTTAAGCGATGTTACATTCAGCGCCGGAGGATTTTCAGCAATTTATGGTGATAAACTTTCATCTATTCTTGAATTAAAGTATAGAGAAGGAAATTACCAGAAGTTTTATCCGCAACTAAATCTTAGTATGAAAGGAGTCGGGATATCGGCTGAGGGTCCTATTATTAAAGATAAAATGAGTTTTCTTTTTTCTGCTAATAGGAGTTATCTCGATATGCTTCTTGAAGCATCACAAGCAGATGGGGCATTGCCAAGATATTATGACATTCAGGGGAAAATCAGTTGGCAGATTAATGAAAATAATAAATTATCACTTATCAATATTTTGGGGGATGATTTAACCGAACTCAGTTATGATAAATCAGTTGAAAGTGGTGAAAATTCCTACGGATTAACCAAGTCTGTTAATAATACTATGGGAATCAATTGGCAGAATATTTGGGAGAAGAATGGTTATTCAAACAGCTCAATATCACACAATTTTCAGAAGTATAAATATGATCTAAAAAAAACATCTGACATGCAGCCCGATTTTTATAATGAGTCGATTGAAAATCAGTTTAATTTCAGAAATATAAATTATTACAAAATGTCTGATGATATTAAAATTGAGTTTGGTGCCGAAGCTAAATATGTCATTAATGATTTTTTGCTAAAATTCGGTGAAAGCAAAAATGAAAATGGAGAAGTAAAAGCGGCTTACGACATTAACAGAAAACTTAATTTATTCACAACTTCGGGATATTTCACACTAAACTATAATTTGAGTGAAAAGTTAAGTTTAATTCCCGGGTTGAGGTTTGATTATTATGATGTGAATAAAAAGAGTTTACTTTCGCCAAGATTAACATTAAGCTATCAGTTAAGTAATATTTCTGCAATAAGTATAAGTTCGGGCATTTACTATCAGAATATACCTGCAATAATACTTGTACAGAATGATGAATACAAAAATCTGGATGTGCCGAAAGCATATCATTTTATTGCCGGATACAGTTTAATGTTAAGTGAGGATACAAAACTATCGTTCGAAATATATAATAAGGAATACAGAAAATTTCCGATGGACACCTCTGATCCGGAAAAATTTTTACTTGATAAACCTGTTGCAGATCATGTCAGCAGATATGACGGTACATTAAATTCCGATGGTGAAGCTTATGCGAGAGGGGTTGAACTTACTATTCAAAAGAAGATGGCTAAAAATATTTACGGACTTTTCAGTCTTTCTTATTCAAAAACCAAGTACAAAGATTTGAATGGCATTTGGCGCGATAGAATTTATGATAATCAATTTATGTTTGCACTTGAAGGGGGTTATAAACCAGGCGAAAGCTGGGATTTAAGTTTGAAATGGTTATATGCAGGGGGAGCCCCTTTTACTCCTTATGATGAAGTAAAATCTAAAACAGAAAGAAGGGGAGTGCTTGATTTAAATAAATATAACGGAGAAAGATTTCAGGATTATCACTCTTTAACGATACGCCTTGATAAAAGATTTAATTTTACAAACTCTAATCTTGTTGTTTACCTCGATGTATGGAATATTTATAACAGGACAAATATCGCCGGATATGAATGGAGTGAAAGTAGAAATGAAAAAAGAGAGATTAAACAGTGGAGTATTTTACCGGTTTTAGGGATTGAATATGAGTTTTAAATTGTATGCTCATATCATGATTTATTGAGGATTATTTAATCCCTTATCCCTATACTCCGATGGAGTTTGATTATAGATTTTTTTGAATATTTTATAAAAGGCAGTTTTGGAATTAAAACCGGCATCGTATGAAAGAGCTAAAATACTGTATCTTTTTTCTTTGTCGGTTTCCATAAGCCTAATAAATTCTTCAGCGCGGTATGAATTTATAAAGTCATAAAAATTCTGATTTAAGTATTGGTTTAACACCTGCGAAAGGTTATGTAATGATACATTAAGTTTTATGGCTAACTGATTAAGATTAAGATCAGGATTGCGGTATGGCTTTTCGGTTTCCATAAGATTCTTAAGATTCACTATAATAACTTTTGCTTCATCGTCAGATAATCCTGATCTGCTGTAGGATTGTTTGATATCATTTACCGAAGTTGCAATTTCTTCATCTTTTGAATTGTTAATATGTATTTTTACCTCCGGTTGTTTTAGAGTAACATAACCCAAAAAAGAAAACCAGAAAGACATAAAAATAAATACAGGGTATTTTATATTAAAAGGAAGCAGATGTTCAATTAAATGAAGAGTTATTACTAAAACAATTGCAATGAGTATTCCAAATGAAAATGAATTTAGCCAGTATAAATTTTTAAAATCTATTTTTGAATAGACATCTTTAATCCTTTTATTTATTTGCCTTATTTCAGCTATCACCAGAAACATAAAAACTGCTACAACTATTGGTAATAATGCAACTAGGATTGAAAAAAACTTATGTTCTGCAAAGTTATTATCAATAAGATTAAGTCTCTCTATTATTGAATGTGAATGAAGTAAAAACTGCATTGAGCCATAAAAAAGGAAGAAAGGGAGCAATAGCAAATAATGTTTAAGTTTGAGGACTCTTGTTTCATCCCCCAGCAGATAAACAAAATAGTAAAAGAGCGGTGCATATAAGAGAGGTATCCCTATCGTACTGCCGATAAACTGTGGGTAGGTATCAATCATCGTTAGTTCGTATATACAATAAAGTAATTCCACCCCTAAAAGTGCCAAAGCAAAAGCAAGGAGTGAGTTTGCACGATAGTTTGGCTTTTTCTTTAATAATAATGTTGAAAGAGTTAAAGACTGAATTGTACCAAAACTAAATATTGCAATAAGTATGTAATCTGTATAATTATTCATCCCCCCAAACTTAAAAAAAAGGATAATTAAAATGGATGAAAATAATTTAAAATTATTAGCTTAGAGCTAATCGAAAATATTCAAACCTAAATAAGATGTTATTATTTGAGACCTTGTGTCCCGGTGGTAACTTCCAGGAACTGCAAAGCTTCACATACTCGCTCCAAAAATGTCGAAGTTCTTTTATGGTTTTTCTACGATATCTTTAAGTAGATTTAAAGCTTTAGGCCATACCTCCACGAAAAAATCAGTAAAATCTTCTGTTGTATCAGTTTCAACAGTTACGATTGTAATATCATTAATTTCTTCAAAAGAATAATTTTCATGTCCCCCGGCCCATTTTTCCACTTCAGGCCCTTCAGTTATTTCTGTTGCCCCATCTAAAATTCCACAGTGACAGATTGAAACAAAGCTATTTGGGATGTTCTCTACTATCTCTGAAACCATTCCACCTTGTTTACCATTTTCAGCTGTCCCGATAAAATGGATTTTGGAACCTTTTTCCCAACTCCCTTTATAAGTAGAGGTCGGGTTAAAAATTGATGTCCATTGTTCATAGGTTTCAATATTGTCAATACCTAACATTGTGTTATAAACTTTTGCGGCAGAAGCCTTAATTTCAATTTTAAATTGCAGCTTTTTCATTTGATCCTTTTCAGAGAATTTGTTAAGGGAGTTAAAAATTAATTCTTGCTAAAAATATAACTTTTCCGGGAGCAGTCGATTGAAATTTCCACACACACACACTTATTGTGATGCAATTTGGGAATTTTAAAAATAAAATGCCATAGTAATCAGTGTAAAATGTATTCTGATTTTTTCGTCTGATTATTTGGAGGAGTATTAGGGGAAGGTTAAGCATGGATGAAATACCAATAAAAGGATTAGAATCAACGTTTTAAGTAAGTTGTTAATAAATATTTCCATCAAATAATTTACAGCTATATTGCCATTATTAGAAAAATCCCCTATATTAGCAAGCCTATTTAAAAATGTCTTTATATTTTAAAGAATAGACGGGGCGTAGCGTAGTCCGGTTATCGCGCCTGCTTTGGGAGCAGGAGGTCGCAAGTTCGAATCTTGCCGCCCCGACAAAGGTTCTATTTTGTTTCGGATATTATCTATCCTTTTTTTGTTTTAAGCGCGCCCGTAGCTCAATCGGATAGAGCAACAGCCTTCTAAGCTGTAGGTTAGTGGTTCGATTCCACTCGGGCGTACAAAAAAATTAAAATAGAATTATCGTTCTTGAATTTCATTTTGCCGTTTAAATGGTGAGCGTAGCTCAGTTGGTTAGAGCACCAGGTTGTGGCCCTGGGGGTCGTGGGTTCAATTCCCATCGCTCACCCAACCATTTCTAAAAATTAAATGGCCCCATCGTCTAATGGTTAGGACCTCGCCCTTTCACGGCGGTAATAGGGGTTCGAATCCCCTTGGGGTCACCACAAATGAGGCTGTCTCAATATTATCATTTTTTCCGAATGTTAATATTTTGAGACAGCCTCATTTTTTTTATCAATTCAAACAATTTTCCCCGAAAATATTTTCTAACAAAATTGATTTTAAAACCTGGAATTTATAAGTTAACCAGGTCATTTAATTGAATACTCATCAAAATTACTATTGCATGCAAAAGAGTTATTTATCAGGGGATTCATTTCAACAATTCTTCAAATTCAATTCATAGGAGAACATGAATGAGTTGGTTTAATACATTCTTTAATTCATCGATCGGCAAGAAATTATTTATGGGGATTACCGGTATAAGCCTCATATTATTTCTAAAATTTCATCTCATCAACAATTTATCTCTATTTGGCGGACCCGAAATTTTTAACACAGTTGTTAAAAATTTAGAATCAATCAAACCATTAGTGAGGGTTATTGAAGTTGTTCTTGCCTTAATATTTTTAATACATATCTTTAATGGAATAAGACTCTGGATAGAGAATAAAAAAGCTCGTCCGGTTAAATATGCTGTAAATGGTTCATCAAAAAATAGTACAATTTATTCCCGAACAATGGCACAAACCGGAAGTATAATTTTTATTTTTTTAGTCATTCATTTGAGGACTTTCTGGATGTCTTTTAATTCAATCGGAGTTGTTGGGATAGAGGAACATAAGTATTATGAGTTTGTTGCATCAACATTTTTAGACCCGATTTATTCCGGATTTTATGTATTCGCAATGATTTTATTAGGGCTTCACTTAAATCACGGATTTCAGAGTGTGTTTCAAACATTTGGATGGACTCATAAAAAATATACACCGATCATAAATGTAATTGGAACAATATATTCGATTTTTGTAGCAATAGCATTTGCATCAATTCCGATATACTTTTTATTTATTCAGGGAGGTAAATAATGGCTGTTTTAGATTCCAAAATACCTGCCGGAAACTTACGAGATAAATGGACTAATCATAAGTTCAATATGAAATTAGTTAATCCGGCAAACAAAAGAAAATATGATATTATTGTTGTCGGAACAGGGTTAGCCGGAGCTTCAGCTGCAGCTAGTCTTGGTGAGTTAGGTTATAATGTCTCTGCTTTTACTTTTCATGATTCAGCTAGACGTGCCCACAGTATTTCTGCTCAAGGTGGAATTAATGCTTCAAAGAATTATCAAAATGATGGTGATTCTGTTTATCGACTTTTTTACGATACAGTTAAAGGAGGAGATTTTAGAGCACGTGAAGCGAATGTTCATCGCTTAGCTGAGGTCAGTGACAATATTATTGATCAATGCGTGGCTCAGGGTGTTCCTTTTGCAAGAGAATATGGCGGATTGTTAGATAACAGATCTTTTGGCGGTGCTCAAGTTTCCAGAACATTTTATGCAAGAGGTCAAACAGGTCAACAGTTATTACTCGGTGCTGTTTCAGCATTGAATAGGCAAGTTGGACTTGGCAAGGTAAAATTGTATACACGTAGAGAAATGCTTAGTTTAGTTTTAGTAGATGGTGTTGCGAAAGGAATCTTAGTAAGAAATTTAGTCACCGGTGAAGTTGAGAAACATTCAGCACATGCGGTTATACTTGCTACAGGAGGTTACGCAAATGTCTTCTTCCTCTCAACAAATGCCATGAATTCTAATGCGACTGCAATTTGGCGTGCACACAAAAAGGGAGCGATGTTTGCAAATCCTTGCTTCACACAAATTCATCCTACGTGCTTACCCGTTCATGGTGAAAGTCAGTCTAAGTTAACATTGATGAGTGAAAGTCTACGTAATGATGGAAGAGTGTGGGTTTCGAAAAAGAAAAATGACATGCGCGCTCCCGGGCAAATTCCTGAAGATGAAAGAGATTATTATCTCGAAAGGAAGTATCCATCTTTTGGAAATCTCTCCCCTCGCGATATCTCTTCAAGAAGTGCTAAAGAAGTTTGTGATGAAGGTCGCGGTGTAATGGGGGGTGATGCAGTTTATCTTGATTTCGAAGATTCTATAAATCGTCTCGGTAAAAAAGCAATCGAAGAAAAATATGGAAATCTTTTTGAAATATATGAAACAATAACCGGTGAAAATCCCTACAACGTTCCAATGAAAATTTACCCTGCTCCGCACTATACAATGGGTGGTTTATGGGTTGATTATAATCTGATGAGCAATGTACCGGGATTATTTATTCTTGGAGAAGCAAATTTCTCTGACCACGGGGCTAACCGCTTAGGGGCAAGTGCTCTTATGCAAGGATTAGCTGATGGTTATTTTGTTATCCCTTATACAGTCGGTGATTATTTAGCTTCACAAAAACCAACATTGGTTAAAACTGATCATCCGGAATTTGTTAAGGCAGAATCTGAATTAAATGAGCAAGTAAAAAAACTTCTTTCAATTAAAGGGAAACGAACTGTTGATGACTTCCACAAGACTTTGGGTAGAATAATGTGGAATAAAGTTGGCATGGCTCGAAATGATAAAGGTTTGAAAGAAGCAATTGAAGAAATTCGAGCATTGAGAAGTGAATATTGGAAAGACGTAAATGTTGTTGGTAGTAACGGAGATTTCAATCAGACCCTTGAAAGAGCAGGACGTGTTGCTGATTATTTAGAGCTTGGTGAATTGATGGCTCTTGATGCTCTTACAAGAAATGAATCCTGTGGTGGACATTTTAGGGAAGAATTCCAAACGGAGGATGGTGAAGCTAAACGTGATGATCAAAATTATACATTCGTTTCGGCGTGGGAATTCATAAATCCAGGGGAATGGAATCTTCATAAAGAAAACCTCGAATATGAAAGTGTCAAATTATCCCAAAGGAGTTATAAATAATGAGCGGGAAGAATATAAATGTATCTTTAAAAATTTGGCGGCAAGATGGACCTAAAACGGTTGGATCTTTTGCTGAATATAAAATTTCTATTTCACCCGATGCATCTTTTCTAGAAATGCTTGATGAAATAAATAATGATCTTGAAAGTAAAAATCAAATTCCTATTGCATTCGAAAGTGATTGTAGAGAAGGTATATGCGGAACTTGCGGACTTGTGATTAATGGTCAGCCGCATGGACCAATTCCAAAAATCGCCACTTGCCAACTTCATATGCGGAATTTTAAGGATGGAGATCCCATCTGGATTGAACCATTCAGAGCAAAAGCTTTTCCGATTATTAAAGATTTGGTAGTTGATCGTTCGGGTTTTGATGAAATTCTACAAACCGGAGGATACATTTCAATTAATACAGGTGGAGTTCCGGATGCAAATGCAATTCCAATTTCTAAAGATATCGCTTCATTAGCAATGGATGCAGCAGCATGTATAGGCTGTGGAGCTTGTGTAGCAGCATGTAAAAATGCTTCAGCAATGTTATTTGTAAGTGCAAAAGTATCGCAATATGCGTTATTGCCTCAAGGCCAACCGGAGCGTTCTCAGAGAGTTCAATCTATGGTAGCAAAAATGGATGAACTTGGTTTTGGAAGTTGTACTAATACTTATGCTTGTGAAGCGGAATGCCCTAAAGGGATTTCAGTTACTAATATTGCAAGGATGAATAGAGACTATATTAAAGCCTCTGTCACTTCTAACTCTGTTGAGTAATTTCTGCGTTGGATAAGCTAATAATCCCGATTATCTTTTAATCGGGATTTTTTTTATTTTCAATGTAATAATTAATTCGGCAATTCAAATGTTTGAAAAAGAGATAAAATTTATAACTGATTTCAATCTTAACAAGATTAAAAAGTCAGGTTCGTTTTTTACTATAACACATCTTGCAGCTGCAAATGTACATCCGGCTATCATTCAATATGTATCCGCTGAATTAGATTATTTAATTTCAATTGACCGTAATAGACTTCTGCAAAAATCAGTTTTTGATTATTCGGGGGAAGTAATTAACAATTATTTAGAGTTGATCTCCGCCGAAATAAAAAAAGAAAAACTGATTCCTTATGAAGATATTAAAAGATTAATCTCCCAGGCAGTTGAGTTTAATGTCTATTATTTGATTCGTCCGCGTTGGTGTCTGAAAAAATTTATTTATGGTGACGAAGAAATTCGGTCACATAATGAGATAAAGACATATCTATGCTATACATACTTTTTCGATTATTATAAAAATATCTTACAAGCGATTCTCGAAAAAAAGAAGATTGTTTCAATTAGTGTTTATGAATTTGAAGATTTAATTATTAATCTTGAAAAACAATTGATTCAAAAACAACAACAAACATTTATTGAAAATGCACTACAGTCATTGGCTGAGTTCTTCAATTTGGGTGAGATCCAAAAAAGTAAAATTTCAGTAGGTATTGTTGAAAAGTTCCTCTACGAAAAAGGTTTGTTAAATGAAATCTTTAAAGTAAGAAAATTATTATCAGTTGATCCAAAAAGTAAATTTGAAGTTGAGGAATTTAAGCAGGCAATTCTTAGCAATATTTTAGTTGAAACTTCGGACATAGAAATAACAGAAAAAATATTTGAGATGCCGAAAACTTCCTTTGAAGAAGCAGAACAAATTGAGATTCAAGAAGAAATTGAAATGCTTCAACCGGAATTTCAATCGACTGAAACTCTTACTGAAACAAAAAGTGAGTTTATTATTTCAGAAGCCGATAATTTTGAGGAAGAACAGTTTGTTGAGAGTCAAGAAAACAATATTCCGTCAGCAGATAATGAGCTAAATGAAACTGAAGAAGAGTTATTAAATAGTGAAGATGAGTTTAGTATTATTAATCAAGTGGATGAGGATGAATCTCTCGAAATCCCGGTTGAAGAAGAATTAATAGAAAACACTGATATAAATTTATTGGATGCAGAATTAGAGTCAGAATATAAAGTTGAAGTTGATTCAGAGCCTAAATTTGAATCAATTGACGAAGTAAATGTTGATTCTGAAGTTGAAGAAGAAATTACCCCGGAAGTAGAAGAACAAATGGAGTTTCAAGAAGTCTCTGAACTTCCTGATGATGAGAAAAGTTTAGAAGAAACAGAAAATGATTTGAAAATTGAAGAAGAGGTTCAACAAACTGAAATAGAAGATGAAAATGATATTACTATTAATGATGAAGTAAACATTTCTGAAGAGTTACTACAAAGTGTTCCAGAAGAACAGCAAACCATAGAAAAAGTTGAAAATCTAGATGAAGCAGTGGCATTGTATGAAGAATTTCTGAGTAGTGATGAAGTTACAACTAATGATATGATTACAAATGACGAATTAAATATTTCTGAAATAATTGTATCTGAATCTGAACAAACTATTGAAAAAGATAGTATTGACGATTCACCTATAAGCGTAGATGACGATTCTGCTACTTCAATAATTGATGAAGAAATACTTCCTACTAAGGAATCAGATGATTCCGAAACTGATAATCAATTGGTTGAACAAAAGGATGACGAAATCGATCTCCTAAAAACAATTGAAGAGGAGATAGAAAATTTACAAAATAGCGAAAGTAGTTTTGTTGAATCTGAAGTTAATACTCTTTTAGTAACAGATGAATTACAGACTTCGGATGAAATTGCTGAGCTTATCGAAAGTGATTTAGTTGAAGCTTCGATTGAACCTGAGGGTATTGCATCAACTCCAAGTTATGAGGTTGTCGATGATTTTTTAGAAGACAACTCCATTTTGGAAATTGAACCTCAAAGCGACATACCTGAGATTTTAGATCAAAATATTAAAACAGAAGTTATACAAATTCCGGAAGAAATTTTTCCGATTAAATATGTTGTAAAAGCATCAGCCGATGAAATATTTAATCTATTCACTACTAAAGAAACAACCAAAATTATTTCATCAATTTTCCAAAAAGATGAATTGGATTTTGTTCACACGGTTGAACAGATTTCTGAATGCAAAAGTTATAAGCGTGTTGAAGAAATCTTAAATTTAGTTTTTCATTCATACAGAATAAATTCACTAACACAAAAAGATGCGATAATTTTTAAAGAAAAAATCGCGCTTTATTTTAAGAGAAAAGAGAAATAATGTTCATTGATTATGTCGAGATTGAAATTAAAGCAGGTAAAGGTGGAGATGGTGCAGTTACTTTTCGAAGGGAAAAATATGTTCCAAAGGGAGGACCTTCAGGCGGGAACGGCGGGAATGGTGGGAATGTAATTCTCCAGACGGATAATAATTTGTACACTTTGTTGGATTTCAATTATAAGTCAAAATATCATGCGCAACCCGGGGCACCCGGAGCAAACTCATTGAAGGATGGGAAAACAGGTGATGATGTAATTATTAAAATTCCGGTCGGTACGATTATAAAAAATTTAGAATCCGATGAAATTATTGTTGACCTTGATGAACCCGGAATGAATTACGTTATTGCCAAAGGAGGGCGTGGTGGAAAGGGAAATAGCAACTTTGCCACTCCAACTAATCAAGCCCCTCGTTTTGCAGAAAAAGGTAAATTGGGTGATGAACTAAAAGTTGGACTTGAATTAAAGTTGATTGCCGATATAGGATTAGTCGGATTTCCGAATGCAGGTAAATCAACTTTTATTTCTGTCATTTCTGCTGCTAAGCCAAAGATTGCAGATTATCCATTTACAACGCTCGAGCCAAATTTAGGTATCGTTAGATACAAAGATTATAAATCTTTTACGGTTGCGGACATCCCGGGAATAATAGAGGGAGCATCGGAAGGGAAGGGGCTTGGGCTTCAATTCCTCAGACACATTGAAAGAACTCGAATACTTTTATTCCTAATTGATATCACTTCAGAGAATCCTCAAAAGGAATTTGATATTCTAATAAATGAACTTAAAACTTACAGTCCGATGCTCGTTAAAAAGAAAAAAATTATTGCTTTATCAAAGGCTGATTTAGTAGAAGATGAAATAATTAAGAAATTGAAAAAGAAAAAATTTAGGAAAGCAGATTCTTCAACTTACGTAATCTCTGCCGTAAGCGGGTTTGGTGTTGCTGAATTATTAGATGTTGCATGGAAAACGATTCAAGAATTATAAATTAGAAACGAGAAAAAAATGAAATCTATTAAATATCTTTATGTCTCATTAAGTGTCGCATTTCTGTTACTAACTTTTAACGGATGCGATTCAACTACCAATGCATTCAATATTTTTTCTGACGCTGACGATGTACAGCTTGGATTAGATGTTGTCACTGAGATCAATAGTAATCCTTCTGAGTATCCAATTTTCAGAGGTGATCCATCCGTTAAGTTATATATCAAAACTAGAATTTTTGATGAAATACTTGCTTCACCCCAAATTGCAAAAAAGAATGTATATCAATATACAATCGAAATTGTTGATCGTAACGATGTGTTAAATGCTTTCGCTCTTCCGGGTGGACCAGTTTATGTCTATACAGGTTTATTAAAATATTTAGATACAGAGGCAGCATTAGCGGGTGTAATCGGGCATGAAATAGCTCATGCTGAAAGAAGACATGCAACAAATAGACTCACTAAATATTACGGTGTGAGTGTTTTGTTAAGTTTGATTTTAGGTAATAACCCCTCACAGATTGCAGAGATTGCCGCAAATCTATTCGTCGGACTAGCTTTTCTTGCAAACAGCCGCTCTGATGAAGATGAAAGCGATAAATTTTCTTTTCAATATTTACAGGACACACGCTATTACCCGGGAAGCGTCAAATTCTTTTTTGAAAAATTAAATGCTGATGGTTTAATCACCGGTTCTGGAAGTCAGTTAGAAACATTTCTGTCAACCCATCCAGATCCTGTTCAAAGAATTGCAGTGACTAATCAACGATTGCAAGAGTCCAGTATTGAAGTTAAAAATTATACTGCATCCGGTGAGGGAATTTTTAGAACTGAATACCAAAATAATATTTCTTCAAAAATTCCATAATTAAAGAATTTCATGCATTATAGAAAACTCGGGAAAACAGATTTAACAGTTTCAGAAGTTGGATTTGGTGCGTGGGGAATCGGTGGTCCTGCAATGGCGGGGGATATTCCTATTGGCTGGGGAAATGTTGATGATAGTGAATCACTCTCCGCTATTAAGGAAGCTGTAAATAAAGGTATCAATTTTTTTGATACTGCCGATTTTTATGGAGTTGGGCATAGTGAAGAATTATTAGGGAATTTCTTTTTTAAGAATTGGGAAGGAATTGTTCTTGCCACAAAAGTTGGACATAAGTTAAATAGTGATCAATCAATCTCACTTGATTATTCCAAAAAACACATCATAAATGCTTGTGATCAAAGTTTAAAAAGATTAAAAAAAGAGGTGATTGATTTATATCAATTGCACAGTGCAAAATTGGTTCATCTAAAAGAGGGTGAGTGTATTGAAGCAATGGAACAGTTGACAAAAGAGGGAAAAATTCGATATTGGGGAATATCGCTAAACACATTCAATCCCGAACCGGAAGCTGATTTCTTTTTTCAAAACAATATTGGTTTTTCTTTACAACTTGTATTTAATGTCATAAACCAACACACTTTAGAATATGTTATTCCGCAAGCAAACAAAAAGGGATATGGAATTATAGCCAGAATGCCTTTACAATTTGGATTGTTATCAAGGAAGTTTAGTAAACATACAAAATTTGATAAAGACGATCACCGTAGTTTTAGGCTAACCCCTGACGTTTTAGATAGAGCGCTAGATAAATTGGAAGTGTTTTGGGATATGGCTGACAGATATAAGATAAGCCCAACTTCACTCGCAATAAGTTTTATTCTTAGCCGCAAAGAAATCTCCACAACAATCCCGGGAATTAAGACTGCCTCACAGGCAATTGAGAACTCAAATTATTTATCAAATCTACATTCGGATGACATTAAATTTCTTTATGAATATTACCAAAGCGATTTAAAGGATGTGGTTAAGCTTTTTAAAGAATTAGGTTAACAAATGAAAATATCAATATTAAAAAAAGTAAATCAAATTTTCTTTTTATTATTTATTTTCTCTCTCTCCCTTTTTTCACAAACTCATATTGAACCTCAAACCATTGAAATAAAAGGATACCCGGTTATTGTTGATGGTGATACATTAATAAAATTTTATGAACCATTAGGATCTTTTAATCCGGAAGTCAGAGCAAATGAAACCCAAGCCAGACTTTTAGCACTATTTAATAAAAAAGAAGTAATAGCAGATTCCTTTAATATTAAGTATCAGAATAACTTCTACCTAATTAGATATAAATCGCAAGTACTATTCAGTATAACTGATTATGATGCAAAATATCTAAATAGAAAATCAGATGAATTGGCAGAAGAATATCTGGCGATTATCAAAGATGCTGCTTTTGAATACTCAGTAAAATATTCTAATAGCTTTATCCTCAAAAGACTTGGAATTAGTTTGGGGATACTTTTACTTCTATTGTTATTACTCTTTCTGCTTAGAAAACTATTTCCAAAAGTTTATATTTTTATAGAGAGCCTTGAAGGTAAACTTTTCAAATCCATTTCTATAAAAAAAATAGAAATATTAACCGCAGAAAATCTGATTATCACTTTTCTTGCTTTAGCAAAACTGTTAAGACTATTTACTACGTTACTCATAATTTATATTTCAATTGAACAAATTTTTGCTGCACTTCCATGGACTGAGAATTGGCGTTTACCGGCTCTTAGAGGGTTCTTCCTAACCGTATTCTTAACATTTTTTGCGTTTACATTATTGAAAGGCATAAATTCATTAACTGTTCATATGCTCAAAAGAATTCGAGTCTGGAAGGGTTCATTAATTCGCGGCATCTCAATTAAAAAAGTTAATATTGTCTCTGAAGAAAGGATAATTAATTCACTATTCGTTCTGCTGAAAACTATAAGAAATGTTATTAATATTCTGATTGTTTATTTCTACATTACAGTCGTTTTCAGTCTCTATGAATTTACTCAAAATTGGGCAAGTACACTGATCTCGTACTTAGTTGACCCATTTATTTCTGTAATAAAATCGATGGTTGAATTTTTACCAAGTCTTGTTTTTATAGTTGTAATAATTATAGTTACGCGCTATATCATAAAATTTATCCGTTTCATTTTTAGTGAAATTGAAAAAGGTAATTTAGAAATCCCCCGTTTTCTACCTGATTGGTCAATGCCAACATTTAAAATATTCCGATTTCTAATAATTGTTTTTGCTGTTATTATTATTTATCCACATTTACCCGGTTCAAGTTCAAAAGCATTTGAAGGAGTGAGTGTTATGCTTGGAATCTTATTATCTTTAGCTTCTGCATCAGCTATTTCCAATATAGTTTCTGGCACTGTACTAACTTATATGAATGCATTTAAACTTGGAGACAGGGTTAAAATTGCGGATACAGTCGGAGATATTATTGAGAAAACACTTCTTGTTACTCGAGTCAGGACTGCTAAGAATGTTGAAATAACAATTCCAAACTCAATTATTTTAAGTAATCACTTAATCAATTTCAGTAAGTCACAAACCGAAAATAAATTAATACTACATACAACAGTAACAATCGGATATGATGTACCATGGAAACAAGTTCATCAACTTCTGATTGATGCTGCACTAAATACTGAAGGAATCTTTAAAGAAATCTCTCCTTTTGTACTTCAAACTAGTTTGGATGATTTTTACGTTAGTTATGAATTGAATGCCTATACAGATAGTCCAAATAGAATGGCATTCATTTACTCAGAATTACATGAAAATACTCAAGATAAATTTAATGAAGCCGGAGTTGAAATTATGTCTCCACACTACGGTGCTCATCGCGATGGAAACCAATCCGCTATCCCATCTGATTATTTACCTAAAGATTATAAAGTACCATCTTTTCAGATTTCACAAATTTGGGAATCGAAAAAAGAGGAAAAAAAGGATGAATAATCCATGTTGATTACTATTTGTATTTTTTAGTCCCTTTTGTATATTTGAGGTCTGATTTTTGTTTAATCGGCGGGGTAGCTCAGTAGGTTAGAGCAGTGGAATCATAATCCACGTGTCGGGGGTTCGAATCCCTCCCCCGCTACAAAAAAATTTAAGGAGAAAAAATGTTCGGTTTACTAATGACTTTAACTGTTTTGGTAGCAATATTTTTGATTGTGATTGTTCTGTTACAATCAAGTAAAGGTGGTGGACTCGCAGGTACTTTTGGTGGTGCTGGCGGAGTAAGTACTATGTTCGGAAGTAGAAGAACTGCCGATTTTTTAAGCAAAGCAACCTGGTGGTTAAGTGGTGCTTTAATAGTTTTGGCAATTGTAATTAATCTCTTCTTTTTACCGGGAAGTGGTACTTCAGATTCACGTGAAAGCATTATCCAGAAATCAGGACAAAATGCGATTCCTTCACAACCTTCTTTACCACAATCAAATCCAAATCAGTAAGATTTATTTAGCCGGATATTTCATCATATTCGGCTATAATTTCTATTATTTGATCTTGTATTTTTCTAAAGTGATTAATTCCACCTTTCGAAAACTCAAAAATCATACTTACAATTAAGTCATCACCATTTTTCGTTTTAAGGTAACCTGATACTGATGAAGCTCCATTTAGTGTTCCGGTTTTTCCTCTAAAATTAAACTCTGCTGAAGAACTTCCCATTCTTCCCCCCAAGGTACCGTCAACGCCGGCAATACTTAGAGTGTTCAAGAATGCTTCATAGTATTTTAAATTCAAATAAATATATTCCAGTAAACTCACTATTGAGCCTACCGTTATCTGATTATATCTTGATAATCCAGAACCATCTACAATTTTTGTCCCTTTCGATTCTATGTCGTTCTCAATAATAAACTTATTGATATTTTGAGCTGCATTGAATGCACTCCCTTCTTTTCCAGAAGCGACTGCTCCAACAGTCTTAAACAGACACTCGGCTAAAAAATTATCACTTTGTTTATTTACTATACTTAAAATATTTTTTAATGGAACTGATGAGGAGGATAACTCATAAGCCGCATCAGGGGTAAGTCCTTTTGCACTTTTACCGAATACTTGAATGCCGGCACTCTGTAATTTTTTTGATAATAATTCTGCTATATATGCCGGAGGATCAGCAATTTTGCTATGAACATTTACAAATCTTTTCCTTCTTTTAACAGCAGTTACTATTTGATTTCGATTTATAACAAGTGCAGAGACAGGTGGAAGATGTACATTCGTTTTTTCATCTTCAATCCAATCAAATCGTGAATAATGTTGATCAAAATATGAATCATCAGCAATAATATCACCATTAATTGAAGTAACACCTTTATCTAAAAGAGTTTGTACCATTTTATCCAAATCGCGGTCTGTAAAAAGCGAGTTACCGAATCCTTTTATATATAAGTTGCCGTTTATCTTTCCGTCCTTCTCTTGAACTTTATCAGAAAATATTTTTGTCGCGATTTGATAATCCGAACCCATCAAAGCCAAAGCAACTCCTGTAGTGAATAATTTAGTATTGGAAGCGGGTATTAAAGATAACCTATGATTGATAGCGAATACAGTATCATTTGTTAAAGGATTAAGAACCATTACTCCAAAATTTGTTCCTCTTGGAAGAGAGTTAGTGATCTTTTTAAGTTTTTCCCGAATTTGATAGTTTGATGCCTGAATTGTTATATTAAATAAAGAAAGGGCAAGCAGAACTGAGAGTGATAAATAATTCATGAGTTTCTGTGAAAATATGATTGGTTGAATTGAAAATTTACTTTATATTCAAAATTAAAAATAACAATTCATTTTGAATCTAAAAAGTAATTAATGGGAACGTAGGAAAATTTATGGCAAAAATTAAAAAACCTGTAAAAGCATATGCTAATATGGAATTTCTTAATTCAGCTGATGCACGAGTAATCAGAATTCTAACTGAATTTTTAGAACCCAAAGCGAGATTTGCAAAATTCAATATTCTTGACACAATTGTTTTTTTTGGTAGTGCAAGAATTAAATCAAAAAAGGATGCTGTTAAAATTTACAATAATGTTAAAAATCTTGATCCTAAAAAAACTCCGGATTTTCCAAAGCAGTTACGTGAAGCGCAAAAACTTGTTGAGATGTCAAAATATTATGAGGACGCTGTACTATTAGCTGAAAAATTAACCAAGTGGTCAATGGGTTTGGAATTAGAAGCTAATCGGTTTACAGTTTGTACCGGCGGCGGACCGGGAATTATGGAAGCAGCAAACAAAGGAGCAAAACAAGCCGGTGGTTATTCAATCGGTTTAAATATTAGCATTCCATTTGAACAATTTGTTAATAGATATGTTACACCACAGATGCAGTTTGAGTTCCATTACTTTTTTATGAGAAAATTCTGGTTCGCATATTTGTCAAAGGCACTGATAGTTTTCCCGGGTGGTTTTGGTACAATGGATGAATTCTTTGAGGTTCTCACCTTAATTCAGACAGAGAAAATAAAAAAGAATCTAATAATAGTTGCTTATGATGAAAAGTATTGGAAAAGTGTAGTGAATTTTGAATCGTTAGAAGAACATGGAATGATAAGCAAAGCAGATTTAAAGTTGTTTCAATTTTGTAGTACTCCCGATGAAGCTTTTGATGTTATAACAAAATATTTTGAAAAAAATTACCTGCGAAAAAAAGTTCAAAAGTAGAACAAAAAAGCCCCAAAAATTGGGGCTTTTTTTTTAATCGTTTATATCGTTTCTCTGAGATCTTCGCTGAGCTTTAATTTTTTCCATTCGTTTTTTAATCGAAGGTTTAACAAAAAAAGTTCTCTTCTTATATTCTTTCAGAACACCGGAACGTTCATATTTCTTCTTGAATCTTTTAAGAGCTCGATCTATGGATTCGTTTTCTTGAATAACGATACCTACCAACTAATTCACCTCACTTCAGGGTTTTATTTTGTTAATGTTTCTATTAATTTCTTTTGACCTAATTTTTGGAATTCAACTGTAATTGAACTTCTACCGCTTGATAATATTTCCTTGGCTACAACAATTCCGAAATCTTCCCAACTCTTGTGGAATATAGATTCACCTATTTCAAATGACTTCAAAGGTGAATAATCTGAACATTTTTCTCCGGTAAAATCATTTAAAGTTGGTCTTGCAACACCGTTTTTATCTCTCAAATCTATTAATGTAGTCTGTTTACACTTCTTACACTTTGCCCATCTCTTATTTTCATCTGTATTTCCGGATACCTCGCCGGCTAATTCCATTTTTGTAATACTGTTACAAAAATTACAAAATCCCTCAATATTCTTAATGCGTGCCATCTAACAACCTTTTCTACTGAATTACAGTTACCAAATATATAAATTGAGTTTTATAGATGCAAATTATTCCATGAGTGGGGTAATACAACCAAAAAATGTTTTTAGGAATATCGTACTACTTTTTCAGAGACGCTCCAATCAAACTCCTTAATAGTCCGGTTCTTCCATGATCAGCAATTATAATTATATCAATTCACTTCTTAAATTTCAGCAATTTTGTGTTCGTCTGAAATTTCATTATCTATTAAAGGGGTAATTCAGTCTTGATAATAATGAATTTGCAATTATACTTCAAGTTTCAAAATCATTACTGATATAACCTTTTGAATCAGCATATTTATATAATTTTGCAAAAAGCATTTTTCGCGCTCTATGCAGTCTGGAGCGCACTGTTCCTACCGGACTATCAATGAAATCGGCAATTTCTTCATATGAAAATCCCTCAATATCTGATAAAATAATAACCGTTCTAAAATCTTCTGGTAGTGATGAGAGAGCAATAGAAACCTCATCATCCAATAAATTATCAAATATCTCTTTTTCTAAATGAGAATCGTCTGTTGAAGAGGGTTTAGCATTTTCATAAAAATTTTCTACTTCTTCGTAATCTAACTTTTCCGGCTCACGTTTTCTTTTTTGATAATCATTGATATAAGTATTTTTCAGAATACGAAAAAGCCATGCCTTACAGTTTGTACCTTTTTCGAAGTTATCAAAGAAACGGAAAGCTTTAAGATATGTTTCCTGAACCAAATCATTTGCCTCATCTGAATCCCCGGTCATTCGAAAAGCAAAATTGTACAAAGCATCCATGTGCGGGATGGCTTCTCGTTCAAAATCAATGTGTATTCGGGATTTTTCTATCTGCATAAATTTAAATAACATAGTTAAACGCTACTAAAACCATGCTTAATTATAATGAAATTTACAATCTGTTCAAATTTGATTGGTCCATCAAAAGGATAATTGGATTCTACTCTTAATATTGTAAAGTATCCCTTTAACAAAAATATAATGTAATTCATCATCCTTTTTGATCAATAATTGAGGGGATGTTTTATAAAATTCAAAAGTATTTTTTCGGTTTTGCCTGATAAGCAATTGCGGAATTTTTATGTCTTTTTTCTTTTGGATTTCGTCTTTAATTAAAAACGAAGTATTCCCTTGAGACAGCAAAGAATAAAAATTCAATTTATAAATATCATTCCAGCTTTTCTCGGTTAAATCTATTGTATTCCCTTTTTCGAGGTGATAGCCATCAAAATCATACTCAGTTAAACCGAACGATGTTGAAAGATCTCCAAATTCTTCAATGGTGGCATTTTTAATTTCATTGCCATAAATGTTAATAGCTAAGTCTGCCTTGTATGTTAAACCAAGAGTGGATAAAGTTAAATTTCTGAATATTAAATCGTAATGATTCCGCTCATTAAATGGAATAGTTGTATAAGTATTTAAATCAAATTTCTTATAACGATTCCTGGCTATTGATTCGAAGGCGAGTATCAAAGTGATGAAATTTAATTTCCGAATAAACTGTTTATCGTTGTCGTTTTTCCATCCCCCAGACTCAATTAAGATAGTTCCGCTTCCCCACTTTTGAAAATTGTCACCGAAAGCTCTTGGTTCGTATTCATCAGAATATTTTGCAATATGTCCCGGAATAAATTTATTTAATGATAAAAATAATTCACCAATTAATCGGATTGCGTTCATTTGAGATATAGTTGATTCGGGTTCACCTGTTGACGGGGCTAAAAAAGATAGGGATGCTGTTTTTTTCGTTTTCCCGACAGAGTATCTTGGATATTGATCGTGCAGATTGAATCCAAAATCAGGTTTAATTTGTTCAAAAGTATTTCTAAGAATTGCTGATTCAGGAGATTGCGGCTCTACTGCATCCCGATTTAAATCGATTCCCAGTGCATTTCTTCGATCATTTATTTCAGCACCATCCGGGTTAACCATCGGAATTACATAGAAAGAAATTTTATCTAATAATTCTTCCCGTAAAGATTTGAAGTTGTCGTTTTTTGAATCAAAAAAATTAAATATATCAAATAGTGCTTTCGTAGCCGTTGCCTCATCACCATGCATCTGCGACCAAAGAAAAATTTTAGTTTCACCCATTCCAAATTTTATTAAATAAATATCTCTATTTTGTAGGGATGAACCTGCTTTCTCAACTGAAAAAAGTTTACTATTTTTTAACTTGTTAATTAGCGGGACAATATTGAAATGTTTTACTTCACTTTTAGTTAAACTTTTCTCAATGAAATAATGATAATCATTATGTAAATTTTGATCTGTTTGAGTATAAGTTAGTTGAGCGAAAAACAAAAGGGCGATTAAGATTTTTAACATATTACTTTAAGCCAAATTAATTATCAAATTGTATTAAAAATTATTCATAAAAAATATGAGGTCAAAATAATGGAACTAAATAAATTGAATTTAGGAAATGTACTCCCAAATTTTTCATTGCCTGGAGTTGACGGTTTTTTCTTTTCAACTAAAAGTATATCTGAAGAAAAAATAGTGTTAATTATCTTTAGTTGTAACCATTGTCCATATGTTCAGGCTTATGAAGAGAGAATAATTCAACTTCAAAAAGATTATTCTGATAAAGGTTTAGTTATTGTTGCAATTAATTCCAACGATGAGGTAAAATATCCTGAAGATTCATTGGTCAACATGCAACTCAGAGCAAAAGAAAAATCTTTTAACTTTATTTATTTGAGAGATGAAACTCAAGAAATAGCTAAATTATTTGGAGCCGCTTCAACACCGGAGATATTTTTATTCAATAAGGAAAAAATATTAGCTTATATCGGAAAGATTGATGACAATTGGTCGCAACCGGAAAGAGTAAAACAAAAATATTTAAATAATGCTATCGAAGAAATATTGAATGGAAATGAAGTATCGGTTCCTGAAACTTTTGCTATCGGTTGTTCAATTAAGTGGAAAAAATAATTCGTCCATTTAAAACATTGTTCCGATATTTATAGTCAGATAGAAACCTCCAAAGTTTTTGTTATAACGTTTCTCTAAACCTTCTATACCTTCACCGAAGAAGTGAATTACATAGTATCGGATATTTATACCCATCAAACTTTTTGTGTCTAAACCAAAGTTGGCGCCAAAACCAAAATAGCCGCCGATAGTATAATAAGCTCTTGCTTTTTTGAATGAACTAAAAAACTCCATTTCATAAGGAGTTGTAACTGCCATAGATGGACCTGCACCAAAATTGATATATGGTCTAAGATTATCGGTAATTGATTCACTAAATAATCTGTATTGCAATCCGAGATTTAATGGAATTAAAAAAATTCTATTCTTTTTACCGAAGACATAAACCCGCCCGTAATAGTCAACATATTCAACTTCTTTTTCATCTTTTGCTTCAGAAATTGAAAGGTCAGTAAATAGAGTGAATTTGTCAGAAAGAGATTTTCTATAAAATCCGCCAAGTCCAAAACCACCTTCTCCAAACATAATATCTGCACCAAAAGCATTATCCGGAAAAATTATAGGTTTTGGGTCAGGGGCAAAATCGCCAATATCTTGCCCGTTTACTTTAAGTAATGGAATAAGTAATATTGTAAGAAGAAGTATTTTTTTCATAATTCAGTTTTTTTTTATTGCTAAATTAAACACTTTCAATAAAGAATCAATTACATTATTGTTGTATGATTAATCAATTAAATAATATCGAACACCCAAATTTTTGGGATATGCAATATGAATCCAAAAAGACAGGCTGGGATTTGAATTCTCCCAATCCTGTATTTAATTATTTAATTAATGAACTTCCATTTATCAATCCATCAAAATTAATTATACTTGGTTCTGGAAAGGGATTTGACGCAGTACTCGCTAATGAAAAAGGGTATGATGTAACAGCCGTTGATTTTTCTTCTACCGCTAATAGTTATTGTAGAGAGTTAAATCAAAAATTTAAAACACAAATTAACATAATTGAAAAAGATTTTTTCGAACTTGACGGTTCATTAAACGGGACATTCGACATCGTTTATGAATATGTGACTTATTGTGCAATTAGTTTATCAAAGCGAAATCAATTTTTAAAACTGGTGAATAAATTATTAAAACCGGAGGGAAGATTTATTACCGTATTATTTCCCATTGATAATAGAGAAGATGGTCCACCGTTTTCCGTTGATTATAATCAGTTTCTACTTGAAACAAACCACTTATTTAACCTTGAATATTTGGATAAAAACATTCCATCAGTGAAACCTAGAAAAGGTAAAGAAATTTTGTTAGTATTCAGAAAACCTCTCATAATAAAGGAATGATTTACTTGAAATGTATGAAACTTATTTTTACTCAATTTTCCTGTCGCTCTAATTTAAGTTGGAATTAAAATGATATTATCTAAAAATAGAAATCTGATAGCCCCTTATGTTTTACTGAATAAATTAGTAAATGGAGGTAAAGTTGATGAATTTATTATTATTGTTCCTACAAACAGGAAGTTACGTTTACTTAAAAAAGAAATTATAAGTCGTTCGCCAAATCAGAGTATTTCGAAAATAAATATTGAAACACTAACGACTATCTCTATTAAAATACTGGAAAGATATGTTGGAAAGCTTAATATACTTAGTGAATCAGCAGCTTCGGTTTTACTAAATAATAGCTTCCGATCAATAGATCTTCAATATTTCTCATCGTACAAAAATGGAATACCAAAAGGAACATTAGAACGGATTAAAAATGTTTTTAGAGAATATAAAAGACATGGTATTACACCCGAAGTTTTAATTGAAGAGAGTGAGAGCTTAACAGGTTCGGCTAAAAGGAAAGCTGAAGATATTTCGAGTGTATTTTCTACTTATCAGCAATTGTTGAAGAAGCTGAATGTTTATGAAATTGGAGATGTCTATTCTAATCTCCTTATGTTAAGTACCAATACATTCAGTGACGTTTTTAAAAGTTTATTTGGTTCTGTTAAGTTAGTTGCAATTGAAGGATTTAGTGAATTCTCGAAACCCGAAATTGATATTATCGATAGAGTATCAAAATTTGTTGAAGAGAATTTATTTATTAACTTTGATTATAGTGACTCGAATGATGCACTTTTCCTTCACTTAAAAGAAACATATAATAGATTCCAGGACAAAAGCTTTTTTAGTTCGCTTGAAGAATCAAATGACAAATCTGACTTCGGTAAAATATTGAGAGATCGATTATTTAATTCAAACAGAAGCAAAATAATTAACGAAGATATTACTGAAATTGTTGCAAGGACACCGGATGAAGAGATTACATTCGTTGTTAAAGAAATTAAAGATTTAATCCTAAATCAAAATGCCAAACCGCACAATATATGTGTAACGTTTAATCTGATTGAAAAATACTCGACCATTATTAGAGATAAATTTCGAAGTTTTGGTATACCGTTAAATCTTACTGACCGATATGCTTTAAATACTTTCCAACCGGTAATTACGATAATTAATCTTTTAGAAATTGAAGAAAGTGATTTTTATTTTAAAAATGTTCTTAGAGCTTTGAGCAGTGACTACTTCAAACCGAAGTTTACTTCGCTTTCGGAAATAATAAATGCAGTGTCAGAATTGAAAATAATTGCCGGCTACTCTTCATGGATTCAATTAATCAAATCACATGTAAAAAATATTTCCAACAATGAAACTTCAATAAAAGAAACAGAAATCTATGAAAATATTCTCATAGAGTTAGAATCAATAAATAAATTACTAACCCCGTTTAAGAAAAAGTTGACTCTTGATCAATTTTATGATGAACTTGAAAAATTAGTTTATGATCTGGAAATTCCACAAAAAGTCTTAACTAGTGAAAGTGGTTATGTGGAGGAAAATTTAAAAGCGATTACAACATTTCTTGAAACAGCGAAGGAGTTATTCAACCTATTAAAAATTGATCAAACCGAAACTGAAACACACTCCTTGACTTACTTTTTGCAGCAGTTAAGAACAGCGATTGATTCAACAAGATTCAATGTAAAAGAAAAATCAAATTATGGAGTACTCGTAACTACTCTTAAGGAAATCAGAGGGTTGGAATTTGATCATCTTTTTATTTGTGGATTGGTTGATGGCGATTTCCCTACGCGATACACACCTGAAATAATTCAGTCTAACTTATATCAGAGATATGAAAAAAAGCATCAAGTTGAAGAGCAAAATTTATTTTATTTAACTCTTTCATGTTGGAAAAAATCACTATTTCTTACGCATCCGATTACTAACGGAAATAGTGAATTAGTGACATCGAACTTTTTAACTTCGTTAAAAAATCTTTTTGATGTTCAAGAAAAGAATGAAAAAGACTATCGTAATTTAATCTATAGCACAAATGAATATTTAATTAAAGTGGGTCAAGAGACAGTTGGGGGAAATGAATCAGAAATTCCATCCGATATTAATCCAGGTTATATTTATGAAAATCTAAAAAGTAAAATAACAATACAGAAAAATAATCGGCAAAGATTGGATTTTGCGAATGAGTATCAAGGTCAAATAAAACCTGATCCATCGTTACAATTGGTGTTAGAAAATTTGAAGGAGAAGAGTTATTCTATAACGCAACTTGAAACATATGCTCATTGTCCATTTAAATATTTTGCTGAACGTTTATTATTTCTTAAACCGCAGGCAGAACCAAAAGAAGAAATAGAAGCATTGGAGCTTGGCTCATTGCTGCACGAAATTCTTTACGAGTTTTATACAGAAGTAAAAACATTTGATCTAACAATTCGTAATTGTCTGGATGAGCAATTTGCAAAACTCATAACACTTATTTTTTCTATTGCAAAGAGAAAAATTGATGAAGCAAATTTTGATTCACCTTTATCCTTTTTCGAAAAAGAAAAGATTTTAGGAATTGATGGTAATATTAAATATTCAATTCTTTATTATTATCTGGAACAGGAACGAAATAATTTAGACGGTTTTCTTCCGATTTTCTTTGAGGAAACTTTTGGCAAAAGAGGGAGCTCAACTCAATCTGAAATAGTTGACGTTACTACACCAAACGGAAATAATTTATTTGGGAAAATTGATAGAATTGATTTGGACAATGAAAATTTAAACGTTAAGGTGATTGATTATAAAAGAGGAATTAAAAAATCCGGATTGAAAGAAGATATTTATAGAGGGTTATCATTGCAGTTACCCGTTTACCTATATGCTGCCAAATTAATTGTTGAAAATAAACTGAATCTTTCAACAGAACCGGCTATTGCCTCTATTTATTCACTAAAACCGGGAAGATCCTTTGGCGAGGATGAAGTCAAATTGTATGGTGGTAAAAAAAGTTTCAGTGTTTCCCCCGATGAGGAAAAGAAAATAATTTTAGAGAAAAATAATGATGTTCTCGCTGAATCTTTGAAAAAAATAGACGAATATATATCATCAATTTCGGAAGGGAAATTTAATCTTTCATCCTTAGAAGACAAAACTGAAAAAATATGCTCCTACTGTGATTTTAAAGGTGTTTGTAGAATAAATGAGTTACTAAATGAATAGTATTAATCACCACACTTGAGGAGGCGCATCTTCTCTTTGCCTTGACATCGAAGAGTAAATTAATTAATTTTGTGTCGCCACTGCTAAAAAGATAGCGGTGGCAATTTTTTTTAAAATAATCCAATCATAAGAAAAAGAGAATCATGCAAGACGGAAACTTTGTCTATCTAACCCGGGAGAGGTTATTTGAGCTCGAAAGAGAACTCAAAGAAATGAAAACAAACGGAAGAAAATCTATTGCTGCTAAAATTGCCGAAGCTAGAGCTCACGGTGATTTATCCGAAAATGCTGAATATGACGCAGCGAAAGAAGAACAGGGACTATTTGAGCTTAAAATTTCTAAGTTAGAAGACGTTCTTCGTAGAGCGTCTCTTATTGATTCCTCTCAATTTTCAACTGATTCGATCCATATTTTATCAAAAGTGCAAATCAAAAATATTAAGACTAACAAAATTTTTGATTACTTACTCGTCTCTCCTGAAGAGGCTGATTTTCAAGCAGGGAAAATATCGATTACATCTCCTGTTGGACAGGGATTATTAGCAAAAAAAGTTGGAGATAAAGTTACTGTAAAAGCACCAGCAGGAATTTTGGAGTTTGAAGTCCTATCCATTAATAAATAAAATAGTTTATCGTTTTTGACAGACGAATCATATATAAAATTAACGCTCGAAATTGCAAAAAAAGGGTCTGGTTACGTAAGTCCAAATCCACTTGTTGGATGCTTATTAGTTAAAGAATCTAAGATTATTTCTGCAGGTTACCACGAAAAATTTGGTGAAGCTCATGCAGAAATTAATGCAATCAATAAAGCAGGTGAATCTTTAAACGGAGCGACTTTATATGTAAACCTTGAACCTTGCTCGCATCATGGCAAAACTCCTCCTTGTGTTGATAAAATAATTGAAAGTGGAATTAAAAGAGTCGTCATAGGAACTCTTGATGTAAATCCTTTGGTGAGTGGTCAAGGTGTGCAAAAATTACTTAACAATGGGATAGAAGTAAAAGTCGGTGTTTTAGAAAAAGAATGTACTGAGTTAAATAGATTTTTTTTCAAATATATTAAAACACAAATTCCTTATGTGACATTAAAAACGGCGCAAACACTTGATGGAAAGATTGCTGATGGTTATGGTAATTCAAAATGGATTACAAGTGAACCAGCAAGACAACATGTACATTTGATGAGATCACAGTATGATGCAGTTCTAGTTGGCAGAAAAACTATAGATGTTGATAATCCTTCATTAACAGTGCGGTTAATAGAAGGAAGAAATCCAATCAGAATTGTTTTGGATTCATCCTTTAAGATAAAACTAAATTCAGAAGTCCTAAAATGTACCGAAGCTAACACTATTATTGTAACTTCGATTAAATCAAAACTATTGTTGAATAAAATTAAAAAGTTAAAATCTTTTGGGGTAAGATTACTATTCGTAAATACTAATAAAGAAGGTAAAATCAACTTAAAATCAGCATTGAAAAAAATTGGTGAGTTGGGAATTGCATCAATTCTAATTGAAGGTGGAAGTGAAGTCTTTTCCTCTTTTGTAAAACAAAATTTATTTGATGAAATTATAACTTTTATAAGTCCGAAGTTACTTGGGAATGGTGTTTCTGTCTTTGGAGATCTGGATATTCGTAACATTAATAAGGCGAAATTACTTCGCTTCAATACGATTGAAAAAATTGGTGATGATTTATTAGTTGAGCTTAGGAGATAATTATGTTTACGGGATTAGTCGAAGAAATTGGAATCGTTAAAGAAAAAGTTTCGATTGGGGGTGGCATCAGATTTACATTCACAGCAAAAAATATACTTGAAGATATTCATATCGGAGATAGTATTAATGTTAACGGAGTATGTCAGACAGTAATTGATTTTGGCGTTAATTTATTTGTTGTAGAATCAGTAGAAGAGACCTTAAAAAAAACTTCATTTAATAATTTGGGAGTCGGTTTTAAGGTTAATTTGGAGCGCTCAATGAAAGCCAACAGCAGATTTGGCGGACATTTTGTATTGGGACATGTGGATTCGGTTGGAAAGATATTGGAAATAACAAAACTCTCATCAAGTTATAAAGTTAAAGTTAGTTTTGATGAAAACTTTTCTAACTATTTAATCCCCGTCGGCTCCATTGCAATTGACGGAGTTAGCTTGACTTTGGTAGATGTTCAAAAAAATAATTTTTCTGTTGCCATTATTCCGCATACGTGGGCTAATACAATTTTTGCCTCAAAGAGAGTCGGTGATTCAGTTAATTTAGAATTCGATGTCATTGGTAAATATGTCGCTAAATCGTTGGGCAAAACAGATTTGGTCTTTTCAGAAAAATGGCTTAAAGAAGCCGGTTATTAAATGAAAAGTATCGATGAAAAAGTTCTTAGATTTATTGACAGCAATAGATTAATTGATAAAAATGAAAAAATACTCGTTGCTCTAAGTGGTGGGGCTGATTCAATTTTCGCACTTTATTTTCTGCACAAATATCAAAGAAGATTAAGGATAACAATATCGGCTGTGCATCTCAACCATTCATTAAGAGGAACTGACTCACTCAAGGATGAAGAATTTTGTATAGACTATTGCAAAAAGCTAAATATTCCGCTGTTCACAAAAAAGATACCGATTGAAGTCATCTCAAAGAAAAACAAAACTTCTTTAGAAGAAACCGGCAGGATAGAACGTTATAATTATTTTAATGAAATTTGTAAGAAATATAAGTTTGATAAAATTGTAACCGCACATCATAAAGATGATAATGCTGAAACTGTATTAATGAATTTATTCCGTGGTACCGGAGTTAGAGGCTATTCCGGGATTCCGATTAAACGGGATAATGTGATTCGTCCGGTTTTAGTATTATCAAAAAAAGAAATTGTTAGTTATCTCGTTGCAAATAAAATCCCTTATAAAACAGATACTACAAATTTTTCTGATGATTTTATCAGAAATTTAATACGTAATCAAATTGTACCAATTATCGAGGGGAAAATTAATCCAAGTTGGACAGATTCGGTTTTTAATTCGTCTCAAGTGATTAATAATTATTTGGAATTAATTGATAAGCGGTTTTCAAATCGTCTGAAAAAAAAGCTAATTTGTGAAGAGAGAGATTTCCTTCGTTTTAGTTTGGAAGAAATTATAAAAAATGAAAAATTTTTAGTAACTGAATTAATTCGTAAATCAATAACTGAAAAGTTTTCGATAGAACTCTCCTATTTAGAAATCTCAAGAATATTTGAATTAGGACTTTCGAAAAAAGCTGGGAAAAGAATCGTTCTAAAAGCAAATGTTGTAGTTATAAAAAATCAGACTGATTTATCGGTACATAAACAACAGAGAAAAAATAATACAGTTTGTCGGATAAAAATTGGAGAATCAGTTCATTTTGACGGTACAATGATCACTATAAAAGAATTAAAAAAGCGCAATATCAAAGTTGATGAAAATAAAAATCATAAAATTGAGTACATAGACAGCGGTTTAATAAAAGATGATTTTGAACTAAGATATTGGAAAGAAGGAGATTATTTTTACCCTTTGGGAATGGAACAAAAAAAGAAAATTTCTGATTTTTTAACAGATAATAAGGTAGAGTCGTCCCAAAAGAAAAATAGACTTGTCCTGCTTAATAATAACCGAATCGTTTGGGTAGTCGGTTATAGAATAAGTAATCTTTTCAAGTTGAATAAAGAAACAAAAAACATATTACGTTTACAATTGGATTAAAAATGGAAAAAATTAAAATAGGAGATGAAGTTTTCATTCCTTTTATCACAGAGGAAAAGATTCAAGAACGAGTTAAAGAACTTGGGCAGACTTTATCGCAAGATTATAAAGGAAAAGTTCCTGTTTTTATAGGAATTCTAAATGGTTCATTCTTGTTTATGTCCGATTTAATCAAAAACTTCGAAGGCGATTGCGAAATAGATTTTCTGAAATTATCGAGTTACGGTGATGAAAAAATTTCTTCCGGTCGTGTAAAAATGTTGAAGGAACTCAATTGTGAAGTGGATGGACGCGATCTTATTATTGTTGAGGATATTGTCGATTCAGGACTATCAATCAAATTCATGGAAGATTTAATTGCCGAACATCACCCGTCTTCGATGAAGGTAATTTCACTTTTAGTGAAGCCAAACAGCCTTAAATATAATGTTAAAATTGATTATATTGGCTTTGATATTCCCAGTAAATTTGTAATAGGTTATGGATTAGATTATGCACAGAAGTATAGGAATTTACGCTCTATTTACGTTTTAAGTGAAGAAAAATAATTAATTTAAGGATTAATACTGATTTTATGGAAGATAAAAATAAGCAAACTCAAAAGGGACCAAAGGGGAACGGAACAAACAAATCTGATGATAATTTTGATTGGTCCAAAATAATCAGAATGGTATTTGGATGGGGGGCAGTAATAGTTGCAGCCGTTATCGCGATGCAATTATTCAAAACCGGTTCAACAACATATGTTGAAATACCTTACAATCAATACGAACAACTTTTAATCAATGAAAAAATAAAAAAAGCAGCAGTCACAAAATCTGATATTAATGACTATTATTTTAAAGGTGAATTAGTTGCCGAGGAAATGATAGAAATAAATTCCCGTGGAGTTAAAGTTAGATTTGTTTCAGTCTACCTTCCCGAACCTCTGATAAAAGAACAAGAAGTTTTATGGAAACAATATAAAGTAGATTATTCATTCGAAAAGCAATCTAACGAATGGGTAAATATAATATTAGGAATGATTCCGTGGATTTTGCTTATAGGAATTTGGTTTATATTCATGCGCAGAATGCAAGGTGGCGGTGGAGCAGGCGGAGCAAGAGGAATCTTTAGTTTTGGGAAAAGTAAAGCAAAATTAATAACACAATCACAGCATCGTGTAACATTCCAGGATGTTGCAGGCGCAGACGAAGCAAAATTTGAACTCCAGGAAACTATTGAATTTTTAAAAGAACCAACAAAATTTCAGCGGCTTGGTGGTAAAATTCCACGTGGAGTTTTATTATTAGGACCTCCCGGAACCGGAAAAACATTACTTGCAAGAGCAGTAGCCGGTGAAGCAGGTGCGCCATTCTATTCAATTAGTGGAGCGGATTTTGTCGAAATGTTTGTTGGTGTTGGCGCAAGCCGTGTTAGAGATCTTTTTGAACAAGGGAAGAAAAATGCTCCTTGTATAATTTTTATTGATGAGATTGATGCTGTTGGAAGACATCGAGGAGCCGGTTTAGGCGGCGGACACGATGAACGTGAACAAACTTTAAATCAACTACTTGTTGAAATGGATGGATTTGAACAAAACAGTGGTGTTATAATAATTGCCGCAACAAATCGCCCTGATGTTCTTGATCCCGCACTTTTACGTCCGGGTAGATTTGATCGTCAAGTTGTGGTGGACAGACCAGATGTAAAAGGAAGAGAAGGAATTCTCAAAGTTCACACCAGGCATATACCACTTGATACGGATGTAAATATTGAAACTTTAGCAAAAGGTACACCTGGACTTGCCGGTGCCGATCTTGCCAATCTTGTTAATGAAGCCGCATTACTTGCTGCAAGGAAAGACAAGAATAAAGTTTCAATGCTTGATTTCGAAGAAGCAAAAGACAAAGTAATGATGGGAATGGAAAGAAAAAGTATGATAATTTCAGAAGAGGAAAAGAAAACAACCTCTTACCATGAAATTGGTCATGTGCTTGTTGCTAAGCGAATTCCGGAAGCCGATCCTGTGCACAAAGTAACTATTATTCCCAGAGGACGTGCTTTAGGTGTAACAAGTTATTTACCGATCGATGAAAAACATACTTATTCAAAATTATATCTTGAGGCTGTAATAACTTACGCTCTTGGCGGAAGAGCAGCAGAAAAATTAGTATTTAATCATTTTACAACAGGCGCCGGTAACGATATTGAGAAAGCAACTAAAATAGCTCGTAAAATGGTCTGTGAATGGGGTATGAGTGAAAAACTCGGTCCATTAAGTTATGGTGCTAAGGAAGAGGAAATATTTTTAGGACGTGAAATTCAAAAACATCGTGATTATAGTGAGAAAACTGCTATTGAAATTGATGATGAAGTACATAGTATTGTAAGTCGATGCATGGAACGTGCTGAGCAGATTCTTAGAGATGATATGGTTGCTTTGCATCTCCTTTCGAAAGAATTACTCGAAAGAGAAATATTAGACGGTGCAGAAATTAATAAACTTCTAAATGGTGAAACACTTCCACCTGTTGATAAGACCAATGGTGTTTCTCAAAATAATGGAGAAGAAATTCCCGAACACGTAAAAAAACTAATGGAACAAAGAAAACCCTCAGATCCATTAACTAATGAGTGATTCAGTCAATAGTGCAACAATTAATTACAGAGATGAAGTTATCAGAAAGATGGTTCATCTCTGTAGTCTTTCCATTCCGATTACTTACTATTTTATCTCCCGTTACGATGCAATAATTATTTTAAGCGTATTGACCATAACGGCAGTTGTAATAGATATAAGCCGATATTTTAATCCTTCTCTTGAAAAATTAGTAAGAACTTACCTCGGTTTTATGATGCGTGAACATGAATGGGACAGGAAAAAGAAAAATCTGAATGGTGCTACTTATGTTTTCATCTCAGCACTCGCTTGTGCAATAATTTTCCCAAAGGTTTTATTTATCACCGGATTTGCAGTTTTGATTATAAGCGATTCTTCTGCGGCATTAATTGGCAGAAAGTTCGGAAAGAATAAATTCCTAGCTAAAAGCCTTGAGGGGACTATAGCCTTTTTTGTTACCGCTGTTTTTGTTGTCTTTCTTACTCCTAAAATTACCGGGGAACCTTTAGAGTATATCATTGGTATAATTGCTGTTGCGGTCGGTGCCATTGTTGAAAATATTTCTTTTGGAATAGCAGATGATAATTTATCGATTCCAATGTCGATCGGACTAACTATGTGGGGTTTATATTTAATATTTTTCCCGGGACTTGAATTGATTTTGGTGAATGTTCCAAGGTAATTTATGAAAAATGCTTTATCACTTATTCTGATTATATATTCGATATTTATTATAGGTTGTGATACAACTTTAAGACCTGCTCGTGGAATTGAAAATGAGATTATTGTATTTGCAGATTCAACGGAATTTGAGGAGTTGAAAGTTTCATTAGAACAAGTCTTTGAAAGGGAAATCGAAACCCCACAACCTGAAAAAATCTTCGAATTGAAAAGAGTTAATTATTCTGATTTTCAGAAATATCGTGCTATTAAAAACTTGATATTCATTGCTCCGTTTAATTCAGATCATGAAATGGCAAAATTCATCAAAAATTCTTTAGACTCAACAGCCACAGTACAAATAAAAAATAAAGAGGTTTCATATATTCTTAAAAAGGATTTATGGGCTATAGGACAACTTGTTCTACTTCTTACCTCTCCAACATTATCAGAGTTGGAATTCGAATTAGTAAAAAATGGGAATAAACTAAGTTATGCTTTTCAGAAAGCATCAGATGCAAGGTTGTTAACAACAATTTATAATGCAAGATATGAACAAAAAAACGTCGAGGCTAAATTGCTTAGAGATTATGGCTGGATGATTTATGTTCAAGCTGATTTTACACTTGCAATGAATCGATCGGACGAAAAATTTGTCTGGTTACGCCGTTCTCCAAATTCCGATATGGAACGATGGATTTTTATTCATTGGATTGATGATGCTTCTCCTTCGATGTTAAATAGAGATGCCATCATGTCCATAAGAAATAAATTAACTGAAAAATTTTACCAAACCAGTGATGATAAATATTTTGTTACAATTGCCGACTCTATAATTAACACAACCGAAATTAATTTTAATAATCGTTATGCGATTTATTCACAAGGTTTGTGGCGGACTACCGATAAATATATGGGGGGACCATTTGTCAGTTATACGTTTTATGATGAAAAGACCGGACGTATTTATATGGTAGACGGCTCAATTTATGCCCCAAAGTATTATAAACGAAATTTAATTCAACAGGTTGATGTGATTTTGCAATCATTTTTAACAGAGTCAGAAATTTCTACTGAACGAAAAGAATCTCTATTCGAAGCGATTGATGATTAATTAATCGAGGTATTAATTAATCAATTTTATTAGCGGTTGACCTATTAATTACTTCTGATAGTCCTTGCGGAATAGGGTAATCCGGGAAATCCTTTTTCAATTTTTTGATATATACTTTAGCGCGTTCTACTTTATTAAATTGCATTTCATACAACGCTCTCCGTACTAACATTCCACCAACTAACTTTTCAATTGTATTATGATAATAGTTCCGTTTTTTTGGGAAGCGGATAGAAAATTCTGGATCATTAGCCGGAAGATATTCATTCCCTTTGTTTACTTTGAAAAAGAAAATATCGGGGACTAAGGTATAACCTTCGGGAAGGACAAACTGCCCTTTCTGCATCTCGTTTTCAAAAACTTCGGGAGCAATATAAAAGGTTCGTTTATCATAATTAACTGCAACAAGATCAGTCATTATTTTTTGAAAAAGGTTTTCGAGCAATTGTGGATTAAACTCTTCACTTCGTTCAAAAGGTTTAAGCGCCTGGAGAAATTGATTTACAGTTGGTTCTAAACTTGAAATTATTCCGGGATGAGAATTCTCCAACTGATTGTAATACCATGAACGTCTTAGCAGCTCTTTATCAATGATGACTAAGTCTTTTCTTAAATTCTCTACATATTGAAAATAATATGAGGCTGACAAAAAGTAATCCCATTGATAAGAGAATATTATTGCTTTGTTATCAGACGAAGCTAATATCTCTTTTGTATAATCTTCAAAAACGTAAATATCACTTTGATTAACTTTATTAAATGTGAGTCCGGTATGAACTCCCACGAAAACAAATAGTAAAATAGCAGCAAGTTTATTATCAAGATGCTTTAGCCTTAGCCAATCAAAAACTAAAACAATACCGAGAGCTGCAAACATCGCAAGAGCGAAATATGCTAAAATGAAATAGGTATCTATATCAACAATATCATAATTTATTGAATAAAGGACAGTTGAAAGCAATAACACAAAAGTGAATACAAAAAATCGTCTCGCTTTTAGAAAACTGAAAACTATTCCGATGAAGGACAAAATTAAATTAATTGTTAATTCACCCGGAAGATTATTTAAAAAGAATAGCAACTGTTTTTTTGCAGAATCAAATGATGAGAACAACCATACTTGATACTGCTTACCGGAAATATGTCTCAATATTCTTTCCATATCTATCGGGTTTCCCCAATTTAGAAGTGGATTTTGTGCAGCACGCAAAGGCAAGTAAGAATAAAATAGAATCAGTAACGGAAAAAAGATAAGCAACATTTTAACAATTCGCAGTATTGAGCTTTTATTAAATCCGAATGCTAAAAAATAGAGGTAAGCTGTTGCGGGAAGAACAAGCAAAGTTGTCATATGGTTTGCGAATCCAAACGCTAGAGCAATTGCCAACAAAAACCAATACTTATGATCACTATATTTTACACTGTATATAAACGCAGTTGTCAGCACGAGTAAAATCATTCCAAGAAAAAAAATATGCAAGGAATAAACTTCAACGGAAGTTGATTGCATCCAATAAGTTTTTGAAAAAGCTAAAATTATTCCACTAAATATTGCAGAGAAGTAAATCACAAATTCAGAAATGTTGATCGTAATTTTCGCTGATTCAATTTCAGTCTTTTGATTTTTATCTTTTTTCTTTTTGTTCGAAACGGTTGGTTTATTCTCTTTTTTTGATGAGACAAAAACATCGATATTGCTTAGAATCAACTTAATCGTATATACAAAAAAAACAATTCCTCCGGCGCACCAGACTGCCGCTAAAAGATTTAGTTTATATATTGTAGTCCCATTAATCGGTAATAAAGTCCATAGATAACCAAAAATTGAAAAGAGGGGATAACCGGTAGGATGTGCAATACCCAAAATTGCCTGTACGGTAGCAAGCTCGCCTGTATCAATTTGTAAAACGCTCGGGGCTAAAGTGAATTGATAAACTACTAATATTATTATACCAGCTATTAGACCGAAAAGCATTTTTAAATATTTCAAATCTCACCCGAAATTATTTTTTGAAATAAGAATGAATTTGACTTAATAATTAAATCAATTTTATTTTTTAATTCTTTAACTGAGGTTAGTCTGCATGCACGACAAAGTAATCTTAATCTACTCTCATCATCACTCAAAATATTACTATTACTATTGAATAAAAGCTGCATTTGAACTTCTACCAACTTAAGGAATGAGTAATCGCCATCCAATTGTTCAGCTATAATATCATTTATAATGGAATTACTCTTCAACAAATGGATTACTTCACCAATATTCTTCCCCGAAATATAATTTAATAAATCGGGTGAGCAAAGAATTAAGAATTGAATAATAAATTCAATGTCAGTAATACCGCCACGACTTTTTTTTATGTGGATTTTATTAATAATATTTCCCACAGAAATAGGATAAATTCTCTGCCGCATATCTAAAACATCTTTTCTTATTCTATTTATTTCTAAAGTCCCGGCATGATTAACTATTGAGGTTAAAAAATTCTCATACAATTGTCTGTTTCCACAAAGAAAGTCAATTTTAGTGACGGCTTGCAGTTCCCAAGTTTGCATTCGATTACGCAAATATTCCTGATATTTTTTTATATCTGAAATGATGAGACTCGTTTTACCTTCAGGGCGCAAACGTGAATCAACGGTATGGGGAGCCAACTCACTTTTTAATAAATTTAAGAACTTAAAAAAATCTGTTTGAATGTTCTCATACTTTTCACATCCTTCGGAAACAAAAATAATATCGATATCAGAAAAAAATGTCATTTCATTTGATGAAAAACTTCCTAAGGCTGCCACAATAATTTTCGATTTATAACGCTTTGACTTAAAATATTGTTCGAATAGAGAATTAAATTTTACTCTACAATATTTACTCAAATAACTTGATACTTCACTTCTTGTTAAAATATTTAATGAGAGCTGTACAGATAAAATCAAATGCAATTCTTTCACAGAAAAATTGTGGAACGAATCATCTAACCGCCGAAATACTTTCCCCGAAAGAAAAACTTCCCTCAAATAAGGAGCTTCAGCAAAAAGATTTATTGAATACTGCGAAAATTCACATGTATGAAAAAATGGATTTGCGAATGATGAATTACCAAGTTGTTCATACCATAGTGAAGGAAATTTTGATGATTTAATAATTCTAACAAAATTATCTAATGATTGATCAGGGTTGCTGGAAGTTTTTAGTCTTTGTTCAACTATATGCTCAATATTAAGAAAAGCGTTTGTTGTTTTTTGATCAAATGAACGCTGCTCTAATAACCCTTTTCCTTCACGAAGGAAAAGAATATTCTTTTTAGCTCTTGATTTATCGAGAAAATTTATTTCATTGAAGGCGTCTTTTTTTATTTCTGCATCACCTGTTTCGGCAAAAAGAGATGTGGAAAAATCTCGAACAAAATTCTTTGCTTTCGTTAGTTCTTTTTGAAATTCTTTTTGGTTTTTATAATTCAGAAAAAAAGATAGCTTAGATAAAACCTCGCCATGTTCCGGAAGTGTGTGTGTTTGTTGGTCATTCATCAATTGAAGGAAATGTTCAATTCGTCTAAATAGAATGTAATGTTTTGTTAGATTATCAGTTTCATCTTTTGAAAGAAGTGAATGATTAAAAAGTTTCTCAATAGCCTCGAGTGTTGAGGAAGATTTTAAATCTTTATTCGTTCCCGCATTAATCAATTGCAAAGCTTGAACCGAAAATTCAATATCACGAATTCCACCAAACGATAACTTTATATCGTGTTCGGAATTGATTCGGTCAATGGTCACTTTTCGTAATCTTCTGATTTGCTCAATTGGAGATTTTGTAAAAGATGTCGGAAAAATAAACGGACGCAAATAATTTAAAAAGTAATCATACATCTGTTTGTCACCACAAACATAACCAGCTTTAATTAGCATTTGCCGTTCCCAATCTTCTCCCTTGATCTCATAGTAATTTAGAGTATCGTTCATACTTCTGCACAATGGGGAATTTTTGCCGTCCGGGCGCAATCGGAAATCAACCCGATAAAGATAGCCCCCTTCGGTAAAACCGGATGCAGATTCTATGAATAAATAAATGACTTCATTTAGAAATTCAAAATGCTCAAGTTTACTACTGATTTTTGCGTTCTTTTCATAACAGAGAATTAAATCAATATCCGAACTGTAATTAAGTTCGTTTCCGCCCAATTTTCCTAAGGAAATTAAAACATATTTGGGACCTGGAGATTTTATTTTGTATTTCTCTTTAATTTCATTGAAACAAATTTCAAATAGAATTGAAGTTAAGTTATTGGCGAGAAACGAAAGTTCAAAAGTTGTTTCTTTTAAAGATTGAATTCCAAGAGTGTCCCTAATCCCGATTCTTAAAATTTCTCTTCGTTTTATCGACTTTAATAGATTCACTTTCGATTTAAAAGAATTATAAATCAATAACTTTTCTGAACTTTCTTGTAGAAAAGGTTTCTGCGAGAGTTTTGTATTGAGAGCATCTGTATTTAGAATCCAATTCAGATATTCGGGGTTTCTAACGACAATATCAGTAAGATAATTGCTGTTAGAAACTAATGAAATAAGAATTTCTGCATAATGTTTATTTGTTAGTATGTCTTTTAATAAACAAACTCGATCGTAGGAAGCACTTAAGATTCTGTGCAGATTATTTTCAGAAGACTCCGTGAAAAAATTCTTATTTAGTTGATTTTGAAAAATTTTAAATAATTCGTCTAACATCTCAGATGAAAAATATCCGGTTAACCAACCGGCAATTTCATTGACAAATTTTTCCGAAAAAGATGTTTTACGTGAATTCATTATTTTTTAGTTAAAACAGATTTTACTCATATTATACAATACATTTCAACAAAATTATGCTTTTCAGAAACGATAACAAATTTTAAGTTAAATGATATTTGTGATGTAAGAGGAGTGTAAAATTTCTTAAATTGCATCTTTTAAAATGGGTAATTAATTTTTAATACATTTTCCAGTGGAGTAATCCGGATGTTAAATCTTTTCAAAAAGTTATTTGGCGATAAGCACGAAAAAGATATTGCGCCTTTAAGACCTATAGTTGTTGAAATAAACAAATATTTTGAAGAATGTAAAAATTTATCAGATGAACAGTTAAAACAAAAAACAGATTCCTTTAAAGAAATAATCCAAAACGGTACGGCTGAAATTAGAGGAAAAATTGACGAACTAAATACTGAACTTCAATCCAATGAGGAGTTTGATCGTCAAGCCATCCACGACCAATTAGAAGAACTTGAAACAGAACTCCAGGCTAAATTTGAAGAAATCCTCGATGAATTACTTCCGGAAGCATTCGCTGTAGTTAAAGATACCTGCCGACGGCTTGTGGGAACAAGTTGGACAGTCATGGGGCATAAGCAAAATTGGGATATGGTTCCATATGATACTCAGTTGATGGGAGGGGTTGTTCTTCATCAAGGAAAAATCGCAGAAATGGCAACGGGTGAAGGTAAAACGCTTGTAGCTACTTTGCCAATGTATTTGAATGCGCTTACCGGTAGAGGTGTTCACCTTGTTACCGTAAATGATTATCTTGCTCAACGTGACTCAGAATGGATGGGGGAAATCTTTAAATTCCATGGTTTAACTGTTGGTGTAATTTTAAATACAATGAGTCCTGATCAACGTAAAGTTCAATATGCCTGTGACATTACATACGGTACAAATAATGAATTCGGTTTTGATTATTTACGTGATAATATGGCTGTTGACAAAGATCATCAAGTTCAGCGCCCTCACAATTATGCAATAGTGGATGAAGTCGATTCTGTACTTATTGATGAGGCAAGAACACCGCTAATCATCTCCGGTGCAGTTGATGTAGATGATCAAAAGTTTGATGAAATGAAACCGAACATTGAAAGATTACACAGATTACAAACAAATTTTGTAGCGAAAATTATTCAAGAGGCTGAAGAACTACTAACGAATTCAACTGACAAAAATGCCAGTTTTGAAGCCGGTAAATCACTTCTGCGCGCTTATCGCGGACTTCCTAAAAGCAAAAAACTTGCAAAAGTATTTTCAGAACCATCAAATAAAAAATTGATGCAAGAGGTTGAACTAGAGTTTCTTCGTGAAAAGGCTAAAAACATGTTTGTTATTGATGATGAACTTTATTTTGTAATCGATGAAAAAAATAATACTATCGATTTAACGGAAAAAGGTCGAGAAGAACTCTCAAAGGGGAGCAGAGAAGATAAACACTATTTCGTTCTTCCTGATCTTGGTACAGAAATCAGTAAATTTGAAAATGATCCGAATCTAAGTTTGGAAGAAAAAATTGCAAAGAAAGATGCACTTTATCACGCTTACAGCGAACGAAGTGATAGAATTCACACACTTCATCAATTGTTAAAAGCGTATACTCTATTCGAAAAAGATGATGAATATGTTATTACCGAAGATGGTAAAATAGCCATCGTTGATGAATTTACAGGGCGTGTGCTTCCCGGTAGACGATACTCAGACGGCTTACATCAAGCTATCGAAGCAAAAGAAAATGTTAAAGTTGAAAGGGATACTCAAACCTTAGCAACTATAACACTTCAAAATTATTTTCGAATGTATAATAAACTCGCCGGTATGACCGGAACTGCTGAAACAGAAGAAGGTGAATTTTACCAAATTTATAAACTTGAAGTTGTTGTTGTTCCGACTAATAAACCCACTACTCGTGAAGATCAAGATGATGCAATCTTCAAAACTAAGCGTGAAAAATTTAACGCTGTAATTGAAAAGATTGAAGAATTACGTAAAGAAGGCAGACCCGTTTTAGTAGGAACTACTTCTGTTGAAGTTTCTGAAACTATTGCGCGAATGTTAAAGCGTAAGGGAATTCCTCACAATGTACTTAACGCGAAGCAGCATCAAAGGGAAGCAGAAGTTGTTTCGTCAGCCGGACAAATTGGAGCTGTTACAATCGCTACAAACATGGCGGGTCGAGGAACAGATATAAAACTTGGTGCAGGAGTACGCGAACGTGGTGGATTATATATTCTCGGAACAGAACGGCATGAATCCAGACGAATTGATAGACAGTTACGTGGTCGATCAGGACGACAAGGCGATCCGGGTACAACCAAATTTTATCTCTGTCTTGAAGATGATCTTATGAGATTATTCGGCAGCGACCGAATTGCTTCGGTTATGGAACGAATGGGAATTCAAGAAGGAGAAGTAATTCAACATCCACTTATCACTAAATCAGTTGAACGTGCTCAGAAAAAAGTTGAGGAAAACAATTTTTCAATAAGAAAACGTTTGCTTGAGTATGATAACGTTATGAATCAACAACGTGAAGTAATCTATTCAAGACGAAACCGCGCATTGCAAGGCGAAAGACTCAAAACCGAAGTTTTTGATAATCTCTCAGAATTTGTTGAAGAAATTGTTGCTAAATCCTACGATGATGCTAACATAGAAAAAATCCACGAAGAAGTCCTTCATAATTTCTTGGTTGAAACAAAAATTAATCCGGATGAATTTGAAGCACTTGGTAAAGATGGAATTGCCGATAAAATAGAAGCGGAAGCAAAGGAATTCTATCGTAAAAAGGAAGAAATGCTTGGCTCGGAATTAATGGCTGCATTAGAAAGATATTCAGTTCTCACTGTGATAGATCAAAAATGGAAAGAACATTTACGTGAAATGGATGATCTAAAGGAAGGAATCGGTTTAAGAGCGTATGGACAAAAAGATCCTTTGATAGAGTACAAAGGCGAAGCATATAATTTATTTATCAGCCTTCTTGACCAAATTAGAAATGAGACTGTAGCATCGGTATTTAAATTCTTTCCTCAAAATCCGAATGAAGTTCCGGAGCAGCGAAGGAGACCTTCGCGCGGAAGAATGATCGAAACCAAACAAAATACGGTTGGTATAGGAATGAGTAAAAATCCTGGACAAGGTGATCCCGCAACAGCCGGAAAGATTCAACCGGTTCGAGTTGAAGAAAAAGTTGGTAGAAATGATCCTTGCCCTTGTGGCAGCGGTAAAAAATACAAACAATGTCACGGTAAACTTTAACAAAAGGTTTTCATTATGAAAAAAGTTGAAGCTATTATTCGCCCGTTCAAACTTGATGAGGTTAAAGAAGCATTAATTGAACTTGGGGCAAAGGGAATGACTATTACCGAGGTTCGTGGTTATGGCAGGCAAAAAGGTCACACGGAAACTTATCGAGGTAGTGAATATCGTATTGAGTTTGTCCCTAAAATAAAAATTGAAATCGTTATTGAAAAAGAGAAATTGGAAAAAGTAATCGAGGCAATTTTGAAAACGGCAAAAACAGGTCAAATCGGAGACGGAAAAATCTTTGTCTCTGAAATTGAGGATGTAATTCGTATAAGAACTGAAGAGTCTGGAAGAGAAGCATTGTGAAAATATTTAACTATAATTCCATTTTGGTTAGAATGAAAAAGAAATTATCAATTTTTATTTTATCGGTTTTTCTTTCTTCAATTATACTTTCCGGTTGTAATGTTTGGTATGATTTTACAACATATTTCAATGTCTATTATAATGCAAAGGATCTTTACGAGGAAGCTGAATTAGCTATTCTTGAACAGAGAAAAGATATTTACAATATTAATGAACCAAGCATTCCGAATACTGCTAATCAAACACTTAATAAGGTGATTGAGAAGTCATCTAAAATTCTCCAATTCAATTCGGAAAGCTCTTTCGTAGATAACGCACTTTTTATGACCGGAAAAGCTTTCTACTATCAGAAACTTTTTCCTAGAGCACAGAGAAAATTTAATGAACTGATTTCAAAAGTGCCGGAGAGTAAGTTGGTTCCCGAAGCAGAATTGTGGATAGCAAGAACTCAAATCCAGCTCAGAAATTTTGATGCAGCTTTGGACCTTCTTTCTAAACTTAAAGAAAAAGCTCTTTCTAGTGAGAATAACGAATTGTTAAGTTTGATTTATGTTGAGGAAATTCGAGCTTATATAAAAAATGAGAGATATTCTGAAGCACTAAAAATTGCAAACGAATTGCTAACAATTGCAGATAATAGTGAAATCCTTTCGCAAACAGCGTATGAGATAGGTGAACTTAACTTTAGATTAAATAATTTAAAGTCGGCTTCAGAAGCTTATCTCTTAGTAAAAAAACACTCACCATCATTCGATTATGAATTAAATAGTCAACTCAAATATGCTAAAATGATGCGGCTGTTAAAGGAAGATGAACAAGCGTTAAAAGTATTATCAGAGCTTCGCTCTGAGGATAAAAACAACTTGAGTTATGATGTAATAGATTTGGAAATCGGCTTAGCGTACAAGCAGTTGGAAAGATACAATGACGCATACGATAAATTTAAGTATATCGATACGGCTTTCAGTAACTCTGTAACTGCCGGACTTGCAAGGTATGAAATGGGCGAGATGTTTGAAATCGACATTTTTAATTATGATAGTGCATTCGTCTATTATCAAAAAGCTTCAACCTCAACATCAAATGTGGATTATGCACAAAAGATAAAAAACAAGAGTCAACTTTTTAATAAATATCGTACACTTGTTGGTAATCAACTAAGTTTTTCTAAGCAGCGTGAATATCTAATCGATACTACTGCATTTGAAAGAGATTCAATTGAATTTGCAACGGAACAAGAAAGAATTTTAGAAGAAACCCAAAGCAATACTTCCCAATTCGGTGATGATGGAGGTAAAGGTACACAGACTTCACAAACTACTCTTCAAACAAGAACTGCTCCACAGAGACCAAATATTAGTGTAGATTCAATAGCTGTTCTCTATACGAAAAATAGTTTTGATCTTGGCAATTTATTCTTTACAGAATTTTTTGTTTATGATTCTGCTTATTACTACTATAAAACAGTAATAGATAATTATCCTAATTCTAAGATTTATCCGGAAGCCCTTTACTCAATTGGTACTTATTATTTTTCAGTTGGTGATTCTGCGGTTGGTGACAGTATCTATCAATTCATTTATAATAATTATAGAAAACTCCCAATTGTTAATGCTGTTGCACATCAGTTGAATAAACCATTGATTGATCTCAATTTTGATCCCGCTCGCGATATTTATGCTTTAGCTGAAGATAAATTGACATTGAAAGATTATAAAGTTTCTTTAAATGAATTTTACAAAATCCATATAGAATTCCCAAAGTCTGATTATGCTCCAAAATCTTTGTATACTTCGGGATGGATACTTGAAGAAAAATTATCGTTGAAGGATTCTGCAGCATCTATTTATGATACTCTCGTAACAAAATATCCTCGTTCGCAGTATGCTGTTAAGGTAAATCCGAAATTAAGTTTTTATAAACAGGAAAAAACAAGAATCGAGAATCTTCGTCAGGATTCAATCAAAAAAACACTCGATAGTTTGCGTAGTATTGAAATTGCTGATTCGATAATGAAAGCGGCAGCAGCAGACACTCTTAAAGAAATTCCTGTTAAAATTGATGAGAAGAATATTCCGGAAGAACCTACTGATGAACCTGTTATAGAAAATCCCGAGAAACAACCCGAGAATAAGGATGAGGAGGAAACTCCTCCTGATGAGAATAAGAGCATCGTTATTTCGAATAATTTTAAACTTCAGATGAAATTGATTTACCACATCAAACCTAATTCTAAAGTGGTTTAGTAAAAATGAACGAATTAGGATTTTATTGGGATAAATTCTTACCGATATTCAAGAAGAAAAAATTCCGATTTGTTCTTTTTTATATTCTCTTCATTTTATACTTCAGTCTACCGGGACTTCAAATCCCACTTTTAGAATTTCAATCAACTAGATTTACATCTTTAATGGAACAGCGTGCTATCGAAGATTATCTTCTCTTTTACCCGCGCCAAAGTTTTGTTGATATTGAAGATGTCAATTCAAATTTGCTTAAAGGAATAATATCAATGGAAGACGGAAATTTCTTTAATCACAATGGTGTTGATTGGAAAGAATTGAAAACATCATTAAGACTTAATACACGCCGAAAAAGGAACGTTCGCGGCGGAAGTACAATTACAATGCAGTTATCTAAAAATTTGTATTTTACCACAGATAAAAGTGTAATTCGTAAAGCTAAAGAATTACTTGTAACATTCAGAATGGAAAAAGAAATTTCGAAGAAAGCAATTTTAGAACAGTATGTAAATATTATTGAGTGGGGAGATGGAATTTTTGGAATCCATTCCGCTGCCGATGAATATTTTCAAAAAAGTCCGGGTGAACTAAACACAAACCAGGTTTCAAGACTTGCTGCAGTGATTCCATCGCCGCTCAAACACAAACCGAATGTTAACAGCAACTATGTTTTAAGAAGGTCATCAATAATTCGTGGTCGTTTGAACGATGTTATTCTTGATATTTAAATGTTACGAAAACAACTGATTGCCCTAATAAATGAAGGTGAAAACCTTAATATAGAATTTAAACTTAAGTTTTCCTCTGCTGAGAGAATCGCAAAAGAGATGATTGCTTTCGCAAATACTAAAGGGGGAAATATCATTTTTGGCATTGACGATGATAAAAATATTGTTGGGGTTCAGAGTGAAAAGGGGGAAGCCGAATTAATTAAAGAAGCCGCCGAAAAATATTGTGAACCACCAATCCATTTCAAACTTCATTACATTGAGCTATACGGTAAAGAAATTGTAGTTGCAGAAATAACCGAATCACGTGATAAACCACATCGGATTCAAGATTATCTTCCGGAGATTGATATAAATATCTCGCAGGTTTATGTTAGAATAAATGATAAATCTGTTCCGGCAAGTAAAGAAATGATCAAGTTATTTAAGTCCGGAAGTAAATCTCTCCATAAATATAAAATTGGTTCAATTGAAGAGAGAACTTTTTCTTTTTTGGATAAGAATGAAATGATTACTGTGCAACAATTAGCGGAACTTTGTAATATCTCTCAAAGACGTGCTTCCCGAGCAATAATAAATCTAGTTCGTGCCGGAATGTTGTTAATCCATACTAAAGATAATGGAGAAAATTTTTATACTTCCGCTATTTAATAGATTGATCAAATATTCTTCGTAAATCAAAAATCGCTACGCCGTATGCAACTGCAACATTAAGAGATTGCTTAATTCCGTATTGAGGAATTTCAATTGAAAAATCACATAAATCTAACAACTCTTGTTTGACTCCGGAAATTTCATTTCCAACAATCAAACACATTGGGAATACCGAGTGATCAAGCTCTGAATAAGTTTTGCTGAATTCTGTTAATTCTAATGCCGCAATTTTAATCCCTTCGTTTTTCAAAGAATGTATAACATCTTTTGCCTCTTTATCATATTCCCATTTCACACTTTCAGTTGCACCGAGTGCGGTTTTTAAAATTTCCTTTTTTGGTGGATGAGGTGTATAACCGCATAAATAGAGCTTCTCAATCATCACTCCGTCAGATGTACGAAAAATGGACCCGACGTTGTAGTTACTTCTTATGTTATCAAGTATTACATAAACAGGAAGTTTTTTTGTAAGATGAATTAACTCTAATTTACTTCGTTTTTGTGTGATTTCTTCGTGAGTAAGTTTTCGCATAGAATTATCAATATTTTATTGCAAGTTGACCGCATGCTGCTGCAATATCATCTCCTTGCGTATCTCGTACGAGGACTGTAATATTGCTATTTCTTAATCGGTCAACAAATTCTTCAATTTTAGTTTTTGAAGTTGGTTTAAGTTCAGCCGAAAATCCGGAAGGATTCATATGTTCTAAAGAATTAAAAGGGATGATATTAATTTTGGAAGGAATTCTTTTCGATAATGAAATCAATGCTTTAACATCTTCTTTTCTATCATTTAATCCTTTTAACATTACATATTCAAACGTAATTCGAGTTCCTGTTTGTTCCGCATAAAAATTTACTGCGTTTAGATTTTCTTTAAGTGAATACTTATTATTAATCGGCATTATTTTACTTCTAATATCTTCAAAACAGGAGTGAAGTGATAAAGCTAATTTTGATTTGAGTCCAGATTTAGCAAGCTCGAGAATTTTAGGTGCAATTCCGGCTGTTGAAACTGTTATTTTTTTCAGACTAATTCCCTCTGTAACTTTTTCGGCAAAAATTTCGAGAGATTTGAGAGTATTGTTAAAGTTGAGAAGAGGTTCACCCATTCCCATATATACGATATTAGTAATTTCATTTCCGGTGAGTCGTTGTGCATGAGCATATTGATCAAAAATTTCTCCCGAAGTTAGATTCTTTTTATAACCCATCAATCCTGTAGCACAAAATTGACAGTCGAGCGGGCAGCCAACTTGAGTTGAAACGCATAATGTCACTCTATTCTGATCCGGTATAATTACTGATTCAATAAAATGTTCGGATGAAGTTTTGAAGATTAACTTTTTAGTTTTATTGTTATCGGAAGATTTTGAATCAATTAATTCCAATGTGTTTAAAGTATATTCTTCGGAAAGTTTATTCCTTAAATCTTTGGAAAGATTTAACATCTCGTTAAAATCAGTTACAAGATAATTGTACATCCAGTTAAAAATTTGATCGGCGCGAAATTTCGGCAGTTTGTTTTCATCGCACCAAACTTTTAATTCGTCAAGCGTCAAACCTTTGAATATTTTTTTATTTTCGATCATTCGGGATAATAATTTATAGTAACTGCAAAACCAGGTTCAACTTTTTTTAGTAAAAATCGAGTCTTCTTTTGATTTATTTATTGATAAGAAATGAAAGAGGGTATTTAGAATAATTCTAACATCGAGAAAAACATTCATGTTTTTTTCATAACATAAATCCCATTCAAGCAGATTTTTTGCTCCCAGCTCACGTTTGCCGTATAATTGCCATAATCCAAGTATTCCGGATTTTGATTTTAACTCCATCCTCATTTTATCAAGTTCAGGGTGATGGTCTTTAATAAATTGTAAATCAAATAAATCGAGCGGACGTGGACCTACTATACTCATCTCACCTTTTAGTACATTAATTAATTGCGGAAGCTCATCAAATCCGGTAATTCTTAATATTTTACAAAACATTGGTACTTTCTCGATTAGACTTGGGCTTTGTAAAAATCTTCTCTCAATAGTCTCATGTCCGGTTGGTTTTTCATCTACAGTTCTAATTTTATAAATCGTGAAAAGTTTTCCATCAATACTCAATCCTCTTTGTTGTGTATAAAATGGAGACATTCTTAATTCAATTAGGCTGATAATAATTGATATCAAAATAACCGGCAGCAATATTATTAAAAGTAATATCGCAACGATCACATCAAAAAATCTATAGGTGTTCTGCTGCTTCATCTGTTAATTAAAAAATAGAACCATCAATTTAGTTTAATAATCGATTAATTTTCGAATCCTTAAACTAACAAATTTGTGAATAAGTTTAGCAAAAAAAATCTGAAACTTTCATTCAAAAAAAGTAAATTTGAACAAATGATAAATATTCCAATTTAACTTAAAAGGTTTTTTATGAAATTTGATTTTACCGAAGAACAACTAATGATTCAACAAACCGCAAAAGAATTTGCTGAAGCAGAAATAGCTCCAAGTGCAGTAGAACGGGATAAAAATGCAGAGTTCCCTGCAGAAATTGTAAAGAAGCTGGGTGAACTTGGGTTTTTAGGAATGATGGTCTCTCCTGAATACGGTGGTGCCGGAATGGATACAATCAGCTATGTGCTTGCAATGATTGAAATCTCAAAAATTGATGCGAGTGTCGGTGTTATTATGTCGGTAAATAATTCTTTAGTTTGTTGGGGTTTAGAGCATTACGGTTCTGATTTTATAAAACAAAAATATCTTATA
>JAUXVN010000073.1 GCA_030684555.1 Ignavibacteria bacterium
TTAAAAGTTTACGATGTGCTTGGCAATGAAGTTGCAACGTTAGTGAACGAAGAAAAACCGGCGGGAGTTTATGAAGTTAATTTTGACGCTTCAAAACTTTCGAGTGGAATATATTTATACAAACTTCAGGCTGGTTCATTTGTTGAAACCCGAAAAATGATACTAATTAAATAAGGAAAATAAAAATGTTCAAACGAAATCTAGTCCATTCAAAAATAATTGCAGCAATACTCTATCTTGCAATTGTAATAGCTGCAACCCCATTTTCCTTAGCCCAAAATGAAGGTCATCCATTAATAAAAGCCTTTGAAGGATCATTTATCGAAAGTCAGGAAGTGAAAGAGTTTGATGAACAGCAGTTTGTAGTCGGCAAAGTTCAGGAAGATGGTACTGTTAAAACTGAGAAGGTCGAAGGAAAAGTTACAAGAATAGATTATAGGGACCCCGACAACCGTTCTTCACTTGAACGAATGCGCAATTATGAGGAAGCTTTTAAGAAAGCTGGGTTTGAGATTAAGTTTAGCTGCAGTAAAGAGGAATGCGGACCTGAAATTCAAATCGAAACAATTGGATATTATCCTCCCGAACGTTACCTGACTGCATTTCAAAAAAGAAAAGAAGGCAATGTATGGATTGGTGTATTTGTAGCAGAAGGTCCCTGGACGAAGATAAGAGTAGTTGAGGAAAAACCGATGGAAACCGGGATGGTCAAAGTTACAGCGGATATTCTCAAAGCAAATATTCTTAAAGATGGTCATATGGCAGTTTATGGGATTTATTTTGATACCGGTAAATCCGATATCAAACCGGAATCCGCTGAAACCTTGAAAGAAATCGCTACGCTTCTTCAAAAAAATCCTTCACTTCAAATTTATGTAGTTGGGCATACTGATAATGTGGGCAATCTAAAAGATAATATCGAGCTTTCACAAAAAAGGGCTGAAGCTATTGTTAATGAGTTAATTACAAAGTATAAAGTTTCCTCAACTAGTCTTGAGGCGCAAGGTGTTGGTCCACTGGCGCCTGTGGCAGCAAATGATACTAAAGAAGGAAGAGAGCTTAACAGAAGAGTTGAGATAGTAAAGAAATAATTTTTTTAAGTTTAACAAATTTTATAGGTGCTAATGTGAAAGTTTCAAATAAAAAGAAAAGATTAAATTTAATTCTATTAGATCCTCTCGCTGTTTTCTTTACTATAGCAGCAACTATCGTAATTGTCCTTCTTACAAATACATCCCCGCTCATAGCAGGCGAACAAAACCAGCAGGATTCAGTAACAATTGGAAATGAAGAGTATCAATTTGAAGTAACCGTTCCGAAAAGCTGGACTTTCATAAAAATTGTACAACAAGACCCTTACGAAGAAATGAAATCAGGTTTGTATAGCTCCTCGATCTCCGTCGGTGAAGGTGAGAAGGAGCCGGAAAACTGGAACGGGTTTAAACTAATTTCTACCGACACATCAAATAATCCGCAGCCGTTTCTCATAATCTATGGTCACAATGTATCTGATCAAAATCCTCAGGAGTTTGCAATGCTTTTCGAAAAATCAATCTCCGGTTTTAGTGTAAAAGATTTAAGCGCGAACTGGAATTTCTCCGTTGTAGATACGAAAGGTTTCGACTGTACGTATGGCCTCGGTGCCAAAGTTCGTTACACGGCTCTCTACCGGGATGGAATACGAGTTGTATTTATGTACTTTTTCCCTTCAAGTGATCCAACGGATTTTGATAAGTATGCACCTGATGTTGATCAAGTCATTCAGTCGTTACGTATCAAATATAAGAAAAAGAGCTGAACAGAAGAGTTGAGATAGTAAAGAAATAATTCAGTAAAGTGTAGAAAATTTATAGGTGTTAATATGAAAACCAATAAAATTGTTTTTCTAGTTATTGATTTATGTTTTCTGAATTCATAATCATTTACGCAGGTTCAGCAGGATTGGTTGACGAGAACTGATAGTGTTTCTGCGGTGGATATTGCAGTTGATAAAATAGGAAACGTTTATGTTGCCGGTAGTATCTATAGAGGGACGAGCGGATTTAACACATACTTGGAAACGAAGTCGCCACTTTGGTAAACGAGAATAAAAGTGCTGGTAATTACGAAATTAATTTTAACGCTTCAAAACTTTCGAGTGGAATTTATTTTTACAAACTTCAAGCAGGAAGTTTTAATCAAACTAAGAAGATGATGCTGCTAAAGTAAGTAGTACAGTTAAAGTTCTTTTAAGAGATGACATCTATTTTGATGTCATCTTTTTTTGTCCATTAAATTTATCCGCAACACAATAGTGCGACTTCCCTAAAAATAATTGTCACTAATTTTATATTTATCGTAATAAAGTCCATATCATTCATATTTTTTAATTATCAATTCTTGACATTCTTACAAATCTATAGTAATTTTTCAAGAAACATTATTTGAATATATGCTAACTGAATTCGGTAAAATATTTGTCTTCTTATTGACTGCAATAATTTTTGTTGTTGTAGGAATTTTCACAGCTAAACTAATTAGACCAGCCCGGCCATCAAAAGAAAAACTTCTGACTTATGAATGTGGCGAAGATGCAGTCGGCTCTCCATGGGTAAAATTTAACATACGGTTTTACGTTGTTGCATTAATCTTTCTCATTTTTGATGTTGAAGTTGTAATGCTCATTCCATGGGTTATGGTTTATAAAGAACTCGGTTTTGCCGGATATCTTATTGGGGGAATTTTTTTGGTACTTCTCGGTATCGGTATGGCATATGAATGGAAAAAGGGGGATCTTGAATGGGCACGCCCCAGAATTACACCTCCCTCACTACAAAAAGAAAATTCATTAGCAAAAGATGCTAATCTTAATTGATAATGCTGAGTTATAAACTTGGATTCATTATCACAAAAAAAATTTTGGTTATTATTATTATTAAGTAATTTAGATTTATCTCACGGATGGAATTTTTATGGGCTTATTAGATCAAGAATTTGTTGACGATAATATTGTTATCACAAAAGTCGACGATCTACTTAATTGGGCACGTTTATCATCTCTCTGGCAAGTTGGTTTTGGATTAGCCTGCTGTGCAATTGAAATGATGGCAACTTCCGCTTCGCACTACGATTTTGATAGATTTGGTGTTATCCCGAGAGCCTCGCCCCGTCAAGCCGATATTATAATTATCTCCGGAACTGTTACCTTAAAAATGGCGACAAGAATTAAACGTCTTTATGAACAAATGCCCGATCCAAAATATGTAATTTCAATGGGAAGCTGTTCAAATTGCGGAGGTCCTTATTGGGAACATGGTTATCATGTTTTGAAAGGAATAGATAGAGTTATTCCGGTTGATGTTTACGTTCCCGGTTGTCCGCCCCGCCCCGAAGCATTACTTGAAGGATTATTAAAACTTCAGGAAAAAATCCGAAATGAATCATTAGTAAAAAAAGAAGTCGCATGAAAACGCACGAAGAAGTTTATAATTTATTGAAAGAAAAATTTGGTGATGTAATTGGTAATTCAATTACGAATTTGCCTACTGAATCAATTATTGAAATCGATCCTCTTAAAATTCATGATATCTCTCTTTTTCTAAAAGATACTGATGAGTTAAAATTTGACAATTTGATGTTGCTATCCGGACTTGATGATATGAATGACAAAAAAGTTAAACAAGAGGATGGAACCATTGTCGATCAAAGTGGTACACTAAGTGTTGTTTATCATATAGAATCAACTTCTTTAAGACATAAATTAGTTTTACGATGCAGCGTTTCAAAAGATAAACCTGAAATTGAATCGGTTACACACGTTTGGCACTCTGCTGATTTTAATGAACGAGAAGCGTACGACATGTTTGGAATTATTTTCCTTAATCATCCTGATTTAAGGAGAATTTTAATGCCATACGATTGGGAATTTGGTTATCCTTTAAGAAAAGATTATAAGAATCCGGAATTTTATCAAGGAATGAAAGTTCCTTATTGATTGTTAATGAAATCGCAAAGGTTTTATTCTATATTGATCTTGAATTGAAAACTGAAACTTTATAACAGATGACTGATTATTCAAAACTGAAAACAGAAGAAATGGTCCTTAATATGGGACCACAACATCCGTCAACACACGGAGTGCTTCGTCTTGAGATAAAACTTGACGGAGAATTAATTGTTGAAGTAAAACCGCACGTCGGTTATTTGCATCGCTGCTTTGAAAAACATTGTGAAGCAATGACTTACCCGCAAATTATTCCTTACGTTGACCGTATGGATTATCTCGCTTCAATGTCAAATGAATTGGGTTATGCTATTGCTGTAGAAAGACTTATGGGGATTCAAGTTCCCGAAAGAGTTGAATATATTAGAGTAATCATGGCAGAATTGCAAAGAATTGCTTCTCACATGGTTGCTCTCGGAACTTACGGACTCGATATAGGTGCTTTTACACCTTTCCTCTATCTCTTTGCTGATCGTGAACGAATCCTTTCTTTGTTTGAAGAAACCTGTGGAGCAAGACTTTTATACAATTATATATGGGTTGGTGGACTTTCACATGACCTTCATCCTGATTTTATAAGAAAAGCAAAAGAATTTGTTACCTACTATCGTCCGAAAATTACAGAATTAAATAATCTTTTATCTTATAATAAAATTTTTACAGAACGAACTGCAAATGTCGGAATTCTTCCCCTCGAAACTGCAATTAATTACGGAATGACGGGACCAAACCTTAGAGCGAGTGGTTTAAAATGGGATTTAAGAAGAGA
>JAUXVN010000086.1 GCA_030684555.1 Ignavibacteria bacterium
CCAACAGCCCAAATGTTGTTTTCATCTATTATTGCTACATCGTAAAGTACACTGCTGCTGTGCTGTCCAAACTCAAATGTCTGCCAGGTAAAGTTGTGGCTTGTGGTGTCAAGGGTTATTGCAAGTGTTTCATTACTTACATTATTGGAGTTCATTAGTTTATAACTATAGTTCTGTTTGGGGAGTAGGTTTTCTATTACAATTACTGTATCTCTTTGAGTGAAGGTAATCTCTGTTTTACGTCTGTTGTTTTCGTAAAGGACAAACTGTCCCGGCAGTTGTATATTACCGGTATTAACAGCAAGCCAAACTTCTGTGCAAGAGACATCTTCAACAGTTATTGTTACGTTCCCGATAGTTGGCTCTGTCGGCTTATTACAACTCACCGCAGTAAAGAGTAACGGGAGTAATATTATAACTAATAGTTTTGTTAACGAGTTTAAGGACATAATTGCCTAATTGAGTTAATATAAAAATGCAAAGATTTATGTGCATATTCCAAATATACAAAATCAAAAAAACAAAAAAGATAACTAGTCTTTAATAACTTTGCGGATGTTTTTGCTGACATCGTTTCAAACACTTCGCTGATTAATTATATTTTAGTTTTACCGCTTCTTCTGTCGAGAAGTGGTTCTCGACAGCCGTGAAAAAGCCTCCCTCCCAAATCCCTCTCTTTCAGCCACAGCGAATAATGCAAAGAAAAACACTTTTAAAATTTTTTCTCAACATTAAAATATTTCTTGCTTATTTAGATTCACTTACCTTATATTTACAGCCGTTATTAAAATATTACCTAATAAATTTAGTTAAATTATGCTTGATGCCTTAGATATTAAAATATTAAATACCCTTCAAACTGAAGGTAGAACAAAAAGAAGTCAGCTTGCAGAAGAAATCGGGATGTCAATTCCTTCAGTAAGTGAACGCCTCAATAAATTAGAAGAAAAAGGAATTATAAAAGGATATTATGCCAAAATTGACCGGAAGGTTTTCGGTTATGATATCATGGCTTTTATTCTCGTTATAATGGAATCTTCTAAACATTACAAAACATTGATTGCAAATGTTGAAAAAAATCCGCAAATCCTGGAATGTCATTCAATCCTTGGAGACGGCTCACACATTCTGAAAGCAGTTGTAAAAAATACCTCGGCACTCGAAAAACTTCTCGGTGAAATTCAAGCATGGCAGGGTGTATTAGGAACAAAATCTTTCTTCGTTCTTTCTACAATAAAAGAACAAACAAAAATCGAATTAGAACAAAATTAAAATTTATCATAACAACTAAGTAAGGAAATAGAAAATGGCAAAATCAGTCTCATCAATTGATAAGGTGTTAAAGTTCATTAAAGAAAACAAAGTACAATTTGTAGATATGAAATTCATGGATTTCCCCGGACAATGGCAGCATTTCACAGTTCCCGTAAGTCAATTTTCAGCTTCATCTTTTGAAGATGGATTTGGCTTCGACGGCTCTTCTATGCGCGGCTGGAAAGCTATTAACGAAAGTGATATGTTAATAATTCCCGATCCCGATACAATGTTTATGGATCCATTTATAACTGCTCCCACTTTAAGTATAATTTGCGATGTTTACGAACCTGCTACAAAAGAAAAATATTCACGCTGTCCAAGAAATATTGCCCAAAAAGCGGAAGCCTTTCTTAAATCAACAGGTTTAGCCGATACGGTTTATTTCGGTCCCGAAGCTGAATTTTTTGTTTTTGACGATGTAAGATTTGATTCACAAGCAAACAGCAGTTTTTATTTTGTTGATTCAGTTGAAGGAAGATGGAACAGCGGAAGAGAAGAAAGCCCTAATCTTGGATACAAACCACGCTACAAAGAAGGATATTTCCCCGTTCCACCGACAGATTCATTAGTCGATTTAAGAAATGAAATGGTTCTAAATTTAATCAATGCCGGAATTGATGTTGAAGCTCAACATCATGAAGTTGCAAGCGGCGGACAATGTGAAATTGATCTAAGGTTTCAACCAATTATTAAAGCTGCTGATCAATTATTAATGTTCAAATATATTGTTAAAAATACCGCAAAAATGAATAACAAAACCGTTACATATATGCCTAAACCAATTTTTGGCGATAATGGAAGCGGAATGCACGTTCATGTTAGTCTTTGGAAAAAGGGAAAACCATTATTCGCAGGAAACGGTTATGCCGGATTAAGTGAAATGGCTTTATATTTTATCGGTGGAATTTTGAAACATGCTGCTTCAATTCTCGCTTTTTCAAATCCGACAACTAACTCATATAAGAGATTAGTTCCCGGTTACGAAGCTCCCGTTAATCTTGCTTACTCTCAAAGAAATCGAAGTGCATCGATTAGAATTCCGATGTACTCTGCAAGTCCTAAATCCAAGCGTGTTGAGTTCAGATGCCCCGATCCATCTGCAAATCCATATCTCGCATTTTCTGCAATAATGTTAGCCGGAATAGACGGAGTGTTAAACCGTATCGAGCCGGGTGAGCCGCTTGATAAAGATATTTACGATATGGAGCCGGAAGAATTAAAGAATGTTCCATCAACTCCCGGAAGTTTACAAGAGGCATTAAAAGCTTTGGCTGACGATCACGAATATTTATTACGCGGTGATGTTTTTACTCCCGATGTTATTGAAACATGGATTCGCTATAAGTATGAAAAAGAAGTTAAACCGATGGCACTACAACCCCATCCTTTTGAGTTTAATTTGTATTACGATGTTTAAGTAATAACACGAGTAAAGAAAAAAAGGCTGTCGTAGGACAGCCTTTTTCTATTTTAAGATTCGTTTTTAAATCTTTATTTTACAACAAATTCAACATTCAAAGTTATTTTTACTTCTTTACCAACTACAAGTGATCCTGTTTCAATAGCTTTATTCCAATTCAAACCATAATCAAATCTGTTAACTGATGTAGTTGCAGTATAACCAACTCTGGTGTTCCCCCATGGATCTTTTACCTGTCCGTTAAATTTTCCGTCAAGAGTAACTTTTTTGGTAACACCGCGCATGGTTAAATCACCATGAATTTTTAGCCCGTTTTTTCCTTTTTTCTCAATTTTAGTACTTACAAATTTAATTTCGGGATGGTTTTCAGCATCGAAAAAATCGGCGGATTTTAAATGTTTATCGCGATCACTATTTTCAGTATAAATTGATTCAACTTTAATAGTTGCTTCAACTTTTTCCAATTCACCTTTTGCGTTTGGTGATGCCATCACTTCGAATTCTTTGAAACTACCGTCTACATCTGTAATAACCATGTGACTAACACTGAATTTAACACCACTGTGTGAACGATCAAAATTAAATGTCTGCGCAAAAATAGATGTTGATAATATAATTGCGAATATAAGAACAAATAACTGTTTCATAGGGACTCCTCTTTTTTTTTGATTTTTTTTATTTATTAAAGTTCATTTTAACTTCGAATGCGATTAACTCTGCATCCGTTATAGCCTTCAATTTAAATATTTCATTTTCTGTAACTTGAATTGCATCTCCGTTTGTATAAATCTGATTATCCAACTCAACTTCTCCACTTATAATATGAAGATAAATTCCGCGTCCATCCTCATTACTAAACGAAAGATCATTACCGGCTTCGAGTGACGAGATGTAAATGGATGAATCTTGATTTATAAAGATTGTATCTTCATTTAAGTTAGGCGAAGCAACTTTAAGCAGTTTGTTTTTGCGTTCTTCAACACTCCATAAGCGTTGATCGTAAGACGGCTCAAGTCCGGCTTTATTGGGTATAATCCATATCTGTAAAAGATGAACGGAATTATTCTGTGAACCGTTAAACTCTGAGTGATAAACCCCTTTTCCGGCGGTCATTTTCTGTAATTCACCAACACGGATTACCTCATGAGTTCCGGTACTGTCTTTATGTTCCAAAGCACCGCTCAAAACGTAGGTTACAATTTCCATATTTTGATGAGGATGAGTTGGGAAACCACCACCGGGGGCAACTATATCATCATTAATTACTCGAAGTGGTCCAAAATGCAAATTTTGTGGATCATAATATTCACCGAATGAAAAGCTGTGATAACTATCTAACCATTCCCATTTTGTTTTGCCTCGCTCATTGCTTTTTTTTATCGTGATCATATTATTTCCTTTTTAATAATTAACGCCTTCAAAGTCCTCAGATAAACATATTCTTTTCATATTCATCATTAAACACTTCAACATAGCACCATTTCGTCGGACGATGAAGGCAAAGGGGAAATCATTAATTAGTATAACCAATAAATTATTAAATAAGTTTCAATCTCTTCTATTATTATCTTAAATATTTTAAACTTAAAATATTCGAGCAAAAAAATTATTTTTCTTTAATTCCAAAACCTAATTTTTTCAACAGCGAACTGAGTTGAGTTTGTTCCTTAACATCTAAAACTGAAACAAGTTCTTTAATTCTTGTGGCATGTTGAATAAATATTTTATCGAATAACTCCCGTCCCTTTGTTGTTAGTTGAACAATAATTGTGCGTCTATCTTCTTTACTGTGGATGCGTTCAACGAGTCCTTCTTTTTCGAGGTTGTCGACTACGAGAGTCATGTTTCCGCCGCTGACAAGCTGTTTCGAACAGAGAGTTCCGATTGTCATTGGTCCAAGATGTCCGAGACATTCTAATGCCCCAAACTGTGGTTCGGTCAAACCATAACGTCTTATATCTTCAATAGACTTTTTTGTAAAGACCGAATGTGAGCGGACTAATTTAACCCACAATGAAAGGGCTAGATCAATCTCTTTACCATATTTTTCTGTTGATTTCATAAATTATACTTAAAACTTAAATCTTTTAATGTTAAAATATGTAATTCGAAAGCATTTGTCAAGTGAATTAAAAATTACTCCACTAATTTTTTTTTGTTGGATAAAATACTATTGAATTTTTGTTGATTTATCTACCCAAGCCATTTTTGGAAATTAGAACATTGAATCTTATAATTGAGACGTAACAAATTACAAGTATTTTAATTTGATGAAGAAGCGCTTACTATGACACAGGAAAAATCAGACTTATTAACTGCAGGTGCAATTGCAAAAGAACTTGGAGTGTCGGGCGCAGTTATATCAAAAGCGATTAAAACTCTTGACTTAAAACCCGAATTGAAAAAAGGGGCTTGCAGTTACTACTCAAAACAGACTATGATGAAAATAAAATCATCGCTAAAATAAACTTGATTGATTTTAGTTGATCCTAAAAAATTAAATTGGGATTTAAGAATATCTTTAAGATCAATTATTGGCAACTGATAAAAAATAAACATGGCTCATTAAGTGTCAACTTAGTAAATGGAGGCTAAAAAACTTTTCCTAAAAAGTTTTTTACTAAACGATAAATGCTTTTATTTATTTTAATGATTTGTAATGAGTTCAAGTTCTCTCAATATTTTCTCCAACAGGATGTAGATCCGAAATTTTTAAGGAGTAGCAATGAAACGATTAGTTTTAATTTTGTTGATTCTTAGTTCAACCCTCTTTTCACAGATTCGTTATTATAATAATCACGACTTTTCGTTTACTCCTCCCGGAGCAATGAAATATGGATTATACGGATTTGATAATCCCGCCCTTCTTTCAACAGTTAAGAAATTTGATGCGTCATTTCTTTGGAGTGATAAATCGGGGAATTGGTCAGACTTCAATAAATGGGGTTTGTTCTCGGGCTATTCTGGTTTAGGATTTGGAATGGTATATGAATCCGCCGGAAGTTTTTCGGTAAAAGATTACCGAATATCATCAGCTTTTGGTGATGAAGAGCTAAGTATTGGCGCTTCGTACGGCTGGGTAACGGGGGACAAAAATTTCTTCAACCGCTCAAATTTATACACATTGGGAATTCTTTACAGACCATATAAATATTTATCAGTTGGAGTTACCGGATATTTTTACAACCAATTCTCAGACGAAACAGTATTTGAAATAGCCGCACGTCCTTTCGGCAATCAATTAATTTCACTCTTCGGTGATTATGTGCTCAATCAAAAATTTCCTAATGATAAAAACCGTTTCAGTGTTGGGGCTTCTGCCGAACTTTATGATGGAGTTGCATTAACAGCAAGATATTTTGAAAATAAAAGCTTAACAGCGGGACTGCAAGTCGGTTTGGGTCAATTTGGATTTGCATATCAAAAACAGTTAGACAATAAACAAAAGGGTTTACAGAATATTTATGGTATTCGCTTTGGTGGAAATGATAGAAATGTTCTGCAGCCATTTAAACCGAAAAATAATTATTATTCTCTTTCCCTCGGCGGTGGAATTAAATATCAGTCATATCGTTTCTTAGACAATTCAAAAACGCTTCATTCAATTCTGACATCAATTGATGCGGCAAAAAATGATCCTTCGGTAAAAGGAATTGTAATTAATGCTGCTGAAATGCAAGTGGGATTTGAATTCAGTTGGGAACTTCGCGATGCACTTGAATCATTCAAATCAACCGGAAAAAAAGTTGTAATCTTTTTTGATCGAACTAACATTGTTGGTTACTATTTATTCTCAGTTGCTGATCATTTGGTAATGGATCCGCTCGGAGGACTTACTCTCGAAGGTTTTGCTTTAGGCAGAAATTATTACAAGGGATTATTGGAAAGTATCGGTGTAGGTTATCAGGAATGGAGATTCTTAAAGTATAAATCTGCAATGGAAACTTTCTCGCGGGAATCATTCAGTGAAGGAGACCGCGAACAGAGAGATCGACTTGTAGATGAATATTATAACATTGTGCGGGATGCAGTAACTTCATCAAGAAAATTAACCTCGATGGAGTTCGATAGAATTGTTAACGAAGAACTCTATTTAGTTGGCAACGGAGCTGTTGAAGCCGGCTTGGTCGATAAGCTTGCAAGATGGGATGAAATCGATAGCATCTTAATTAAATATGACGGAGATAAAATAAAAAAAATCGGAACTTCATCTTTAATTCAAAATAAAATGCCAAATGATAATTACTGGGGGAAGAAACCTGAAGTAGCTGTTATTTATGCAATCGGTGGGACAGATTTAAACTCCGGTATGAGAGGAAGATACCTTTCTGAAGTAATTAGAAAAGTTGGTGGAGATAATAATGTTAAAGCACTTGTCTTGCGTGTAGACTCCCCCGGTGGTGATGCTCTCGCTGCGGATCTGGTTGCTGAAGCATTAAAGTCATTTAAAGGAAAGAAACCGATAATTGTAACTCAAGGAGGTGTCGCAGCATCCGGAGGTTATTGGGTTTCGATGTACGCCGATACGATTCTTGCCGCACCAATGACAGTTACCGGCTCGATTGGAGTTATCGGTGGATGGTTTTATAATACAGGGTTAAAAGAAAAACTGGGTGTATCAACTGACTATGTTAAACGAGGAGCTTCTGCTGATTTAAATGTCGGCTTAGTAATACCGTTTATTGGTGCATTATTACCCGACCGCGCAATGAATGAAAAAGAACAAGCACTTGTTAAAAAAAGAATTTTAGGAATGTATGATGAATTCGTAAACAAAGTTGCAACCGGAAGAAATAAACCGGCACAAGAAATAGAAAATGTTGCGCAAGGGCGGGTTTGGAGCGGGCGTGACGGTAAAAAAATCGGATTGATTGATGTCATTGGCGGAATGCGTGAATCAATAAAGATTGCAGTTAGTAAAGCCGGATTAAAAGAAGGGGAATATAACATAACCGAATATCCAGAAATGCCTCTTATTGATTTTTCATCTTTGATACCACTACCGATTTCGGCAGAGTTCGAAAAGTCAAAACTTTATCAAGATGTAAAAAGAAGAACCGAATTAAATGGACAACCGGCTGCAATTCTTCCGTTTGATGAAATGTGGCTTGAACCGATTGGTGAATAATTTAAAATTAACAAGGGTATAAGAGATGAAAAATATTTTTTATAAAGAGGATGCTACAGAAATTGTTAATCGTATTAATCGATTAACTCCAACAACAAAACAGCTTTGGGGCAAAATGTCAGTCTCCCAAATGTTAGCGCATTGTAATGTTACGTATGAATTTGTTTATGAAGAGAAACATCCTAAACCGAATCCATTTATGAAATTCATTTTAATGGCTTTTGTTAAAAATGCTGTGGTGAATGATATTCCTTATAAAAAAAGTCTTCGTACAGCTCCCGCTTTTATTATGAATGATGATAAAAACTTTGAAGATGAAAAAAATCGTCTCACTAACTTTATATTAAGAACGCAGGATCTCGGCGAAGATTACTTTGATGGAAAAGAATCACGTTCATTTGGTAAGTTATCAAAATCTGAATGGAATAATATGTTTTATAAACACCTTGATCATCACTTAAATCAATTTGGAGTTTAATTATCGAATAACATTAAAAAAATAATTAGTCATTCTTATCATTTCATAAAGGAATAGAACAATGAAAGCAAAATCAATCTTCGTTAATCTTCCAGTAAAAGATCTTTCTGTATCAAGTGAGTTTTGGACAAAATTAGGATTCACATTCAATGAGCAGTTTAGTGATAATAAAGCACTCTGTCTTATTTTGAATGACGGTCTCATTTATTCCATGCTTATCACACACGAATTTTTTCAATCGTTTACTAACCGACCAATTGCCGAAAACAATACAACACAAGTTTTAATCGCTATTGAAGTTGAGAGTAAAGAAAAAGTTGATGAAATAATAAAGCTTGCTTTGGAAAATGGTGGCAGCCGCTATGGCGAATCAGCCGATCATGAGTGGATGTATTACGACCGATTCGCTGATCCGGACGGACACCAGTGGGAAATAATGTATATGGACGAGACGCAAATCCCACAATAATAAGGAATATATATTTATTAATCACAATGTTAACACTAAGATTATAGAAACATCTGAAACCGAAAATACTTTTTCTATCGAGATGCAGCAAGCCGGTTGGTTGACAATTATAAATAACTTTGGGAGATATGTTGAAAGTAACCAAAATTTATGAACATTAAGAATTATGAATTTAAAGCACGGGTAACTGATTTAGAAAAGTATGAATCTAAATTATTAACCCTAAATCCACAATTTCACGGAATAGACAATCAAACGGATACTTACTTCAATGTTCCAAACGGAAGATTGAAATTGCGTGAGGGAAACATTGAAAACTCATTAATTAATTATGATAGAGAAAACATAACCGATTCAAAATTATCAAACATAATTCTTTTTAAACATGAACCGGACAACGCACTTAAGAAAATATTGGAAATTCAATTTGGTATAAAAGTGGTCGTTAACAAAAAACGAAAGATATATTTCATCGATAATGTAAAATTCCATTTTGACATTGTTGAAACCCTTGGCACCTTCATCGAAGTTGAGGTTATCGATAACAATAACAACTTTACGGTTGAACAGCTCAAAGAACAATGTGATAATTATTTCAATTTTTTTGAGTTAAATAAAACTGATCTGATAGATAAATCTTACAGTGACATGATTGTAGAAAAAACAGATTACAAAATGTAGAATTAAGTTAATCAATAATTAGAGGGATAATATATTGGCAAAAAAAGGGAATGTGCTAATAAATTCAATTACAGGAGACTCTTACGAGTTTATCGAAAAGATTCGTCTCGTGGTTATTTCAAAGATATTTTTTTTACTAATCGTTGTGTGAATTACCAATTTTTTATATTTTAACGACACTTCTTAGGGCAAGGGCAAACAAACTTAATTAATAATCAGAATATATTATTCAGCATTGGGGGTTAAATAAAAAATTAACAAACTCAATGGATATTATGTCCTACAAAAATTACCCGGTAACAGAACCGGAGAACCATCGTAATAAACACCTTCGGAGCTATCTGAAAAATGAGGCTTTTCTGTTTTCCACAAAACTCACTTCCGCAAATACAAGCACAGATTATATTATCCACTTCATTAATGTTTGGTTTCATAATGCATTTTCAAAACAAAACTATAAACAACTATTTATCAACAACTTAGAGGGAGAGAGAAGATATGGTTAGTAAAATCATCGGTTTACATTTTCTTTGGTGTGAATCGGGATAAAATTTAACTATTAAATAAAAGCACATATAGTTACTTATTGAGATCGGGAAGAGCAGTTATAAGTAATATTCAATAATTTATTAGGAAGGGGAAGAACAAAAATTTTTCATCTATAAGGAATTAACTATGAAAAAAGGAATTAAAATTCTGAAATGGTCAGGGATTGTTCTCTTCTCGGTAATAGTTCTATTATTCTTATTTGTTCAACTAACATGGGATAATAAATTTGATGCACCCTATCCCGAAATTAAAGCAAGTACTGATTCTGCAGTAATTGCCCGGGGAAAATATCTTGTTTTCGGACCCTCCCATTGCGCAACCTGCCACGTTCCGATGGATAAAATTATGGAAGTTGAAAACGGTCTTGAAATGCCGTTAAGTGGTGGTTGGGAATTGAGCATCAGCGGATTTGGTAACTTTCACGCACCCAATATTACACCCGATATAGAAACGGGGATTGGTAAACAGACAGATGGTGAAATTGCAAGGACACTTCGACATGGTGTTGGAAATGACGGCCGTTTAATTTTTCCTTTTATGCCTTATCAAGAAATGAGTGATGAAGATATGACGGCAATAATCTCATTCCTCAGAACACAAGATCCTATTAAACACGAATTAAAAAAAACAGAGTACGAATTTATGGCAAAAGCACTTATCGCCTTCGGTTTATTCAAACCCGAGGGACCGAAAAACACTCCATTAAAATCGATTAAGAAAGATTCAACAGCAGAGTATGGAAAATATTTAGCTTATAATGTTGCCAACTGCAGAGGATGTCATACTCAAATGGATCTTAATACCGGTGAATACATCGGAGAAGATTTTGCCGGAAATAACTTATTTGAACCTGATGCTTTTTCGGCTGGATATGCATTTGTTTCACCGAATTTAACTCCGGATAAAGCAACAGGAGTAATGACAAATTGGAGTGAAGAGTTTTTTATAACTCGATTCAAAGCAGGCCGTGTACATAAAGGGACTCCAATGCCCTGGGGAGCTTTTTCACGAATTGATGAAACTGATTTAAAAGCTATTTATCGATATTTAAATTCACTTGAACCGGTGAATAATATGGTTTCTAAAACTGTTTATTTGCCCGGCGAGTATTTACCTGAATAATGATTCGTTTTTCGGAAAACGAAAATGTTTAGAAAAACAAATTGGGTTATATTAAAATTTGAGAATCAATTAAAATAATCGAATACAAAAGGAGAACAATAGTTATGACAACAGTGAATGTTTATCTAACCTTTAAGGATAATTGTATGGAAGTATTTGAATTCTACAAGTCAGTTTTTGGCGGGGAGTTTACCTATGTTGGAAAATTCGGTGATATGCCTTCACAAGAAGGTATCCCCCCTGTTCCCGAAAGTGAAAAGGATAAAATAATGCATATCAGTCTTCCCATTAGTAATGAAACTATGTTAATGGGAAGTGACAGTTCAGATGCATTCGGACATGTTACTTTAATGGGAAATAATTTTGCTGTTTCAATAAACACAGATAGTAAAGAAGAAGCCGACAGATTGTTCCATGGATTATCTGACGGTGGAAAAGTTACTATGCCGATGAATCAAACTTTTTGGGGCGCATATTTTGGTATGTTTACTGATAAGTTCAATATTAATTGGATGATTAGTGTCGAGTCGAACGAACAGAATTAATATTAATTTGGTTTAAAGCGGGTGGGTTTGTGGTCGGCGGAATCATTTTAAAAACGGTTTCGAACAAACTTAACCCGTAAAACCTAAAACATAATTTAATTATTAAAAGTATTCGTTATTTTTTGGATGAGAAATATTTAACCAATAAAAATTACTAAGCGTTAATTTATGAAACCGATATTTTTTGAAGAACCGAAAGACTTTCGAAATTGGTTAGAAAAGAATCACAAAAAAGAGAGTGAACTTATTGTCGGATTTTATAAAGTTAATTCAGGAAAGAAAAGCGTCACCTGGTCACAATCGGTTGATGAAGCACTATGTTTCGGGTGGATTGACGGTGTCCGCAGATCAATCGATTTTGAGAGTTATTGTATCAGGTTCACTCCGCGGAAACCAAAAAGTAATTGGAGTGAAGTAAACATAAAAAAAGTTGAAGTGCTGATTAGTAAAGGACTAATGAAGTCAACCGGACTTAATCTTTATCGTAATAGAAAAATTGATAACTCCGGACTTTATAGCTATGAAAATAAACCGGCGAAACTTCCCGGTTCTTTTGAAGTAATATTTAAAGAAAATAACACTGCTTGGGAATTTTTCTCAAGTCAAACTCCCTCATACAAAAAGACAATTTATTATTGGATATTAAGTGCTAAACAAGAAAAGACACAGCTTACCAGACTAAATAAAGTGATACAGTTTAGCGCTGAGAATAGAAGGGTTCTGTAGACTGATAGGGCGTAGTTAATAAATTGAAAAAATATAATTCCATTTACTTATGAAAAAAGAAACTCCCATGCAAAAAATTATTATAACAGTCATCTTTACAATTCTAATTACAAGTTGCAGTACATCAACATTTAAGGAGAGTAACATGAACAACCAAAACGAAAAGACAAATAGAAGCAATGAAGCAGTTGATTCAATTCCAAAAGTAACAGGAATTGGAGGCGTTTTCTTTTTTTCTGATAATCCGAAAGAGACCAGAGAATGGTATGCAGAAAATTTGGGTCTTGAAATAAATGAATGGGGTTCAAGTTTTGAATTTAGAAATGCGAATAGACCCGATGAAATTAATTATCTTCAATGGAGTCCTTTCAAAAAAGGGAGCGAGTATTTTGCTCCTTCAAAAAAAGAATTTATGATTAATTATAGAGTACAGCATATTGAGAAACTTGTTGATAAACTTCGTGCAAATGGAGTTACTATAGTTGATTCTATTGAAACTTATGATTACGGAAAATTCGTTCACATAATGGATTCCGAGGGAAACAAATTGGAACTTTGGGAACCAATTGATAGTGTGTTTACACAAATGGGAGGCAAAACAACTAAATAACTTCTCACGTTACACAAGCACTTCAATTATTAACCGCGCCATTTATAGCGGAGTTATTGAGCAACTGACTTTACATACTGTTACCAAAATAATAATGTAGGGAACGGTCGAGACCGTTCCCTTGCTTTCTTTTTAAGGCAAGCCCTTTACCGTTTATTTAATCATCTCTATCATCATTGTTAATTCCTCAACCATCTTTTCCGTGTTACCACCAAAGCCAACACTTTTAAAACGGATATTTCCTTCTTTATCAATTACAAATTTTGTCGGAATTCCTTCTACTTTAAATTTTGCAACAACTTCGTTTTGCTCATCCATTAACACGTTAAAAGTATAATTATTTTTTTCGATAAACTGAGTTGCGTTAGTTTTTTTCTCGGTCACATTTTCCCAAGTGTTTACAAATAAAAATTGAACTGCTTCATCATCTTTAAATTTGTTGACTGCTTTTTGCATTCCCGGAAATGATACCAAACATGGACCGCACCAGGTTGCCCAAAAATCAACAATTACTGTTTTCCCTTTTAATGATGCAAGATTAATTTCTGCACCATTTAAATTCATAAGTGTAAAATCAGGAGCAGGTAATGATATTAATTCTTTTTGCAGTGACGTTCTAATTTTGGTTTTGAATGGCTCCTCAAGTTTATTAAGATAGACAAGAAAATCTTTTTCATCCCCATTCTTTTTAACGAATTCTTCTTTAAGAATTTCTTTAATCTCATCATTTGCATTACCTGATTTCACAAAGTTTTCCGCAACATTAAAAACTTCACCATGTTTCAATTGCTTGAGTGTTTTCAGAAATTTTGAATTAATCTCTACCATTTTTCCGTCAGATAATTCAACTGCATTACCAAGAAAGCTCAGTGCGTCTTTCTCGTTTTCCTCATTAATTAGTAGAGTGGTATAAGTGTCGTATGCGGTTGCGAGATTATTTTTTCGAACTTTTTTCCATTCTTTGTTTGTTTGATATTTGGGTTTTGCTTCTTTTGGAATCTCTAGTTCTGCCTCAGCAATTTCAATAGCCGACAACGCAAATTTTTTGGCAACATCAACTTTGGTTTTGTCTGTTGAAAATTTTATTGCGTTACGGTTGTAAAAGCTCCATTTCTCTGCTTTCGGGTATTCTTTGAAGAATGTTTGCAGTTTATCTAATCCTTTAGCGAGATTAATTTCACTCATTATATTATACATTCTTCCGAGCATCTTGCTTTCCGGAAAATCATTATAAAAAGACTTAAATAATTCCTCTTTTTTAAGGGTGTCTTTTTCAGAATTAAAAGCGGAAGCTCTGATTGTCTGTGCGTGTTCACTTTTTGGGAATTTCTCAATTAAACGCTGACTGAATAATTTTGCTTCATCAGTTTTTCGGAATCGTGAATACCAACTCTGAAGAATTGTTAATTCTTCTTGCGTCAAGTTTTCTTTCTTTCCGATAACATCTAATTCTGCAAGAGCAATTTCCTTTGCTTTATCCTTATCGATGGCTAATAATGTGCTGATATAGCCACCAAAATAGAGGGATTTAGATTTTGGGAAAATTTCAAATTCTTTCTCAAAATATTTTAAAGCGGTTTCAGGCTCACGTTTCATTCCGGTAAAATATTCACCCCAATCTGAAATAGCTTCCGCAAGTCCGGCATATGCTCCGGTTGCCGGATTTTTATTCTCATCAAAAAGAAGGGAGTAATAACCGTTTCCTTCATTATTATCAATTAATTCATCGCCATCAAAAAATTTAAATACAACTCCGGAAATGTCATTTTCGAGTTTAAATTTTCCGGTTAGTTTATCTCCTGATGTTTTCAGAATTATTTCATTAGCTCTTAAAATTTCTTTTCCATAGGAATAGATCACTGCTTCAATTTTATCAACGCTTTGAAGCGGGGTACCGGATTTATCATAAATAATTTCAATCGTTTCTCCTTTTTGCGGATGTTCAGGTTTTATAATTAATTTCCCTTCATCCATAGCTGAACAGGTAATTGTTAAAAGTATAAAAAGGGAAAAGAGATTTTCAATTGTATCCATGATTTTCTCCGAATAATATTTTCTAAATCAAGATTTATTTTTATAATGTCAAAATAGGAAAGAATTTGGAAATATTATTTCCTTAGTGCTATAGAGATTTACTATTGTTTTACTTTGCGGAGAAACCACACAAACTAAAATGAAAATCTTCTTAAGGGGATTAATCTAAAAATAAGATTCTTCTTAATTATATTTACACACATTAATTAATAATTGAATTCCCTATGATTAGAATCTTAATAGTTCGCCCCGATCGTGTTGGAGATGTAACAACAGTAACTCCGGTACTACGTGAAATTCGAAAAAAGTTTCCGACTGTATTTATAGCAACTTTAACAAAACCAAATACAGCCGCAATCTTGTATAACAATCCGAATATAAATCTTGTTTTAACTGATGATCAGTCAAAAGAAAATTTTTGGAGTACGGTAAAAGAGTTACGAAAACATAAATTCACTCATGGGTTTATTTTATGGCCTAATGAACGGGCGGCTTATCTACTCTACTTTTCCGGTATAAAAGTGCGTGTAGGGGTGGGGCATAAACTGTTTCAAATGATAACTGGAATGAAAAGTGTATCGCGTAATAAATATATTCCATTGCGTCACGAAGCAGATTATTCAATGGATTTCGCCCGCAAACTTGGTGTTGTTACTGAAAATCTTCAACCCGAAATTTTCTTGACCGATAACGAAATAAAAGAAGCCGAACAATTTTATGAGGACAAAGGAATTTTACCTCATGAAAAAATATTAATCATCCATACCGGCTCATTAAACTCAGCACCAAATTGGAGTGAGTTGAAATACCTTACATTTATAAAGGATATTCTAAACGATAATAATTTCAATCATCTCAAAATATTTCTTACAGCACGGGAAATGAGCAAGGAATTTATTAACGATGCTACAGCACTTTCAACCCGTGTTATCAACATTGTTGAGGAGACTGAGGATTTACGTACACTCATAAAAGTAATATATAAAACCGGGTCTTTGTTAAGTTCATCAACGGGACCGCTTCATATTGCCTCCGCACTTAATGTAAATTGTATCGGATTATATTGCTGTGAACCAATGCGATGTGTGAAAAGGTGGGGAGCAATATCTCCAAAAGCGGTTAACCTTGAAGTATCGGCAGAATATTGTTCACAAAATTGTCCGGCAGATCAAAGCCAATGTGCATTTGAAAATGGAATTTCGATTGAGTTGGTTAAAGAAGTTTTGTTAAGACAAATAACGTTGTTAACAATTTAAGCATGAGGATTAGAAAAGATTTTGAAAACATCATCAATCACCTTGATAAATCAGATGATGAAAACGAGAGGCAAGTTGCAAAAGAGATGCGTTAGCAGAGTGAAGGGGATTAATTGAGACGGTTCATAATTTGATTAATCTACCGTCTCTTAAAATTCTAAAATTATCTTACCCCTTCATAAACACTAAATGTCCTTTATCTCCATATTCTATACGAACGATATCGCCACTGATGAAATTACCCATTAATAGCTGTTGAGAAAGAGGATTAATTAAATGCCTTTGAATAGTTCGCTTTAACGGGCGAGCGCCGAATGTTACATCGTAACCGATATGAGCAAGCCAATCCTTTGCTTGTTCGGTAATAGCAAGAGTAATCTCTTTATCCGTTAACATAGAAGCTACCCGTGTTATTTGAAGTTCAACTATTTGTCTTATTTCGTTTTTCATTAATGGTTTGAATAAGACAACCTCATCAATACGGTTTAGGAATTCAGGCTTTATGGTTTTGCGTAATAATTCAGACAACTGCAATCGCATGTGTCCCATCTTTGAATCAAAATTTTCCTCGTCAAGATTCATCAATTCTTCTTGTATTAATTGTGAACCAAGATTTGAAGTCATAATTATAATTGTATTTTTAAAGTTTACAGTTCTTCCTTGATTATCAGTTAATCTACCGTCATCAAGTACTTGAAGCAGAACATTAAAAACATCAGGATGCGCTTTTTCGATTTCATCAAGAAGTAAAACCGAGTAGGGTCTTCTTCTTACAGATTCGGTTAACTGTCCTCCTTCTTCATAACCGACATAACCGGGAGGCGCACCAATTAAGCGTGAAACCGAAAACTTCTCCATATACTCAGACATATCAATTCTTATCATCGCATGTTCATCATCAAAAAGAAATTCAGCTAAAGCCCTTGCTAATTCAGTCTTTCCTACACCTGTTGTTCCTAAGAAAATGAAAGAACCGATTGGTCGATTCATATCTTGCAATCCTGCTCGTGAACGTCTTATTGCATTTGCAACCGCAATAACAGCATCATCCTGCCCAATTACTCTTTTGTGAAGTTCATCTTCAAGACGAAGTAATTTACTTCGTTCACTTTCCAACATTTTACTTACGGGAATGCCTGTCCACTTAGCAACTATCTCTGCAATATCTTCGGCATCCACTTCTTCTTTCAACATCTTCTTAGATTTTTGAACTTCAGCGAGAAGAGCGGTTTCATCTCTCATCTTTTTTTCAAGAGAAGAAATTTTCCCGTATCGAATTTCTGCAACCTTACCAAGATCACCTTCGCGTTCATAACGCTCCGCATCAGCTTTAAGTTTTTCGATTTCACTTTTTGCATTTCTGAGAGATTGAATTTTCTCTTTCTCTAAATTCCAATGAAGCTTTAAGCCATTCTTCTCTTCATTGAATTGACTTAATTCTTCTTCAAGTTCAATTAACCTTTTAGCTGAAGGTTCATCATTTTCTCTTTTCAGAGCTTCACGTTCGATTTCAAGCTGCTTAATTTTTCTTTCGATTACATCAAGCTCTTCCGGCATTGAATCAATTTCAATCCGCAATTTGGAAGCAGATTCATCAATAAGGTCAATTGCTTTATCAGGAAGAAAACGATCGGATATATATCTGTTAGATAATTGAACCGCTGCGACAATAGCGCTGTCGGTTATTCTTACACCATGATGAACTTCATACCGTTCTTTTAATCCGCGAAGTATGGATATGGCATCTTCTTCCGAAGGTTCACTTACAAGAACAGGTTGAAAACGCCTTTCGAGTGCCGCATCTTTTTCGATATACTTTTTATATTCGTTTAGTGTAGTTGCTCCTACGCAATGAAGATCGCCCCGTGCCAATGCCGGCTTAAGAATATTTGCTGCATCTACAGCTCCTTCAGCGGAACCTGCACCTACAAGTGTATGAAGTTCATCAATAAATAAAATAATTTCACCGTTGGCATCTTGTACTTCTTTCAAAACCGCTTTCATTCTTTCTTCAAACTGACCGCGATATTGTGCTCCGGCAATTAATGAAGCCATATCAAGCGCAATGATTCTTTTACTTTTTAAATTTTCAGGAACATCACCTGAAATAATTCTATGTGCTAACCCTTCGGCAATCGCAGTTTTACCGACTCCCGGCTCTCCAATTAAAACAGGATTATTTTTAGTCCTTCGAGATAACACTTGAAGAACCCTTCTAATCTCTTCGTCTCTGCCGATAACAGGATCAAGTTTCCCGCGCTTGGCAAGTTCATTTAAATCTCTTCCGAATTTTTTCAATGATTGATATGTATCTTCTGCATTTTGTGAAGTTACTCGTTGAGTGCCTCGAACTTCTTTTAATGCTTGAAGAATAATATTATGATTGATTCCGCTGTCTCGCAATAATTGTCCTGCATTTCCCCGGTCTTCCGAAAGAGAAAGAAGTAAATGCTCTGTTGAAACAAATTCATCTTTTAGGTTTTTAGCTTCATCTGAAGCTGAATCAAATACTTTCCCAAGATGTTGCGACATCTGTTGATTACCGAGTCCTGAAGCCCCCGACACTTTAGGAAGTCTTTCTAATAATTCGAGAGTTTTGATTTTTATTCTATCAGAATTAGCTCCCGTCTTTTGAATTATTACATCAGTAATTCCCCCTTTATCTTCAACAAGAGAAGCGAGGATATGTTCCGGTTCTAAAATTTGATTACCATAGTTTTGTGCAATCTCAAGTGCATTCTGAATTGCTTCTTGAGCTTTAATTGTAAATTTATTTTGATTGAATGACATAGTTTCTACCTCTTTTCATATTTTCAAACTTTCGGCATTTCAAAAATAACATTCTATTTCGTATCGAACAGCATTTACTTATAGTCCCTAAATAATTCACCTATAAAAATTACTATTGATATTAAATATCTTTTTTAATAGTTATGAAGTCACATTTTTAATTTTTAATCAATTTAGACGGGGATTCCATGAAAAAAGTTTTTTTCGCAATCGCCTTCCTTTGCGGAATTTCAACAGCACAATATTATGGTGAACGAACAACCGAGCAAAGCTTTGAACCTTCCGAAGTTTATTTCAAAAGTAATTTGCTGAACCCCTTCGGACTATCAATAATAGGACAAATAAGTCCATACACTATCGATAATCCATTTCTCAAACTAATGCAGAATCCGGCTGACTTATATTCCGATAAACAATCTTTACTTCTATATATCGACTTTAGAGGTGAACGAGAGGTGCGTCAGTATTATGATCACGTTATGCCTCTTTACAATGTTAGCTATTCAAGCTCGATTGCTTATGATTACCGATGGATGGCATCACCTCAAGCTGAACCTGAGCCTTTCGTATCACTCGGTTTTTTGAAGTATGTAACAGACAAATTAATGATTGGCGGGACTTATCAATTAATAAATAATAAATCCAATTATTACAGTTCCCCTTATTCATATTATGGATGGAATCCATACTACGACGGCTTCGGAATAAGAACAATGGAAGCAAGTGCTGGAGCACCTACCGTTGATCGTTACTCGGGAAATGATAACCTTAAAACTAAAGCTCATTTTGTTACTCTTTATACGGGATATCAAATCTCGGACGAACTTTCTACAGGATTAACTTTCAGTTACGTTAATCACTCTCGTAACGGAGAATATGGAAACACTACTCACAGCGGTTATTCATCGACCGGATTGGATGATTACTATTATTCAAATCAAACCGGAAAAGATCACTCTTATTCCCATTATGATATTTCGGCGGGAATAAAATATCTTGTTAATCCAAAAACTTCTGTTGGTATTAAAGCCGGATTTCTTTCGGGAAACGGTAATCAACTAAGTAATTCATTTAATGATTATCAGTATAAAAACAATACTCCAAATGTCTCATCTGATTGGAATTACTCTTATTCAAAATCATCTTCAGAACAAAAGTATGATCAAGACGGAAAATCATTTTATGCGGGATTAAATATTAATCATCAACTCAACGAATCAACTACTCTGTTAGGTTATTACGACTACAGAAATACTAATATCGATCTTTCAAACTCTTCTTTAGTTGTTGATACATCAAATTACAATAACAGATGGTCATCATCATATAATAATGTGGTTTATAATTACAGCGGAATTTCGTCTATAATTGATCAAAGAATAGGTTCCGGCACAAGAAAAATTTCAGAGCACAAAATATTTGGAGGGGTAAAAGTAGAACTAACACCATCAAGCAGTGTCACAACCGGTATTTTCTACAGCTCAAATTCAATTGATGTTAACAGCACTGAACCTGTAAAAGCATATCGATATTCTAAAGCAGCAAGTTCTGCTTCTGACAATAGCCACTCATACAATTATGAATATTTGCTGATCGAAGATAAACGTCTTGAATGGAATTACACATCAGTTAGTAGCTCAATACAGATTCCCGTTGTATTGAACTTCGTACTTAATCAAAACTGGACAATGATATTAGGCATCAATAAAGTAATGAACGATTGGGAAGTTAAACAACAAACAAACGCTCATTTTACATTAAGAGACAAGACTGATAATGGAGTTAATAACAAAGAGACAAACTTTATAGAAAGATACACATCGCCGGACGAATCATACACAGAAGAATACACCCATTTATTTATAGGATTCGAAGCCAATATTTCCAAAATGTTCACACTTAGAATATTAGTCGAACCCGAACTATTCAACGCATACAGCGAATTTAGTTTCATGAATCAATGGTGGTTAGGGTTTGAGGTTAGATTGTAAAATACTTTTTTCAAGTATGAATATTTTCCTTTGAGCTGTTCTACCTTACTCTCTGAGCTATGGCGGGATAATTTTTTACTTTATCTCTTTTATAATAATTTGCGATAAATTTGTAATTATTTTTTTAAGATTAACTTCTTTCTTTGAATAAAAAAGATGACTGGTACAGTTACAATCGGATGAGCCAAAATATTTAACCGGTACAATTAAATTGTTTTTTAATGAATCCGCAAAAGAATGTTCAAGCTCTCTTGGGCCCAAAACAAAATAGATTTTATTTAAAGAAGAAAACCTTCTAAGATAATCAATATGCCAATGTGGTTTCTCTGATATTTTAATGTGATGAGATAATCGAGAAGCGATTCCCCCCTTATTCCATGCGCTTCCGATGTAGTAATAGTAACCGGTTATAAATTCAAATAGACCGAGTTTTCCGATATTTATTTTTTTAGTTTCAGGCAGCAACAAAGATAAAATATAAATCCCTCTTTGTTTTAATTCGGGGCGCTCAAGATTGGCGATTCTGGGTTTCAATAAATATTTAGTCTTCTAATTCAGGTTCGAAGATAAGCTTGACCATCGCAATGCTGATGTTGTCTTTTCCACCGGCTTCTTTCGCCTTATTACATAGACTTATAGAAGAGTAATTTATTTCAAGATCGTTTTCGATTTCATCATCTGAGAGCATATCGGTTAAACCATCACTGCATAAGAGAAGAGTGTCATCGTCTAATAATTGATCTGTAATTTCAATGAAATCGATGAAGACAGATTCCCCGCCGCCAATCGAATTAAGAATTAAATGTGATTTGCTTCTTGCATCTCCAATAAGTTCAGCAAGTGAATGATCTTTAGAAATTTTTTTTAATATTCCTCTTCTGAAGCGATAAAGTCTGCTATCACCGGCGCTAAAATAGTAAACACGATTGTGCAGCAATAGCAGAGCTATTAAAGTTGCTCCCATTCCATGTTTATTAGAATCTCTTTTCCCTTCATCATTCAGCTTTTTGTGGATTTCTTTAACTTTGCTTTGAAAAAGTGGTTTTAATTCTTCAGAATCATTCGAAATATTTTCGGGAAGATTTTGCTTAAAAAGATGAAGTTCATTTAGTACAATTTCACTTGCAACTTCACCGGCATTATGTCCCCCCATTCCATCGCTTACGGCGATAAGGAATCGATTATTAGTATCGTTCTGCTCAAGTGTAAGTTGAAAATTATTGTTACGGAATATCATTCCATCAAGAGAAACAATATCTTCGTTGTTTGTTCTTACAGCTCCAACATCACAAACGGCATCAATGTTCAGGTTCAGAATCTTCATCAAATTCTCACGGTTTTATCTAAGTCAACTTCTTCAGAACTAATCTGAACTAAAAATTCGATGTTTGCAAGAATAATTTTCGTATTATTTACAAGCGGGTATAATAACATAGGCTCAAGTTTTTTGCCGTTATAAGTAGTTCCGTTTGAAGAGTTAAGATCAAGAATATTCCAACCGGCTCCCTGTAAATATTTTATCTGAACATGCTTACCGCTGAGTTGATTATATGAAGATAATAGTGGTGTAAATGGACCTTGTTTTCTTCCAATAATATCATCGTGGTTTAACTTTAAAGTAAGATTCAATGAGTTGTTAACAAATTTTAATTCCGGTACACCGCTCGTTGATAAAGCAGCTTGAGTTGATGTAACCTGAGGCGCAGGTTGACTTGGAGTGCTTATTATTGGTTTATCGGGAACAACTTCGGTTTTTGAAGTTATGTTACTTTGTGCATTTTTCATAGCGGCAAAATCTTTTGCTGTAACAAGCTTTGTTCCGTCACTTGTACAAACTTTGCCGGTTTTCGGATTTCTGCAAGTGGGACAAATTAATATTTCAACTCCGCATTGATCACAAAAGAAAGAATCAAATTCAATATCGGCTTTACACTTAGCGCAAATCATGATTCGATATCCTCCTTAATAAGTGTATTGATAATCGCCGGATCAGTGATTCCGGATTTAACTAAAACCGTTACGCGCGAACTTTGTTTTTGTAAAGCGGATTCAAATATATTTCTAACAGTTCTTGCATTGCCGAAATTTTTATCTCTATTTTCATAAAGTTGATCGAAGTAGTTTCGAATCCATTCTTCGGTTTCAGGATTTATTTTCATCGATTTGTTATTAATCATCTTTACAAAAATTTCAGTCATCTCTTCGCCGTTGTAATCAACAAAGTGAATTTTCTTTGTGAAGCGGGATGTTAACCCCGGATTTGTCTGAATAAAATCATGCATTTGATCTGTATATCCTGCAATAACACAAACAAATTTTCCTCTATCATCTTCAAGCCGCTTTAATAAAGTATCAATTGCCTCTTTGCCAAAATCACCCTGACCTCCGACGCTTAGAGTATAAGCTTCGTCTATAAATAATATTCCTCCCATTGCTTGATCGATAAGGTCGTTTGTTTTAATTGAAGTTTGTCCGATATATTGAGCAACAAGTTTAGAGCGGTCTGCTTCAACAACATGTCCGCGCGGAAGTAAATCCAATCCTTTGAATATTTTTCCCATTAATCTTGCGACCGTTGTTTTTCCCGTTCCGGGATTTCCGGTAAAAATAAAATGAAGATTAAGTTGAGTTTCTTTTCCACCTGACTCACTTCTGATTTTTTCAACATTAAGGAAGTCAACAAGACTTCTAACTTCTTCTTTAATATTTTTCATTCCGGTAAGCTGGTTTAGTTCTGAAATAACATCATCAATGTTAATCTCTTTCTTTTTATCGAAAGGAATGTCTTGCGGAAGAATAGTTACAAAAACATTGTTGTCAGTGATTTCTTCTGGTTTAAGCTTTCCGATTCTGTCAGAAAAACGATTGATTGTATCTTCAAAAAGCTTTCTCATCTCGCGGGCATTAGCAAAGTTTTTATCTCGACCATCATAAATAGCTTTGATTGCCTTTGCTAAAATATCATCTGTATCTGGATGAAGAATAAATTTACGTTTGCTTAAAAATTGTTTATAGATACGAACCAGCTCGGCTGGTTTATAATCTTCAATGTGAAGATATTTATTGAAGCGGCTTTTCATTCCCGGGTTAGTATTTAAGAAGCGGTCCATTTCCTGCTGATAACCTGCAGCAATAACAACATATTTTCCGCGGTCATCTTCCATTCGTTTCATCAAAGTTTCGATTGCTTCCTTGCCGAATGCATCGGTGCTTCCGCTTGATGATGCAGCAAGTGTGTAAGCTTCATCAATAAAAAGAATACCTCCCATTGCTTTTTCAATTTGCTCGTTTACAAGTTTTGGAGTTTGTCCGATATATTGTCCGACTAAGCTACTTCTATCGGTTTCGATAACGTGTCCTTTTGAAAGAAAATCGACTGCTTTAAATATCTCACCAAGTTTTCGTGAAATAGTTGTTTTTCCAGTTCCGGGATTTCCGGTAAGAATAAAATGGATTCCCAAACTCTCTTTATCACCAAGCCCGCGTTTAAAGCGTTCTTGTTGCACTTGAATTTGTTGAGCAATCTCACGAACGGCAGCTTTAACATTATCCATTCCGATAAATTCATCAAGCTCAGTTAGTATTTCGGGAATAGTTTTTTTCTTTTTAATATTGATTCCGAGATCATCCTTCGTAATCGTATTCAGGTCTTTATCATTCAATTCATCTACATTTAACTTGCTTAAGCGGGCACTCTGTTTTTGAAGTGATGATTCAAAAATATTTCTAACTTCCCGCGCATTACCGAAATTTTTATCACGCTTATCATATAGTTCTTCAAAATATTCAACAAGATTTGAGGCGGCTTCACCTTCGAGCAACATATCTTTTTCGGTTACAAGTTTTTCGTAAATCTGCGCCATTTCTTTACCGTTGTAATCGTCGAAATGGATTGTCTTTGTAAATCTTGATAGTAGCCCGGGATTTGTCTCAAGAAAATCTTTCATTTGTTGTGTATATCCGGCAACAATAACAACAAACTTTCCTCTATCATCTTCCATTCGTTTGAGCAGTGTATCGATAGCTTCCTTACCGAAACTTGAATCGCCGCTGCTTAATGTATATGCTTCATCGATAAATAATAAGCCACCCATTGCAGAGTCGATAAGTTGATTTGTTTTGATGGCGGTTTGTCCGCTATAACCTGCAACAAGTTTAGAGCGGTCTGCTTCAATTAAATGACCGCGCGGCAATAATCCGAGTGAAGAAAATATTTTTCCCATTAATCTGGCAACGGTAGTTTTCCCAGTTCCGGGATCTCCGGTGAAGACAAAATGAAGACTAAGTTGAGTTTCTTTTCCGCCTGCTTCAGCACGCTTCTTTTCGAAGTTAAGATAATCAACAAGATTTTTAACTTCATCTTTAATGGTTTTCATTCCGGTCAGTTTATTTAAGTCAACCATAACTTCTTCAACAGAAAGCTCTTTCTTAGCTGTGAATGGAATATCTTCCGGTTGAACAGTTGTATATACCGAGTCATCAGTTATAGAAGAAGGCCCAAGTTTACCAAGCCTATCAGAAAACTTAGTTACAGTATCTTCAAAAAGCTTTCGCATTTCCCTTCCGTTACCGAAGTATTTATCGCGTGAATCGTGAATGGCTTTGATTGCTTTCTTTGCTATTTCTTCGGCTTCAGGACTTAAAACATATTTTTTCTTTTTGATAAATCCCTTGTAAATTTTTAGAAGCTCGTCAGGGTTATAATCATTTATATGAAGATATTTATTGAAGCGGCTTTTCATTCCCGGATTTGAATTTAGGAAGTTTTCCATTTCTAATTGATAACCGGCTGCAATCATCACAAACTTACCACGGTCATCTTCCATACGTTTCATTAATGTTTCGATTGCTTCGGTACCGTACTTATCTTTTGAACCATCACCGCTTTGCGGAGCAAGGGCATAGGCTTCATCAACAAATAGAATTCCCCCCATAGCTTTATTAATTGCTTCGGTGACTATCTTAGGAGTTTCTCCTTGATACTGCCCTACTAGTTGGGAGCGGTCAGTCTCGATTACGTGTCCACTATCAAGGTAAGCGATTGCTGCAAAAATATCACCAAGTTTGCGTGCGATTGTTGTTTTGCCGGTCCCGGGATTTCCGGTAAGAACTATATGTATTCCGAATTTTTCATCATCGGATAGACCGCGTAGCGCCCGTTCTTGCTGCATTTGGACTTGTTTGGCTATTTCTTTAACAGCGGTTTTAACATTATCCATTCCGATGAATTCATCAAGCTCGGTCATAATTTGATCAAGACTTCTTTCAACGGGAATATCACCATGAATATCATCTACCGAAACAATGTTATCATCATTTGCCCCTTTACCAATGCGGGCGAGATAAGATTTAAAAATATTCTCTGCGGTGTTTGAAGCCAGATGCGCATTTCCGAAAGATTCGTTTTTTGTTTTAACAGCTTGCTTAAATAATGATTTCAATCGTTTTTCGGAATCATCATTTAATGTAAGCGAATAGGATTTCAGTTTATTTACACTTATCTGATAAAGTTCGTTTGAAGAATAATCAGGCAGCTTAAATAAATATTTAAATCTGTTTTTTACCGAAGGATTTTTTTCGAGGAACTCTTCAAATCCCTTGGGAAGTCCGGCAAGAATTACAATTGGATCAAATCCGAATTTATCCATTTCAGAAAATAGTTTATCAAGTTGATTTATATCTGAAGCAAAACCACCCGGAATTAGTTTTTGAGCGTTATCGATGAACAAAATTCCCCCTTTTAGATTAGGGAGATTTTGAGATAACTTTTGTGAATAAGCGGGATAGTCAACCGCATCAATAATTTCTGCAGTTGGTTTGGTCGTAATTCCATTTTGAAAATAGAGCTGTTCTAAAATTTTTACAAGTGCACTTTTACCCGTGCCGGCATTTCCGATTATTATGCTATGCAAATTAATTTTGAATGCACTTCCCCCCTGCCGTTTTTGCATAGCTTTGGTAATGTTAATTAACGATTTGATTTCGTTTTTAACTTCGCCAAGTCCTATCATGTCTTCAAGCAATGAGGTTGATTCAGACAAAATCGGTTGTCCGCATATCTTGCAATACTTTGCAATATCTCTATTTTGGGTTGAACATTTATCACATTGAATAGGCATAATTATCTTGTTCTTCTTGTTCTACGTGTTGGTTTTTTAGCTGCTTCTTCTGCCGCTTTTTTCTCGTTAGCAGCCTTAATTGAGTCTTGAATTTGTTCTTGACGAAACTCTTCCGGGTGTAAAACTTCTTTGTATTGCGGATCAAGATAGATAAGGAAGAATAACAAAGTTGCAAAAGCGAGAGAAGGTAAAGCGCTATATCTGAAAATCATGAATTTAGTTGATCGTCTAGTTTTTTTATAGGTTTTTAATAATTCATCTTTTGAACTTTCAAATTTAGGTTCATCATTGAATACAAATTGAAGAGGCTCATAAACATAACCGCTGAAATCATTCGGATCGAATAATTGGTTTCTCAAATTTACATCTGTATACTGTCCCTTTAGGATTTTATCAAACACAAAATAAAGAGCAACGACTAAAATTCCCGCAAGCAAGTACCAAAGCGAAATTGTAAGCATGAATAAATAATAAACCACCACACCCACAATCAGTCCTAATATTGGTCCGCCAAACAATAATGTGCTGAAAGAAAATTCACCATCGTCTATCATTCCTAACAGAACGAATCCCATAGTTAAAATTACCATTACGATATAGTAGTAGGAGCTTACATCCCAGAAAGCTCCCGGTAAGGGGTTGCTTTCCAAATTATAGACATAATACATCAACACTCCTGCGAAGAGTACGGGAAAGATTAGGAAAATCCATTTCACTAAATTGAACCGTTGATCAACAGCACCTTCTTTTGTTATCATGTCGTGGAAGTATTTTACCCCTGTATTAAAACGTTTAACAAAAGTATTCTCGGGATTAATACTCTCAACAAACTGAACATATTCTTTCAATTTAATCTCATAATCTCCCCGCTTCTTGAAAACGAGGAAAGGATCTTCATGGAAGAAAACACTTAACCAGGCATTAACCAATGAGTCTTTTTTCTCTAGTTCAGGAATTAGTTTTGATTTTACATTATTATCTGCTTTTTGTAATTGTTCCGGTTTAGTGAACTTTTTTCCTTCGAAATAAAAAGGAGTTTCACCACCAAAGCCGCGTATTATTTTGTACGTTGAAATATCGGCACTTGTATAACCAATTTTCCCCTTGTTATAACCTTTCGAATAAAAACTTCTGAAGGCATTATATTCATTGGTTAAACCGCGGGCAATTAAGAACATATAAAATTCATCATTGCCGTTTTTAAGTTGTTTAGAATATTTCTTGATGTTGTTAGCTAAAGCTTCGGCAAGCTCTTCTTTTGTGGTGCAGTGTGAATCATCAAGAGCATTATAACCGATAGATGGGTCAAGTGCATACGCAGCACAAACTAAACCGGCAGATTGATTTTTTTCAAATTGCTCAACTATAGAATTAATTTGTTCGAGCAAACCTTGATCTATATAGTAAATCCATGCTGCAACTTCGTGACTGAAAAGAACTTCTTTTCCTCTTTCGGGTTCATCCCAAAATCTGATGGATAATTCTTCGGGGGTAGTAATTGGATCTCCTTCGTCAAACATAAACGGTGCTTCAGGATCAAGTGTATATAACACGTGCATAATTGCAATGTAGTCAACATAATCTTTAAAGTATTTTCTGAATTGTTTGACCTCTTTGTTTAACCCATGTGCAGAGAAGTATAAATAAAAAGAATCATTTTTATTTTGAAGCCGCTTCATATATTCTTCTTTATTGTTCTGAAGAACAGTAACAAAGTCTTCAATAGAACGGCACTTTGTTCCGTCATCGGCGATATATGGAAGGTCGGGATCAAGCATGAAAATAGCGGCTTGTAAGCCTGCTTCTTCATCTTTTGGATAATTGGTTTCGTAAATTTCTTCCAGCGTAACGGAAAGTTTTAAATTGTTACACTCGTCAAGCCAATTTTTAATTTTCCCTCTGTATAAATATTTTTTGCCGATAGCGGGATAATCTTGTAATAATTTAGCAAGCTCAATCGGAGTATTGGCGACTAAATCTAAATCGGAATCATATACGAATGGTTTATATTTGGATTGATCTTGTTCAACGAAAACAGAAACAGCTTCACCACGCATCCATTTTTTAATTTCTTGATAACCCCAGCGTTTATCAATGCTGACAACGGTTAATCCTTTAATAAGATTTTTAAGTTCAGCCGGCATATCTTCGGGGATATTAATTTTGCCGAGATTTTTAATTCTCATAATTCCCATTTCAGGAATCCCTTTAAACGGATTTTCTGCTGTCCAGATTTTGATAAGCATTATGCCGAGTGCATAATAATCAAGCTCTTTGCTTACAAAAGCTTTTCCATCAAGACTTTGATATAATTCGGGAGCTGCATAAACCATGGTTCTTGCTTGACCTGTAACTTGAGCTTCCTGGTTTTCATCGAGTAGAGATGAGATGCCGAAATCACCAATTAAAACATCACTTCCGTCGGCATTTTTGTAAAATATATTTTCGGGTTTTATATCGCGATGGATAATACCTTTGCTGTGGCAATATTCGAGAGCATCTGTTGTTTCATCAACAATCTCTTTAATTCTCTTCATATCTTTTATTGGAAGATAAGTATCGAGAGTTCCGCCGGCAGCAAATTCAAGAAGTTCATAGAATCGTCCTTCATGATAACCATAATCAAGAACTCTAAGAATATCTTTATGAGAGATAGCACGCATCTTTTTAATGAGTGCTTCTTTCGGTTTGATGTTTGGATAATAAAGTTTTAGAACAGATTTTTCTCCTTCTTTTTCAAGAAGAAAAATTTGTGCTTCACCGGTTGATTCTGAAATTACTTTTAATTTTTGATAAGTTTTTTGATTTAATACAAACGAAGTTTGTTGTGTGACATTCACTGCAATCTTTGTCCCAAGAGCATTGGTCGCATTTCCATCAGAAGAAATAAGACCGCCGTCTGCCCTAACGGTTGAATCGTTATCATCTAGTGCGTCGGCTGAGATTACTCCCGAACCGGCTCTTACAGTTTTATCCGGATCATCAGAAGAATTCGCACTGATAATATTTTGTCCGGCACGAACAGTTTTGTCCTCATCATCGTTATTTATTCTGACGGTTTTGTCGTCGTCTGCTGCCATAATTAAATCCTTATCTTAATAAATTTATCTCGAAAATTAATTGCTTGTATCTATTACCCAGACTCCCCCGCCATGAGGCTCGGCGCATTCGCTTGGGTCGTTATGCAAAACTTCATACCTTGAACAGCGCCAGCCTATTATTCTTGGCGGTTTTGATGCTTTGAAAAACTTTCTTGCTTCCTGTGGATTTTGAAAAGTAAGTGATTTCATTTTATTTAATTTTTCTTGAGCCTCTCGATTTTTTCTTGCCCGTTCTTGATTCTTTGATGCAATATCCTGTGCTCGTTTTAATGCATCTTTTAATGATTCTCTTTTTACTTCGGGTTTGGGAGTATTCTGGGTTTGTGGTTTTGGAGCTTCTTTTTGTGATTTTTGTATATAACCGGATATGCTGTTCAGAAGAGCAAGTTTTTTTTGTCTCTCTTCTTCTTCCTTATCTACCAACTCCTCTTGCTTAGCCTGTGCTTCATCTTGTTGAAGTAAGACAGACTCTTCTTTAATCTCCTGCTCCATCTGTGCAATTTCTTGAAAAAGATTTTGCATTTGAGACATAACCGGATCGTTCTGAATTTGCTTAATTGCTTCTAAAGCAAAATCAGTTAAAGGGGTATTACATTTTGGACAAAAATCGAAGTAACTTAAATGCTGACATGTATGACAAACTATTCCGACTACGGGGTTTCCACATTCACCGCAAAATGTTTCATTAAGATCGACAGGGGATGAACAGAATTTACATTGTTTATCAAGCAGCCAATGACCGCAGGCTTCACATATATCGGCATTCGGGTAAACTTTAGAGTTGCATTTTGGACATTTTAAATCTTCGGTAAGAGAAGCCCCACATTCTTCACAAAATTTAGCTTCATAATTATTCAGCGTAGAACAAGCATGGCAAGTTTTACTCTCCGGCTTTTCTAAAGCTTTCTGTTGAAAAGCTTTCTCCTGAAACCGGGACTGTTCCTGGTTATCCATCTTTCCCCATGAATATTAATTCAGTTTAAAAACTTAACTCAAAATTAACGATTAATGAAAGATTATCAAAGTATAAAAGGGATTCTATCACATGTTATACTAAAAAGAATAAGAAACATTTAACCAGGGTAAAAAGGCAATTCCATTGTTGTTATATTGCGGCATTGCACTTATCAAACCAAAATCACTCGACAATTTTTCCCCGATACTTCTAATTCCCATTAACAACAATACTCCGTCGCTTCCTGTGATTGACCAGGTTTCCAGTATCGCTTTTGTATTTCCAAACAGGAAAAACTCTCCCGAGATAGTTATAATTGGTTTTTCTCCAAACTGATTATTCGCGTTATATAATCCAACACCGACACTTAAAGAAGCCCTGTTTCCGGTATAAGTTGAAATTAAATAAAGAGATTTAATTCCTTCGGATGGGTTGGACTGGGAAATAGAATTGAGATACAATCCACCCAAACTGACATCAAAATTGTTTTTACTGTAGAATCTTCCTTTGGGGGAAATAAAATAGGTTTGATTAATTGTTCCCGGAAGCACAGTTATACCGGCAGTAACCATAATTTCATCTATAAATCCATAACCGGCAGAAAGTACAAATATCTGACTATTACTAAAAAATCCCTTTCCCTTTTTTAGAGTGCGTGCAGTTGGAGTAATTACTAATCGGTGATCACTTGGGTCACGGTAAAATGTATCTTTTTTGACGATTGAATATTTTATTTCTTTAATGTTTGATTTTGAAGCGGTAATATTTGCACCATTTGGCAGGAGTAACTGAATTTGCAATGAATCATCTCTTATGATAGTCCCTTTATAATATGAACCATCATTAAGAGTTATAGCAATAGTGCGAATTGAATCAGATACTTCTTGTGAAAAAAGTAAAACCGGAAACAAAAGGACGACGAATATTTTTTTCATAAACTCCCCTATTATACATTCACAAATTAAGAATTAGTCTTGAAGAAGTCGAACCATTTCTTCAACCGTGTTTACCGGCAAACTGCATGAGTAATCAACACAAACATAAACTGTTGTTTTATCATCCACTGATTTCATATTTATTGTAAATGGAGCAATTTCATCTAATACTTTTTCAGAGGCTTCATTCTTTACCAAAACTACTTTATATGGAATAAACATTGAGTTTATTGCATCTATAAACTTTTTGGATTCGGACTTATCATTCCCTTCAACCAAAACAATTTCAAAAGATTTGGAGCGAAGGTAATCAACCGATGAAAGAAATTGTGTATAGGCAGAAGCCATACTATTTACTTCATCGGAAAAAGTTCGTTCAAGCATTCGGGCTCGATTTTCATAATAAGATTTTCCCGTTAATCGACTTAGCTCAATTAGATTTAAAAATGCTATTGAATTGCTTGAAGGAATGGCTCCGTCATATAAATCTTTTTTCCTCACTATAAGTTCTTCACCAATATCTGAATTAATGAAATAACCGCCATATTCTTCATCGAGGAAATGTTTATCAAAATATTCTTGGAATTTTATTGCTTCAGAAAGATATGAGATTTCGAAAGTTGACTGATATAATTCAATTAATCCCCATATAAAGAAACTATAATCTTCTGCGGTTCCTTCAAATGCAGATTCATTATCGCGATAGCGATGAAGCAGCGAATAATCTTCTCGTTTCATTTTATCCAAAATAAAAGCTGCAGATTTTTCTGCCGATTGAATAAAAGACTCTTCATTGAAAACCGCACCGGCTTTTGCAAATGCGGTTATCATAAGTCCGTTCCAGTCAACAAGAATTTTGTCGTCTTTATGCGGATGAACTCTTTCTTTTCTTACGATAAAAAGTTTTTCTTTGGCAAGCATTACAAATTCTTGAAGAGTTTCAAAATCGATTTCGTTTTTCTCCGCAAATTCTTCAAGCGAAATAGTTAAGTGAGGAATATTTTCTCCGGTAAGAGTTCCCCCCTTAAATGGGTCGACAAAATTTCCTTCTTCTTTTATAGAAAAAATATCACAGAACAGTTCATGTTCAGCACCGAGGATTTCTTTTATTTCCTCTTTTCTCCATAAATAAAATTTTCCCTCTTCTCCTTCACTATCGGCATCTTCAGCGGAATAGAATCCACCGTTTGGGTCAGTCAAATCACGTTGAACGTAAGATAAGATTTCATAAACGGTTTCTTTTAAAAAAGGATCTTGTGTAAGTTGATATGCTTCTGTATAAGCGATTGTAAGCATCGCTTGATCGTATAGCATTTTTTCAAAATGAGGAAGAAGCCATTGTCTATCGGTTGAATATCGATGGAAACCAAATCCTACTTGATCATAAATGCCCCCCCGTTTCATTGCGAAAAGAGTTTTGATTACCATTCGCAGCGGTTTTTCTTCTTTTGTACGAAGAAAATATCTCAATAAAAAAGTTAAGTTGTGGGGAGAAGGAAATTTTGGTGAAGAGCCGAATCCGCCATATTCCTCATCAAATCTTTCAGAAAATTGTTTGAATGCTTTTGTTAAGACATCAACTGTTAAATCATCACCTAAATATGATTGAACTGATTGTTTAACCGATTCAGCTATCTCTTCTGCCGATTGAAGTAAATCTTCTTTTTTTGTTAGCCATAATTCTTTTATCCGTGGAATAAGCTCAAGCATTCCGACCCTGCCATAATTACTCTCTTTCGGAAAATAGGTTCCTGTAAAAAATGGTTTTTTATCGGGAGTCATTATTACCGTCAAGGGCCAGCCGCCGGCTCCGGTTAAAGCTTGACAAATACTCATGTATATTGAATCTATATCGGGACGTTCTTCCCGATCTACTTTTATAGAGACAAAAGTATCGTTCATCTGTTTGGCAACTTCTTCATCTTCAAATGATTCATGTTCCATTACGTGGCACCAATGACAAGTTGAATATCCAATGGAAAGGAAAATCGGTTTGTTTTCATCTTCAGCTTTTTGAAAAGCTTCATCACCCCAGGCAAACCAATCAACCGGATTATAAGCATGTTGTAAAAGGTATGGACTTTTTTCGTTGATTAATCTGTTTGTCTGTTTCGATTTCAAATTTATCCTCTTTTAATATTATTATTCGTTTTGATATGGACAATGTCTGCATCCTGAACCACAGCAAAAACCACGAAATTTATGATAGTAAGCAGTAAACACCGATAACCCGGACTGAGGGTCAGTATATGAAGATTTTCCATCTTCACAAGCTTGCGAGTGGATTAACCTAATCTCTTTATAAAAAGGGTTTTTTAAGTCGACCCGAATGAAGTCTGCTAAATTATTTGCTTTCTTTTCTTTCATCTCTAAACATTAATATTTGATGCAGTTTCCGTTATTATTCTTAATTTTCAGTTGATTAAATTACTAAATAAATTTCTTTTCCTTTATACAAAACGATATACAGTACAACAGTGAAAACATTCAAAGAGTTTCTCTATTTATGGGAAAAGAAAAGGCACATCATTTAAAACATTTTAAGGAGTTAAAATGAAAAAGCGACTATTTATTTTTTTGATTATCGGATTAATCGGATCAGTCCTTAATTATGCCGGAGGTGATAAAAAAAGTATTTCCTCGGAAGAAGCATTACAAAAACTAGTTGATGGAAATTTAAGATTTGTAAACGGTGCAAGTATTAATCCCAATCAATCTTCTCAAGACATTGAAAGACTTTCGAAAGGGCAATATCCATTTGCAATTATACTAAGCTGCTCCGATTCCAGAATCCCACCTGAAATAGTATTCGATCAAGGGCTTGGTGATTTATTTGTTATTCGTACAGCCGGAGAAGTTGTTGATTCTATAGGAATCGGAAGTATTGAATATGCGGCAGAACATTTACACGTCTCATTAATAGTAGTTTTGGGGCATGGGAAATGCGGTGCCGTAACCGCCGCTCATTCAGATGGAGAGGTTGAAGGTTATCTAAATAAAATTGTGAACGATATCAGGAACAATATTTCTTCGGTGAATAGAGAAGAAAATAATTCATTAGAAAAAGCAATTGATGTAAATACTAAAAGTATAACACATCAACTCAGGGAGAGTAAGCCTGTTATTTCAGAACTTGTAGAGCATGGGAAAGTAAAAGTTGTTCCGGCTTATTACGATATCACAACGGGTAAAGTAGATTTTTTTAAATGAAAGTAATTAATTAAAATGGAGATAGTATTTAGTTTCGGACTGCTTGCATTCACATCAATATTTACAATGGTTAACCCGCTTGGTGTGATTCCGGTTTATACTTCTATGACATCACAGATGAGTTCGGAAGAAGCCAGGCGGGTAGCGAAAAAATCGGTATTAGTTGCATTGTTAACAATGCTGTTATTTGCATTAACGGGGAAGTTTGTTTTTGACTTTTTCCAAATCAGCGTAAACAGTTTGAGGATAGTTGGTGGAATCATATTCTTTATGGCGGGATATGACATGCTTAATGCCAGATTAATAAGGACTAAATCAATGGAGCAAACCCAATCGGAATATGTAAACGATATTTCAATAACCCCGCTTGCAATACCGATGATTTGCGGTCCGGGAGCCATTACCGTTTCAATAGTTTTAATGAATGACGCTCATACAATTTTACTAAAGTCCGTTTTATTTTTAGTTATTATTCTTGTTGCTGTTATAACATTGATATTTCTTTTATCGGCACGAAAAATAATGAAAGCACTTGGCGACAGCGGGAACAAAGTTTTAATGAGAATAATGGGATTAATAGTGATGGTAATAGCCGTTGAGTTTTTATTCAGCGGACTCAAACCAATTGTTAAAGAAATGTTAAGTCAATGAAATTAGATAAAAAATTTTAATAGATTTATGAATGCAGTATTAATAGGCGCAACCGGCTTAATCGGAAATGAACTCTTAAATTCTTTATTAGAAGATAATCGTTATAATAAAGTAATAGCTTTAACACGAAAGCCGCTTCAACCCCATGCCAAGTTAGAGAATCACCTTATTAAATTTGATGTGATGGAAGAGTATAGTAAACTATGCGTTGGAGATCATTTCTATTGTGCTTTGGGAACGACAATAAAACAGGCTGGAAGCAAAGAATATTTTTATAGAGTAGATTATTCTTATGTTTATGAATTTGCCAAAATTGCTAAACAACACCTTGCAGAAAGATTTCTTATTGTAAGTTCTCAAGGAGCTAATGCCGCATCGTCTATTTTTTATCCAAAAGTTAAGGGGGAAATAGAAGCAGCAATAAAAGAGTTGGGGTTGGTTAGTACATCAATTTTTCGTCCTTCACTTCTGCTTGGAAATAGAAAAGAGTATAGAAGCGGAGAAGAATTCGGTAAGAAGATGATGTCGGTTATATCATTTCTAATTCCTTTAAAATATAAACCGATTCACGCTTCGGTGGTTGCGTCGGCAATGATAAACGCTGCATTTAATCAAGCTGAAAAAAATAAGATTTATGAATCAGATGAAATACAAGAACTGGGGAAAGCATAAATTATTCTCGTCGAAGGTGATTTTTTTTCTTTTAGTTTTAGTCTCACAAACCAAAGCTTATGATGCTGTCTTTTACAATATGTCAGCATCGCCATGGTATGATAAACTTATCGCTATGACACTTGCCGGAATTGTTAATCGTGATTCGTCACAGTTATACTTATCTAATGTTTATGAAACCTGGAGCTACAATCAAACTGACGAGCGATGGGCTGAAATTTATGCACAAAAAGGGAATGTAATTTTTGATACTGTAAAAACAATTCCGCAACTTCTTACAAAATTCTCTTCTTATATTGGAGGAGGAATCTCATTTGATCAAAATGCAACCTTCGGAAACTTTACTGGACAATCATTCCGATGGCAGGCTGAATATGCAGCATTGATTGGCGGCTTATCGAATAGATTACCCGTTACCCCGCAATTAGCACAACTATATGGTTTAAACTTAACCGATTCTGTTTTTATTACAGATTACTTTGATGGTGATTCTCCCAAATGGGTTACGGGAAAACTCGAACTTTCTTCACATATCTGGAATTCCATTTCAACTAACAGTGAAACAAGATATTTAGCACTGCTTGATTGGGGAATTAATAATCTTCTCCCATTATGTAACCCGAATAAATTCTACATTCGTGAATTAACTGATTTTACAATTAAACACAGAATGTTTCAGGTAAATTTAGCAGGAACAGATGCTCTCGATTTTAACTCGCTTCCTTCTCAACGGGCTGATATTATCGAGCGGGTACTGAATTATCTGCAATCAAAAAATCAGAATAAAATATTTCACATTTACGGATGGATGCATCCCGAGCCGTTAACACAATGGTTTGCCTGCTTTGGTGCAAGTTTTCATGAAACCTTAATGGGAAATCTTTCGTGGCATACATCATTTCCGCTTGAGGAGCGGCAATTTATTCCCAAATCTTCTGTTGATGAAGATACGATTACGTTATCGAACAAATTTTACATTCTGTTTATAAGCTCTGAAGGAGATGCCGCAAATTGGGTTATGAGTTTTCAATCCGGCGCATGGCTTTCAGCATCGCGTGGATTGAATGCCGTAGGCTGGGGATGGAATTTTTATCTATTTAATGAAGCTCCTTTTGTAGCTGCATATTATTACGATTCGGCAACACCAAAAGATGGTTTTTTAAGTGTTACATCTCCGCTCGGTTATGCTTATCCCGACTTATGGGGAAGTAATTTTTTCAGTAATGCTGTTGACTCTACGCGCTCATTAATGGATAAATTCAACATTAACAATATTTATGGTTATAAACATTACGCTCCCGGTTATTCGACTATGTACAGAGGGAAAACAATTTACAACAGTTTTCAATTTCAGAAGTATGCCGATTTTCAAACTGCTATCGGTGCAAAGTTAACGATGATATTTGATCCAATGCTGCCGACACAAACACCGAACACTCAATACGGTGCACTTCTTTTTAATCATGTAAATGACGGTTCTTTTTACGGGAACGCTTCTGATCTTCAGACTTTTGCAAACACAATTTTGAACAACATAAAACTAAAACAAAAACCGGGATTTATTTTAGCTGGTTACCAACGATTCAGACAAGAAGAATTTTATTCACGCCCTTCTCCGTCAACTTCAGATATTTCATTATCAAGATTAAACACGTTGATTTCTTATATCAAAGCTGATCCAACAGTCGGGAATGATGTTGAAGTTGTAACTCCTGAACTGTTTTCAGCATTGATGAGAAAGAAGTTGGGAATTAGTAATATACCAAACGAAACGGATGCCCCTTCTTCATTTGCATTGATGCAAAACTACCCGAACCCATTTAATCCTTCTACCACCATTTGTTATGCAATAGCTGAAAGGCAAAATGTAACTATGAAAGTTTATGATATCCTTGGTAAAGAAATCGTAACTCTGTTAAATGAAGAAAAAGATGCCGGATACTATCAGATAGAGTTTGATGCAGAAAAATATAGCTTAGCATCAGGAGTTTATTTCTGTGAATTGATATTGAATAATAATATTTCAAAAAAAATAAAAATCGTTTACTTAAAGTAAAGAGGCAGTTTATGAAAAAATTAATAACCTTTATAGTAACACTTTCCGCAGCAGTGATACCACAATCCCTTGATTCCATTCCTTTTGAATACTGGAAAGTAAGCGACTTTGGGATGGCATTTGAGGTTGAAGCTAAAGATAAATTTAATTCTCAAGGTAGTATATCTCAAGATTGGATGCCTTTGGCTTTAGGAAATAAATGGCAGTATATTAAAACAACAGCTGAATATCCTTTTAATAATCCAACAAACAATATATCTACAGATTCTGTAAACGAAAAAATTATAATTAATGGCTTAGAATACTTTAAGATCAATTCAAGTATTTACAGATATAATAAGGATTTGCAAATCCTTTATTATAGGGCCAATGATGATAGTGATTATGTTATAATAGATTTTACTAAACCTCCTGGTTATCAGTATTCTCGACCTCCATTTTACAATTGCACAATTAAACAAGGAAATGCTACCTTATTTGATTCAGTACAATTTTATAAAGGATATAGTTATTGGTGGATTTATGGTCATGGAGAAGAAAGATATTCAAGAAATATCGGAAAGTTTTATTCTTATGGTTGGTCAGATGTGTCAGGACACCCTCCTTATGAAAGCACTTCAGTATTAATTGAAACGATTCTTTTTGATTCAACCGAAATAAGGTATTATGCTTACAATAATTACCCTGAGATAATGATTACTCCTATATTAAAAATATCAAATCCAAATTTCGAATTAAATTTTTCTGTAATGCATATGTATACTAAAAATAACTTTAGCTTTATTGATTCAGTAATAATGTATTCTCATTATTCAAAGGAAGATTCAATTATCAATATCGCTCCAGTTTTAGCAATTAATCAACCAATAAATTCCAAGAATTACACTGTGACGACAATATTAAATATGGGCTTACTCGCTGATGGATTTAATTATAACTATCGTTTTACTTCGAAAGATAAACATTTGATACCAAAATATGATTTTTCTCCTGACTCAGGTTATTTTGTAGCTATCTTTGATTCATTAACTGATGTTAGAGAGGAAAGTTTTATAAAGAGTTTTAAACTGGATCAAAACTACCCCAACCCCTTCAATCCTTTTACCACCATTCGTTATGCAATAGCTGAAAGACAAAATGTAACTATGAAAGTTTATGATATACTCGGGAAAGAGGTTGTAACTCTGTTAAATGAAGAAAAACATGCCGGATACTATCAGATAGATTTTGATCCTGCTAAATATAACCTTGCATCGGGAGTTTATTTCTGTGAATTAAGATTGAATAATGTTCCTTCAAATAAAATAAAAATGATTTATTTAAAGTAGGAAAACAAGAAAGAGGAAATTATGAAACAGCCATTAATTTTTATAATAATACTTTCGCTAAAGCTATCTGCCCAATCTCCTGATTTTATTCCCTTTGAGTATTGGCGTGTAAGCGGCTTTGGAATGGCATTTAATGTTGAGGTGCACGATATAAACCGGGATGGAAAGCCAGATATAATAGTAGGCAACTGGAATGACACTTATGTTTACTTTGGAGGAGCAGGAGTACTTGACTCCACTGTAGATGTAGTTTATACCGGCAGAATGCTTGCAGTATGCGACTATAACGGGGATGGATTTAAGGATATGATAACAATGCACTTAACTAACTATGACAGCAGCAGGTTTGACTATGATGGAGAGATACTTTTTTACTGGGGAAGTGATACAACTGAACTTGCAATAGATACTATACCCGGTTACTCAATACCTTTGCCTACTTTATACCCAACAAGGGAAGGGTTCTCCGTAGGAGTTGGTAAAACAGGAGTTGAAACTGGTGACTTAAATAATGATGGGAAATGTGATATAATTATAAATTCTCCATCCTATCCTATTCAAAGCACGTATGGTAAAGTATATATATATATGGGAGATGAAATTCCACCCGATACGGCAAGTTATTCAATCGAAGGTTTTTTATCTCCAATTCAAGTATTAAGCTATGGAAATTTTTTTCAAATAAGTGATATTAATAAAGATGGTTATGATGATTTATTACTTAGTGCTAGAATATTTACAACAATTCCCAATCCTAAAGATAGCTTAGATGTACTTTATATATATATGGGCAATGAAAATTTTGCCTTCATTTACGGTGAGGAATCATTCAAATACGAGTCTCTATTAAAAAATTCAAACTATTCCTATGGCTGGTTTAACTGGATATTTTCTTTATTGGATGTAAACGGGTCTGGCATTCCTGATTTAGTCATAAATCATTATCATAAAGATTCAACAAACCATGTTCATTTTGGCTCAACAAATGAAATTGATACAATACCTTCTTTCTATATAACAGATCCTGATACTACAAATTCTGATATAATTGTGGGTGCTGTTGCCCATGACATAGGTGATTTTAATAATGATGGATACAATGACTTTATATTAACACCATCATATTACAAATCATTTAGTCTTCATTTAGGTGGACCGCGATTAAGTAATAGAAACCCTTATGGAATGAGAGGATTATTAGAGGCACATTCAACTTTCCCGAGCAAAGCACTAAACTGTGATGATCAGAACGGAGATGGAGTAAAAGATTTCGTAGCTACTGCAAACCCTTACAGTAAGGATCGCTTGGGTTATGTTTTAATATTTCTTGGTGATCCAACAATAGTTACAAATGTTGACATCCCTGTAAGAGAAAAATCAGTAAGCTTCAGTTTGCTGCAGAATTACCCTAACCCGTTTAATCCTTTTACCACCATTCGGTATGCAATAGCTGGGAGGCAAAATGTAACTATGAAAGTTTATGATATACTCGGGAAAGAGGTTGTAACTCTGTTAAATGAAGAAAAAGATGCCGGATACTATCAGATAGAGTTTGATCCTGCTAAATATAACCTTGCATCGGGAGTTTATTTCTGTGAATTGAGATTGAATAATAATATTTCGAATAAAATAAAAATGATTTATTTAAAGTAGGAAAACAAGAAAGAGGAAATTATGAAACAGCCATTAATTTTTATAATAATACTTTCGCTAAAGCTATCT
>JAUXVN010000107.1 GCA_030684555.1 Ignavibacteria bacterium
GGCAAGAATTAGATAACCCAGTTAATTATATTCATTTATTCCTGAATCGGAATGTAATTTAGTTATAACTTCATCAGCAGTTGAAGTCTTATAGTTTTCCGGATGTATAAAGCGTGGTTGCTTCCTTGATCTCAGATGAAATTTCGTCCCGTCTGTCTTCAATCAATCGTTTATTAAGTATTTCGAGCAATGCTATTCTTTCAGCTAAGGAAAGCCGCATTACATCATCCAATACGGAATCTAAGGTGCTCATTTTATTTTCCTATTCATTTTCAGATTAAAATTAAATAATCTATTTGTAATCAAAAAGATAAACTAAGAATCGCAAAACTTTTTTTGAAACTCTTTTGTCGCGTTGCGCCATAAATGTTAGTTGGTGATTTATTTATGTGATGATTCAATTTAGATTTTTAACATCTTCGCATTTATCGCAACAATAACTGTACTTGCAGACATTAGTACTGCACCAAGTGCCGGACTCAAAACAATTCCTGCTGCATATAAAACTCCGGCTGCAAGAGGAATTGCAATAATATTATAACCTGTTGCCCAAATTAAATTTTGAATCATCTTTTTATAAGTTGCTTTTGAAAATTTTATTAATGAAACTACATCTTTTGGATTATTCTTTACAAGAATTATATCTGCAGATTCAACAGCAACATCAGTTCCTGCGCCTATGGCAATACCAACATCCGCTTGTGCAAGTGCGGGTGCATCGTTCACACCGTCGCCTGTCATTGCTACAATCATACCGCGGTTTTGTACCTCTTTTACTTTCTCTGCTTTTTTCTCCGGGAGAACTTCAGCAAAATATTCATCGAGTCCCAGTTCATCTGCAACCCATTTAGCAACCTGTTTGTTATCTCCGGTAAGCATCATCGGCTTAATACCCAACTCTTTAAGCTGCTTAATTGCTTCTTTCGATTCTTCTCTGATAATATCTGCTAAAGCGATTGCTCCGGTTAATTTATTATCAATCAAAAGAAATACAACTGTTTTACCTTGATTAGATAATTGTTCAATCTTTTCTTTTTGTTGAATCTCAATTTTATTTTCGTCGAGATATCCGGGACTAACAACCTTAATATCTTTTTCGTTTACTTTACCTTCGGCGCCTTTTCCTGGAATTGAATTAAAATCTTTTAACTCATATTTATCTTCACTTGTCCCTTCGGGAGAAGATCTTACTATTCCTTGTGCAATGGGATGCTCAGATTCGGATTCAAGAGTTGCCGCATATTTTAAAATTTCTTTTTCATCATATTCGTTGTTGAAAGATATAGTTTCCGTTACACCGAATTCACCTTTAGTTAAAGTTCCTGTCTTATCAAAAATAATTGCTTTGATATTTCTTGCCTGTTCGAATGCATTTCTATTTCTTATAAGCAAACCATTCTTTGCAGAAAGTGCAGTTGAAACAGCAACTACAAGAGGAACTGCCAGACCAAGAGCATGCGGGCAAGCAATTACCATTACAGTTACGGTTCTGGCTAAAGCAAAATTGAAACTTTCTCCAGTAAACGTAAGCCATACAAACATTGTTAATGCACCGGCAGTAATTGCAATAATTGTTAACCAGAATGCTGCTCTGTTAGCAAGGTTTTGAGTTTTAGATTTACTTTCCTGTGCTTCCTTAACTAACTTTACAATCTGTGAAAGAAAAGTTTCATCTCCGGTCTTTTCAACTTCAATTTTGATTGAGCCTTCAGCGTTAATTGATCCGCCAATTACATCATCGCCTTCTTTTTTAGAAACGGGTTTTGATTCGCCCGTAATCATTGCTTCATTGATGGATGTTTTACCCTCAAAGATTTTTCCATCAGTTGGAATTTTTTCTCCGGGTTTGATTAATAATTTATCTTTATGTTTAAGCTCAGAAACAGCAACATCAGCTACATTTCCGGCATCATCAATTTTGTGAGCTTCATCCGGCATAAGTTTGGCAAGTTCTTCAAGCACTTTTGAAGCACCCATTACTGATTTCATTTCAATCCAATGACCGAGAAGCATAATATCAATCAGTGTTGCAAGTTCCCAGAAAAAGTCTTCGCCTTTAACACCAAATACAACAGCACTGCTGTAGAAATAAGCAACCGAAATTGCGAGCGCAATCAAAGTCATCATTCCGGGCTGCTTGTTTTTCAATTCATCAAATAAACCTTTTAAGAAAGGATAACCACCGTAGAAAAAGACGAAAGATGAAAGAGCAAACAAAACATAGATATCACCATTGAAAAGAAAAGTTTCTTTAAGTCCAAGGAAATGCTGGATCATAGGTGAGAGAATAAGAATCGGGATTGTAACTACAATTGAAATCCAGAACCTTTTCTTGAAGCCTTCAATCGTATGTCCCTCATGTTCAGAATGGCTATGTTTGTGCGGATGGTCGGCGCCGGAATGCTTCAATTGGGCTTCCGCATCTGACCAGTTCTGTTTTGCACGTCCTTTTGGACTGCCTTCTTTCAAATAAATGTCGTACGCTTTCCCGGAAATCTTGTCTTTTGTCGGCTTTGATTCGGGAGTTTTGGAATGATCCATTTCTGAATGTTTTTCGTCCTCCTTATCGTGGGAGTCATGATTATGATTTTGATGTTCGTTTTTCATAGTGTATTCCTATTTATTTTGCTGAGTGTTCTCTACACCACAACACCCAAATTATCATTTATAGACTATCAATCACTCTGTGCAGCATCAGACGGATTTCGTTTGCAATTTCTCCCAGCTCGGGATTATCAATTGCTTGCATCGATGCAACGGGATCAACCGCAGCGATTTCAACTCCATTTTCTTTTGCCTGGACGATAACATTGCAGGGCAGCATGAGGCCAACCTTGTCTTCCGCTTGAAGTGCTTTATAGGCGAAGGGAGGATTGCAAGCACCAAGAATTTTATAAGGACGGAAATCCACGTCCAATTTCTTTTTTAATGTTTCATTTACGTCAATTTCAGTTAAAACACCAAAACCTTCACTCTTTAAAGCTTCGGTCACTTTTTCAATTGCTTCTTCGAATCCCCAAGCTAATTTTTTTGAAAAATAGTAAGCCATGATTATTCTCCTATCAAATTAATTGAATTAAAAATTACATTAAATCTTTTTTCATTCTCTCGAATTCTTCTTTATCAATCTCTCCTTTTGCATATCTTCTCTTCAGAATATCTAATGAAGATTCCTGTTGTGGCAATTGTGAATCTCGTTTGTTTTTGTTCATTTGATTTACAATCACCCAACCGATTATTACTAAAATAACCAGCCAGAAAATCCAGCCATACCACATCCCACCCATAAAACCATTATGAAACATAATTTCTCCATATAATAAATTTATTTGCATACAATAATTATGGATAATATGCAGCTTGAGTAAACAAACTGCACCTTCCAATCTATAAAAGAGTCAGTTCTTCTTGTTCTTATCATAAAAATGGTTCATCATTTCTTTATAATTATTCATCACCGGATTCATGTTCCCCATCATAGAATTCAGTCGTTCGTGCATTTTACTGTCTTTCATCATTTCTTGATTATCCATCATCTGCTTCATTTGTTCTAACATAGAATTCATATATTTGCCAACATCATTCATATTGTTCATATAAGACATTGCTTCTTTTGAATGCTGCATTTTTCCGGTGTTCTCGTTCATTTGCTGCATCATCGTTTTCATTTGGGAATTCATCTCATTCATATTTGTCATCATCTGCGGCATATCTGCCATTTCTCCGTTCATCATTCCCTGCATATTACTCATTTGTTCATGGTTGTTCTGTGTATTTTGTGGATTTGAGTCGGTTGTGTTCCCTTTGTCATTTGTACCGTCTTTATTTTCGTCCTTATTTTGACAGCCAATTAATAATACAACTGACATAAATGTTATAACTGTTGCAATGAAAAATTTGTTTTTCATAATTCTCCTTTTCGGTTTTATTTAAAATATTTATTTGTTTTATTCTGATCTGCCGGAAACTCTTACTAAACATTTAATTTAATAATTACTTGATCACTCTAAACATGATATGAAAAATTTTGGATTGTTCAATCGTTCAAAGGGATGAAAAGAGAGTTAATCCTTTCGGATTAGCAATAATTACTTGTCCGCATTAGATTTTTGAGATTCTTCAACATCCGCACCAAAATTTTTAATTCCATTAATTAGTTACTCTCCACATCATTCATTCAATTTTCTATTTACATTCTATTGACAGATTTTATTAAAACACCGGCTATCATAAAAGTAAGTATCGATAGTATTACCATTTGTAAAACGGGACTTAATCCTATTGAAGTAAAAAATAATTTAGGCATCAAGCTGCTATAATTCCATAAGTTCAAATTAAGAGCTGTCAATTCTCCCGAAACAGATAAGGCTAATCCTGCTATAGCGATATAGATTATCGTTTTCAAATTAAGTCTGAAAAACCAGGAATAACTTTTAAACAATGCTGAACCGATAAAGTAAATTATCAGCTCACCTTACACAGAAGTCTGAAATTGTACTGTAAATCGATTCCGAAAGCTATCGGAATCGATAAAATGTTTGTTTTTTATCCGTTAACTTACGGACACCGCTTCGTACTACAATTTTTGCGTAAGGTGAGTAATTAACACAGTATTACTTCACTTTGTAATCGTGCTTAAGAAGATTTTCTTTTGCTTTATCAAGAGATACTTCTTTTAACGTCATCCCGCACTTTGGACATTCACCCGGTCCATCGGAGATAACATTCCAGCACATTTGGTCCTGATAAACTTTTCCATCTTTGTTTTTATCAATCGCGGTCAAGTCTATCTCACCCTGCCTAACTATATTTTCTTCCTTCATTTCCATTTTGCCGGAGTCCATCTTGTGGTTCATCATTTTTGAGTGATCCATGTGACCTTTCATTTTACCATGATTCATCATCTCAGATTTTTTCCCATCAAGATTTTTTTGAGCATCTTCAATTGATACTTCGCTCAAGTTCATTCCACATTTAGAGCATTCTCCCGCCTCGTCAGAAAGCTGATCAGGGCACATCGAGCACTGATAAACTTTACCGTTTTTGTTTTTATCAATTTTTTTAAGATCAATTTCTTTCATATCGTGTGATTTACTCTTTTCCATGCAAGAACCACTTTCTTTATCGGTAGATGAGCAGCAACTCTTTTTTGCTCCATCCTCCATTTTATTGTGGTTAGTTGTTTCTTGTGCAGAGGTCACGCCAGCGGTTAAAAATATCATTAAGAAAAATGATAAAGTTAATACTACTTGCTTTTTCATACTACGTTCCTTTATTATTATATATTGTTAGTTGGTTTTTATAACCATTGTTTCATTTGTAATTCTTGCTTTTACCAAACAACCGCGTCTAAAAATTTGAAAGCAGAAATATTTGATATTTTCTGAAACAAATTCTTTCTTTGCGATAACGGTCATTTGTCTATCAATCATTTTAAACTCAATTAATTGACTGAAGGATTCAATTGTTCTTGTTCCTTCCACATTTTCCTTACTTCGCGTCTTTTCACAGCTTAGATCTTCCATAGTTTTTAAAAACCATTCTTTTTAAATTTTTCATACGATAGGTCTAAGTAAAGAAGCATTACAACTCCAGTTTCTGCATCAACGCCAAGCAGCGCAATTATACCAACCCAAACCGCAACGCTTAAATTGAAACCTGCGAGGTATAGAAACCAAACTGCGCCCACCATCGAAAAGGGAAGAGCTAAAAGTACAATATTACTTCACTTTGTAACTGTGCTTAAGAAGATTTTCTTTTGCTTCTTTTACTGTTACTTCCTTTAACTCCATTTTGCACAATGGGCACCTACCTGGTTCATCCGAGATTACATTCCAGTCCATTGGATCTTGATAAACCATGCCATCTTTATTTTCATCAATCATCATTAGATCAATCATTCCTTCACGGACAATTGTAGAATTCGATTGCTCCGTTTCCATTTTCATTGGTTCATGATCTGGAGTTTTAGTCTCCTGATTGCATGAGATAAAAATTGATAAAACAATTATCCCGCTTACAAGAAGCATAATCTGAAGAGTTTTGTTTAACCTGGTTTTCATAATTCGCACCTTTCATTTAATGATTTATGAGTCAACTCTAAAAAGTTAATAAACGGTTAAAACCGTTAATAAAAAGGTTGATTATTTTCATAATCCAACAGATAAATCTGTTGGTTAACCTAAATCCTATCTTTTTAGAGTGGACTCATTTATGTAACTATAAATTATTTTCTATTCATTTTATTTGGGCATATTCATTCCCTCCATACTATCGGATGAAGATTTTTGCTGTTCAGATGGAGTCAACTCGTCTCCATGTTGATGCCCTGTTGACATACCCGTTTTTAACTGACTTTCAGAATCAATTAAAAATCCACCACTTGCTGCAACCTCATCACCCTCATTTAATCCGGAAAGCACCTGATACTTCTCTCCAAATTTCTGACCGATCTCAACCTTGTGTGCTTCAAACATTCCGTCTGAAGTTTTTACCCAAACAACATTTCTATTACCTGAAAAAATAATTGCGTCTGCCGGTATTGCTAAACCTAAGCCAGCATCAGAGTAAAATATAGTCTCACCATACATTTGAGGTTTAAGTTTGCTGTTGAGACCGGGAAATTCGCTGCGAACTTTAACTGTTCTGGTTTGCGGATTTATAACAGGATAAATAAATGTAACTTTACCCGCGAACTCTTCACCAGGATATGCCTTCAGTTTTAATTTAACTTTACTTCCAATCTTAATTGCTGAAAGATCGGACTCGTTTACTTCTGCAATATTCCACAAAGTTGAAAGTTCAGCTAATTCATAAATAGCTGTGCCTTCATTAACATACATTCCTTCCTGAACTTTCTTTTCTATAACAGTACCGCTAACCGGTGAATAATATGTTAACGTCAGACTTGCCTGCCCGGAGTGCTTAATGTCTTCAATTTGAATGGATGTTAAACCAAGTAACTCAAGTTTTTTAATTGATGATTCAATTAATTCCAAAAAATGATTATTATTACTACTAAGTGCTATTAAATAATCGTTCTGTGCCTGCACAATATCAGGGCTGTATATTTCAAACAAAGCCTCCCCTTTTTTAACGTAATCACCGGTTTTATTGACAAATAATTTTTCTATCCTGCCATTAAATTTAGCGGGAATTGTTTTACGATTCTGCTCAACAAAATCAAGGTAGCTGTATGCTGATAATTCTTTACTTAATCTTTCAATTTTAATCTTTATAGTTGAGACATTTGCAAGAACCTGTTTGTTAGAAGTTAAAGTTAACATACCCTCCATATCAGATTCTTCAGCCAAATCTTCTACAACTTTTTTTATGAGATCCATTCCGCAAATCGGGCAAGCACCAGGTCCATCTTTATGAACCTGCGGGTGCATTGTGCAGGTCCAGTAATCTTTAACACCTCCTGAAGTTTGTTCATTATATTCTTTTGTTGAACAACCTATAAAGATCACCATCAATAACATAAGTATGTATAATGGTTGATGGCTGATTGTTGATGTAAAAGTGTTTTTAATTGTTTTCATATTATTTTTTCTTTTTATTTTCTTGTGAAGTTAATTTTATTGATGTAAAGATTTTACATAATTGTTCTGATTCCTCTAATAAAATCTTTACTTGAGCATTTTGTTTTTCTTCATTTAATAACTCATTTAAAATTCTTAACCAAAATTTTGACTCTCTTGCTTCTTTAGAAACAATTCCAATCTTATGAATAAAATCATCTTTCGATTCCGCAGCTTGCGATTCTTCATAATTAGCTCCGATTGACGTGGAGGACTTTGCCAATTGGTAGATGATTACTTTGTTTGCAATGGTGTATGGTAATGTATTAAGAAATTTTAAAGTATTCACTCCGAACAAAAAGGTTCTTTGTAATAATTCTTCTGTTTTTGAGTCCATATTTACTTCTCCTTTTATTTATAAATATTTTTTTGATTCAACATTCTCTTCCATTTTCCATCTTCCATTAACCATCAGCCATCAAAACTTATCCATCTTTTTTCCCACCATCATTTCAACTTCTGCAAGAGACATTTGTACATCTGCTTTAGACATATAATAATTCATCTTTTGCATAAGCAGCATCCTGTAAGAATCAAGTACTGTACTTATACCCGTTTTACCATTCTGGTAAGCAGTAGTCTGGGATTCAGCAGAGTTAGTGTAAAGCGGAATCACATTTTTATTATATAGTTCTGTAAGTTCTATTGCTGTATTATATTTAACTAAAACTTCTTTTAGTTTTGCAATCATATCTCTCTGCATATCAATTTTTTCTTGCTTAATACTGCTTATACCTGAAACCAATTCTTCCTCTTTATTATTTAATTTACCAATTGACCAGGGTGCAAATGGAAGATTGATTGAAAACATTAATGAATACATAATCTCTGTTTTAGGGTTAAGCATTGATAAATCTGAAGAAGAAGTAAGAACCATTCCTTTGGGCATCCTCATCAGCATTCCCTGAACCATTAAATCCGGGATCAGCTCTTTATTGTTTGCGGTGATCATTGCTTTATTCATCTCAATCATACTGCTCATCTTGTTTAAGGAGGGATTTGAGGTGGCTAGCAGTTCTTCTAATTGCGTTTGTGTTAGCTCTAATGAATCACTGTCAAATTTTTCAAGAGCGAAAACATTTTTTGAATTAAGATCTCTTCCCAGAAGCTTGTTCAGCTTATAAACCTCAGCTTCTCTTTGTTTTTCAAGAATTAAAAGTTGAGTTTCATTTGAAGCAATTTCACTTTGAATGGTCAAAACATCAGCCTGGTTAATTCTATTTGTGTAAAAAGAAACTTCAATAGCTTTTGCAAAATCACTCAACAGAGAAATATTCTTTTTTTGTATCTCGATTTTTCTATCGATCAGCCATAAAGAGAAATATGACATCTTTACTTGAGCGACTAAATTTATCTTATAAACTTCAAAATTATTTTCTTCAATAAGAGTATTCTTGTTCTCTACTTCAGCCATTGCACTTAGCTTGCCACCAAGCGGAAACATTTGTGATAGAGCGATGCTATTTGATAACGATTGATTAATAATATCATATTGGTTAATCGGTACTTGCGAAAACTCTACGGACAAATTAGGCGGAGGCAAATTATTTATTGATTTACTTCTGAACTCTGATGTATTTATTCTATACTGCAATGATTTTAACTTCGGATTATTTACAACAGCTTCATTAACTAACGAATCAACCGGCTGTGCCTTTGTACTAATGTTGAAAAAAATCATCAAACAAATAACCAGCAAAAGATTTAAAAAATGTCTGCCAACTCTTAATTTCATTAGATCTTTTATTCCATCAACCATCAACCATCTTCCATCCACTATCTTCCATTTTCCATCCACCATCTTATTCACCCTCCTTCATCCAATCGGACATTTTAGATAATTCCAATTTTCCTTTTCTTAGTGCACGCTCCTTCATTATTGCAAAAAGAATTGGGGTTACAACAAGCACGTGAACTGCAGAGGTTAAGAGACCTCCAATCAACGGGGCAGTTAAAGGTTTCATTACATCTGAACCAGTTCCGGTTGCCCACATTACAGGGATTAACCCAACCATAGAAGTTCCTACTGTCATTAATTTTGGTCTGAGCCGCATAACAGAACCTTCTACTGTCGCTTCATAAATATCAGTTTTAGTGATGGCACCTCTTTTACCGTTTTTATGATCTCTAATCCTTTTATCAAGAGCTTCGTGTAAATAAACGACCATCACCACTCCGGTTTCTACAGCAACACCATATAATGCGATAAACCCAACCCACACCGCTACAGAAAAATTGTATCCAAGGATGTAGATCATATACATTCCACCAATTAGTGCAAATGGAACTGATAACATCACAACACCAGCTTCCATATAATCTTTCAATGTTAGAAAGAGCAGTACAAAGATTATTAATAACACAACAGGCATAATGATTTGAATAGTTTGCTGTGCGCGTACTTTACTTTCATACTGCCCGCTCCAGGTATAACTATAACCGGCCGGAAGTTTAAGATTGTCTTCAATAACTTTTTTCGCATCGGCCATAACACTGCCCATATCTCTACCCCGTGTATTCATAAAAACAATTGATCTCAGCATTCCGTTTTCACTGCTAATCATTGGTGGACCCGTAAGAACTTCCACATCAGCTAATGCAGAAATCGGGAGATATGTGATTGCATTTTGTTCGGTGTTCAATAATGAATAACCGCTTTGCCCACTTGTAGATTGAATAGTAACACCTGCATTGTTTGAACTCCCCATAGAAGACATTCCACCACTGCTATTATTAATCCCAATCGATGAATTATTATTCATCGCAGATTGAACATTCATTGGATCGGATAACGAAACAGGGACGATTAGGCTTTTAATCTCTTCAAGATCATCACGGTAATCTCTTTGATAACGCATTCGTATTGGGAAACGCATTCTTCCTTCAATCACTACACCTAAATTTTGTCCACCGATAGCAGTTTCAATTATATCCTGCAAATCACTTATGTTTACACCATATCTTGCAGCAACTTCTCTTTTAATTTGTATATCTAGATAGTATCCGTTTTGGACACGTTCGGCAACAACATCAGCTGCTCCATCAATATTTTTTAATAATCCTTCCGCCTTTATCGCATAAACTTCTAAAGTGTCTAAGTTCTCACCGAATATCTTAAATCCAATATCAGTTCTTACTCCGGTTGCAAGCATATTTATTCTGTTTATAATCGGCTGCGTCCATCCGTTTGTCACTCCGGGAATCTGTAGTTTATGATCCAGTTCAGCAACTATATCCTGTTTTGTAACTCCTGGCCGCCACTTATCTTTAGGTTTTAGTACTATAATTGTTTCGATCATACTTAACGGTGCATTATCCGTAGCAGTTTCTGCTCGTCCTGTTTTTCCGAGTACGTGATGAACTTCGGGAACTGTTTTAATTATTTTATCCTGCACTTGCAAAATTCTGTTAACTTCGGTTATCGAAGCACCGGGAAGTGTCACAGGCATATAAAGAATAGAACCTTCATCCAAAGGCGGCATAAACTCGCTGCCAGTATTCAAGACCATTGGAACTGTTACTAATAACGCAATTACATTTATTGCAATAGTAATCTTCCGATGTTTTAATACCCAATGGATTAATGGTTCATAAATTTTTATAAAGATTCTCGTAATCGGATTTTTATTTTCAGGTCTGAAATTCCCGCGCATTAACATTGTCATTAGAACCGGAATAAGAGTTAGGACAATAAAAGCAGAGCCAATCATTGTGAAGGACTTTGTGAAAGCTAACGGTTTGAACATTTTTCCTTCCTGTCCTGTTAACAGAAAGACAGGGATGAATGAGACTAAAATGATTAACTCAGAAAAAAATATTGCCCGCCCAACCTGTTTTGCCGAATCAATTGAAATCTTTTTATACTCTTCTTTTGTCAATGATCCTTTTTCTTCTATTGCTTTAGCAATATTACGGTAAGCATTTTCAACCAGTACAACAGAGGAATCAACAATTACTCCTATTGCCAATATTATTCCGCCAAGGCTCATTATGTTTGAAGATATATCAAATGTGTACATCAAGATGAACGAGATGAGGACTGCAATCGGAATCTCAATAAGTATTCTTACAATACTTCTGATGTGCATAAGAAATAGAGCAATTATAATAGAAACCACAATAGCTACCTCAATCAATGCTCTGTCCAAAGTTCCAATAGCTTCTTCAATCAATGTACTTCTATCGTATGATGCAACAATACTAACTCCGGGAGGAAGTCCGGGCGATATCTCTTTTATCTTCTCTTTTACTCGTGCAATTACATTTTGAGCATTTTCACCGGTCCGCATAACAATTATTCCACCAACAACTTGTCCCTGACCATCTTTTTCCAAAGCACCCCGTCGAATGTCTCCGCCAAGCTGAACCTTTGCTATATTTTTTATAAGTATAGGAATTCCATTTGTAAATGATTTTACAACAGTGTTTTCAATATCTTCTTTTGATTTAATATACCCCTGTCCGCGAACAAAATATTCAGCATCACTTATTTCTACTATTTTTCCGCCGACTTCATTATTGCTTCTCTGGATTGAGTTAACAACATCTGAAACTGTAAGGTTATATGCCCGTAAATCATTTGGATTAACATCCACTTGATACTGCTTTACATATCCCCCAATGCTGGCAACTTCTGCAACTCCCTCAACGGATGATAATTTATATCTTATATACCAATCCTGAATTGAGCGTAAAGTACCGAGATCATATTCATTACTTTCCACTGTGTACCAAAAAACGTGACCAACCCCGGTTCCATCAGGGCCTAATGAAGGAACAACTCCGGAAGGAAGTTGTGCCTGAATTGTATTCATCCTTTCAAGAACACGGGATCGTGCAAAATATGTATCGACATTGTCTTCAAAAATCACAAACACGAATGACATCCCGAACATTGAATTTGCTCTTACAGCTTTTACATCAGGTAAACCCTGCAATCCTGAAACAATCGGAAAGGTAACCTGATCTTCGATAATCTGTGGTGAACGTCCCATCCATTCTGTAAAAATTATCACCTGGTTTTCGGAGAGATCTGGAATTGCATCCACAGGTAAGTTAATTACACTGAAAATTCCAATACCGATTAAAATGATGTAGAGAAGTATTACTATAAATCTGTTATTGGCTGACCAATCAATTATTTTTTCAATCATTTAAAACTCCAAATTTTTTATTTGACAAAATTAATTGTCATCATCACAACCATTATTATTCCCATAACAATCATCCAGGGGGAATTCATCATCATTCCCATCATACTATTGTTTGAGTTTGAGACTTCGCTTTTTTTTATCAGTTTCATTCCACATTTGGGACAACTTCCAGGTTTTTCGGATTGAACTTCAGGGTGCATCGGACATGTATAATACTCTTCACTTACAGATTTTGTAGAATCTATTTTTGCATATTCAGAAGGCATCAAATCCATTTTACACTCGGGGCATACCCCGGGCTGTAAAGATTTAATATCAGGATGCATCGGGCAGCTGTAAATCGTATCCACGGATATTTCGGATTTATGATCCAGAAAATTTACTGAATTACCAGAGTCACTACTTTTAGCTGTCATACTAACATTAATGAGTACAAAAACTATTGTGTAATAAATTGTTTTATCCATTATTTTTTTTATCATTTTCTTTTCCTAATTCAATTAGTAAAATTTGTAACATATCAAAAGGATACATTTATCCTTTCATGCTAATCTAGGAGAAGAAATTTCAGATTAGAAGTAGAGAATTGTCGAGGTATATAGAATTTGAATAAATTGCAGGCGGAGAATTATCTAAAGCAAAATTTGTTGTAGTTACATTTTCGGAGAATAACGTTTTCGAAATGAGGATATATTCGAATGTTTTAACATCCACTTTTTGAAATTCGTAAAAAGCCGAAACATATTTCTCATTTAATGGATCTGCTATAATTTTAGTATTGCAGCAAGAATCATTTTGATATGAAACTACTGTTGTTGAAGTATCTTCATCTTCGCAGCATTTTGAGGTTTCTTTTTCACACATTTCGCAGGCTTGCAATGAAACAGAATTCATCATCTGGCAATAATGAATTGCAATCGGGACTCCTATTATTGAGAACAGAAAAACAGACAATAGAAAATATGTAATTACTTTACGTTTCATGTGCCGACAACCTAAACAATCATTTGTTAAAAATCAATGATTAATTATTGAGCTATCTCAAAACGCATTGCCCTAAAAGGGACGTTATAACCTTATCTCAGAGTTTGAATTCTGCCGTATAATTCCTTAATTCTTTCGACATGATACTTTCCCTTACTTTTTGATTCTCTAAATCTAACTATTTGAAATGTATCTTTCCATCTGAAGCGTTATACGGTAAACGATTTTGGGTTATAAATATAAAATGCGTATAAAGATTATTATACTCTATTTTCATTTGTCATCCTTTAATAAGCTAATAAGGTTAAAAGATGAGTTTCTTTTTTGTTACTAAGGTTTAAGAACTCAATCTAAACATGTTAAATGGAGGTTCTTTCTTCTAACCTTAGTAACACAGATCTAACCTAATGCAAAAACCTTATTACCTTATTAATGTTTTTGTATTGTCTTCTCATAATATTTAATAAACTTTTCATATTCCTCTGCAAAAGTAACTTGGCGATGATGTTCTGGTTGATTAAGTATATATTTACATACTCTGTCCACATCAGTTTTAGAAACTGAAAATGCAGATGCTGATTCTTGCCAGGCAAACTTCCCTACACACAATTTATTCTCGTTTATAAATCTTGCAGAACTTTCTGCGACTATGCCAGCTAATTTTTCTTCAGAATATTTTGGAGAACGTGATACGATAAAATGAAGGTGTTCCGGATTTGCATATACAGCATATAATTTTGACTCATTGTTGTTGATTATACCTGTTATATATTTTTCAATTCGTTCTCTGTTTTTTTCGGTTATAACGGGTAAACGATTTTTGGTTATAAATATAAAATGCGTATAAAGATTGTTATGCTCTATTTTCATTTGTAATCCTTTAATAAGCTAATAAGATTAAAGGTGAGTTTCTTTTTTGTTACTAAGGTACGAAGAACTAATTTCATAATACCACAAGTATAAGCATTAGCGGCAAGAATTAGATAACCCAGTTAATTATATTCATTTATTCCTGAATCGGAATGTAATTTAGTTATAACTTCATCAGCAGTTGAAGTCTTAAGTTTTCCGGATGTATAAAGCGTGGTTGCTTCCTTGATCTCAGATGAAATTTCGTCCCGTCTGTCTTCAATCAATCGTTTATTAAGTATTTCGAGCAATGCTATTCTTTCAGATAGGGAAAGCCGTATTACATCATCCAATACGGAATCTAAGGTACTCATTTTATTTCCTATTCATTTTCAGATTAAAATTAAATAATCTATTTGTAATCAAAAAGATAAATTAAGAATCGTAAAACTTTTTTTTGAAAATCTTTTGCGCACCCTAAAAGGGACGTAATAACCTTATCTCAGAGTTTGAATTCTGCCGTATAATTCCTTAATTCTTTCGACATGATACTTCCCCTTACTTTTTGTTTCTCTAAATCTAACTATTTGAAATGTATCTTTCCATCTGAAGCGTTATATTTGGAAAGAAGTAAATCTGTCCAATATCATTTGTTATTCAAACTTTTTTATCAATACCAATTTATTTTGGACAGCAGTGACAATCTTATTATTTTTGAACAAAATTTTTGCATTGAAAAATAATAGTAAAAAAAAAACAAACCCAATAGAGCTTGAGTCGTTAAGATCTGAACTGATTGAGAAGACTCTCATCACTTCTTCGAATAATCTCAGATTATTTCTTTATCATAATTTTTTTGAACTAGTATTTACATTAAACAACTCAAATTTAGAAGAAGCTTTCCTGAAAGAATTTATTGATGATTACCTGAACAGTATAAAAAAATATGAAGTATGGGGTAATGATCCAAGTCTAACTAAAAAAATATTTGAACAGTTAAATTGTATTGGTGACCATTCATTTGCTGCAGAACATATTACGGCGTTAAACTTAGAGTTTAGGAGAATAGAATTACAGAGCATTAAATTAACTAAAATTCTGAATGGTGATGATTTTGAGGACGAAGAAGAGCACAAAGCATTTTTCCCTCTGATTGATTACGAAGCACAAGACGATTTTTATGGCACTGTTGAATCTGTTACAGTAAGAATAAGCAAAGCTGCCGATGTTGATAATTTTATTATTGTACCGAGCGAAAAAGAAATTGAAAAGAGATTATCAGAACAATGCAGAAATTCCTGGTTAATAGCTCTTAATATTTCAAAACAATATGTTAAGAATCCATACAAACATCACGAAGTAATAATAAACTTCGATAAGAAAGAGGGATTTTATGAAGGAAATTCCCTCGGGATAGCATTAACTCTATCATTCCTGGAAGAAATATTAAAATTCTATAATCCGACCTATCTAATTAAGTTAGTTGATAAAAGTGCGTTTACCGGTGGACTTTCTGAAAGTGGAGAGATTCTTAATACAAGTGAATACATAATTCAACGAAAAGTATCAGCAATATTCTTTTCTGAAATAAATTCATTTGTTATCCCGAAGCCGGAAGAGAATTATGCTCTTTTTACTTTAAAGCAGTTAAAGAAAAATTATCCGAATAGAAACCTTAAGCTTATTCCCGCTGAAAATATTAATGACGTACTTAATAGGAGAGACCTTGTTGATATAAGAAAGCAAAAAGCAGTTTTAAGAACAGCAAAATTTGTAAAGAAGAATTGGATTAGTGCTGTTGCTACAGTTTTACTAGCATTGTTTTTTGCTTTTTTGTTTGTAATGGATATGGATGATAACCCAGAGAGTTTATACTCTGATGGAAATAAATTATTTGTTAAAAATAAGAATGGGAAAATCCTTTGGACAAAACTTGTAAGTGTAAGCGATACTTACCATTCAAGAGTAGCTAAGATTGTAGATATAGATAATAATGACCTAAATGGAATTATAATATGTGGAGAAAGAGAACCTCGCACTAATCTTATTAAAAATAGTGCTATGGTGGTTTGTTACAATTCCGGTGGCGAAGAAGTTTGGAATTATATATTTCAAGATACTGTTGTAGCTGACAGAGAAATTTTAAACACAGAGTATACCGTAAGTATTTTAGATACTGTAACATTCCAGGGGCAAAAAACTCTTTTAGTGTATGCAAGTAACTGTCCCTCTTTTAGTTCCGCAATTTTTTGTTTAGACTTAAAAACCGGGGAAAGATTACCCGGTACGTTCTGGGCTTCCGGACATATTATGGAGGGAACGGTTAAGGATATAGATAATGACGGCAAAAAGGATATAGTCGGAGTTGGATATGAAAACGGTTACGAAGATTTAGTTTTTTTTGCTTATGAGTTAGACACACTTATAAAAGTAAGACCAACTATGGAACAATATTTAATTAGAAATTATCCTGTTTCAAAGATGAAATCTTATATCCGTTTTCCCAAAACGGATTTTGATAATTATTTTAAGATTAGAATTCCAGGTTATAGTATGAATAATTTTTCCAAAGATGATAATAACTTAAAATTTAAATTTAGCTCTTCAATACCAAATTCATCAGATCAATCAGCAGTTGGCTATGAAATTAATTATGACTTGAAAAACATCAATATTGTAATAGGTAGCACTTTTAGGGTACAAAGAGATACACTTGTTGCACACGGCAATCTAAATCAACCTTACACAGATACGGAAGGGTACAAAAATATCATTAAAAGTAAAATTCTTTATTGGAAGAATGGTAATTGGGTAAAGAGAAATGAATTGGATTGAATAAATAAAAAAAACTGCCGTGGCAATGCCACGACAGCTGCTATAAGCAATAAAAATTAGATTTACTTTAGAAGGATCATTTTTTTAGTCTGAACTAAATTTCCAATTTGAACTTGGTAAAAATATGTTCCTGATGATACTTTTGAACCTGAATCGTTTTTACCATCCCAGTTTAAAGAATAATTTCCGCTATTTTTAAATTCACTTAATAAATTACTAACCACTTGACCGTTTATATCATATACCGTGATATTAACATTTGAAGCACCTGGTACTGAGAAATTTATTGTAGTTGATGGATTAAATGGGTTCGGATAATTTTGGGATAAAACAAATTTATCTAAAGTCACTAAACTATTTTCACTTTCAACATCAGTTACTAAATTAATAATCTCAGTTTGAGAAAGTGCACGATTATAGATTCTTACATCATCAAGTTTACCCTGATACCAGTCCGTTAACCCTCCGGTGTCCTTACCGATTTCTAGCGGATTAGTGTCGCTTTTCATTATATATACGAATGGCTGGGTGGTAACTAATGAGTCATTAACAAATATTTTTACCGTAGTTCCATCCCAAGTTGCAGCTAAAAAATACCATTGATTATATGAAAATGGGTAGGGGTGACTTATGTATCTGAGGACATTACTAGTGTCCGTAATTCCAAATCTAATTATTGAAAAAGGATTCAGGTGAAATGTATATTGAGGTATATCCGGATTATCTGTTTTAGAAAAAAAAGCTGCAGGACCCTGTGGTGTTCCTGTACAATTAAACCATAATGTAAAAGTCAATTTGTTAGTATTTATCTGAATGCTTTCAGAATTTGGAATTTCGATATAAGAATTTGTGCCATCAAAATTACAAGCTGAAGAAGCATTACCAAATCTATCCGTATCCCAAGAAATTCCCCCAAAAGGTGTCCCGTTATTTCCATTCGTACTATAGTCATTAGCATTGCCATCAAATGGATAATATGCTACTAAGCCTTGGGTAATTGCAGGAGAATAAAGTTGGAGAATTTCTTGATCAGATAACGCTCTATTATAAATTCTAATATCATCTATCGAACCCATAAAGGAATTTAAAGAACTTTGCACCCAGGCACCTATTCTAAGAACCGCATTTGTATTCTGAATTGATGTTATTGTAGAACTGGTTGTTGTATCCAATAGACCATTAATATAAAAACTTACTTTACTATCAACTTTATTCCACATGAATACAACATGAGTCCAGGTATTTAATGATAAAGAAGATTTTGCTTGAAGTGTTTTTTGTTGACCAGGACCATTGAAAGCCCCTGTTATTTGCCCTGTTGGACTTAGCCACAATGCGTATTCATCATCAGAGGCACCAGAAGTACCCATCTTCCTTAGAATATCCCCTGATGTGCTTTGCTCTTGTTTAATCCAAGTTACAATAGTTACACCCGATGCGTTAGAAAAATCGAAATTGCTGTTGTCAGGTACGTTTATGTAACTTGGCGATGTAAATTGAGCGAATGTAATTGTATTATTTGATGCGAAGGTAACCCCATTTAAGGTTCCATCATTCCCATTACCGCTCGAATCACTCGCATTCCCGTTAAGTGGGTAATGTGCTACTAATCCTTGGGACCAAATAGAAAATGAAAATACAGTTAAATAAAACAGCAAAAGAAATGTTTTCATATTAACTCCAATGAAAAATTTATAACAAAATTCGTTTACACCTATATCAATACCCCTAACACAATTGATTTCGGAAAATCAAAAATCTTTTTTGTAGTTTTGTGTAATATGAAAAGCAATTATTCTGTTTTGCAGTACTTTCACTCAATTTGCGAGAATAAATCATCTCGTTCTGAAGTAAATCATCTAATCGAATTGGCACATAGTTATGCTTACTCTAATCTTAAATACCGTTATAAAAATCTAAGCAGGGTATTAATGTCTGAGGATTCAACTCTTCAGGAATTAGCAATTGATGCAATTGCACCATTATTCGAAAGGAATGAAAACGGCGAGTTAACCCAAATAATTAAAGCGTTTAACAATTGGACACCTAAGATTAAGACAGAAGAACAAGCGATATTTTTCTTAAATAGATTAGTTGCAAAAAGCACAGAAAAATACGCTTCGGAATTGTTGAGACAATCAGATCCGTTCTTTTCAAAAATTCTGGATTCAGTTAATTATTTAATTAATAAGAAC
>JAUXVN010000059.1 GCA_030684555.1 Ignavibacteria bacterium
TGTATTTCAATTCTATAGTAGTACGATTAAAACTCACGACTTCAACATTGCAACCAGTGATGATTTAGTATTTCAATTCTATAGTAGTACGATTAAAACCTTATTACAAACGCCGTGCCAACCCTCAAAATAGTATTTCAATTCTATAGTAGTACGATTAAAACGCGTATTGTTTTTTCTGTTGTCGCATTATGTTACTCTATTTCAATTCTATAGTAGTACGATTAAAACCCACCATTCTGTTAACGAGTGCTTGGAATTCAATGTGATTTCAATTCTATAGTAGTACGATTAAAACTGCGTAATGTCCCTAAGTCTTGATGCTACAATAAAAATTTCAATTCTATAGTAGTACGATTAAAACTAAACTATGCACGTGCTTACGTAGTTCCAAAATATTATTTCAATTCTATAGTAGTACGATTAAAACATAACGCTGTGCGGTTTAAGCCGCAAGCGTAAACAACATTTCAATTCTATAGTAGTACGATTAAAACTTTGTAAAAGTACCGGTTATCTTTCCTCTTACTGAATTTCAATTCTATAGTAGTACGATTAAAACTGCCGAAATATCGGCTTTTTTAGGCTGTTTTCAAACTGTTTTTGGAAATTATTGTCGTCTACATCAAATAGTGTAAAAATACGGGGGGTACGACAACTTTTATATAAATGTATCCATTTCATTCTTTTCTACTCCTATAACTCCCCTTGATTTGTAATCTCCAGAATCAAAAGTATAATAGATTATACTGTCTTCCTCTTTATTGATAATCTCCTTAACTCCCTGTTTTATTTTTTCAAACCCGCTTTCCGTTACTTCCCCTTCAAAAACGGAATTTTGCACCCAATGGATATGTTGTCTCAGAAATTTCAATAATTTAACTCCCCTCTTTGGAGCTGCATCATATACTAATATTATATACATGCTTATAAAACTTTCATTAATAGTTCAATTAAGATAATATTAAAACTGCCAAATGAAATTCTGATTTCACTCTATTATTGTTTCCAAAGTATTTAGTGAATCGGTAATTTTTTTCATTTATTACTACCACCAGATTGTAAAGGGTTTGTATTCAGACGCACCTAAAATGTGTTTTACAATTTTGTAACATTCCAATCTTATCAAGTGACGATAACTGACTGACTTCTTCAAATTACGATGTTTGATTGTTGTTTTAAGTTTTTCATCATATTCCCGAAGTATTATCTTTTTCCCCTCTTCGTTAAGATGGCAAAAATTTAATCCCTTAGTAAAATGCTTTTCCTGGATCTGTTTTTTATTTAGCACAGAAAAGATTATTCTATCAGCAAGTAAAGGTTTGAATATCTCAGCAATATCAAGTGAAAGTGAAAATCTTCTTTCACCGGGTTCATGCAGAAAACTGATTAAAGGATTTAGTTGAGTCTTATATATTTCACTTAATACAGTTGTATATACAAGGCTATTTAAAAACGAGATTAGCGCATTGATTGGGTTTGTGGGGGGATGCTTCACACGTTTCTCGAATGAAATTTCTTCATTGATAATTAACGTCCATGACCTATAATAAAGCGATCTGATGTTTCCTTCGATACCCATCAATTCATATACATCCGAAGTCGATTTAATTTTATTTCTTAATTTTATGGTCTCTTCCATAAATACCGACATATCTTTATCCCGTGCATTATAATATTGAAGGTTTTTCAATATGTTAGCTGTTGCCCCATCTACAAATTTTTGAGCAAGTTCAACCCGTGTGACTGGATTTTGATATGCTTCCACTTGCTTTACTAATAGTTTACCGGAAACAAAAGGTTCTCTTGGATAAAATGAACCTGAGTAGTAACCATAATAATTAAATAGGTGGAGTGTTATCTGTTTTTGGGCAATGAAATTTAAGAATTTTGAATTAAACCGTAATTCACTGAAACAATATATTGCTTCAATGTCTTCAATTGGAATTGGCTTCCTTTGAAGTTTTATCGGTTCATCTTTTTCATCTTCGCTGGAGACTGTATTGTCCTCTACTTCTATTTGATCTTCATCTGATTCAATATATTCTACCGGTTCTTCAGCCTGACCCTGCTCAAAATAGAGTGTGTTCTGCTTGCGAATCAACTTTCCACTGCTAAATATGTAATAGTTTCTTTTCAATTAATTATTGTAGGTCAAGATTTCATCTTGACCAACTCCCGTATTATGTTGATTTTAAGATATAGATTTATTTCTATTTTAATTATACACCGCCATTATATTCTGGGGGTTCATACGACATTTCAGTTTTATAAAACAACATTTTAATATTTTTCTTTTCAGGTCGTTTTGACAAAATACAATTTTTTCTTTTACTTATTGGGTCAAGATATAATCTTGACCTACAATGGTTTGGTCAAGATACAATCTTGTCCTACGATCGTTTGGTCAAGATGAAATCTTGACCTACATTCATTTTATCAGGAAATAATCTTGACCTACATTCTTTTGGTCAAGATATAATCTTGACCTACAAAAGCAGATACTCTATAAAATTTCGGGATTAAAGTAATTCCATTCATAATTTTTATCATAATCAATAAGATTAGCTTTGTATGGATTATTAAGGGTATACTCAATTATCATACTAAACTCTTCTTCATTTCTAATAATATGATCATAGTTTTCATGCTGCCAAAATTCCCCGGTTCTTTGCAGTATTCCGTTACATTTAAGTGCACTATGACGCTTTATTGAAGACATAATTGAAGCAAGCGGATATGTTTGTTTATAAATTGATTCATCTTCTTCAATTTCTAAATATGATTTAATTATTAGGTGAACGTGATTTGGCATTATCGAATAAGCTATTAAGTCATAAGATTTTTTATCGAGATATTTAAGTGCCTCTGAAACGATAAGTGCCAATTGAGTTTCTTTTAACCAATCCTGTCCCAAAATGTTTTTATCAAGAACATCGTCATATTTGAAAAAATAATTCCATTTCAATTCAGAATATTCTTTGGATTTGATTCCATTATCATTTATTAATGATAATCTTTCCAACTCCTTTTCGTACAAATTTTTAAACTCAAATATTTTAGATAGTGGAATTGAGTTTGCCAAACGGAAAGTTATAAAATAATAATACCCGTTAACAATATAATGAGGCAATTTGCGTTTGTAATAATATTTCATTTTAATTTACAATCCACCGTAGGACAAGATTATATCTTGTCCAAAGTTTTAAAACAATACAAGCTCGTTAGTTGCCCCATGTCCGTTATCCGATAAAATTGATTACCCCATCTCTCTTCTGTAGGACAAGATTTCATCTTGTCCACCTTCCGCTATAAATCAAGACTGCTACTCCTCCACTCTCTTTCGTAGGACAAGATTTCATCTTGTCCAGCTTAAATATCAGAGACAATATCATCCCCCATATTATCTCTTTTGGGACAAGATATAATCTTGTCCTACTATATATAACAGAGGTCATAGTATGCGCATTGTTTGCAAAAAGGTTTATTGATTGTTTCCGGCGGGATGGGAAGTTTAAGAATCGTATCAATTTCGTTACCGATTTTTTTCAGTTCTTGTCTATCCTCTTCCTGAAGATTAACTGTAATTTTCTGTTTTAATTTCGGATAATCTATTTCTCCCGAAACACCTTCGATTCCCTTTTGTTCAAGTATATAGATATAATATTTCACCTGCCATATATGGGTTATTTCCATTTTATCAGATTTTTTCACCTCATGGATAATTTTATTTTTACTATCATAAAAATCAAGTACAATGGTTCCATCATCGGAAGATATTGACAATTCGTGTTCCTCACGCTGATAACTATTTTCTGAAATAATTTTACCGATTGTAACAACATCGCTGTTATGTTCCATTTGAATCGAATTAGCAAAAAGCCAAAGATGCCGATGACAATGAAAATAGTAATTAATATGTGTACCGGTAAGTGACATTAAATAAAATTGCAATCTGTTTCTATATCATCTGTTAATCCATTCTCATACGAGTAAATCTTTTGGTAATTACCAAAATAGAAGTACCCATATTTTTCTTCACCATAATGACGTAACAAATTAAATTGCGTCGGAATGTTGTACATACTAAAACAATATTTCGAAAGAATCGAAGAAACTATTTTTATATCAATCTTTTTATCAAAATCTTTTGCTCTGTTCAAAATTAGATCTTCATAATAATTCCATATCAATTCTCCATTTATTTGATCTGTTTTACATATAGAATTACTAAAAGATTTAATATAATTTATTTCATCAACTGTAAAATATTTCTTGGGAATATCAAGGGGAACAAATACAGTAATTGAATTATTATTAATAAGTTTAAATTGATCACTTACTTCTCTAAAACGGAGATTTCTTATTTGTTCTTGAAAGTCTGATAAGTTTTTCGCCAAGTAAATATTTCTTGTCATCTCATCTATTTGTGAAAATACCTTCTCATAAAAATTATCGAATTCTTTCCCCTGTAGAACACTTTTATAGAATTCAATATCTATTTTTTGTTTATAGCGCAAATCAGTACGGTACACATTTGTACTATCATGGGAATTGAACAAGAATAATTCTGAATCAGATTTTGTTGCATTTCGATTGATTCGACCCGCGAATTGTTCCTCGGAATCAAGAATAGCTTTGTCTTTAAAACCTATATCCATATCAATGTCTAACCCGGCTTCAATTACTTGAGTGGTAATCACCAAGATTTTTTTGTTGTTGACTTCATCGGACTTAAGATAGTTTATGATTTCCTTTCGTCGCGGTTCTAATATTGTCCCGGTAATTATAATTATTTCATAAGAACAGAATCTTTCATCTTCCGAAACAATTTTAAAAAATTTATGAGCGGAAATTTTCTTGACAAATTCAACTATAGCTTTAACACCATTATTATTATCATAATAAGATTTTGAATGATTCAGTATTATATCTGATAGCCAATCGAAAGAGAATTCTTCATCAAGATAGTCGAATCTGAATTTTACTCGGTCCTTAAAATTAGGGTTTGAGAAGTATTCAACTTTACGGTTGACCAAATAAACAAAATCATCTTTAGAGGGGGCTGATTTATCAATCAACAATTTACTTATTTTCGGAAGTGTGGCTGACATAATTATAAAAGTGATATTAAACGTCTCAGAATATTTTTGGATAAGATAATTAACTTTATCCCACTCAGAAGGATTGTAGGACTGTATTTCATCAATTATTACAATTGAATTTGCAATTCTGTGTAATAAGTAATTCGACTCTTTTTCATTTGACGTTAGAATATCGAAGAACTTTATATGAGATACCAAACTAATTGGATAATTAACAAAAAGATTGTCAATGTAGTTCTTCCTTTCATTTCCATAGACAGCATCATCTTCCTTTTTATTAAAAGGAGCTTTTGAATGTAGCTCTGCTATTTCCGAACTCTTAAGATTTAAGTTGCTTTTCAAGAACTTAAACGTTTGTGTTATTAAAGTTGTAAAAGGGAAAACATAGAAAATCTTTGTTGTGTCCAATCTATTTTTCAATAATTCAGCTAATACTAATATTGAAAGATTGGTTTTGCCTGAACCCGTTGGAGCTTCAATATAGAATAATTTCCCACCAATATTATTACGTATCCCATTAATAACTTCACATGATAATTTTTGCCGGAGTAAATTTATATTCGCATTTGAAAATTCATTAAGTTCATTAAAATCTAATGAGTTGTAATAATCGAACTTAGAATACATTACTTTATTGTACGAAATTTCGCTTACGCCGCTAATAATTTTTTCCCTTAAAGATTCATCGATAATTCCGAAATCATCACAACTTATATTGACCATAAATTCATTAGTTGCATAATAGTCTGATGCAGTTAACAGAGAAGAATTAAGTTTAAGCAAAGCAAAAAAACTAAATCCTAAATTCAGTTTTTTAATCCAAGAAATAACTGTATCCTTGCTCTGCAAAAAATTAGAAAAATGTACATCAAGATTTCTCATATTTTGAAATATTTGAAGATAAATCCTTAAACCCTCTATTATGTCTTTCTCGAATGGTATTTCGTTTGCATCATCAATCCATCCATGATGTTTAAGAATCGGATGTGTAAATAATAAAGTATAAACAAATAAATAATTTTTATCCTGATTTTTCAGAGTAGAGTTGAAGATATGATTAAAGCTATCCGCAGTGAATAAATAAGCACTTAAAATGGAATGTTTTGAATCGATATCATTCACAACTACTTGTTGAAATAAAGGATTTTTCATTTTTACTCTTTGGAAATTTTCATTTGTCTTTCCAAAGTCGTGGTAATAAATACTTTTTATGAATAATTCTTTTATATAATTTTGTGCTGAATTTTGATCTTGAAGTGGGGAATCATTTATTGTTTGAGTTATTAGTCCATCAATAATAGATTCCAGATTATTAGCTTGAATTAATTTTAGGGAATATTCAAGAACTAAGTCGGTGTGTTCTTTTAATGATTCTCTTAAAGTAAAATCATTCTTAGTGTGTGCAAAATATTTAGAATGATTTAACAAATCCTTTTCTAAAGGGATAATACAATCAGCAATGATCTCATTAAATGTTTTCATCTTTAAATCCCATAAGTATTCTATGCGGCGATAGTATTTGCCATACCGCATAGAATACTGTGTTTATTAATTTAATTGAACGGACTTATCCTCATCTCTCAAATGGAATATATTTGAAGTATCATTTAAAAAAGCAGGGACAAGTTTTTTGTTAGTAAATACAAAATCTTCGTATTTGTAATTGCTTGTTTGCTCGTCATAACCAATTGGTAATCTTTCAAAGAAAATAAAGAAATCATTTGTAATTGGTTGGGACCAATCAAAAATTTCATCAGCCTGATTCGCTGTGTTTTGCCTAATTGTTTTACCAGCCGGTTTTATAAAAAGATTATCTATTGATCGACTTACGGATACTTTGTTATCTTCAACAAAAGAATATTCTTTAACATTATTTATATCCCACCATATTTGGAAATCATTCTTCCCGAGATAGGGGATAAATTCACATTCAGAATTTTTTATGTATTCAAACAACTTCTTTTCATCTTCATTATTGAGGTGAAGAAGAAGAAAAATTCTGAATGATGGTTTTATTAATGTCTGTTCATTAATAATTAAGTTACGACCTTGCTCTTCACTGGCATATCCTACACTGTTATTATATTTAATAACCGTTTTAGTAAAATTACCCTTAACAGTTAAAGGCTGTATACCAATCTTAACTTTTCCAAGTTTATCAAAATATTCCGGGAATGTCTTTTTTTGAATATAACTTTGATAAAAACCACCTAAACCAATAATTGCCCCAAGGATTCCAAGCAAAGCCGGTTTATGAAGACAATTATATGTCAGATAAATGCCTTCATTTATATCCGGCTTTTTTAGGAAACCAAAATCGGCTTTTATTTCAAAAGAGATTAATTTCTCTTCCATAATTACATCTCTTGGTTATTAAGAATATTAATGTGTTTTACTTTCTTACTTTTATTCATCCCTTTAATTACCGTTGTCGTCGGATTAAAATAAACTTCAATTTGTTCTATTTCATCCGATATACTGTTAATAACTTCTTCAGCTCTTGTAAAATCAATTTCACGGTTTTCATTAATTGAAATTAGCTCTGTAAAACTGGGAAGCATCTTTTTTGAACCTTCAATTAATTGAATCCATAAGGTTGCTTCGTTTTCGGTCCCAATTTTTCTTGAAGAATCCAGCGCAGTAACAGCATTATTAAATGCTTCTTTCAATTTGTTAATATCTTCGCCTGAAAGAAATAGTTTTTGGTCATCAGTTTTATCTTTGTTAATCAATAAATAAAACTCTTTTGTATTCTTCGGATTCACTGAGAAATGAAAAACATAGTGTCCTTCTTTAAGATTCGTTTGATTGCCAATTGTGGACATTGCTTTTTCATCAGAACCTTTCTCCCCTGGATTGCGGAATGGCGAAAGAATTGCTTCTGAATAAATATCATTTTGTGAAAAGCGATTTATCCCATGATTAATTTGTGTAGTACCATGAATAGAAATATTTGTCGCTCCAGCGAAGGTTGCCCCAAATAATCTAATATCTAAGCAAGTCAATAAATTTCTTAATACTTCATTTCGATCTATTCCGCCTGTGAGTAGTTCGTCTAATTTTTTACAAATTTCCTCCAATTCGTTTTGATCACCCTCAATCTTTTTGACTAAATTATTTTTGTCCAAATAGAAATAAAACTCACCATCCTCGGTTGGTTTAGTTACTTCTATTTCTTTCTTGTAAGTCATTTCTTTTACAACTGACAATTCTTCGAAGAACTTAGAGTAAACTTTAAGCGAAGAATTATTTTCTAAAGCTTTGAAATAATCGACAATTTCTTTTTTCTTCGGTTTATCTGGTAAAATTCCCTTGACATTTTCACCATCGAAATAGAATAACGAAAATTTATCGATTGATTTTTTAGGAAATTTTTTAAATAGGTGAACATACGTATCATCTAAGCTCAATGGGTTCAGTTTATCGTTGAAACGTTTAACATAGAACATATTTTCAGCCTGGTAATTTTTTTTAATATAATCTTTCACACAATACTTCAATGCTTTATCAGTTGAATAAACAACTCCATCGGGTAATGTTCTTGGATGATGTGTAAAATCCGCATTAAAATTAGAGTTTATGGACTTAAGAACTATTGCTCCAAATACTCTGTTTTTGAATTCTTGTAACATTTTAAGTACTCCTTTTATTTATTATTTGATTTTCAAAAATTAATGATTGAGAAAAGTAACCGGCTAATAATATAGGCAAAAGTTCTTTTATGTTTGTTTTACAATCATACCCAAGAACTTCACTTGTAAGTTTTTCAAAACGGGGACGACCAAACTCGAAAGCATGTTTGTACTGCTCAATCCCTCTTGTAATTGCAAGTTTGAACAATTGAGGATCATTTTTAGAAATGAACGGTTCAAGCAAAGAATGTGTTTTGCTCGAAGTTTGGCTTTTTGTAAGAACATAATAAATAAGTTGACCGGCAGCAAAAGCAAATTCGCCGTCGCTCGTTATGTGGTACTCGATTTCATTAAATAACCTTCGCAGATTATTTTGAAACTCCGGAATTAATGATGCCATATTTTTATCTCCTATATTTTTGAAATTATTGTTCTGCTTGTCAAAAAGTTCATTGAGGGAAAAGAGTATGTTGAGTTTTTCCTGAATATATTTTGCATTGTTAAACTTTTCATCTGTTTTGATATCGTCTAATATCGTACTTATCACAATTTCATAAAACATTTGCCCGGTAATAGCGTCGGTTTGGGATTTGTAGATATAATCGTACATTGCTTTTCGAAAGCGGAGTAAATTGGTTTTGACTATGGGTCTTAGTTCATATCCTTTGGGAGGTGTAAGATCGTCTGAAAAATAATTATTCATTAAAGAACCATAACGATAACCTGTATTTTTTTGAATTCTGTAAAATATTTTTTGATCGATTAACCGCTCAAATTGGAAAATATGTTTAATAGGTTCATCCCCTAGAAATTCATCATCTTTTTTAATACCTAATATGTTATCAATTTTAATTTCTTTTAGCCAGTAAATAAATTTAGAAACGTAATCTACATCATTAATCATCAATCCATTTTTTGTGTTTGCCCAATTAATTATATAGTAATCTGAAATATCATTTGTATCTTTTTCGTATAGTTGGTGAATTATTTCATGAAATTTTAATATCCCGTCACGGTTGAAAAGTCGAATAACATCATTATTTAGTTCATCTTTGTCAATAAAAATTGGCAAAGGATTTGGGAGCTTTTTGTTAGGCTTACTTGTGAGTAATCTTCTAAATTTTTCTAGTTGTAATGCTAAGGTTTTAGATATTTTTAAGTTCGTTTTATGAAAAGTCGTTTTCGGAATAAGATAAGGTTTCTTATCTGGTGCTCCATTTAAAAAAGTCGCTTGTCCAAATTCTTTACCTTGATCTTCTTTATTAAACACTTTTACAGCTAAGTATCTCTCATAACTTTTTCGATATTCAGCTATATCAAAATCAAAAAATACTTTCACATAATCACCTTTTTTAAGTTCTTTTACATGAATATCTTTTTTAAAATGGTTTAATAGATTTTCCTCACAAAATTTTTTTATTTGATTTATTTTTTCAGTTTCTGTTTCTATTTCACGTTCATTTTCTTTTTTGTCAATGAGTTCTAATGTTTTACTAAAAAAAACATTAAATCTGTCTTTTACTTTACCAATGTTCTCATATTTAAACCATATTGCATAAGGAACAGCAGAATGAATTTTTTTACCTCCAATGCCTGTATCTAAATATCTATTTGCTTCTATGCACTCTGAATAATATTCTTTCAACTTTAACTGATTTTCTAAAATAAAATCAAAAGATTTCTCGGGCGTTTTTTTTCTACAGATAATGCTTCTATATGAATCAGATGAAGGTACTTTTTTATTATCAAGTTTAATGATGCTATATAACCCTTCATCACGCATAGAATTATCTGCTCCGAAATCAAGAAATTCGTCTTTAAGTGTAACCACAAAGTTTCCTATTTCATGTATCATCTCATCTCCAGGTGATTATTTTATTTTCAATATTTTATACTTACTCATATTACTATCCAATCAGTATTAAAGGAACAGTTTCTTTATTTGCCGATAAACTGAAATGTAATCTCATATATAACCTTAAATGTTTGATACTAAATATATTAAAATTATTCTATGCAACAGCGGAACTTGTCAATAGAAATGAGACAAATAGTTTATTTAATTAAGCAACATATTTTAATGTTAGATCGTCCGTTTTAGGTTTATTTATCCACACCATTGTATCTGGTTTTTTAATTATTGTAACACCTTTTACAAATCTC
>JAUXVN010000120.1 GCA_030684555.1 Ignavibacteria bacterium
GCCCTACGGGCTCCTTCCGTTACAGATGTTTCAGTAATACTATTATAATTATTCATTCTATGCTCCTGTGCCCTCTGGGTTATTCTGTCTTATATTTTTGTCTCACTAATATAGGCAAGGAGGGATTGAGGCTACTAAATAATGTTATGAAACTGTCCATTGTATTTTTTTTCATCTTTTTACGAATGATTCGAAAATTATTGAGAATATTCTCATAAGTTCGTTTTGGTAATATTGCTGGGTATCGATGCCTAATCGAATCTGCTTTTATATCTTCTTCAAGATCATAAAAACCATCCTTAACGTGTTTAATTTTATAAATCCTTTTCCCCTTTTTCTCAACAACTTTTTGATTTTTTATCAATGTTGGATTTGTGTAATTCTCATAAAACTGTGCATTGGCTACAAACAGATACAGATTAGAGTAAATGTTTTGTAATAAACCATCATAGCATTTCGGTATTTTTATAATTGTATCAAATCCACTTGCCTTATTTATTGCTTTCTGAATAAAAGAAAGATTTATTTTGCAAAAATTGGAGATTGGTAATAGAGAAGAATTAAACTCAACATTTTCAGAAAATTTTTGTACTAACGATTTATAGTAATCTGTATTTAATATTCTATCAAGCAAACCTAACTCTTATTTTTATTTTCAATTGTAATATTACCATAAGCATATAACTATTATGCATTTTATATGTAAATGAGTAAAAAAATAAAGATTATCAATGTAAAATCTAACGTCTCATATGTAGATAAAAAAGTGTTGTCCCGAAATAATCGGGATAAATGCGATACCACTCTTTGTAACCTCCAGGTATTTAATGCGATTTCTCTCTCTTTATCTGAAAACTGTGAATATTTTGTGAAGAACCATAGAGATGATGAAACACTAATAGAATCATTTGTCTCATTACCCTGTTGTGTAAATCCGTTTCCGGTGGAAATAGTGAAGAAGTAAACCAAGTAAGAACCCCTTCAAAATAAATTTTTCTTTCGTTGTTAGTATAACATTTTTTTTCTAAAAGTCAATGTTGGCTGCATCACATCAGCTATTTTTCTCAAAAATCGCAAACTACAACAACTACTCTATATCCTTTCCAGGTAATAGTTGTTTAAAGTTTTTAATTGTTAAAATAAAGACTTTTTTAGATTCGACACGGTAAATGATTCTATATTCACCTTCAAACACTTCTCGAATTTCTTCTCTATTTGCTTCAGGAACTTTTCTCCCTCTTTTAGGATTTTTCGATAATGTTGCGACTTTCTTAAAAATAGTATTAACCAATTTTTGAGCTGCTGAGTTGTTATCTGTTGCAATAAATTCATAAATATCTTCTAACCTCTCAACTGCTAAAGGAGACCAGCATATTTTCATAACTAAAGTCTCTTGGCGAATTTCTTTTTTACTTCTTGATGTGATATTCCCATTCCTTGAACAATTTGTTCTTCTGCCAACTTAATATCTTCCAGGACTTCCAATTTATCAATCAAAGATTGATATGTAAATACATCTAATAATATCGCAGAACTTTTGCCATTTTGAGTAATAATTAAAGGTCTCTTAGTTTTTTTTATTTTGTCGAAATAAAAAGCTACTTTCGAACGAAATTCAGAAAGTGGTTGAATATCTTGATCTAACTTTATTTTATGCATAAACTCTCCAAATTTTATATTGTGCACTTAAACGTACTATATTTTGCACAAAATATCAATATCAGAATATCTGATTTTCTGTGGTATAACGCCGTATTATCCCATAGGGACAAGTAGTTAAAACAGAAGCGCCGGGTTAATTATTATGTCACCTTACGCAGATGGCATGCTGTTCGCCGCGGCGAATCATTTCAGCATCTGTCCACAAGAGGGAGATCCCGACCCACCTAAGGCGGGCGGGATGACATCGGAACTTGTCAATAGAAATGAGACAAATAATTTATTTAATTAAGCATCTAACGGCGTGGTTTTCACCCGACTGCCCATAACAAAGATGCCAAATGCGAAAACAGCATACTCCACTCTACGGGGGCGTCCGCCTTGATTGGCAGTTTATCCTTTTGTCTTTACCTTTTTTAATAATTTTCTTTGTTGTTCACGTAATTCTCGTGTCTGGGCTCTCCAATATTCTAATTCTTCTTCTCTTGATAATTTTGATAATTTTTTTTGAATTATTTTGGCTGCTCTATGTTTCATATCTACACAATCGAATTTCTTATTCATAACTAATCACCTCCAATGGTGAGTGTATTGATATTTGTTGATAACCTTCTGATATATTTATTGCATTGTATAATGCTATTTTTTCAAAATGAACTATATGTTTGAAATTCCAGCTCACTATTATTGAGCATCCAGATAATGTTGCCAGTGCTACGTGGAGTGCATCGTTCGAATATTTTTTTGAAATAATCTTAGCATTCAAATAGGCATCTCTTAGTTTTAATGCTTCATCCGAAATATCAATTATTTTAGCAGACGCTTGTTAGGGCGAAATAACTAATCACCAGCAAAATAAATTCCTTCTAGATTTGTATGTTGACTCCCATTCGGAATAAAAGTCCATCCCAATAATCCAAAATGTGTCTTTATCAGATAATATTCACTTCGATTAGCAACAACAAAAACAGAAGAACCTTTTGGAACAATTGCGACTTGATTAAGCATATCAGTGTCGCTGAAAATTGATATATCTGCTAATGCCTTCGAATTTATTCCAACATAGTAGAGTGGTTGTATTACTTCAAACAGAGTATCTTTTAATACCTTAAACTTACGACGAGTATCGTACATTTTATTGGAGTGTCCAGAAAAGTATAAGAAACCATCACCAGGGATGAACAGCGAAAGCCCGTCAATTGCATAATGTAGCAACTTTGTAGTGTCTTTATCATAGCGATATATTAGGAAACAAGGATCAACACTTGGTCCTTCATAGTAGCGAATTAAAAACGAATCCTTAATTTCAGGTATCAATCGAGTCACTAATACATTGACCTCTTTAATCTGTGCCTCATTAGGAACAATTTCATTTAGAACAATGCACTCAGATGGTTTGAAATGGACAAATATTGATTTATCAACTTCTATTTTCTTTAGATCTGGAAATATATCTTGTGAAAATACAATAACTGAGTTCATTAATAATATTGAGAATATGTAAAATATTTTTTTCATAAAGGATTCGCCCTAACAGTGTGTTATCCCATAGGGACAATTTGTTAAAACACACGCGCCGAGTTAATGATTATTTATAAATTTCAATTCCCGTTTTAGCCGACCAAAACGAGTTGTTAATTATTAAAACACTTAATGAACAACGTCTCATATCTCTAAAAAAACAACCCGCAAGCTTTCGGGACTGGTTTTAATCACATTCCTCAGTTAGAATGAGTTTATTAGCAACTGTTTTTTAGGTGCGCATTGATACTTATATAATTTTCTATATCATTTTTACTAGTTAAATAATCTGTTTAATAATATTCTTTTGTCTTCAGATTTTAATTTTGATAATAGATATTTTTGATCTGCCCCGGAGGATAAACCAATACCACCTCCTACGACACCACCTATCACAGATCCCAAAACTATAGATAAACCTTTTCCGATTCCCGAAAGGAAACCATCTGAACCTGAAGAGATTTTAGCACCAAATATACCACCGGCTACAGCACCAAAGATAAACCCCAATCCAAAATTAGAATCTCTTTTTTTAATTAAATATTCAATTGAATCTTGATGAAAAATAAATAACTGATTCATAGACTTTAAATACAATGAATCCGATTCATATTTTTCCACAACTACATTTACAAATGGTTGATTTGAAGTAGAGTACATTTCCCAAAGTTGAGGTTGAGCAAATACTTCGTTTTGTAATATGATTATTGAAAAAAGAAAAAATAGAACAATATTAAACTTCATTTTATTATAACTTCCACGAATATTTAATTAAGCATCTAACAGCGTGACTTTTCATCCGTCTGCCCATAACAAGAATTAAGAATGCGAAAACAGCATGCCCCGATGTTTTTTATCGTGGCTTTCGGCAGTTTGATGATATTCTATTGTTACTATATCCGGCATATGTTTTCTTTTGTTCGTCTAAAAATGTCTAAAAAAAATGTCTAAAAATGTCTAGCTATTTCAACTTAGACATTTTCCAAATCTTACCCTTTATGTTTATTAACCCTTGTTTTCTAAGGCTTTGAAGGTTGTTTTTAATCTTGTTTTTCTTCTGTTGTATGTCTAAAACATCCGGCAGTTTATCTAAAAGAACTTTTTCAAAATCTTCTCTTTTTGCTTCACCAAACTTATTTAAATATTCTAAAATTATCTTTTGGCAATAGCCGTCATCTATTCCCCGTTGCTTGATGTAGTCTGCTTTTTCTCCGGTAGCTTTTGCCACAGTGGAGGAGATATGAAAATTGGGTTTTCTTCCTTCTATCAAAGATTTCGCTTTTAATTCTTTTGCCTCATCATCGGCAATCACCTTTCCTTTTGCAACTTTATCTAACAAAATAATTTCTCCAAGAGTTAATAATGGCATTTGTGCCAATTTTTTGGCATAATTAACATCTAACACTTTCCCGGTAATAGAAAGTTGCACCTTCACTTTAGTTAAATCATAATCAGGAAGCGGAAAAAATTTGCTTCGTTGTATATTAAACATTCGTTTTATTCCACTACCGGTAGTATCTATCATATTTAGATTTACCATGGCGTTTGACAAAAACGGATTTCTATACCTTGATTCCGGGGCATCTGATTTGATTACCTGTTCAACCGATTCAGGAATAAACGTTCCAACATTTGTAAAGGTTAAAACCCCGTCTTCTCGTTCCACCACATTTATTTTTCCGTTTAATCTGTAATCTTGATGAGCAATGCAATTGTTTAAAGACTCTCTTATGATGTAAGGATCAAATTGATCCACTTCATCAGGGAAAAGGGTTCCGTCTTTTATATATCTGTATTTAAGATTTCTGATTTTGTTTTTTACTTCATTCACCGAAATGATAAATGGACAGCCAAAATGCTCATAATCTTTTTCTAAATTCTCTTTGTCCTTTAAAATCCAGCTAATTTTAGCTTGAGCAGGATTAATGAAATGATCTGATTCCGGTTTGCCCAATAATAAAATTGCAGTTCGGGTAATCTTACTTTGAATACATACTTTCGCTTTGTTTAAGAATGTAATGTCATCCCATTTCAGTATTTCGGCTTCTATTTTTTTGTTCTTTTCAATGTACTGCTTTCGGGCAAACTCTATGGCTTCTTTTGAGAGGTCGTCAATCGTTGCATCGGGTACAAGTTGTGCAGACCAATCAAGTGCCGTATTCTGAATTTTTATCCTGTCACGTTCAGTATCGTGTAATGCACCCAAACTTTCTCCATCTCTGCCATAGTAATGCCCTTTCCATGATACCGGCTGCCCTTGCGGTGCAGAAGGTATCTTACAAAGAATTACCTGTTTTCCATCTTTCTCGATTCTTGTTACTAATTCAAATGATAATCTTGGACTTGAATGTTGAGCTAATTCATTTTTATAGTCGTTAAGTTGTGTATCGTTAATAGTAGTTCCTACAATGGATTTATCATTCTTTACACCCATCACCAACCAAGCATATTCTGATCCTTTTAGATTTGCTTCATTGCTTAAAGCAGAAAAATATTGACCCAATTTATTTTTATCGTATTGGTTTTTAGCTTCTTTAAACTCTACTACCTCGTTTTCAGTAGTTAGTGCAAGCAGTTTATTGAGTAGTTCTCTCATCTCTTTTTCTTTTGGGGTTTAGTTTTGGTTTCAAACAAAGATACTTTGCTTTTTTCTTCTTCTATCATTTGCTCGTAGAGTTTGAACAAATACTCCAATCGTTCTTCATCTCTTTCAAAAGGTTTGCTTTAGATAATCTTTCATCCATAAATAAGAATACCTTCAGATTTTATCGTTTCATTTAATAAAGATTTCTTCTTGAGGTCAATCAAGTCAACCGGTTTTGAAAGTGAAAATATTAGTTCGCTATAAAACTTAAAGAATAGGTTATCAGCTATTCCATCAACAGCCAGGTCAATGTCATTAGCGACGCTATTATCTTCAAGATTTGATCCGAAAAGATATAGCTTTGAGACATTATATCTTTTCGCTATTACTAATAATTTATGTTTATCTTCATTTGAAATCATATTTAAAACTAACTTTTATTATTCTTTTTTGCAACCAATTGTTTAGCGCATAACGCCGTTGCTGCTAAACCGAAGCCAATAGTAACAATGTCGCTCATATTAAATATTTTTATAATTATTCTGAAGGAACTCCTTCAGAGGATAAACTTTTCTAAGTTGATACTTTTTTTATTTATCATATTCATCCGGTTCAACATCTGGAACTTTACTTAAAACTTTTCTAAACTTTTCTTTGCTTGCTCGTTTAGCTCTTTGTTCTATAAATTCCTCTGTCATTAATGCTGATATTTTTTCTGCTAATGCAGAAGAAACTAATTGATTTATTGAAGTGTTTTCTTTCCTTGCTAACTCACGTGCTTTTTTATGCAGCGATTCAGGTAATCTCAAACTTATGGTGCTCATATCTTTTCTCCTATCACTTTTAAAAATTCTTTTGGTGTTACTGTTTTTATTCCAAACTTTTCTGTCCCTTCAAAATCTTTTTCATTGAATGTAATTATAAAATCACTTTCTGATTCTACAGCTAACTCAAATTTATTCATTGTCTTAACTTTTTCTCAATCAATTCAACAGGGTCTGTTCCTTTTAAACTACAAATCTGACTTTGAAATATTTCAAACCTTCCATCATTTTTCATTCGTTCAGATATTTGTCTATATGTAAATGTAGGTATTATATCCATCTCTTTAATTAAGCTATCAACTAAGTCAACAATCATTCCTGCTTTTTCATTTTTTATAATTTCATTTATTTCATCCAAACATAAATCCATTATTTGTTCTACTGTAATATTTGGAATAAGTCCATTTTTATTGTGTTTTGGAATTGAATCAATTGAAGTAATTGCTTTCGAAGTTATTGATCCATCGTCTAATGTAAAATTCACAGTCTTTTTGTCAGTAGGAATTTCTTTATACATTTTTGGATAGCAACAATTTTTATACTTATTCCCAGATCCACAAGGACAGGGGTCATTTCTTTTTACTTTTCCCATATCAATACTCTGTAATAACTTTATGCAGCTAACAGCGTTGTGGCTAAGGCGCAGCCCTAAACTACAATGCTGAATTTGTTAATAATTTTAATAATTACAAAAAACTTTCATAGCACGACTAACTTGAACAAGACTACCAATACAAAACAGGAACAGCAGATTTCTAATTCGGTTACTTTCAAAAACATAACTGCATGGTTTAAGAAATTTATTCAATAGACAAAAAAACATATTTTCTGGTAGGTTCTTAATTAAAAAATTTATAAAAGTTATAAGAAAAACTTAAATTGATAACTTCAGCTTTGTACTCTAATTCATAGAGCAATGATATTTCGAAGATCAATTCCTTATTAAATAGTTTAAAACCATTCAAACTTCTAATTCCAATTGAATTTATATAAAAATTTATTGCGTTACCGCTAAAAGAGTTTTCTCTAAATCCAAGTCTATCATGCCTATATACAATACCAATTGTATTAGTAAAATCTACAGATGTAACAATTCTTTTTTGAACTATTACTTTGTAATTATTTAGAAGAGTAGCTTCAGCAGTAATAAAATAATTATCAACTACTTCGTATGTTAAATCAATACCAGCATTAAATAGAAGATTTGAATTTAATCCTAAATAAAAATCATTATTTACTCTGTATAAAATTCCGATATTAGAAAAACTGAATTGCCATAACTTGTTTAACGATTTTGAAGATGAATCTGTAGTATTTTTTTCTAAATATTTGCTTGGAATAGTTGAACTAACTATTGAATTGGATAATGCAACTCTCGGAAAAGAAAATAGTTTAGTTTTGTCATTAGAATTTAAATCTTCATTAAAAATTAATGATTCAGAAATTGGAGGATAAAGTGAACAACTGTTAAAAAATATACTGCATATAAAAAGAAAAAATAAAAGGTGTAATTTCATAACTGTTAGTACCTAACAAAGTTGCCGATAAGCGGCACCCCAACACAAGAATGCCGCATAAAAAACAACTGCCAATGATTTAGCAAACTGAGCTTATCCGCCGCGGCGGATTATTCGTAAGCGCAGTTTGCAAGTTAATTAATTATCCCAAAGGGATCCCTATGGGAGTATGATTACCTTTAACAAGTTTGCCGATACAGCTTGCCAGCCTCTGGCTGGGAACGACTAACTATAAAATTTCACAAATGCCAAATGCGAATACAGCTTGCCCCGCTCTGCGGGGGCGTCCGCTTGATTGGCGGGTTATACCTTTTGCTGTTGGATATGGACAACTTTTATTTCTAAACGATAGTCTAATGCTTCTAAATATTTTTTTATTGTCGCAAGTGAGGGAGAGTGCTTACCACTACTCAAAGAAGATTCTAATCTTGTAATCGATGGAGATTTTGTCCCCATCCTTTCAGCTATTTGAGCTTGGCTAAGACCTGCTTTGTTTCTTGCACGAAGCATTTCTTTTAATAAAGTAAATTCCGGTTCAAGTTTTAAATATTCTTTTTGAACTAAAGAATTTTTTAGTGCATTATTTTTAAGTTCCTTGTGCGTCATTTTCTTAATACCTCTTTCATTCTGTTTCTAGCTATTTGCATTTCTTTCCTTGGGGTCTTATTTGATTTTTTAATAAATAGATGAAGCATCATAATCCTTTTACCAATAAGCGTGCAATAAAATACTCGCGCGATTCCTTCTTTACTTTTAATTCGGAGTTCGATTAAGTCTTCTCCAAGAAATCGAGTATGTGGCATACCCAGGTTAGAACCGAACTCAAGCATCAATTCTGTTAATCTCAAATAACGTGCTAAGAGACCTTCTGGTAAGGAAAGAATTTCATTTCCAAGTTCACTGTTATAATATTCAATGCTCCACTTCATAACGCAAACATAACAAATATGTTACTATGGAACAATCAATTTCATGAAACTTCTGAAAGGTATAACTATTAATCAACCCGACATTTTTATCATAGTATTCAAGTAGTAAGAATACCATCATGTTATTTATTTCATAAACTTTATATTTTAAGATTCTATTTCGAGTCTCAAACGAAGGAGAAACCGCAACCATTTCACAACCACTTATTGCATTCTCATTACCCAGATATGTAAATCCGTTTTCGGTGAAAGCAGTGAAGAAGTAACCCAAAATAACCCCTTCAAAAAAAATTGGCAAAAATATATTAAAGAAAAGTTACTTTAATATTGTTGATGCAATTATAACAAAATTAGGTTAACTGTCAAGTGCTGGTTATCACACAAATAAAATTCTCAAATCCGATATAGAAGAAAAGAAGATGGCATTAATGTTGTTTCTAATATGATAGAAAGGGGAATTCGTGAAAAAAACGAAATCACCAATCGGGTGAATTATTAAAAACAATAAAAATCTTCTTTAAAATGAGAAT
>JAUXVN010000121.1 GCA_030684555.1 Ignavibacteria bacterium
ATTCTCATTTTAAAGAAGATTTTTATTGTTTTTAATAATTCACCCGATTGGTGATTTCGTTTTTTTCACGAATTCCCCTTTCTATCATATTAGAAACAACATTAATGCCATCTTCTTTTCTTCTATATCGGATTTGAGAAATGTATAATAGCGGTAGACCTTATTGGGTTTGGAAAGAAGCTGCTAACGGAAAACCTGGCTTTTGGGATAAAAATTCATATAGAGGAATATTCCCAGAATATGCAAAAGATGCGTACGATATTTATATAGATTTACTAAATCAGTGAGGTGGAAAATGAAAAAAGTTTATAATGTAGTATTACTCTTGATTTTATTTTATGGCAATCAAAATATTATTGCTCAACCTAATATAAATTTTAGGATAACAGATTTTTATCCAGTATCCATTAATGATTCAGATTTTGTTGAACTATTTTCAAATTTGGGTAGATTTAATTTAGCCACAATGCAATTAAACGAGTACCTTGCTGATTATATTGTAAAATATATTGACGTTGTTTCTGATCCTACTGAAAGTTATGCGGTTATAAATCTGGAAGAAAAAGAGAATTTAGTATATGACCTGAAGACAGATTTAGTAATTGGTGAACAAATTTTAGAGTGGCACAATTTGATAGCAGTTCTTTATTCACAAGTTTATAATAATCTTTATGTTTTTAGCCATGATGAAATAGAGGATTTCTCAGTGATGCTTAGTGTTTATAATTTAAATACAAAACAAATAGTGAGTACTACAGGTCTTTCTGCTTATGCTGGCTCAATAAATTATTTATGTCACCCTGAACCAGATATATTTTTTTCAAAAGATGAAAAATACATTTACATATCAACTAATGATACAACCACATTTGCTGAGCAGATATGGAAATTTTCATTAGAAACAAATTCAATAGTCAGTAAAAGAAATTTATCAGAATTTGGCTACTCCAACATGTTTGGATATAGTATGTCATTTGGCTCAGGAGGAATGGGGATCATTTGTTCTTATAATGAGTATAACGAACCGACTCGGCATCTTTACTACAATATTTATGATTTTGATAGTAATCAAAGCACAGGATTTATTCATAGAAATAATGTGGATAATGAATACTATTTTACCAATAATGGTAAATACTTAGTATTTATTTCGTCTGTTTGGGGCGATACCTCTACTCCTAGTCACCACACAGGTTACACGGAGATTTATGATACTGAAACTAGCCAACTATTAAAAACATTTAACCTTCCACCAAACGGAGTAGTCTATACCTTCGACAACTACCCAAACAACTTATACTATGTAATAGATATTGAAAAACCGACAAGACAAATTTATACTTTGAAGATTGACTCAATCTTCAACGAATTGGATATAAGCAGTTTAACACCAGTAACAACTAATGTAAATTCTTCCCCATTCACCATAACAGTAAAAGGAAAAGGATTTGATACTGTCTCAACTGTTTATTTTAATGGACAATCAAAGACAACCAACTTCGTTTCAGACAGTGTTGTAACTGCGGAGATATTAGCTTCTGATGTTTCGATAGCTGGCACTTTTCCTGTTTGGGTAAAGGATGAGTGGGCAGTTTCGGACACTTTACAATTTATGGTGCAAGCATCCTCTCCCAATTTACTTGTTAACCTTAAAAGCAGCCAGGGCGTTTTACTAACAACCGGATCGCTTCAATACTATGAGGGCAGTTGGAAATATGCTGTTAATAATGGAGACGGAACGTTTACTGTAACAACAAACCTTAACACAGTAAGTTTAAGAATGGCATACGAGTACGGTTCTCAGACAGTTGCAAACATAACTGCTCACAACAACACTTACACTTTCCAAACCGTAAACGCTGCTGTGCAATTAAAAAACAGTTTAGGTAATCTTATTGATGCCGGTACAGTTCAATATTACTCCGGCGCATGGAGAAACTTCGGTACAACAACAAACGGAGTTGCAAACAAAGAACTACTTCCAATTAACTACAGCTTTAGAATGACTTACGAATTTGCGAGTATAGATAAGCAGCAAAATTTATCCGTTGATCCAACTGTAGTTTTTCAAACGGTGAACGCGGCTGTTCAGTTAAAGAATAGTTTGGGTAATTTAATTGATGCCGGGACGGTTCAATATTATTCCGGTGCATGGAGAACCTTTGGTACAACAACAAACGGAGTCGCAATAAAAGAATTGCTTCCAATAAATTACAGTTTCAGAATGACTTACGAATTTGCGAGTATAGATAAACAGCAAAACTTGTCCGTTGATCCGACTGTAGTTTTTCAAACGGTTAATGCAATAGTTCAGTTAATAAACAGTTTGGGCAATCTTATTGATGCCGGCACAGTTCAGTATTACTCCGGCGCGTGGAGAAACTTCGGCACAACAGTAAACGGAGTTGCAAACAAAGAATTACTCCCAATCAATTATAACTTTAGAATGGCGTATGAATTTGCAAGCGTAGATAAACAGCAAAACTTGTCCGTTGATCCAACAGTAGTTTTCCAAACAGTAAACGCGGCTGTTCAGCTAAAAAACAGTTTGGGTAATCTTATTGATGCCGGCACAGTTCAGTATTACTCCGGCGCGTGGAGAACCTTTGGTACAACAACAAACGGAGTTGCAACAAAAGAGTTGCTTCCCATCAATTACAGTTTTAGAATGGCTTACGAATATGCAAGCGTAGATAAACAGCAAAACTTGTCAATCGATCCGACAGTAGTTTTCCAAACAGTAAACGCTGCTGTTCAATTAAAGAACAGTTTGGGTAATTTAATTGACGCCGGTACGGTTCAATATTATTCCGGTGCATGGAGAAGTTTTGGTGCAACAACAAACGGAGTTGCGACAAAAGAACTTCTTCCCATCAATTACAGTTTTAGGATGGCTTATGAATTTGCAAGCATAGATAAGCAGCAAAATTTATCCGTTAATCCAACTGTAGTTTTCCAAACGGTAAACGCTGCTGTTCAGCTAAAAAACAGTTTAGGTAATCTTATTGATGCCGGGACAGTACAGTATTATTCCGGTGCATGGAGAAACTTCGGCGCAACAACAAACGGAGTTGCAACAAAAGAGTTGCTTCCCATCAATTACAGTTTTAGAATGGCGTACGAATATGTTTCTAATGATAAACAACAGAATCTTAACACAAATCCCGTTGTTAATTTTGCAACGGTACTTTGCTCTGTAAAAGTAAGTAATGCAACTAATCAGCCGCTTAACAATGCAAATGTAAAATACTATGCAGGCGCCTGGCGGGATCTTGGAATTACAAATGCTGAAGGAATAACCATAAAAGAATTACTTCCGGCGAACCTTAGTTTTAGAGCAAGTGCAGGAAGTGTCAGCAAAGATAAACAGCAGGATATAACTAGTAACAATTTGGTTGAGATAAATTTAAATACTCCGTAGCTCAGACTTCAGTCTGAGAATACAACAGAAACGAAATATAAAGTTGAGGTAAACAATGAAAACAATTGCATTAGTTTTTTTACTTTTTAGCATTTCAGATGCTCAAAACAGTTATGAAGTAACTCCGGGAGTAAAAGGAAATCAGATCGTTCTCCAACTTTCCAACACTTCCGCTTCCGAAAACGTTATTGATCTGAATGTTAAAGTGACAAAGAGATCGGACAACATAAAATTTAGTCAATCGGAAAAAAGGATTGAAAACATAGAAAAAGGGAAAGAAGAAGAAGCGGTATTTGAGTTTGCTGTTTCCTACAATGCAAAAGCAAATGCTACCGACACGGTTGAATTTCTCATTACTAACGGGAAAAGTGTTCATCAAATGAAGCAGTTTGTCTTAAGATATGCAGCGCCGACAGAATATAAATTAGAGCAGAATTTCCCGAATCCGTTTAACCCGGCAACCGTAATCCGGTATCAACTACCTGCGAAAATATTAGCAACATTAAAAATATTTGATGTGCTTGGAAAAGAAGTTTCTGTATTAGTCAACGAAGAAAACGAAGCCGGATTCCATCAAGTGGAATTTAACGGCGCAGGTTTGGCAAGCGGAGTTTATCTCTACTCTTTACAAGCGGGGAGTTTTATAAAAACTAAGAAGTTCATTCTTTTGAAGTGATCAGTTGCGGATAATAATACAGTTGTAATCGGCGAAGTTGGTTTAGGGGGTGAAGTTCGAAGTGTCGGTTTTATAGATAAAAGAATTCATGAAGCAGAGAAACTTGGTTTTCGAAGAATAATCATTCCGCAAAACAATATGAAGGGATTAAAAGTAACTTCTTCAATTGAAGTTATTCCTGTTGAAAATATTTCAGAAGCTATAAGATTAGTGTTGAGATAGAGTCTAAGTGCCTTTATTTTTGGCGCAATGCGCCAATAAAGACAGAAATGTTTCTCTTTTATAATACAAAACTAATTTTTGAAGATAGCTAATGACAAAAAACAATAGTTTATAAACTTTAGATTTTTTGCATATCTAATCGTGGAATTATCAGAATATTTTGAACCTGTCTTTTAACTAAACCTTATTTCTATCTTTTCAGCTTGAATAGAATGCTCAATCTTTAGCGGCTCAGAATTATCGTCAAAATGAAACTTCAGATTGTGAGGTTCAATAATGATATCAAAGTTTTTTACCACTTCATCTTTTGTAGAGAAAACAAAAATTTTAGTATGCCCTTCGTAATTCAGAACCTTAATCAAATATTCTTTATCATTATCCACAAATGTTTTGGTTGTCATCTTAGGTTTTAACTCTTTAGAATCAGCAACAAGACGATTTCGATTTAGTTTTGTCACAATTGGTTCTTTTAAGTCAAAAAGCTGAATAACATTTGAAAGGTTATAAGCAGGAATTTTACTTGCAATTTTTCTTTGCAGTTCTTCATCGGGTTTAATTTCTGAATTTAATCTTAATTGCCTATAAAAATCTAATACGGCATCAAACGATATATCGGATTCGATTAATTCTTTCTTTTCACCGGAAACACTGCTAGGAAAAAAAACATAATTAAACAGATCCTGTTCATCAATAACAATATTTTCTTTTCTGTCTTTCATACTAACTAAGTAATACTCCTAAAATAATCCTTTTTGGAAATTAAGCATATCATTTTATCTATTCAACTGATCAGCAATTTCTTTCTTCAGTACCTTAAATAAATACTCAAAAATATTTTGATATTTACTCTGATAATCATCGAAATTCAATTCCGGAAATTGCTCTAAAAAATATTTATGCAGCCCTGAATTGATCCCGCCATCTCTAAGATCATACATTATGCATTCAATTGCTTTATTAATTCCTTTAGCATCATTTTCCTCAAGTTTCCCCTTATTTATGTAAGAGACTTGCATCTTCGTAAAAGTTGCATCCAATGCTTTATTAACTATTGAATCAATCTCCGATTTATTTCCGTTTGATACGCTATCTGTAATGACAAAATTTGATGCATTAATCTGTTTTATTCTCATTACAAGAGCATTTAATGGTATCGCGGGCGTTTTGTCTGAGTTCGACTTTATATATTCAAATATTTTTGAAATTGAATTTTTATTATCATTAAATAATTCAATCGGTAATTCACTTATAAACCACCTGTCAGGCAATGCACCTATTTTTATTGTATTCGCATTTTCGACTATATAGGTAGTCCCGATTATAAATTTTTTTATATACCCGTTCTTATTAATTAAATAATTAACTGAATCCAGAATTTTTGAAAAGAACGGATCTGATTGTCTCAACAATTCCGAAGCGTATTTTTCTGTGCTTTTTGCAACTAATCTATTTAAGAAAAATATCGCTTGTTCTTCTGCCTCAATCTTAGGCGACCAATTGTTAAAAGCTTTAATTATCTGGATTAACTCGCCGTTTTCATTCCTTTCGAATAGTGGTGCAATTGCATCAATTGCTAATTCTTGAAGAGTTGAATCCTCAGCCATTAATACCCTGCTTAGATTTTTATAACGGTATTTAAGATATGTGCAAGCGTAACTATGAGATAATTCTATAAGATTATTTACTTCAGAACGAGATGATTTATTCTCGCAAATTGAGTGTAATATCTGCAAAACAGAATAAGTGCTTTTCATATCACACAAAAGTACAAAAAGATTTCCAAAAAAAAGTTTTTTCATTTTCCGAAAATGATTGGTTTGGGTGTATTGATGAACATTAGAAGGGGTCACTTCTGAGGGGAGTTTTAGTAATCTTTTAATAGTGCAATCTCTTTAAGAAAGGATGAAATTCTTCTGCCTATAGACGCATAGAAAAACAAGAAAATTTTAAAAATGCAAGAAGGATTTACCGAAAATAGGATTTATTTGACTATAAGATGATAACAATCAATTTGAAGACGAATTATGAAAAAGATATTTTCCATTCTGTCATTTTTGGCTTTCATTTCAATACTTGCTTTATTTCAGAGTTGTAAAGAGGAAACCACTGCTCCTCAAAACAAAGCTCCAGAAATATTAAACATCTCTGGAAATCCCAACACTTCATCATCAAATCGATTACCATATGGTGGCTTGATTACATTTGCGGTGACTGCGACTGACCCAGATAAAGATCCCCTTACTTTTATCTGGGAGTGTAGTGGCGGTTCTTTTGTTGACGGGCAAGGCACAAGTAGTGCTAAATGGCAATCGCCTAATGTTCAGACCGAAGCCAGTTATGCTATATCTGTCACTGCTTCTGATGGTGCACTTACTTCAAAAAAAACAATTACTGCTTATGTTGCTGCTGCTATTCCAGGTTTAAACGTGTACCCCTCTAATTTAAATTTTGGGGCTACAATAGATACTATAGCTATAAAAATCTTCAATACTGGAACTGGTTTTATTGACTGGGGAATACAAAATCTATCTAATTGGATGAGTGTGTCTAAAAGTTCTGGTACAATTGCAAATCCTTCCGACACTAGTGTCTCGTCAAGCTTGTAATGTCGTATAATATTTAGTATATTAACTCCGTCAAATAAAAACAATGATGGAGAAGAAATGAAAAAGTATAAGGTTACTCTAACCAAGCAAGAACGTGAAGAACTAATTGCAATAACTC
>JAUXVN010000122.1 GCA_030684555.1 Ignavibacteria bacterium
ATTCTCATTTTAAAGAAGATTTTTATTGTTTTTAATAATTCACCCGATTGGTGATTTCGTTTTTTTCACGAATTCCCCTTTCTATCATATTAGAAACAACATTAATGCCATCTTCTTTTCTTCTATATCGGATTTGAGAAAATTGAAGCAGGTTAGTTTATATTTAATCTTCACTTTTTTAGGAATAATAACCAATGAAAAATTCAGAGATTAAACTTTATATCCAACTCGATGAACAAAACATACCTGGAAAAATAGAATGGGAAGCTGCTGATTCAAACGAACCTGGCATTAAAGAGTGTAAATCGATGCTGTTATCAATATGGGATAAAAAAGATAATGTTACACTCGGTATCGATCTTTGGACAAAGGAGATGTTTGTGGATGATATGAATAAACATTTTTATCAAACCTTTCTGAAAATGGCTGATACATATAATAGTGCAACAAACAATTTTGAAGTTGCAGAAAAAATAAGAAATTTTGCAGAAGAGTTTTCTATAAGTACATTGGATTCTAATAACAAAGGGATAAATAATGAAGTCAGTTAATATTTTGCTTTTAGTATTTATGTCTGCTTTTTGTCTGCTTGCCCAACAGAAAGCGGTTCATTTCAAAAAATTACAGGAGTTTTTACCGGCAAAAGAAATTCAAGGTTGGCAGCGTTCAAAACCAACCGGTTCTACAAATACGATTGCAGGGATGGCTACATCAGTGGCTACCGTTCAATATGAAGAGAAATCCGTTTCTGAGAATCAGTTAACTCCTCTCAAGAGTATGGAAATTTCGATAACTGATGTTTCGTTTACCCCATTTGTTTTAATGGCGTTCAATATGCTGCAAGGTTATGAAAGTGAAACAGAAAACGGTTATGAAAAAGGTCTAACAATTAAAGAACGATTTAAAGGTAAAGTTGAAGTGAGAACTGAATCCGAGAATAAATCTGTCGATTTGCAGCTTGCAATTGGTGAGTGTTTTCTTTTAACTATCCATTTAGATGGATCGGATGATTTCACTTTTATTGAGAAGATTTTAGACGAGATGAATCTTTCAGCATTGAGTGAGTTAAAGAGTGAATAGAAACGATTAGAAATTATCAGAATATGTATATATAAAAAGCTCATCAAATGTTGATGAGCTTTTTTAATTTAATTAAAGTCAAATACGATTTATAATCACCATATTAATTCATTTCATTAAAAAATAAAATCAAACTGAAGATTAATTTTATTGTCAACATTACCTTCAATTTCAGAATTGCCGGAGCTTATTGTTAACTTCCTTGGTTTATAGGTTTCTGAATATTTAATTCCGAATTTAAGATTTTTCATTACTGAATAGTTAAAAATAAAATACCATCTAACTCCCTCTTCATATAAAGCCACATTTGACATGATCCCCGGTAAGTCATTTTCATATTCATAAACTGCTGAATTAAATGAATCAGTTTTAAAAAATATAATTCGTGCCGTTAAGTTAATTTTCGAAGTTGCCGTCCACCTCATATCTTGAAAAAACAACCAACCTCTCTCATTACTATAATTACTTTCAATGTTATAAAAAACAAAATCCGCACGCGAACGTAATCTAATTTTATTCGAGGGTTTAACTATCATCTCTGATCGAAAATTCTGTCGTAATTTGTGCTTTATAATTTTGGTTGGATCACTGGAAATCATAATTTCCTTTATTTCTCTCTTATAACGCAAATTAACTTCTATCAAACGGGAGAGTGATTCTTTATAATCTATCAATATTTCATTTCCCTTTGATGGGAAATTGTTATCGGAAGTCGCAGTGGGAAACCGGAATTGATCATAGTAAAAATTAAAAACTCCAATGGGTGAGCGATATCTAAATCCGGTGTATATCCCAAATTCATTTTGTGTTCTACTTCCCTGTTCGGCAAAACCTGTTCCATGTTGGGAATAGAAATTTCTTGGATAATTTCGGAGCGAAGTTACAAGAATAAAATTATTTGTTAATTTTATTTGAAAATTATTTATCGAAGCAACAGAAATTCCATTATAAGAAAATTCACCATTCAAATAGAAATTACCTTTATAATAATTATATGACATCGCACTATATTCAAATGAATTTCCAACAGCATCATACTGCGATGAACGCTCAGCTAAATCAGCATTTAACTTATTTCTCATATACATCACATTAAGTTCCAAATTCTGAAATAGTTTATAATCCAACCTTGTTCCAAAAATAGTTTCGCGTCCTTTATTTTTTCTATTTAATTCGGTATCCGTTCTGTGGTATCCATCAAGTGGTCTTGAAAGAATTGTATTTGTCGTTGAATCAATATTTGCATCAAAGCTATTATTTGAATAATAAATAGTAAATCTTAAATCGGAATATTTCAGAACTACAGCCGTTCCCCGTTTAAATCTATTTTCATCTGTGCTTTTGTAAACTCTAATATTTTTCTCTTTTCTAAATAAAGGAGAAACAACTTCAGCTCCTTTTGAGAAACCATAAGGCGACCACATTGTTAGTCCTTGTCCAAATTCAACTAAATACTCACCTACAATAATTTTTTCAATAATGTTATTGGGAGTATATTCAATATAAAAGTTAGAGAAATCGTTGAATAATTTTTCTCCGGGATCTTTTTCAATTAAAAAACCTGTAAAAATAATTCTGTCATATCTCAATCCGAAGCGTTGATATGATTTTAACTTCGAACCATAATATTTATTTTCTCTAAATCCTTTTCTATCCTGAACATCTGATTGGAAACGACTTCTGTAGTCAATTTTTGTTAAATCAAGAACCTGATCAACCAAAGAAATCTCTTTTTGTAAATGAATTCCTTTCGTTACTCTAAAAAATGGAATAACTTTTTCAACTAGTTCTGTTGATAATCCTTGAACTAAACGGAGTTCATAAGCGGAATAAAAATCACCGAATTTATTTCTGTGTTCGATTATAGCATTGGCTGAGGAAATATCAAAATAAGGAATCGATATTAGTTCATCGATTGTTGCAGTGTTTAATTCAATCGGATTTTTGAAATACTCTTCGAGATCATCTACGGCACTTGCATCTTCATTTTCATCTGTAAAATCTTCGAGAATATTTTCAAAAACTTCATCATCAACAATTAAGCTGTCCCTGGTTTGTGCAAATGAAATCTGAATTAATGAAATCGACATTATTAGAAATAAATATTTCATACACATCTACAAACTATTCAAAGAAATGATGAGACCAAATTGATGTGTAAATCCCAACTCTTGATGATTAGTAACAGCATAATCAAATTGAAAAAGAGAATAATGAATTCCAACTCCACCACTATACATTGAAGGTTCTGTCGTGATACCGGATCTAATCGAAATATATTCCATAATACGATAGTCAATTCCGGCTTTAAAAGATGCGTTATAAGTCAGCTCTTTCTCTAACGCTAAATTAAGAGCAATATCATCAATTATATCATAACTGAATCCGGTTTGAAACGTAACCGGAATCTGATCATTCTCTTCGCCCCAGGTAGCCCGATTTAAATTAGTTGCAGAAAAGCCCCATCTAAGTTTTTCAGTCAAATAAACTAAAGCGCCAGCATTTAGATAGAATGCATTGTCACTCCCATATTTATCAATTGATACAGAATGGTAATTTATTCCGATTCCGAAATAATACTTACCCAGATAATTATAGGAATAGGTCACTAATAATTTGTTTTCTCTATACAATTCAAATCCGTAAGTTGTAATACCTAATCCTATTGAACCAAATTGAAATGGTTCGATGTAAGCCAATGATCCATTTGCAAGTTCATTTATTCCGAAGGGTGCAGGTGAGTAATAAATTCCCGCTTCTCTCCGGGTTAAATGGGAAGAAGCAGCAGGATTTGAGAATATTGAGAATACATCTTTTGCGTATGCAACATCTGAATTAGCAATTCCAATTTGCATAGTGCCGGGTGAATATTGAGCAAAAGCTAACTCAACAAATAAAAAGTGTATTAGTATTATATAGACGATGCGATTTTTCAAATCATTTATCCAGTTGAATGAATTATAACAATTTCCGATATTAACATAAATAAAATTTACAATAAATCATGGTGTTAAAAATGAAAAATTTATTAATCATTTTCTTACTTCTTTCAAAAGTAATTTTTTCACAAGAATTACAGGCAACCGTTACTGTAAATTTTGAACAACTTCCTTCAATTAACAAAGAAAATCTCTCATCATTTCAAAATACAATTGAAGATTATCTAAATCTTACTCGATTCACCAATGAAACCTGGCAGAATGACAAGATTAAGTGTACTTTCAATATTTTCTTTTTATCATCACAGGATGACCGTACTTACACAGCACAAGTCTTTATCGGAAGTCAACGACCCATTTATAAATCTTTGCAAAATACCCAGCTAATTAGTATACTCGACAATTCGTGGAGTTTTCAGTATGAAAAGAATCAAGCTCTATATTTTAATCCGACACTTTTTTCTTCTTTAGAAAGCATCCTTGATTATTATGCTTTTCTTATTATTGGAATGGATAATGATTCATGGGAAAAAATGAGTGGTACGCCAATATTTACTAAAGCTATGTTTATTGTAAATAACAGTGTTGGTGGAAAATTTACTAAAGGATGGGAAAAAGGGAGCGGCAGCTTTAACAGAGGAGATTTGATGGAGGATATTTTAAATGAAAAATACCGCCCATTTAGAGAAGCAATTGCTGATTATCATTACGGTTTGGATTTTATAGCTATAAATAAAAAAGTTGGTCAAGAAAAAATGGTAAGTTTAATAAAAACATTAGATCAAATAAAATCTAAAATTGATGTAAGAAGTATTTTTGTAAAAAGTTTTTTTGATGCTAAACACGGTGAAATAATTAATCATCTTGCTGATTATGAAGATTTAACTATCTTTCGAAAATTAAAAGTAATTGATCCTCCGCATTTATCAAAATATGACGAAGTTCTTAACAAAAAATAGTTCAACTTGAGTATGCGATTATTCAAGAACAATGCTTAAGATTAAATCATTTTGCTCTAAGTTGCTTACAATAGTAATACCTTCAACGACTTCGGCAAATATTGTATACCTTCCATTAAGATGTGGGTGTTCTGCCTGCATGATAAAGAACTGAGAACCCTCTGTATCTTTTCCTGCACTCGCCATTCCAACTATACCCTCGTTATAATTTAATGGTGAGAATTCTGATATTATATCGTACCCCGGACCTCCCCATCCAGTTTTCGAAGGATCACCACCCTGGATTACAAAACCCGGAACTACTCTATGCCACAAATTATTGGTAAATGTATTTAATACCGCTAAGTAAATAAAACTCCCGGTAGAAATAGGTGCGATCTCAGGTTTGAATTTTATTTTTATATCACCCTTCTCTGTTTTAATAGTTGCATATTTATATTTAAATGCATTATTGAAAATTGTACAGAAATAATCATCATTCTTAAAATTATTATTTATTGAAACATCTTGATTGAATTTCTTACGAAGTGCATAGATATTGGATGAAGCTAATAAATCACCACATTCGGCAGCAAAATTTGTCGATATTTTAACAGCAAGTTCATGGAGAGATATTACCGTTTCTGTAAAATCACAATCAAACATTCTATTATTAATAACTTTTAGGATTACTTCTTCCAAATCAGAAGAATACTTTTCTATGAATGAATTATCCAATCCCGCTGCAATTGTTCCACTAACTGCGGGAGACCCTTTTTCGATTTGTTCTAAAATAAACTTTGTGAGTTTTAAATCAGTTGATGATTCAGATACCGCCAATAATGTTTGAATGATGTGAACTTTATCATTTTCATTTTTATACGGAAAAACCGCAATCAAAGAATCCGTTGAAATATTTAGCTTTTTATGATTGTCTCGAAGAAATGAATGAACAAATTCCGAAGCCAATTTATCTTTATATTTTATGTAATATTCTATTGCATCGAAAGGGAATAACTTGGTCAGCGTAATTACCAATTCACCATAAACTTGATTTGAGATTTTATTACTTTGCAAAGTTTCGATTAATTTCCTACTTACGAATTCCATTAAAATCGAGTCCACAAAACTTATTTCACGTAAAGAGATAACAAATTGTCGTTGAACATTTTTATTGGAATCAAGCATCAATTTGAGATAATATTCTAATTGAGTGGTGTTCGTAAAATGGAAATAGACTCCCGATTTACTTATCTCATTTCTAATCAACCAATTTTCAGATTCTGTAAATCTTTTAAATAATTCAATCGAATTAGGAAAAAACTTTAGCTTTTTAAATATGCTTAGTGAATATTGTTCAAAGAATGTGGAATGTTCATCTGATTCTTCAATAAGTTTAATTAGGATTTCTAAGTGTGATGAATCTGCACTTGTCCTAAACAGTGCGAATACTGCATCTTCTTTTCTCTTATAATTATAAGAATTATTTGTTAATTCATTTGATAAAACTGAGGAAGTTTTGGGATGTTCTATTCCCCGAGTTTTAAAATAGTAAATTGCCGATGAGATCCCATCAAAGCCTTCTCCCGATAAACTAAAATATTTATCAATTAGATAACTGTAGATTAAAGAATCACCAGTTTTACCAATAGTTTCCAAACAACTTCGGCGAATGTCCTGGTCTGTTTCAATCAAAAATTTCTTTAATAAAAAGTCAGTAGAATTTTGGGAAGTACCCAATTGCCCGAGTGTAAAAGTTATAAACTTAAATTGATTTTTAAAATCTAACTCTTTGATAGAATTGATGAACGAAGTATCTTCTGAATGTGATATTGATAGAAGAGCTGCGTTTATTTTTTGTTTGTTGTCAGAAGTTAGGTAAGTATTAATAATTTGTTTGTTAAACTCACGTCTAAATGTTGTTTGTAAGAGTAAAGAGTCATCAACTGTATACTGTGAGAAAGAAAATGTTGAGAAGAATAAAAAAATTAGAATAATTCGTTGCAAAAGCTCTCCATAAAAAAATAAACCCAATCGTTAAATCGGGTTTATATCAATTTTAGAAATATTATCTCAAAGATTAGATTTTAATTTCGTAAATACGATACTTCTTATAAACTTCACCATTCATTACATGCGCTCCCCGATTCATCATTTCATTATCTTCAAGAATCCAGCTTGCTTCGCCTAAGAAAATTCCAATATCAGCAGCGCGATTAACAATTTCCCAGTAAAATACAGCATCTAATCCCTTTTTCTGATACTCAGGAATTATACCTAAGGTAATAACACGAGCCCACTTGATATTCTTTTTCTGAGTATAGAGTTTAAGGAAGCCAAATGGAAAGAGTTTTCCATTGAGTTGTTTAAAAATGTAATTATAATCAAGCATCGCTAAAGCAAATCCAACCAACTTGTTATCTACTTCTCCAAATAACACAAGTGAAGGTTCAACAAGTGGTTTTAAATCCTTAGCCATCGCATCAAGTTCAGCATCTGTCATTGGAACAAAACCCCAATTCGGTGCCCATGCCTTATTATAAACATATTTAACTTTTTCAATTTCTTTATCAAAATTCTTCATATTGAGGGCGGAAATTTTTATTCCGGATCTTTTTTGGGCAATTTCAGCCACTCGTTTTAATTTATCAGAACCAACCGTTTTATCTCTCTCAAGTTTATAAGCAAACAAATCTTTTGCTTTTGTAAATCCGTAGTTATCACAAAGTTTAAGATAGTACTCCGGATTAAAAGTCATAAGTAAACGGGGTTCATCATTAAAACCATCTATAAGCATTCCGTATTCATCATTTGAAGAAGGATTTGCAGGACCCAACATTGTTTCGAGTCCTTTATCCTTTAGCCAGCTCCTTGCAGTATCAAAAAGTTTATTTGCAACTTCTTGATCATCAATACATTCAAAAAAACCGAAGAAACCTGCTTGATCGTTATGATATTTATTATGAAGATCATTTTTAATTGCAGCAATTCTACCGGAAAGTTTTCCATTTTTATAAGCAAGGAAATAATCAGCTTCGGCATGTTGAAAGAAAGGATTTTTTTTCTTGTTAAGAATTTTCTTTCTGTCCATAATTAGGGGTGGAACCCAATAGGGATTGTCTTTATAAATCTCCCATTGGAATTTTATGAACTTCATCAGTTCAGACGATGTTTCTACTTTTTTAACACTGATATTGTCCATTGTAAATCCTATTCGACTTATGTTTATACAGGTTTCTCTTTTTAAACCAATTTTCTAATCGAAACGAATTAAATTAATCCGAGTTTTTGACCGATTGATTTAAATGTATCAATAATAAAATCGAGATGTTCAATTTCGTGTGTAGACATATAACTTGTTCTCATCATTTGACGACCTTGTGGCACACCCGGTGAAATGAAAACATTAACGAATAAACCGGCATCATAAAGCATTCGCCACATTTGGAAGGCTAATTCATCACTTCCAACAATAACCGGAACGATTGCTGTTCTTCCATCAACCACATTAAATCCTGCATTAACTAATGCAGTGCGAACATAATTCGCATTTGAAATTAATTTGGTAACTCTTTCCGGTTCAACTTCGAGAATATCAAGTGCTGCAAGAGCTGCTGCAACCGAGGCTGGGGTCGGTGATGCACTAAATATTAATGCAGGTGAATGATGTTTTAAATAATTGATTACTCTTTCAGATCCTGCTACATAACCACCGAGCGATGCAAATGTTTTTGAGAATGTTCCCATAGTCAAATCTATTTCTGATTCAAGATTAAATTCACTTGCAGTCCCTCTCCCCCCTTTCCCAATTACGCCAACCGAATGTGCATCATCAATTAGAATACGTGCTCCATATTTTTTAGCTGTCGAATTAAGATGAGGTAAATCCACTATTTCACCACCGGTAGAAAATACGCCATCGCTGACGACTAACTTTCCGGCTGACTGAGGAAGTTTTGAAATTACTCTTTCGAGGTCTTCCATGTCATTATGTTTATATCTTACAAAATCTGCTGTTGCACCTTTTGCAAGCAAATTGCCCGCTACAATACATGCGTGATTATCTTTATCCGAAACGACATAATCTCCACGATTAACCAAAGTTGGAATTATTCCTTGCGCTGATTGATATCCGGTACTGAACAATAATACACTTTCAACATTGAAAAACTTTGCTAGGCGTGATTCAAGTTCAATATGTAAATCCAAAGTGCCGGTTAAATAACGTGAGCCTGAACAACCTGTTCCATATTTTTCAATGGCTTTAATTGCAGCTTCTTTGACTTTTGGATGTGACGTTAAACCGAGATAATTATTTGACCCCGCCATTACAATTTTTCTACCTTCGATTTGCACTACCGGTCCCTCATTCGCTTCAATAGCTCTAAAATATGGGTAGAGACCTAACTTCTTAACATCATCGGCACGGGTAAATTCAAAACATTTCGTAAATAGATCCAAAAGTTCCTCCAAAAAAGATTAGTTTCATTTTTTTAGTGCTCGTAAAATCACTAAATTTAACCGCTAAATTTATAATATAATCGTATAAAATCAAAAGTATATAAATGATGAACGCTTCTTCAATTGCAGTAGTTACAGGTGCTAATGGTTTTGTAGGCAGCCACCTCGTAGACCTTCTCCTCGAGAAAAATTTTACAGTTCGTTGTATTGTAAGAAAATCAAGCGACTTAAAATGGTTGAACGAAAAGAATGTAGAAATCATTGACTCCGGTTTACAGAATAAGGAAGGTTTACGAAAAGCTTTTAAAGATGCTTCTTATATTTTTCATGTTGCCGGTGTTGTAAAATCTAAAAAACCTGAAGGTTACTTTGAAGGTAATGTTGAGAATACAAAGTTTATTTTAGAGACTGCACTTGAATTTAAAGATTCATTAAAGAGAATATTGATTGTTAGCAGCCAAACTGCAACAGGTCCATCACTAAATGGAATTCCGGTTGATGAAAAGACAATTTGCAAGCCCATTACTACATATGGCAGGAGCAAATTTCAACAGGAAGAACTTGCCAAAAGATACTTCGATCAATTACCGATTACGATATGCCGCGCTCCCGCTGTTTATGGTGAAAGAGATACTGAAATTTTTATTTTCTTCAAAACTTTTGCAAGTGGATTAATGACTACAATCGGATTAGATATAAAAACAATTAGCTTAATCCATGTTACTGATCTTGTTAACGGTTTCTTACTTGCAGCATTAACCGATAAAGCAACCGGTGAAATTTATTTTATTAGTTCTGAAGAGTATTATACCTGGGAGCAGATTGGAAAAGTTACTTCAGAAGTGATGAAGATGAAACCTTTTTCTGTAAAAGTTCCACATTCGGTTGTTTATTTTATTGCTGTTATTGCACAATTCTTTGCTCTATTCAGCAGTAAACCTGCAACATTGAATATTGAAAAAGCAAAAGATATAACTCGTAATGCATGGACATGTAGTGCGCAAAAAGCTATAAAAGATTTAGGCTACAAACAAAATATTTCAATTGAAGAAGGTATCCGAAGAACCGTTGAATGGTATAAAATGATGAAATGGTTATAAGGTTTTTTGAAAATTTTTCTCTAAAGCGAACTCCAATTAATTATTCAAAGCTCCTTCTTTTATCCACTGCTTAATACCTAAAATCTGTTTCGAGGTTAATTTAATTCCGGATGTTAGTGGCGGCATAACTGAAGTTCCACCCTGTCCTTCAATAGCCCAAACTAATCTGCTGTTTTGAGGTTCTGATGGAAAAACTGTTCCAGGATCTGAAGTTGTACTTACCCAAGTTGTTAAACTTAATCCGCCTGCTCTTGATGCATCATCGTGACACATATTGCATTTAATCTGAAATATTGGTTGAATGTGTTCCTTAAAACTTACATTCGTTGCAGGTATTTCCCTTTTATCGAGATCATCTGCTGTAATTGTATCATCACATCCTATGAGTGATGTTAGCATAAAAATACTTACAAGCAAATAAAATAGTCTATTCATAAATCAATTAATTCTTATTTCAGCTTAAAAATCCTTGTGAACAATAATCATGATATCATTGGAATCAAAATCAATAACCACTAAAACAACTACGCGGTTATTGAAACATTTTAGGAAACTTACTTAAGCAATAACAACTTCTTTGTATAAACTTTTCCTTGAGTCGTTAAAGAGTAAAAATATATTCCACTCGAAAGATTAAATTTCGAAGTATTAAATTCTGTGGTGTACTTCCCCGCTGACTTGTAATCATTAATGAGAGTAGCGACTTCATTACCCAACACATCATAAATTTTCAAAGTCACAAATCCAGCAGATGGGATTTGCCAATCAATTATTGTTGAAGGATTAAATGGATTAGGATAATTTTGATTTAATACAAACTCATTTGGAATTTCAACTTGATCTTCTTTAGCATTAACAAGAATATCATTTTGGAAATCATCCAAATAAATTGTACCGGATACCGAACCGATATTAGTTTGTTTAACTGATAATTCTGTTAGAAATTTTTCACCGGTTAAAAGAATATTTCCAATTGGGAAGTATTTGATTTTCCATCCTGTCCAGCTAATTGTATCAACAAATTGAGCTACTGTATTGTTTTGAGCATCTGCAAAAAAGTATTCAAGAATATTCATACTCAAATCTCCAAAAACCCACAATCCGACTTTGGAATCCGTATTAGAACCAATCGAAGGTTTTGTTAGATTTGGTACAGCGGCTATTCCATTTGAACCGGTAAACTGATAAATCAATCTACCCGAATTTGAACCGGTTACTTTCTTCTCATTAGTGATTGCAAATTTAGAAATGCTGGTATCAATTGCTGCGCTGTTCTCACTAATGTTTGGATTTCGCCATCCGCCTATTGTTTCAAAGTTATCAATTACATTCCCAAAAACATAATTCTCTGTTGTTGTCCTAAAATTAATAGAAACAGTATCAACCATTGGAATACTATCAGTATCTGTAATCTTTCCGTTAAGAATAACAGTATAAATTGCATTGTTATTTAATGGATATCTTGGTTCAAAATAAATAAATCCTTTCCCTTCAACTGCAGTTACCTTAACATTTGTTACAGTTTGCTGTATTCCAACATCATCAACTAATTTTACATTTCCTGCAAGCGATCCTTGAAAAATCGGAGCATCAAACCGTAATCGAATCTGTACTGTTGTGCTTATTTCAATTGAATTTTCACCAGGATATGAATTTTCAATATTTAATCTGTTTCGAAATTTAGTGCTAAATGAGAATGAAAAATTTTCACTCAACCCAACATTCCAAATACTCAATGCTAGTGGGGTTAAAGTGACTGTATATATCTGTTTTGGTTGATAAGGCAAATCAGGTTTGAATGTGAATGACATATTATCAGATGTCCATGTAAAAGTTCCAGTAGTTGAAGGATTCATAGAAAATGAACTCTCAACAGTCGCTCTATTCATGGGACGGCTGAATTTAATTTTTACAACATCTGAAGTTTTAACACTATCGATTGAAGGATCCGGATAATAGGAGTCAACAATGGGTGCAATTGTTGTATCGAAATTAATAAACTTATCTGCGAATACGGTTTGGTTTGCTACAACACTCACGGTCGATGAATCTTTAAAGAAACCTTCTCTTTCAAAAATTACTTTGTATTGACCAGGAAGCAAATCATTAAACAAATAAAACCCGTTGTTCTTATCATCACCGTTGAAAACTAGATCCCCTGGTTGTATAGTTATTTTAATATTATTTATAGGAACCTTTTGGTCATTCCCGGGAAAAGCATAATAAGTAACAGTTTTGGAAGGATCACGTACTATCCCTGCAATTGCACCGGTTTGAAGTGTACCCCCATTTAAATGTAGTAATAAACCTCTTGTTATTGCTAATGCTTCATGCTTACGATAGTAGGTATTCAATAAACGCCATGATTCAGGTATATAATCATGAAATGAACCTTCACTCAAAACTCCTTGCATATTTAATGGATTCAAGACCCCGAGGTTATATCCAAGAAAAGACATATCCCCGCGGTTATACAACGCCGTTGTTCTATGGGCGGCATATATTTTTGGACCAACACGTTCACCATATAATTTTGAAGCTGGATTAGCGGGAGCATTATCTGTTCCTTTGAATAACATCAAAGAGTAATTCGAAGTTCCTTGAAATCCATTGCTATGGATAGAATGAAAAATATCTACATTATTATTATTAGCTACTGCGGCTCGAACAGAAAGTCCCGGGTCATCACTATTTGTATTACCGGATCGTGTCATATAAACAATTGCACCAAGATCAATTAGCATCTGTTTCAGATGAAGCGCTTTATCCCAGTTACCCTCAGATTCCCAGAAACCAGTCGCTGCAATAAATCGATCATTTGCGGCATCATACCCGCCATGACCGGGATCAACACAGATTTTTACTCCGAGTAAGGATTGTGAATTTACATTTATTGCAATGAAGAAAACCAAGACTAAAATATTTGTTATGAATTTCATTATTTACCTCTATTCAAAAATTAAATAAGTAATATAGATTATCCCATCACTATCGGCGTAAACCAAATTACTATCATTCCAAACTGGATAAATCTCTTTAATCTGATCAGTTGACGTAATTTGATGGGAAATTTTTCCATCATGTGAAATTATTTTAATATCTGAACTTAAGACTATTTCTCCATCATCTTCATCAAGCATGTATGAAATCCAGTTACCGTTTGGAGACCATTGTGGTGAACGAATATCACCTAACTCAACTAATATTTTGCCATTTAAATCTGATATAAACGTACCTTTGCCAACTGCATAAAATAATAACTTAGTTTTGTCAGGTGAAAGTGAAGTCCAAACATAATAACGCTCACCTTGTGGTTGAACAGTTCTACGAATTCCATTATTATAAATAATAATTTCATTATTAACTGCTTTTACTACAGGTTCATTTAATAATGTTATATCAACTTTAGACACTCTATCACTTGCTAAGATTTGCAATCTATCATCAATTCCATATACTATTTTACCATCATTTAACACTTGCGGTACATCCATATGTCTTGATTCTTCTTGTAGAATTCTGACTTCTTTTGTAGTGAGATTTTGTTCTTTAAGAGTAGAATATTTTAATCCATTGATGTAACGATCAGATCTATAAATCACATTTTTACCATCTGGAGAAAATGTAAACTCATATCCTGCACCGAGTTCATCATTAATATTGATAATTCTTTTTGTCTCTTTTTCAAGATAAAATATTCCTTTATATCCTTGAGATGAAAAAAATATTTTCCCATCCGGGGAGATTTTTGGAGACATAAAGTAGCCGTCAGATTTATTTGTGAGCTGTATTGTTTCACCAATTCTGACGCTTTGCCCGAATAAGTTAACGGTAACAAATCCGAACAGAAAAATGTATATAAAACACTTTTTCATAATTTTCCTTTTTTGATAATTAAAGGTTATTCTTTAAAATTCTTTTTTTCGAGAAGAGTAATTTTGTCTAATCTTTTTTGATGGCGTTCTCCGGCAAAGTTAGTTTCAAGAAATTTTTGAAGGATTAGTTTATTTGTCTCATCACCAACAGATTTTGCACCAAGCACTAATATATTGGCATCATTATGTTCCCGGGCACTTCTTGCACTAAACTCATTATAACAAGTTGCGGCTCTAATTCCCTTAAACTTATTAGCAGTTATTGATGAAGGAATTCCTGTAGCGTCAATCAAAACTCCAAAACTCACTTCCAATTTTTTAACCTTCTCTGCGACTAAAATAGCGAAATCCGGATAATCACAAGATTTCTCATCGTTAGTACCCAGATCGATGACCTCAATTCCCAAATCAATTAGAAAAGGTTTTAGTAGGGATTTTAATCTGAATCCAGTATGATCTGAAGCGATAGCTATCTTTATCTTATTTTTGAATTGAAATAATTCCGATGAAATTGATTTAGATATATTTTCATCAACTACGGTTAGCCCAAGAATTTTTATTCTATCTGCTGCTAATGGAGTGATAATATCATCTTTTGAAATTTGTAAAACCGAATTTCCGGTCTTTGCAAATTTAAGTATATCAGCTTCTGTGATTAATTTTTTCATATCTACTTACAAATATTTATTTGTTTTAGAATGTTTAATATAATCATAAACTTTTTTAACTTCTTGAGATTGATCTCTTCTGCATACCAATAATGCATCATCCGTATTAATTACGATAATATTATCAAGCCCGATTACTGCTGTAAATTTGTTTGGTGAAAAAATATAAGAATCATTAGTCATCTCTGTAAAAACTTCACCGACAAAAGCATTACCATTTTCATTTTTTTCAGAAAGTTGATATACTTCTTCCCAGCTCCCAACATCACTCCATGAGAAGTTACCTTTAATCAGATAAACTTGTTTAGATTTTTCCATAATCCCATAGTCTATAGATATACTTCTTAGTTGTCCATACGCTGTATAAAGTGAATCATTAAAAGAATCCTTAAAACAATGCGGTTTTAGGTTTTCCAACTCGAAATAAAGATCGTGCATATGGATTTTTATTTCATCAAGGATAACATCTACCCGCCAAATGAACATTCCACTATTCCAAAGAAAATCACCACTTTCTAAAAAACGGACGGCAGTCGAATAATTAGGTTTTTCGGCAAAAGTAAAAACTTTGTAAAGACTATTTTCAACTTCCTGATCATCAATTTGAATATAACCGTAGCCTGTTTCAGGTCTCGTAGGAGGTATTCCTATCGTAACAAGTCCATTAGAATCATTTGCAAATTTGGCAGCTTGTTCAAGTGTATTTCTAAAAATATCCCCTTCTTTTATTATATGATCTGCAGGTAATACAATAGTAACAGCTTCAGTATCTTTTGATTGAATAAGTAAAGAAGCTACTCCAATACATGCAGCCGTATTTCTACCAAATGGTTCTTCAATAATGTTTTCGACCGGGATATTTGGTAATTGTTTTTTTATTTCTTCACTTTGAACTTTATTCGTTATTATAAAAATTCTTTCATTTGGGATTAATGATTCGAGCCTTTTGACAGTTTCTTGAATCATGGTGCTTTCACCCAATATTTTCAGTAACTGTTTTGGAGAGCTCTCGCGGCTTCTCGGCCAAAAACGTGAACCAACTCCACCGGCCATAATTACTGCATATAAATTCATTCTCTATTCCCTTAATTATTAAATATTTGAAGTTGTTTTGAAAACTCTTCAGCACGATTTAAATAAACAGTAATATCAACTTCTTTACTTCGTACTAAAGCAACAATGACTATTAGACAAGCTCTAAGGGCTTCTATTACTTCTTTACCGGGCATTAATTCCTTGTTCCGAATAACGATCAAAGTTTTTGCGAATATCTTATGCATATTAGCTATAATATCAGTTCCAAATTTTTCTGAAATTTCACTATTCATTGTCATAATCTTGGCAAAATTATTTAAATCCTCATGAGTATATTTATCGTCAGCTAAATTTTTTAGAAGTTGATCAAGTTGTTTGATCGGTTTCATAATAGTTGTTTCAAAATTATGAAATGAAATTGTATCGTCTTCTTTGTCTTCATCAAAAATTAATTTTTCTTTTAACTTTTCGTTTTCCGTTTGTTGTTTTGAATTCGAAATGACAATGTCACTAACATGTGTCGTTTTGCTCTTTTCGTCAACCGTTGGTAAAGAGATGGTTGGGACTTCAACCGGATGTAATTTCTCAAGAACTTCTTTAAAAGTTGTTGGAGTAACTTTATCTAGTAAAAAATTAATTTCTTTAATCAGCGATTGTGAATGCTCTTTAAACTTATCGGTAACATGCAAGAAATCAATTTTACTTTTTAGTATGTAATCGGATATTTCGTGAAGTCTTATACCTAGTTTAGACAACTCGGTGATTTTCTTCATGTTTGCAATATCCTGTTCTATATTTTTAGAACGATTAATTGCCTCCCGAAGAAGTGCAACAACTTCAATTTTTTCAGAACTCAATCGCAAATTATTTGAAGCTAATACGATACATTGGACGATATATTGTTTTGCAAAATCCATTTCGTTTATCTATATATTCTTGGAACCCGTTTCGAAATTGAACAAGTAATTTCATATGGAATAGTTTTTAATTTTTTACTCCATGTCCATGCATCTATAAATGCATCTTTTTCATTACCAAGTAAAACTACTTTTGTACCAATTTTAAATTTTGTTTTGTTAAGATTAACACAAATACGATCCATGGTAACTCTACCGACTTGATTAAAATATTTCCCGCTAATTATCACATTCATCGAATTAGTTAAATTACGATTTAACCCGTCTGCGTAACCAAACGGAATTGTTGCAATATATGAATCTTCTTTGGCTTTCCACAACTGCCCGTAACTTACACTTTCACCTTTTCTCTTCAGACTTATCGAATCAATTTCTGAATGAAGTGACATAACCGGCTTCAATTCAAAACTCTCCGAGGTTTCTAACGAAGGATAATAACCATATAATGAAATTCCCGGACGAACCATATCGAAATTTGCTTCAGGTAAATCAAGAATAGCTCCGCTATTTGAAGCGTGAACCAATCCAGTTTTAATTCTCTCATTTTTTAAAGTTGAAATTACACTTTTAAAACGCTCTAACTGGATCAAAGCAAATTTTTTATTTTTTTTATCTGAAGATGCAAAGTGAGTATAAGTTCCCGAAATCTCAATATTCTCAATTTTATTAACTCTTCTGATGAATTCAACCGCATCTTTATGATGAATTCCTAACCTTCCCATTCCTGTATCAATTTTGATGTGCACTTTTATTTTCTTTGGAAGAAGAAATTTCTGAATCAGTTTAAGGTGAGATTCTGAAAAGATTGTTACATCTAAATCATTAATTATGGATTGATTGATATTATCAACTGATAAAGGTTCAAAAACCAGTACAGGTTTACTAGGTGTGATACTTCTAACTTCAATCCCTTCATCTGTTAAGGCAGTGCCATAAAACTCGGGAGAATTCTTTAGATCTTCTAGAGCCAAAACAACTTGCTTAACTCCGTGCCCGTATGCATCTGCTTTTACAACTGCAAGAACTTTCGAACCTTTTACTTTTTTTCGAATCTGATTGAAGTTAAATTTTAGATTTCTTAAATGAATAATCGCAAATGTTGATCGCATTAACTGTTCGTTTTTATTATGAATCAAATATAAACTTAATACGATTGATAATCAATGAAAGCTTAGGTTTCTTCAAGTTTGGTTTAATAATGATTAAGCTACACAACTGCTTCTATACCAGGTCCATTACAGAGACACAGTAAAAAATTTTTCCCTTTTTACTATTTTTGTTTTTAGTCGAAGTTATCAGTACTAAACCCAAAAGTTAAGGCGATTTGTAGAAAGGAATAATAAGAATGAATATGAAGTGGAAGCATATATTTATGCCTGGTTGGTTAAATACTTCAATCCCTTTTGACCGATATCTTTTCGATAATAAATATTTTCGAATTTAATTTGATTAATTACTGAGTAAGCTTTATCAATAGCTTCTCCAAGATAGTTATTTTTATTCAAAACAGTAATATTTAAAACACGCCCACCATTTGTGACTATCTTCCCATTTTTTTCAGCAGAACCCGCATGGAAAATAATCACATCTTCATCCTTAAAATTATTTAGTCCGGATATTTCAAATCCTTTGTCATACTTATCAGGATAACCATTAGAAGCAGCTACAATTGTAACGGCTGAACCTCCATTATATATAACTGCATTTTCATTTAACTTACCTCTTGCAGATGAAAGTAGTAATTCCAGAAAATCACCATCTAATAATGGAAGTACAACTTGAGTTTCCGGATCGCCGAATCGACAATTGAACTCAATAACCTTAGGTCCGGTCTTTGTGAAAATTAAACCACAATAAAGACACCCGGAAAAAGGATTCCCTTCATTTCGCATTTCATTTAATACCGGAGTGATTATTTGATTTTTAATTTGTTCCATTAATTCATCAGTCACTATTGATGTTGGGGCATATGCACCCATGCCTCCTGTATTTTTACCGGTATCTCCGTCACCAATTCTTTTATGATCTTGTGCAGCCGGCAAACAGATAAATTTCTCTCCATCAGTAATAGCAAAAATGGAAGTCTCATCTCCTTCTAAAAATTCTTCGATGATTATTTTATTACCAGATTCACCGAAGATATCTTTTATAAAAATTTCTTCCAATACTGAATTTACTTCAACTTTAGAAAAGCAAATTGAAACTCCTTTGCCGGCGGCTAATCCATTCGCTTTAACTACAACAGGATATCCAATTGAATCAGAGTAATTCAATGCATCATTATATTGTGCTCGATTAAATTCATTAAACCTTGCAGTCGGTACATTAGCTCTTTGCATAATTAATTTTGCATAAGCTTTATCCGATTCTATCATCGCAGCATTTTTTGAGGGACCAAACACAGAAATATTATTCTCTCTCAAGAAATCACTTAAACCATCAACCAATGGAATTTCCGGTCCAATAACAACCAAATCAATTTTAGCTTCTGAACAAAATTCTAAAACTTCTTCTTTATTTGATGAATTTATGTTAATGTTTTTTGCTATTAACGAAGTTCCACCATTTCCGGGAAGTAGATAAAGATTCTGACACTTTTCAGATTTTTTGATAGCCCATGCTAATGCATGTTCTCTTCCTCCTGAACCGATTATTAAAATATTCATTTTTAGACTCTCACTAAAAATTGAAATTCTTTGGTAATTAATTCAGTCAGGAAATCACGCCGATGTTTTTCTACAAATTCAATATTTGGAATTGGAAATTGATTTAATCTATAAAGAGAATATGCTTTGATAATATTTTGTTTAATTTGTTCAACATCATCCGGATCTGATAAAAGTGACGCGCCGTATTCCGTTGCGGCTGATTTCAAAGCTCCATCTGGAAGGCATGCAATAATTGGTTTTTTACTTCCAAAATACTCGAATAGTTTTCCGCTTGAGATAGTATCGGCATTTCTTCCATAACCAACCATTAACCATAAAACATCACTCATCATAATTTTATTAATGGCTTCTGAATGGTTTAAATAACCGTGTTCTTTTACAAAACTTTGAATACCTAATTTCTTAATGAATTTATAATTTTCTTTTCTTAAAAAACCAACAAAATGCAACTCAATGTTTGAAGCTATATCAGGGCGCTCAATAGTTAACTCCTTGAAAGCTTTTAATAAATATTTTGGGGTGATATATTCATAGAAGATCCCGGAATAAGTAAGTATCATTTTATTATTAGGTTTCTTTTCCGGCTGAGCTTTAGCGAAATCTTCAGGATCATAACCATGAGGCAAAATCATCACATCATTGAATGTGATGAATTTATAATAATCCATTAATTTTTCTTTGATACGTCTGTTAGTAACCGTAATGAAATCAGCTGTTTTTAATGCTGCATATTCCATTCGCTTTATGGCAATTTTATGAAACGGTGTAGCATAAAACGCAAAATGATAACCAAACCATAAATCTCTATAATCAATAGCCAATGGAATATTAAATTCTTTCTTTAACTGAACCCCAAGATTAAATGCTGAAAATGGTGGACCGCTTACAAAGATTAAGTCAAATTTTTCAGTTTCAATCAATTCCTTAGCTTTTATATAAGCGGCTTTACACCAGGCGGTTTTATTGTCAGGAATAAAAAAAGTACTACTTAATCGGCTAAGAAATTTTCTTATAATTTCTGCCGGCATTTTAATTGTACCTTTTTTTGCAAGAAGAGAATTAACTTCTCTCCCTTTTACGCGAACGATTTTTACTGGTTTATCTTTTAAGTCATTTAACAATGAATAATCGTGAGCATAATATCCGGTTAACTCAGTTGTGAGAACAGTAGGTTCCCAGTTGTATTGAGGCATGTATTTAACAAACTTAAGTGTTCGTTGTACACCACTTAAACCGGTTGGCGGGAAATAATAAGCAATAACTAAAATTTTGAACATTGATTTCTAATAGTTTGTGAGATTGAGCGAACCATTTATCGTAATTAGATAATTATTTTCTATCCTTATACCAAATTTTCCGGAAAAATATAAAGCAGGTTCTATAGCAACAATTTGGTTTACTTCAAGTACTTCTTTTGATTGATTTGATATTCTTGGCTTCTGATGAACATCATATCCAATTCCATGACCTAATGCGTGGATAAATTTATCTTCTAAATTTTTATCCTTAAAAATCTTTCGAACAGAATTATCTAATTCAGCAACTTTAGCTCCCGGTTTTAGTAATTTTTCTGACTCAGTTATAGCTTCTTTCGTTAATAAATATGAATTATAAATTTCTTTATTTTCAGAAAGAAGAATTGTTCTTGAAATATCTGTACAAATTCCTTTGTACATAACACCAAAATCTAAAAGAATTACTTTTTCTTTTCCCAACTTTTTTAGCTTTGGTTCATAATGAGGTAAAGCTGAAGATTTTCCAAATGCGACAATTGGGGAAAATGATTCTCTATCACCACCATGTTTTTTTATTAGATAATTGATCTCTTGTGCTAAATCAAATTCGGTGACACCAGGTTTAATCTCGTTCAAAATTTCAGTGTACACTTTATTTGTTATAAGTGAAGCTCTTTTGAACCTACTTAGAGATTCATCATCATGAGTCCCGGTTAACTTAGTCAGTTTATCGCTTATATTTACAAACTTTACTTTTGGAAAAATTTTTCTTAAAGATTTTGTAAATGAAACTGTAAGATTATCTTCTTCAATACCAACCTTACCACGTAGAATTTTTTGTTCATTAAAATAAGATAAAATCGGTTTGGAGATGACAACGCAATTTAAATTTTTAGCTTCGTTAACACATAATTCTTGAAACATTTGATGATAAATCAGTGTAAATTCTTCATCTCCGTAAACTAAAAATGATCCCTCAATTTCAATATCTATTGAATATTTCTTTGCAGAAGTGGATGAAAGAAGTAAGGCATCTAAAGATAGTTCATCTTTTAATTTCTTCAGCTTTTGTTGACGTATTTGTAAAAAAATATTTTTCATCACTTATGATAATTTGGAGCTTCTTTAGTAATTGTAACATCATGCGGATGGCTTTCACGCTGACCGGCTAAAGTTATTTTAATGAATTTAGTTTTTTCTTTTAATTCTTTTATCGTCTTCACTCCGCAATAACCCATAGATGCTCTTAGCCCTCCAATAAGTTGATAAACCGTATCCGATAATGGTCCCTTATAAGGGACTCTTCCTTCAACTCCCTCCGGAACAAGTTTATTAATATCTTCTTCAACATCTTGAAAATATCTATCCTTGCTCCCAAGTTTCATTGCTTCAATAGAACCCATTCCCCGGTAAACTTTAAAACTACGTCCTTCATAAAGTACTTTTTCTCCGGGTGATTCATCTACACCTGCAAACAGACCTCCTATCATAACTGAATCTGCTCCCGCTGCAATCGCCTTTGGAACATCTCCGGTATGTTTGATGCCACCATCAGCAATAATCGTAATATTCTTCCCTTTTAAAGCTCTATAAACTTCTGAAACTGCGGTTATCTGAGGGATTCCAATTCCGGTAACAATTCTTGTTGTACATATAGAACCGGGACCAATACCGACTTTAACTGCATTTACTTTGCACGAATAGAGTTCAAGTGCGGCTTCATAAGTCCCTATATTACCAGCAATTAACTGAATATCCTTAAATGTTTTTCTAATTTTCTTTATTGTTCTAATCACACCCATTGAATGCCCATGTGCCGTATCAATCACAATAGCATCAACTCCACTGTTAATCAAACCTGATATTCTATCCATCGTATCAGTCGTGATCCCAACACCTGCTCCGACTCTTAACCTTCCATGTTCATCTTTTGAGGCATTAGGGTGTTTTTTCTTCTTCTGAATATCCTTGAAAGTTATTAATCCTTTTAGAAAACCATTCTTATCAACAACAGGCAATTTTTCAATTTTATATTGCTGCAATATTTTTTCAGCTTTAGCAAAATCTGTTCCGAGTGGAGCAGTTATAAGATTTTGAGAAGTCATTAAATTTTTGATTTTAAGCTTCTGGTTCGGTTGAAAACGGAGATCTCTATTTGTTAAAATTCCAACTAATTTGCCAGCTACATCAACTATCGGAATACCACTTATACTGAATTTTTTCATCAATGCCATTGCATCCGCAACTCTATGTTCTTCAGTTAGAGTTACGGGATTTCTAATCATTCCGCTTTCTGACCGTTTTACTTTATCTACCTCTTCACACTGTTTTTCAATCGACATATTTTTATGAAGTATTCCGATTCCTCCTTCGCGTGCCATAGCGATTGCCATTTCAGCTTCTGTTACTGTATCCATAGCCGCTGTTATAAATGGTATATTCAATTTAATATCGGGAGTTAAATGTGTTGAAATGTCTACTTCACGAGGTAAGAATTCTGATTTCCTTGGAAGCAAAAGCACATCATCAAATGTTAGTCCTTCAAATATTATTTTTGAGTTTTTCATAAAAACCTTAATGATTTAAATACTTTATACAAAAAAGACCACATTAAGTGGTCTTTAAATTGTTAATCGAAAGCCGCTATTCCGGTAATATCTTCACCTATAATGAGGGTGTGCATTTCATGCGTTCCTTCATATGTTTTAACTGATTCTAGATTTGCAGCGTGTCTCATTACCGGATATTCATCTAATATTCCATTTGCCCCAAGAATCTCTCTAGATTGTCTAGCAATATCTAAAGCTAATTCACAATTATTCCTTTTTGCCATTGAGACTTGTTGAAATCTCAGTTTACCCGAATCTTTCAAACGTCCCAATTGGAGGTTTAGAAGTTGTGCTTTAGTCGTCTCAGTCAAGAAAAACACTAATTTTTCTTGAGTCATCTGATATCCGGCAATTGGTCTGCTAAACTGTTTTCTTGATTTAGCATAATTTAAAGCTGAATCATAGCAAGCCATCATAGAACCTACAACTCCCCACGCAATTCCATATCGGGCTTGGTTTAAACACATCAATGGACTCTTTAAACCTGAAGTATTTGGGAAAATATTTTTTTCGGGAATAAAGACATCCTCAAAAATCAATTCTGAAGTTACAGATGCGCGTAATGAATGTTTACCTTTCATTTCAGGAGCTGAATATCCTTTTGTTCCTTTTTCTACTAAGAAACCGTGTACAACTCCATCCATCTTTGCCCATACAACTGCAACATCTGCAATTGTTCCATTAGTGATCCACATTTTTGCGCCATTTATCAGATAACCACCTTCTACTTTTTCAGCTTTGGTTACCATTCCACCTGGATTCGAGCCATAGTCAGGCTCTGTTAAACCGAAACATCCAATTTTTTCTCCTTTAGCAAGTAACGGAAGCCAATAATCTTTCTGTTCTTCACTTCCAAAAGTGAAAATTGGATACATAACAAGTGCACTTTGAACCGAAGCAAATGAACGAACACCACTATCACCGCGCTCAAGCTCTTGCATAATTAAACCGTAAGCAACATTATTCATTTCCGCACAACCATATTTTGAAGGCAACGTCGGACCAAATAATCCGAGTTCAGCCATCTTTGGAATTATAAATTTTGGGAATTTAGCTTCACGGTTATATTCTTCAATTACAGGAATAATTTCTGCGCTTACGAAATCTCGAACAGTATCTCGAACCATTATTTCATCTTCTGAAAGAAGAGTATCTAAATTAAAATAATCAACACCGGAAAATTTATTCATTGTTATCACCAATATTTAATTGTAATAACAAAGTTAATTATTAGCGTTAAGAGAACCAAAATATTTCGAAATGAAATTGTTTGACAATTGACTATTTGATAGGTTTTTGCTTTCGAATGATTCCATAAACATGGATAATTGCTGCCGCAAACAAACCAATTAACATAGGTTCAATCTCGTTGCCCCACTCATCTAACAATTGATTTTTTTGAAGAATGAACCAGATTAAACTTGTTAAACTTCCAACTATTAGTTCTATGATACTTAATTTGTAAGAGATTTTTAATTTTTGAAAATAAGCACCAAAAACTAGAAGGATTAAACCTGGTATAAATATAGAACCGATTGTATACCAAATTTCGATAACTGATGGAATAAAATAAGCAATAAGAAATGAGAAAAAAGAAGTTAATATCATCCCGATTCTTGAAAGGGATTTATAATTAGTTTTATCTGAACTATTAAATAAATCATTACCGAGAGTTGTTCCACTCAGAAATACAAAACTATTTGTTGTGGATAAAATTGTTGCAAATAGTGCTGAATAAAACAATCCCTTAAAACCGGGAGATAAAATTTGTTCTGCCAATAGTAAGTATGAGAATGATGTCTGTTGCAAATTAGGTAGCGATGCACGGGCATATAATCCGGTTGAAGTTGTTAAAAAATCAAATAATGCCCAAAGTGGAATTGATAAAATTATTCCCCACTTTGCAACCTTTGCACTTTTGGCGGCTGTTGTTCTTTGATGAAATCCGGGATCAGCGAAAGTCCATAATGCAATTGTAAACCAGACAATTAAAAATAATGGTGATACTCCGCCGGTTAAAGTTAAATGATCATTTGGAAGATTCTCTGCGAGAAAAGTAAAATCACCAAGAGCATTATAACTGAACAAAAAGATAAGAATGAAGCCGAGAAACATTATTACGAATTCAAAGACATCTGTATATAAATCAGATTTATACCCACCCGAAATCATATATGGAACTGAAATAATGATTGCCAGGATTAAACCCCAAAAATTGGTTATTCCGAAAATCGCTTGAAAGATTACAGATAACATTAAAAAATAAGGAGCGGGTGAAACAAGAAAAAATACAAATACCGATGCTATTTTACCAGTTAACTCACCGTATTCTAATTTGAGTTTTTCGGGTATTGTGAAGAGCCCTGCTAAATGAATTTTTTCGGCAAAAAATATTGCAAAAAGAAAAGCAAAAATATAATATGGAAGCCCCTGTGTCACCCATGAAATGATGCCATATGAATATGTAAACTCACCAACACCAAGTATTCCACCATACCAGGTTGAAACATTAGTAATGATAAAAAGCAGCAGCCCTACTTTTCTCCCTCCCAATTGAAAATCATCCGTTTTGTTTGATTTCCTTCCAAAGTAAAATCCTATGAAGATTACTATTAGAAAAAATATAAGGATAATTGAATAATCAATTCTACTTAGAGTGATCATTTATGAAAAAAAGTTTTTATTGATCTCACAAGAATAAACTTTCCGGAATCTATTTTTAGTTTTATTTCTGATTTTGTCGCGATATTACTGATACTGTCTTGATTACCGAAAGTAAGATTTAACACTTCTAATGAGTATTTTAATCCATCCGAAGTTAGGTTTCCTCTCTCACTAAAACCAAACACCGATACAATTTCCCCTTTTTTGGTTGAGATGTTTTCTGATGATCCTAAAAAACTGAGAGCCGAATCTCCTACTATAATATTGATAATTATTTTATCAAGATATTTAAGTCCAAGACTTAAATTACCCAATAGATGATCAAAACGATTACCATCAACACCTAAAAGCATAATATGTGTGAATTTCTTTTTGATTAAATACTTTATCGATTTTTCTACATCAGTATCACTTTGTCGACTTATTTTAATTAATTCAGTAACTCCCGGTTTAATCTTTTTTAATGTCGAACTTGATAACGAATCAAAATCGCCGATTATAAAATTTGGAGTAATCCCCATTTCATGCAGTGAATTTGCACCGCCGTCAGCAGCAACGATTGTTGAATAACCTTGTTTTAATAATTGATTAAAAACTTTTTTAGAAGGTTTTTTACCATTTGCTACAATTATTGCTTTTTTATCAATCTTTATTTTTTTCATTTATATACCAAACTTCAATGTTGCAAAATAATTTCGCTCCGCTGCAGGGAAAAAATTATCACGTCCAAAGGCATTCATTAAATATTTTTTATTGGTTAGATTATTAATCTCAAACTGTAACGTTACATTTACATTCGAAATCGGGACATAAATTGAACCAATAAAATTCAATACTAAATAGGGATCAACTGTTACGCCATCATCAGAAGTGTCACCGGCTTTTTGCGAATTATCAGCATATTGCCTTCCGGTATATTGAAGAAACAGCGAGAAGAATCCTAAACTATAATTATATGTCAGATTGCTATTTAATATCAATTCAGGAGCATTTGCAATTGCATTGTCGGCTCTATCAAGTGGAGTACCGGCATCATCATATTCTGTAAACTTAATAAAACGATTTCTACTTAATGTAAGATTTAATCCAGCTTCGAGGCGTGTAAACAGCTTAATGTGAGTTTCAAATTCAACTCCAAGATGTCGTGTTCTTTCTGCATTCCCTACTCTTGGTTGCCCAAAAACATCCAACCCGCCTGAAGGAACAATTTCATTCAAAAATTCCATCCAGAAAAAATTTGTGGTCAGCTTAAATCTGGTGTCTGAATATCGAAAACCAACTTCATAGTCAAACAGACTCTCCTCTTTAACAAAAGGTTTTGAATAATTAAAGTTTCCATCAGAATTGGTTTCAAATTGTGGCATCACTCCCCACGAAGCTGATTCTGCTTCATATAAATTTTTTAATGGAGGTTCGCGCTTTGTTAATCCGAAACTTCCATACAAACTATATTTATCGTTCAGATTATAGTTAACGCCTAATTTTGGAAGTACAAAAAAGTATGGTGTTGTAAAATCTGTTCCAATGAATTTTTCATTATAAATCTTATATTGTTGATAAAGCAATCTGACATCTGTGGATATAAATAAATCATCTCCGAATTTGTGCAAGTTGTTCAAATAGGCAGAGTAAATATTTTTCCCTCCCGAGTATTCATAAAAATGATAATCAGCATCACCGGTGTAAGTAGTGGGAATTCCGGTTCCGGATTGAATTCTACTCCAATGTAAGGAGCGATGTGATCTTATTTCAGCACCAAATATTGTTCGACCAAATTTATGTTTATATTCAATTCGGGGCAGCCATCCGATTTGATCATTATTTACATATGCCCGCATAATTAAGTCAGATGGAATTGAGATATCCGAAGGTATTCTGAAATAATCGTTTGTTCCCCATGTTCCATCAAAGTCAAAGTAACCATCTCCGGATATGTAAAACAATGAATTATGAATTATTAAATTTTCAGTTAAATGATAATCATGTAACAGAGATACCTGCGGTGAATTTAAATACTCTTTATCTTTAAGAAGTGATCCGTAGTTTTCTTTTCGCAGTTTAGAATCATTATTTGCATTTTTACTTATTCCATAAAAAGCTAATCCATCTTCCTGTGGACCTCCAAAAAAACTTAATTTCAAGTTTTGATTTTCATCAAAGTAATTAACTCCGACAAAATATCTCCAGAATTTTGTCCAAGCCCAATCTCTATACCCCGAAGATGTAACACGCGTCCCTTTAGCTGAAAAAATAAAGTGATCGGATACAATTCCGGAGTTCGCACTCAATGAATATTTCTGTGTATTAAAACTACCATAACCGGATTCAAAATTAATTGAAGGAGAATTTGAGAAATTTTTCGTAACTAAATTAATTGAACCACCTATTGACGGTGGTCCATAAAAGGTGCCACCTGCTCCACGTTGTACTTGAATGTCCTGTAGTGAAGAAGTTAAATCATAAAAATTAATCCAATAAACATTATGATCTTCAGGATCATTTTGCGGAATTCCATTTATTAAGACTGAAATTCTTCTCTGGTCAAAACCTCTAATTCTTAAATATGTATAACCTAAACCATTTCCATTCTCTGAATGAATTGTAGTTGACGGCAGACTACTAATAACGAAGGGAATATCTTTAATAATAGCTTGCTGCTTTAATTCTTTTTCTGAGATGTTACTGAAAGTAAAAGGAGATTCACGTTCGATTCCTCGTGTTGCAGTAACCGATACTTCGTTCATTCGCAAAGATTCAGTTATAAGTGAAACCGTCAATTCAAAACGAACTTCCCCGGAAATTGAAACATTCTTCTTAACCTCTTTATATCCAATATGTGATACTATTAGATTATATTCGCCAGAGATTAATTCTATTGGTTTAGTTCGTCCGGTTTTATCAGTTAAATAATACTCATCAGTTTCAGTAATTTTTACATTCACTCTTTCTATAAATTCACCGGTTTCAGCATTAACAACCTTAACCGTTAAAAAACCTTTATTCTGCGAAAATAGCTGAAACGACAAAATGATTACTAATAGTGTCAAAACTTTAATTGACATAAAATTCTCCTAAAATAAAAAAGCCGTTTTCACCAAAGAGGTAAAAACGGCTTAACTTATCTTCCTACGCCGGCATTATCCGGATCAGGTTCAAAGGGTATAATCTCAGCCATAAATGGCACCCCTAAGGTGTAAACACCTAAAAGATTAATAAAATAAGAACTTAGTTTAGAATAATTTTCTGACCGACAAGAATTTTATTACTTGTCAAATTATTCATTTTTTTTAATTCACTTATTGAAACATCATATTTTTTTGAGATAGAATCAAGTGACTCACCTCTAACAACTTTGTGACTTTTAACAGAACTTTTTGATTTTACAGTTTTCTCAGTCACTAAATCTGATGGTGAAGTATTGCTGTAAACTTTTAATTTTTCTCCAATTTTAATAACATTTCCAGAGATGTCATTCCATTTCCGAAGATTAGCAACAGAGACATTGTAGAGTTCGGCTATACTTCCGAGAGTATTTCCTGATTTCACAATATGAACATTTAATGTAGCCGGTGTCTTGGTTGTGTTATCGCCAAGTGAATTTGTTTGGCTTGCACCCTGGATTGTTAAATTTGCTCCTGCTTTAATACGATTGGAAGCTAATTTATTCCATTTTCTAATTTGGCTAACTGTCACATCAAATTTTTCTGCAATTTCGCCTAATGTTTCACCGGGACGGATTTTGTACTTAAATGATTTTTGAGATTTAGTGCTTCCTTCAACTGAAGAAGATGCAAATTGTGAAGTAACAGATTCAGTCCCGATTTTTAATTTTTTCCCTCTTAACAAAACTGTCCCCTCAAGATTATTCCATCCTTGAATGTCACTAATCGTTACATTATAACGATTTGCAATCGTAAATAGATTATCCCCTTTTCTGACAGTGTGATAAAACCAACTACTTTTGGTTTTTGGCTCTTGAGAAGTTAAGGTTTTCTTTTCTGAGTTTGATTGATTGTCATAACTGGCAAAGAAATTTTTCTGCTCTTGTGGAACATAAATACTTAATTCTTGTCCGACATTAATCGGTTGAGTATAAGAAATATCATTCCAATTTCTTAAATCACTAACCCGCACATTAAACATATCTGCAATTGAGAGAAGACTTTCGTTCTTTTTAACATGATACTTTACAGGAACTAATCCGGTTGGAATAACATTTTTACTTACTTCCGGAATGCTTTTAAGCTGGCTTTCAGCATCAACTTCAATTTCACCTGCTTCAACTACTTCAACGGCATCATTATTCTGGGATTCAGTATTTCCACTATTCAGATTTGCATATGGTGAAACATATTCGTCTGAAGGTACTTCAACTGCAGAACTTTCATTTGTGTTATAAGCAAAATCTGATTCAGAAGAAGAACCTTTGTAAGGAATTTTTAATTTATTCCCGCTTTTTAATTTCGTTTTTGTTGAGATGTTGTTTGCATCAGCTAATTCAACACTTGAAATACCATATTTATTAGCCAATCTTGCTAAGGTTTCTCCTCTTTTAACAGTGTGAAAAACGAAGCTGCGTTTAGCATGATCAGGAATGTTTACTAAACTTGATGCAAAAATATTTTGTGAACCAACTGGAATTTTAAGGTCATATCCACCCGGAAAACCTGCAGGCGCAGAGTTTTGAGTTAATTCCGGATTCATCTCCAGAAGTATCTCTGAATCAACATTTGTAACTGAAGAAAGATAATTCAAATCAACCGGTTCATTTACTTTTATGGTTTCGTACTGATATGGTTTTTCATACTGAATGTCCGTAAATCCATATTTTTCAGGATCCATAGCTATCAAACATGCAGCAATATATTGAGGTACATAACTTTTTGTTTCTTTGGGAAGAAATTTTTGAATCTCCCAGAAATCTCTTGAGCCTGACCTCTTAATTGCACGGGTAATTCTTCCCTCACCAGCATTATAAGAAGCGAGAGCAAGATACCAATCTCCTAAAGAATTATGTAAATCTCTTAAATGTCTTGCAGCAGCTCTTGTAGACTTTTCCGGGTCTCTTCTTTCGTCAAAATAGAAATCAGATTTTAGGTTATACATTCTTCCGGTAGATTTAATAAACTGCCACAAACCGACTGCCGAAGCCCATGATACAGCACGAGGATTAAGCCCACTCTCAATCATACTCAAATATACCATCTGTTGTGGAACTTGTTCTTCAGCAAAAATCTTTGTCATCATCGGGAAATATTTTCCTGATCGAGCTAACCAAAGATTCATATGTCTACGACCTTTACCTGTAAAATATTCAACCCATTTTTCTACAACAGGATTAATTTCAAGAGGAACATCTGCTGGTACAACTACACGCTGATGAATTGATTGTTTTTCCAGGAGTGTGAAATCAACATCAGGAAATGATTTTTGCATCCATTCTTCCAAAGCTGCAAATGAGACATTTTCAGGAAGCTCGGGTAAACTATCAATGTAATATCTATAATCATCAATTATTGCTTTGGAAAGATCATTATAAGCTTCATTATCTTCAACACCGGGATAATAGCTTAAATTGTTTATAAGTCTGAGTGCGGCTTCATAATTTGTAATTGCTTCTGAGACGCTGTTGGATTCCTGTTTGGATAAAGCAATAACATAGAATTGTCTTGCTTGTTCGAGTAGTTCTGAGACTATCTCGCCTTTTTTTACGGTTTGTTCTTGTTGTGAAGTTTCAGTTTGGGTCGTTGTTTCTTTATTGGCTCCGCAAGAGAAAAAGATCAGAGCTGATAATGAAACAATGAGTAGCTGTACTTTTTTTAATCTCATTGTAACTCCTTTTTTTTGGGATTCGAAAACGAACAAAAATAAGACGTAATGAGTTCTAAATCAAGAACTTTTTTAACAAATTCCTATAAAATATTTATCTGTAAGGAATTAAGTAAAAAATCTTTTTTACAAAGGAATATTTCCATGTTTCTTTTTAGGGTTTTTATCAACCTTATTTTTCAGCAATTGAAATGATTGAATCAATTTTTTACGAGTCTCAGCAGGTTCAATCACATCATCAATATAACCCCTCTCTGCTGCGATGAATGGATTTGCAAATTTCTCTACATACTCATTCAATTTTTCGGTTAATTTTTCATCCGGATTTTCTGCTGAATTAATCTCCTTTTTGAAAATAATCTCGACAGCTCCTTTTGGTCCCATTACTGCAATTTCTGCAGAGGGCCAAGCGAAATTAAAATCACCTCGAATATGCTTTGAGTTCATTACATCGTAAGCACCACCATATGCTTTTCTGGTTATTACTGTTACCTTCGGAACAGTTGCTTCACAAAATGCGTAAAGGAGTTTTGCGCCATGTCGAATTATTCCGTTCCATTCCTGTTCTGTTCCGGGGAGAAATCCGGGGACATCTTCCAACACTAAAATCGGGATATTAAAGGCATCACAGAAACGGACGAAACGTGCCCCCTTCACAGATGCATTGATATCTAAAACTCCGGCTAAAACTGCAGGTTGATTTGCAATAATTCCAATTGAAATTCCACCTAAGTGAGCAAAACCGGTCAAAATATTTTCGGCATAATGTTCATGAATTTCCAAAAACTCACCATCATCAACAAGTTGTGAAATAATCTCACGCATATCATAAGGTTTGTTTGAATTGTCCGGTATGATTTCGTTTAGTTTGATTCTCTCATCAGATTTGGTCTGATCAAACGGGAAATCTTCAGGCTTGTCCATGAAATTTTGAGGTAAGTAATCAAGTAGTTTTCGTACTTGCATTAGAGTTTCGACTTCATTCTCGCAAATAAAATGGGCAACTCCGCTTTTTGATGCATGAGTTTCTGCACCGCCAAGATCTTCGAATGTTACATCCTCATGTGTAACTGTTTTTACTACATTCGGACCTGTAACAAACATGTAACTAGTATTCTTTACCATAAAAACAAAATCAGTTATTGCCGGTGAATAAACTGCACCACCTGCACATGGACCAAGAATTACTGAGATTTGGGGAATCACTCCCGAGGCAAGAGTATTCAATAAAAATATGTCTGCATAACCACCAAGACTTACTACACCCTCTTGAATTCTCGCTCCGCCTGAATCATTTAATCCAATAACGGGAACTCCAATTTTCATAGCGGTACGCATTATCTTACAAATCTTTTCTGCATTAGCTTCTGAAAGTGAGCCTCCGAGGATTGTAAAATCCTGGCTAAATATTGCGATCGGTTTACCATTGATTTTTGCAAATCCGGTAATTACACCGTCGCCGGGATAATGAACTTTATCTAATCCAAAATCTTTCGAACGATGTTTTACAAAAACATCTATCTCTTCAAAACTTCCTTCATCAACCAATAACTCAATTCTTTCGCGTGCAAATAACTTTCCTTTATCATGTTGAGTTTTTATTTTATCTTCACCGCCGCCTTTAATAGCTGCTTTACGTCTTTCATGTAGAAGTTCGATTTTTTTTTGCATAGTGAGATTTTTGTTTTTTGATTATGAATTTATTAATGACTCTGCTACAACATTAAATTTTTCTTTTTCTGAACCGGCAGTCAAGTTGAATTTCTTATTTATTGATAACGGATTTGATGACATAAGATAAATTGAATCGGCTATCTTAATAACGTCATTTATATTTGATGTTGCATAAACAATAGTAATCCCTTGATGTTTAATCTTCACCAATAGCTCTTGCAACTCTGATTTTGTTTCATCATTAATATCACGAAATGGTTCATCCATAAAAATAATTTCAGGTGATTGAGTTAAACATCGCGCTAAACTAATTCGAAAACGAAACCCCTTACTTTTCTGATGAGGGAAATGTTCTTCGTAACCTTCAAGTCCACAAAGTGAAATAACTTCTGAAATTTTGAATTTATCAGATTTTAGTTTTTTAAGTTTATAAGGAAGTTCAACGTTTTGGTAAACATTGTACCAGGGTAGTGATGAAGGATTTTTTGGAATGTAAACAAATTTTGATAATTCAGTAGAAAAAGATTTCTCTTTATAAGAAATTGTTCCGGAATCATACTTCTCAATACCAGAAAGGATTTTCAATAATGTTGACTTACCCGAACCGAATGTTGCAACAATACCAATTATTGTTCCCTTTTCTTCATCGGAGATTTCAAAAGTAAAATTGTCAAGTATTCTTTTGGTAATTCCTAATTCCGAAATAAAACTTTTCGAAATATTTTCAGCGAGAAAGTACTTTTTCATTTAACTTCGCCCCACGGAAAAAGTCTGTTAAATATAGCTCGAAGCAGATAGTCACCGAGAAAAACTACAATTATAACCAAACTCAATACGGTTAATAAATAAGAGGTATTCCAATAATCAAGTGATAATTTGACAAGAGAACCAAATCCACCATGTAGTGCATTCGCAAATTCAAAAAAGATTAATAACGTCCAAATGTATTTATGATTCTTTATTAGTGACCCTAAAAGATTACTTTTTAAGCCATTCGAATAAATCTCATGTTTAACAACTTTGTCGTTATGAATTTGAGATTGTAGTGAATCATAATATTCGACAGGAACTTTTTCAATAGATAATATGATATCAGAATTGACTTGAATAATTAGTACTGTGAGAAGGAATATAAAACTTGATAATGAAAAACCGGGCATCCAAATAATTATTAAAAATCCAATTATAATTGATGGGACACTGTTGGCGAGCATCTTAGATATATATGAATAACTCTTCCCAACTTGTTTGACAGCATGGATTGACAATAAAATCTTTCCAACAAAAAAAACAATAAACATTGATGCATAAACTGTAGAAATCGAGATTAATATATTTTCTGTTAGAGAATAATTGTTATAAAAAAAATCAAGACTTTGAATGAATGTAGATAATTTTGGGATGTATGGATTTACCGGAAGAAGAAATTCAACTGCTGAAATAATAATTACGAAACCAATGAATATTTTCGAAGTAGATTTTAGATTCAATTTATTCTTCACTTTGTTGAGTCTGAAAATGATTTATTTATTCAATTGGAGAATATATACAAAGAGCAATTCTTAAACAAAATCATTTTGATAATTCAATACCGGCCAAATATTTTGTTTATAGTCCTATGAAATTTATGTATTGAATTTACCGGTTCTAAATACATTAGAATACATTTTCCGGTTACCATTTCAATGTCCATTTTTTTTGCTTCTTCAAGAATCTCTTTGGTTTCAGCTCCCTGCTGTAACCAGATATTCTTTATACTCAAATCACTAGCTTGTTTTAGTACATCCTTTACGGAGCTTGATTTAGTGCTAATGAAGACTGCATCAATCTTATCTTTAAGAGGAAGTAAATCCGGAAAACATTTTTCCCCGTCAGCTTCAATTTTGTTTTTATTAACAGGATAAACTTCATACCCTCGAGATTTGAGCTCTCGATAAACTGCATTCCCAAATTTGTTTTTATTACTGGAATAACCGACAATTGCAATTCTTTTTGATTTAATAAAATCTGCTACAATCTGTTCCATTTACTTCCCTGCCTTGAATTAATTAAAATTGTTGTTTAAAAATAGTCAAAATTGTTTACTAATTCATCTGATGCTTTTTGGTGGTGTGTCATTATTGAGTACCTTGACCCAAATATCTAAGTTTCATAAATTAGTGCCCCATGAAAAAAGTGTGTTATAAATATAAACGTTTTGCCGCTGCAATATTTCTCACAGCATATCTGCTGTTAAATGTTGTAAACATAGTCCATTACCATAGCTATGATTTTCAAAACGGAACTGCTTCGTTTGACGTTCATTCAACCGAGAGTAACCATAATACATTTGTTTCATTTGAAAATACTTTTTGTATTATTCATTACTTTATTTCATACTCTCAAAATATTGCAGATGCTGAAATAAATTATTCAATAAACTTTAAGCCATCTAAAATATTGCTTCCAGTTTCTTCGGGAATTTTAATTAACTCCGATTATCTTAAATTACCTCTTCTCCGGGCACCTCCAACGTTATCTTAATCACTGACTGATTTTTTGTAACACAACGTCTCAATTTTCTAAGAGTGATTGAGTCATAATTTAATTTTAAACTGAATATTCGTTCATAATTATATGTACGAAATTCACATAATATTTTTTGGAGAAGAATATGAAAAACAAAATATTTTCGAGTCTGATGTTATTATTTTTACTTTCACAAATAATAATTTTTAACGGTTGTAAAGAGGAAACTAACCCAGTAACACCTCCGTCCGAACATGTTGAACCTGAAGGATGGATTATTCGTGATGCAACTGCAAAACCAATTCTTGTTGTTTGGCAAGGTGTAATTCAAACACAATGGAATTCATCGGCAATAAGTGATACTTTAATTGCTCCACTAAACGCTTTATCCGATCATTATTCAATTAAGTTTTTAGATCAAAATAAAAATTTATTTAATCCTCCGACTAACACTGATTATAGTCTTGGCTGGGTTATCGGTGATACTTCCGCATTATCGATTGTACAAGATTCTCCAACCGATTACGCCTTTCATTTAAAAGGTAAAAAAGAAGGAAAAACTACATTAGTACTTCAACTTAGACATCTTGGACATACCGATGCTCGTACACCTGAAATACCTGTGATTATTCAAGAAGATACTACCGCACATGGTGAACCTATTGGAATAAGAATTTCTTTCGAAGAGGATGGAACCGTTCTTGCAAATGCTACTTCAACCAATTCAACAGGTGTTATTGAAATCAATAAAGATTCCACATCAGATCATATTATGGTTGAGTTTTATGATGAACATGGTCACTATTTTCAACCTGAATACCCTTTACACGCATTAGGCTATGAAATGAATCCAACAGGAATATTTCAATTTTTACCCGAAGCAGCAGAACCCTGGGTATTCAGAATTAAAGGGATAAATGTTGGAACTGCAAATCTGTCAATCAGATTAATGGTCGGCAGTACGGCTGAGTTCATTTCGTTTCCTATTTCAGTTAATGTGAGATAATTAAGACTTAAATGAATTATTATCTGTTAATCTTTTTGTATTCCTTTAACCTACTTCTTTTTACTCAAAATATTGTTGGGAGTGAAGTTAAACAAGTAATTAAAGGAGTTGTAATCAATGGGGAATCGCATGAACCGATTCCCCTTGCCGTTGTAAGAGTTACTGCTACTGATATCTATGCAGTAACGAATGAAAAAGGCTTATTTCAATTTGAAATATTTGAACATCCATCTATATCTCTTGAAGTAACTTCATTAGGCTATAAAAAAGAAATTGTTCATCTAAAAAATCAACAATCAAATTCACAATTAATTATTCATCTCTACCCTATGCCCGTTCAAATGCCTACAGTCATTGTAACCGGTACCCACACAAATTCTAAATTTGACGAGTTACACGAACTCACCAATGTTTTAAAGGGAAAAGATTTGCAGCGCGATTTGGGAATGACTCTCGCATCAACTCTAAAAAATGAGACAGGCTTAGCAATGCGTTCGATGGGACCTGCGCCGGCTCGTCCGGTTATTAGAGGACTCGGTGGAGATAGGATTCATATAAGTGAAGATGGCATGAAAACAAATGACCTCTCTTCAACGTCACCCGATCATGCTGTTTCAATAGAACCATTTACAATTGACAGAATAGAAGTAGTGAGAGGTCCAAAAGTACTTCTTCAAAATTCTTCTACATTAGGCGGCGTGGTGAATATTATTAGGGAAGAAATTCCTGTGCAGTCTGAGGGAAAGTTATCCGGTGTTGCGGGCATCTTTGGTGAAACTGCAAATAATGGATTTCTTGGTGCAGTAGTTTTGAGAGCACCCATTTCGGTATTAAATACAAGATTTGAATTTAGTAAAAGAAAAGCCGATGATTTGAAAACACCATTTAAGTTATTAAAGAATTCAGATATTCAATCGACTAATTATAGCACTGGTGTAAGCTACATTAAAGATTGGGGACATTTTGGTATTTCACTTAGAGAATATGAATTAGAATATGGTGTTCCGGGTGGATTTGTAGGAGCGCATCCATTTGGAGTAAATATTTCAATGTTCAAAAGAAGTATGAGCAGTGATTTCAATTATAAATTGAATTTCTATTCAATCTCTGAAATGTCACTAAAACTCAACCGCACTTATTATCGCCATGTAGAACTTGAATATGATAATCGTGTCGGAGCTGAATTCGGAATTTATTCTTATGACGGGCTTCTTCAATTTGAAACAAATTCTTTACTCTTTTTTAATGAAGGTAAATTTGGATTTTCTTTTGAGAATAGAGATTTCAATATCGGCGGATTGGTATTCACACCTCCGACTAAAATGAATAATTACTCTGCATTCATTTATCAAACTCGCTCAATCAATAAGTTCAGTTTAGAATTTTCCGGAAGACTCTCATACTCAAATTTTACCCCGCGAAGAGTAACTAATTCAATCAAAGAAGAATATTTGATTAAACGAGATTTTTTTATTTATTCAACTTCACTCTCATTTTTGTATGAATTTGGATCCTCTTCATCTATCGGTGCAAATATTAGTCGTTCATCACGCATCCCGACTATAGAAGAATTATATTCTGAAGGACCACATCTTGCCGCCTACTCGTATGAGATCGGAAATCCGAATCTTAAATCTGAAAAAGGAATCGGAACTGAATTATTTTATTACTACAAACGAAGTCAAGTCTTTTTTAGCTTGAATGTTTTTTATAATTCGATTAACTCATACATCATCCCTCGTAATAACGGAAAAATAAATTTTGCAACATTACTTCCTATCTATCAATCCACAACAGTAGATGCAACTATTTATGGATTCGAAAATCAAATTGACTTAAATCTTTTTTCCCCATTTTCTATTTCTTTGGGGACAAGTTATACAAGAGGAAAGATTCGTGAAACTGACACTCCCCTTCCTGCAATCCCTCCTTTTAAAAGTGTTCTGACTTTAAAATATGCAACCGATATTTTCAGTTTGGGAATAATGATTGAAGCTGCATCATCACAACAGCAAGTCGATTTTTTTGAAGAGCCGACAACAGGTTACACTGTTGTTAGTCTATTCACTCAATTTACATTCATGTATGGAGGGACTGTCAGTAATTTTTCATTGAACATCGACAATCTTTTTAATAAAGAGTATAGAAATCATTTATCAAGAGTAAAATCGATTATGCCTGAAGCCAAAAGAAATTTTAGGTTTACCTACAGAGTTTATTTTTAATATTGAAGTAAAGTATTATATTTGTGCTCAAATTTTTTCAGCTAAGGAGAGATGGGTGAGTGGCTGAAACCAACGGTTTGCTAAACCGTCGTAGGGGTTATACCTTACCCCGGGTTCGAATCCCGGTCTCTCCGCAACTAAAGAAGAAGCCTCATAAACATCGGAAATACGCTGTTTTGAGGCTTTTTTATATCTTACGAACGGGTGCCCCATAGGGGCTGCTGCGCAGGATTCCCGGTCTCTCCGCAACTATTTAAGCCCGATTTTTCGGGCTTTTTTATTATACAAAAATTATTTCCATTTTATGTATTTCACTTACATCTTAAAAAGTAAAAAAACTAATACTTATTATTATGGCTTCACCTCTGACTTACAAAAACGATTGGAGCTACACAATTCCGGGAAGTCTAAATATACCAAAAACCGCAGACCATGGATTTTACATTATTTTGAAGAATTTAATACAAAGGATGAAGCTATCAGTAGAGAAATTTTCTTTAAAAGTATTGACGGATACCGTTGGTTAAAACTCTTTAACATTATTTAATTCATTATTCCCCGGTTATACCTTACGCACGGGTTCCCCCATAGGGGCTGCTGCGCAGGATTCCCGGTCTCTCCGCACAATAAAAATAAGCCTCATTAACGATTAAAATATGCGTTTTTGAGGCTTTTTTAATGGGTAACATTCCACCAGATACTAATAAATAAAATTTTTATATGCAAGTAGCAACTATAGCTCCCCGAAAGACTTCCCTCGGATGGACGAGTGAGGAGTTTAGCGATCCTTCAGAGATAACTTCGAATCCGGTTACAATGTTTGCACTGTTTAACCAGAAGACAACAAAGCGTTCTCTTACTTCTCCTTCAAACAAAAATTGAAGTTGTCGAATATGTCACCGGGGTGAGTTATCTTAATTTTCCGGTTCTTCAGTTGCGGGTATGTTTCTGCGGAGTCTTTGAACTTCCACGATATGTTGCGGATGTAATGTTTCATGATTGGTTCCTTTTAGATTTATTAAGAAATAGTTAAGGGCATCTCTAAAAACTCACCCAAGAGTTAATAAAAAGTAAAAGAAAGAAAGGAATAGAAATCGTAAAGTTGTATTTTTACGATAGTAATAAA
>JAUXVN010000131.1 GCA_030684555.1 Ignavibacteria bacterium
TTTCTAAAGAATGAAATGTTTGTAGAAAAAATGATAATTACTAAAGCCAAGCCCTATCGGGGCGAACTGTTTGTAGAAATGAAACAGCCAATGAAATTGAGCTCCGTAGGAGCGACCTGTGTACAAATCAATATTTAATAACTCACGTTACGCAGATTGGCGGCTGCCGGATGAAATGATCTCAATTTTGAATTAAAAACAAAAGATTGCTTCACTCGAAGACTCGTTCGCAATGACACAAGATAAAAGTCATTGCGATCCCGCATACGGGATTAACTAACGGACAATGACTTTTTCAACTTTTAGGACAGCCTCAACAAAATTTGAATATCATTTTGCGTAAGGCGAGTAATTAAGAAGGATATTCCAAATAGCATAGTTTAAGAATAATGCTCGTGCAATAAGTTTCAACGAATCTTTTCGTTGTTTTTTTTTGTTTTTGGGTTTAGTGGCAAATTATCTCAGTATTTGTTTTTACCACGAAGGCTCCAGGGCACAAAGATTAAACACAGTCTGTTATTCAGATGAATGTCAGAGTTTCTCACTTTCATTGCATACAGATGCTGATATTCATCAGCATGACACATAGCCACTCTTGCCGTCATTCTGACGGATGTCAGAATCTCCCCCACTGCATACAGAAGCTGATAGCCATCAGCATGACACACGCATATCCTCGTTATCATCCCGTTCGCCGCGGCGAATCGTTTCGGGATCTTCTCGTTGCTTAAAGATGCTGAAATAAATTCAGCATGACAACCATCTTCTCTTAGTGAACTTAATAGCGAAAAAGATAAACCATAAAGTCTTATATTTCTCTTTTCTTTGTGTCTTCGAGACCTAGTGGCAAAAATTTTTTTAAGGAAGATGTTAATTCTCCACCAGCAAAACGTATTACAATTCTTACTTATATTTGACTACAAATTTGTTTGTGTTACTCTGAATACATACTTATCTTTTCAATACGTTAAAAATATGAAAGTATCTTATGCTTAATAAAAGCCTTCTTTTGTCAATAGTTATAATCTTCGCACTAAATGCCCAGAATGAATTTACCGATATATTACGTGAAGAAAGTGTTTATTTATCAGCTCCTGATAATTATAAAGGAAAAAAGTCGTTCATACGTGAATGGAATTTTAATGAAGAACGGGCTTATCCTTTTTACGAAATTCCAACTGAAGCATATCAACGGGCATGGGATCAAAAAATGGAAATTCGCAGAAACACTTCTGTAAGAAGTGATCTCGTTTGGACATCAATTGGACCAACTCCCGGCTCTTATCCAAATTATGGAAATATATCCTCACGCATGGTAACAGGAGCTTATCACCCGAATAATCCAGACATTATTTATATAGGTGCAGCAAACGGAGGCGTTTGGAAGAGTATTGATGCGGGTTTAACATGGTTTCCGTTAACCGATAACAAACCATCACTTTCGATGGGAGCAATAGTTATTGATCCCGTTAATCCGAATATAATTTATGCAGGAACCGGTGAAGCAACTTACAGCGGAGCTTCATATTATGGTCGGGGATTATTAAAATCAACCGATGACGGAAATACATGGACACACATTACTCAAGGACTTCCGACTTCATCATATTTTTCGAGAATAAGAATTCGTCCCGGTAACGGTGAGCAATTACTTGCAGCATTAGGAAACGGCGGACTCTACAGAAGCAGTGATGCAGGTATAACCTGGGGTCTATTAGCAATCGGAAGATGTGATGATGTAATCTTTACTCCTTCCGGAGATACAGCTTTTGCAGTAGGAAGCGGTGTTGGTTTAATAAGATCAATTAATGGAGGAACTTCTTTTACGTCTTTCGGTTCAACCGGTTTACCAACAGCTACAAGAACACATTTTGATATTAGTCAGTCGAATCCATCAATATTATTTGCGTCGGTTCATAGCTCTTCAATCGGAGTACAAGTTTATAAATCAACAACATCGGGAATGAATTGGATACGACAGGCTACAACCCAAAACTTTGACGGTGGACAGGCTTGGTATGATTTATATTGTGTTATTAATCCAAAAAATCCTGACATTGTTTTTGTAGGTACAATTGATGTTTACAGAACAACTAACGGAGGAACATCCTGGTCGAATATTACAAATGGATATTCAGGCGGAAATGTTCATGTTGATCAGCATAATCTTCTTTTTCATCCAACTGATATAAATAGTGTTATTTCATTAAATGATGGTGGGATTTGGCGTTCAACAAATAACGGAACATCATTTGAAAACTTAAATACAAATCTTACACTAACACAGTTTTACAGAATTGCAGCGAGTCCGTTTGATTATAAACGGGTATTGGGTGGAACTCAAGATAACGGAACACAACAAACATATTCATCATTAAATTGGGCGGCGGCTTTTGGCGGTGATGGCGGTGAAGTTTGCTTCTATCCTTTTTCATCAAGTATAATTCTCGGTGAAACTCAAAACGGTGGATTAAGACGAACAACAAACGGCGGAACTTCATGGGTTTCGGCAACTTCCGGAATTACAACAACAGAAAGTGTTGCATGGGTTGCTCCAATTATAAATGATCCTTCAACATTAAACACTTTTTATACAGCCCGGCAACGATTATACAAAACAACAACAAGCGGAAGCAGTTGGGTTGCGGTTTCGGGAAATATTAACGGTACTACCGCGGTTAGAAATTTAAGTGTAAGTCTTGTTGATCCAAAAGTGATTTTTGCAACTTCAGGTTCACAAATATTTCGCTCAATAGATGGAGGATTAAATTTTGTTAATGTAACATCTGGAACTGCTAACAGAACAATTACATCAGTTTATACTCATCCCGATTCAGTAAATATAGCGTTTGTTACGTTCAGTGGTTTTGGTGCGGGAAAAATTTATAAAACCACCAACAGCGGAACTACGTGGATAAGTATTAGCAGTAATCTGCCCGATTCTCCCGTTAATGATTTTCTTATAATTCCTGAAGAATCAAACAATTATCATTTTGCAGCAACCGATATCGGTCTTTTTTATACAACCGATGGTGGTAAAAGCTGGACTGAAACAGAAAACGGTTTACCAAACACAGTGATGATGCATATTGATTATTCGCCTGCTCAACAATTGGTTAGAATCGGAACACACGGAAGAGGAGTTTTTGAATCATTTATCGGTTCATTTGTTCCGGTTGAGTTTATTTCGTTTTCGGTTGAAGTAAACGAACCGGTTATTTCTTTGAAGTGGGAAACCGCATCGGAAACAAATAATCAAGGTTATGAAGTTGAAAGAAGTTTTAATTTATCGGATTGGGCTTCGGTTTCGTTTATAAAAGGGAATGGAACAACAACCGCGTTAAGCTCTTACAACTACACTGATCATTCATTGAATAATTACAGAGGAACTGTTTCTTACAGATTGAAACAAATCGATTATGACGGAACAAAAAATTATTCCAAAGAAAAATCTATTGAAGTAGATTTTACTCCTAAACAATACGCATTACATCAAAATTATCCGAATCCGTTTAATCCTTCTACAAATATTTCATACTCACTTGGCGAAGTTTCGGAAGTTAAACTTTCGATTATTAATACTTTGGGAGAAGTTATTGAAACCATTGTAAATAGTGTTCAGGATAAGGGTACCCATATTATTAACTGGAACAGTAAAAAGAATACTTCGGGAATTTTCTTTTATAGATTGGAAGCTAAATCATTAACAACGAATTTGGTTTATAACGCAACGAAGAAGATGATAGTTTTAAAATAAAAAATATTTTCCGTCGAGTGAAAAGATGCTGACCCGCCCAAGGCGGGCAAGCATGACACATGCCAACTCTTGCTGTCATTCCGACGAATCCGCCCGCGGCGGACAGAATCTTTAGCTAACTCAGCGATATGGAATCGTTTTGGAGTCTTCCCATTGCCAGAAGATGCTGATATACATCAGCATGACAATTTGATGGCAACATGACACATACCAACTCTTGTGGTCATTCTGACGGATGTCAGAATCTTTAGTTTAGCTCAGCATCAAGAAATAGAAATTCTATCTTATTTTTATATGAAGTTCTTTTAACTGATTATCGTCAACACTTGAAGGAGCTTCGTCCATTAATGAAATTCCACTTGCAGTTTTTGGGAACGCAATAACTTCACGAATCGAATGCTCACCTGCAAAAATCATCGCAAGTCTGTCAAATCCGAATGCAATTCCACCGTGTGGCGGTGCGCCGTATTTGAATGCATTCATTAAAAAGCCAAATTTATGTTCGGCTTCTTCAGAAGTAATACCAAGGGCTTCAAACATTTTTCCTTGAAGTTCGCTGTTGTGAATTCGGATGCTGCCTCCGGCAATTTCACTTCCATTTAAAACTAAATCATAAGCGCGTGCTTTTACATTTATCCGGTCTGTATCCATTAAAGGAATATCTTCAACTCTTGGTGAAGTGAAAGGATGATGCATAGCATAAAAGCGTTTCGTCTCTTCATCCCATTCAAATAACGGAAAGTCCGTTACCCACAGTAATTTTGGTTCGGAATCCGGTTTAATTAGTTCTAATCGCTTTGCCATTTCTAATCGCAATGAACCCATCAGCGATAATGTTTTAAGTTTTGCTCCGGTAAGAATTAAAAGTAGGTCTCCCGGTTTTGCATTCAATTTAGAAATTAAATTTTTCTGTTCTTCTTCAGAAAAGAATTTCATTGTTGGCGATTCAAGCATTGTTCCATTGTCTGAATCTTTTACGCGTATCCATATTAATCCGCCGGCACCCAGCTTTTTGATAAAATCAGTAAGTACATCAAGTTGATTACGGGTATATTCACCGCAGCCTTGTGCATTAAGTCCGCTTACAATTCCACCCTTTTCAATATTATCAAAAAAAACTTTGAATCCCGTATTACTAAAAATTTCATTAAGCGTAATCATCTTCAAATCAAAACGGAGGTCGGGTTTATCGCTTCCATAATTTTCCATAACTTCATCAAAAGTTAAACGTGGAATCGGGAGTTGTAAATCTTTATTCCAAATTTCTTTGTAAAGGGTTTGCATCAATCCTTCCATCATTTCAAAAATATTTTCCTGATCGATGAAGGACATTTCAACATCTATTTGTGTAAACTCAGGCTGGCGGTCAGCTCTTAAATCTTCATCACGAAAACATTTAACAATTTGGAAATAGCGGTCTAACCCGGAGACCATTAAAATCTGTTTATATTGTTGAGGTGATTGGGGTAATGCGTAAAATTTTCCTTTGTGTAATCGGCTCGGGACAAGAAAATCGCGGGCTCCTTCAGGAGTGCTTTTCATTAAAACCGGAGTTTCAACTTCAACAAAACTATTAGCATCGAAATATTTACGAACCGCTTGATACATTTTATGGCGCAATATTAAATTCTTTTGAACTGAAGGACGGCGGAGATCGAGATAACGGTATTTTAAACGTAAATCTTCATGAGCATCGGTATCATCTTTAATTTGGAATGGCGGAGTTTTTGCTTCGTTAAGAATGATTAATTTATTAACCATAACATCAACAAGTCCGGTAAGTAGACTTGAGTTTTCGGTTCCTTCGGGTCTTTTCCTAACAACACCTTCAACAGAAACCACAAATTCCGATCTAAGGTCTTTTGCCGTGTGGTGAGCTGTTTGATCATAGCCCGGTTCAAAAACAATTTGAATTAAACCATAACGGTCTCTAAGTTCTATAAAAATAAGTCCCCCTAAATCACGGCGGGTATCAACCCATCCGTTAAGAACAACTTTTTCACCAATGTTCACTTCTCTTAATTCACCGCAATTATGTGTACGAGTCTTAAATAGCATAATAATACAACGATCTCCGAAATTATTAAAAATAGATTTTCAAAATAGCATATTGGAAGGGCGTTAACAAACTTAGAAATCTTTAATTTTAAGAAAAAATAAAGAATTTAACAGATTTGCTCAAGCGATTCGACTCCGTCAGACATATAAGGTTGGAATCAGATAAAAATTAGGTTTAGATTCTTAAAATCAAGAAAATAAGGGAAGGAAAAGAGAATCCCACACGTAAAAACATCATTTTTTAACTTAAAAACCAAATATTCATCCTGAATTGTATTTGGTATAATTTTTGGCATAGAGGGGGGACTTAATATGGGCTTTATCAATTTTAATAATTATAAATAACTGGTAGATAAAATGGAAAGAAAAAAAGTAACTATAGATGGAAATGAAGCGGCAGCGCACGTTGCATTTCACACGAACGAGGTTTGCGCAATTTATCCGATCACTCCTTCCTCAAATATGGGGGAATGGTGTGACGCCTGGGCTGCTGAAGACAAAAAGAATATCTGGGGAGATATACCGGTTGTAAGCGAACTGCAAAGTGAAGGCGGAGCTTCCGGCTCTGTTCACGGTGCTTTACAAACCGGTGCTTTAACTACTACATTTACCGCATCACAGGGATTATTGCTTATGATCCCGAACATGTTCAGAATTGCGGGAGAATTAACATCAACGGTATTTCATGTAACCGCCCGATCAATTGCTGCACAAGCTCTTTCGATTTTTGGAGATCATAGTGATGTTATGGCAACACGTATGACCGGTTTTGCAATGTTGGCTTCAAATTCGGTTCAGGAAGTAATGGATTTTGCATTGATAGCTCAAGCCGCAACTCTTGAAGCTCGAGTTCCTTTTTTACATTTCTTTGATGGATTTAGAACTTCACACGAAGTTATGAAAATTGAGCAGTTAAATACCGATGATATGCGTGCGATGATTGATGATGAACTTGTTTTTGCACACAGAAAACGTGCTTTGAATCCCGATAATCCATTTATGCGCGGAACAGCGGCTAACCCCGATGTCTATTTCCAAACTCGCGAAACAGTAAATCCTTTTTACACTCTTTGTCCTGAAATAGTCCAAAAACAAATGGACAAGTTTGCTTCAATAGTGGGAAGACAATATCATTTATTCGATTATTACGGTGCCCCTGATGCTGAAAGAATAATCATTCTTATGGGTTCAGGTTCTGAAGCAGTTGAAGAAACCGTACAATATTTAACAAACAAAGAAGAAAAAGTTGGCGTTATTAAAGTTCGCTTATATCGTCCTTTCTCAATTAATCATTTTATCGCTGCTTTACCAAAAACCACGAAATCAGTTGCTGTATTAGACAGAACAAAAGAACCCGGCTCATCTGGTGAACCACTTTATCTTGATATTGTAAATGCTTTGACTGAAACTTATCTCGATGGAAATTTAGGATTTAATTTGCCAAAGATTATCGGTGGTCGTTACGGACTTTCTTCAAAAGAATTTACTCCGGCAATGGTCAAAGCCATCTATGATGAATTGAAAAAAGATAAACCTAAAAATCATTTTACTATTGGTATTAATGATGATGTTGCAAACACAAGTCTTCAATTTGATTCAACATTTTCCGTTGAAGCACCGGAAACATTCCGCGGTAAATTCTACGGATTAGGTGCTGACGGGACCGTTGGAGCAAATAAAAATTCTATTAAGATTATTGGTGAAGGAACCGATTTTTATGCTCAAGGTTACTTTGTTTATGACTCAAAAAAATCGGGTTCAACAACAGTATCTCACTTAAGATTTGGACCGAAAGAAATAAAATCAACTTACTTGATTAATAAAGCAAATTTCATTGCATGCCACCAACAAGTGTTTCTTGAAAAAATGGATATGCTCGGTGATGCTACTGAAGGAGCTACTTTCTTATTAAATACTAAAATTCATAAAGAAGAAGTATGGAATTCACTTCCAGAAAAAGTTCAGCATGACTTAATTGATAAGAAGATGAAATTATTTGCGATTGATGCATACAAAGTAGGCGAAGAAACCGGAATGGGTTCACGCGTAAATACAATTATGCAAACCTGCTTTTTCGCAATTTCTAAAATTCTTGAAAAAGATGAAGCAATCGAAATGATCAAAAATACAATCAAAAAAACCTACGGTTCAAAAGGTGAAAAGATTGTTGCAATGAATTTCAATGCGGTTGATCAAACACTCGCTAATCTTTTTGAAATTGAAGTTCCTTCAACAGTAACAAGCAAATTGCAATTACAGCCGTTCGTTAGCGGTAACGCCCCGGAATTTGTCCACAACGTTACAGAAGAAATTATTGCCGGTCGCGGTGATGCAATCCCTGTTAGTAAAATGCCGATTGACGGTACTTATCCGGTTGGAACAACTAAATGGGAAAAAAGAAATATTGCACTTGAAGTTCCCGCCTGGGATTTTGAAGTTTGTATTCAATGTAATAAATGCGTTCTTGTCTGTCCTCATGCAACAATCAGAGCAAAAATTTACGATGAAGCTCTTCTTGCAAACGCTCCCGAAACATTTAAATCGATTAAATTTAAATCGAAAGATTTTGGCGATAACATGGCTTACACAATTCAGGTTGCGGTTGAAGACTGTACAGGTTGTGCTCTTTGCGTTGATGTGTGTCCCGCTAAAAATAAAAAAGAAACTAAATTTAAAGCTATCAATATGGTTGAGCAGATTCCGATCCGTGAAACCGAAAGAGCTAATTGGGACTTCTTCCTTTCATTACCTGAAATGGACAGAACAAAATTAAAACTTGATTCAGTAAAAGATTCTCAATTCCTCGAACCATTATTTGAGTTTTCCGGTGCGTGTGCAGGCTGCGGCGAAACTCCTTATGTTAAACTTGTCAGTCAGTTGTTCGGTGATAGAGCCGTTGTTGCAAATGCAACCGGATGTTCATCAATTTATGGTGGAAATTTACCGACAACTCCATGGACAAAAAACAAAGATGGTCGCGGTCCGGCATGGTCAAATTCATTATTTGAAGATAATGCTGAATTTGGTTTCGGTTTCCGCTTAGCAATTGATAAACACAATACTCAAGCAAAATCACTCCTTATGAAATTAGCTCCTGAAATTGGCGAAACTTTAGTTGAAGAAATTATTAACGCCAATCAAAAAGATGAAGCAGGGATTTATGAACAAAGAGAAAGAGTTAAAGTTCTCGTTCAAAAATTGAATGACCTTCAATCAACTAATTCGCTTAACGGAAAATTGAGTGACGCTAAACATCTTCTAACTTTAGCAGATTATCTTGTAAAAAAATCTGTTTGGATTATCGGCGGTGACGGCTGGGCTTATGATATTGGTTACGGCGGATTAGATCACGTAATTGCTTCAGGTAAAAATGTAAATATTCTTGTTCTTGATACCGAAGTTTATTCAAACACAGGTGGACAAGCATCAAAATCAACACCACGTGCAGCAGTTGCTAAATTTGCAGCCGCCGGAAAACAGGGGGCAAAGAAGGATCTCGGCTTAATGGCAATGTCTTACGGTAATGTTTATGTAGCAAAAGTCGCAATGGGAGCTAACGATGCTCAAACAGTTCGTGCATTCCTTGAAGCCGAAGCTTATGATGGACCCTCATTGATAATTGCTTACAGTCATTGTATAGCTCACGGAATTAATATGGCAACCGGAATGAAAAATCAAAAAGCTGCCGTTGATTCTGGACACTGGCCATTATTCCGTTACAATCCTGATTGGCAGACAGAGGGAAAAAACCCATTTAAGTTAGAGTCAAAGGGATTAAAAATTCCTCTGAAAGAGTATGCTTATATGGAAACCCGTTATAAGATGCTTACTAAATCTCATCCTCATTCTGCAGATGAATTAATGAAAAGCGCGCAGGAAGATGTTACCAAAAAATGGAAATATTATGAAGAACTTGCCGCACTTAAATTTAGCAAGGATGAAGAAACTAAATAATATTCTCATAAATATTTAGTACTAAAAAGACGCAGCACCAACTGCGTCTTTTTTTTTGGATGAATAATCCCCGGATTTATAAATATTTGGAGACTGTTAAATTGTAGTTGACGCTAACTCTTTTTTCTCATCAAGTGATAACACCTTCTCTAAATCTATCAATATTAAGAGACGATCTTCTAGTTTTCCTACAGCTTTTATAAATTCGGAGTTTACTCCTGTTACCATATCAGGTGGAGCTTCTGTTATATTCGAGGGGATTCTTAATACTTCTGTCACTGCATCAACTATAAATCCGACTGTTTTCCCCGAGACTTCAACTACAACTATTCTTGTGTTTTTATCGTGCTCTTTTCGTTCCATACCAAGTTTAAGTCGAAGGTCTATTACCGGAATTATTCTTCCTCTCAGGTTTATTACTCCATCAACAAAATCGGGGGCATTTGGTACTTTTGTAATTTGTACCATTCTGTTAATTTCCTGAACATATCCAATATCAACACCAAACTCTTCTTTCCCAATTAGAAAGCTAACTAATTGTAAGAGTTCGCTGGATTCCTTCTTTTGATCTTCAACTGATGCCATTTTATCCTCATATTTAGATTATTTTTTCTTTTCCTAAATAATTATCGAAATTTTTGAGTTTTACTTTAACGGGGTTTTAAGATTTTAGTTTTTTCGGAATCAGCGTGTCTAACTCATCTCCTCTAACATGACCCCGGAATCGATTTTTTCAAAATGTACGTTTTTTATCCTATTTAGTAATATTTTATTTTAGATTAATAAAAAAAAGTGATTTATTAGAGGTGGGAAATTTATCTTTTTCGTAACAAATTATTTTAGGTCAGTTGTTGTTTGTTCGATGATCGTTTGATAAATTTTGCCACTCTTTAATTTTTTGCAAATTTTGAATATTTCGTATATGATCGAAGAAGAAAAACTGTTTACATCTTTAACTGAAGAACTTACCGACCTTCGAAAAAAAGTTGCTGAAAAATCTACAATTGAAGCAGCACTAAAAGCTTATCAAGATAAACTGAATCTATTTCTGACAAATACTTCTGAAGGGATTTCATATATACAGATAAACCCGCCTCTTGCTTTAACTTTACCAAAAAGGGAATTTGCCCGGCAGTATCTATTATCTTCAAAAATTGTAGAAGCAAATAAATCTTTTGCAATGATGTATGGCTTCGAGAGTGTAAATGAAATTTTAGGTAAAACTCTAACTGATTTTTGGGTTGGTGACATTGAAGAAATGATAGATGCGCTTATCCCCTGGATAGAAAACAATTTTACACTAACAAATCAAATTTCAGAAGAGAAGAATAAAGATGGGAAAATAGTCTATTTTTTGAATAATACTGTCGGAGTTTTTGAAGATGGTTATATGTATGGTTTGTGGGGAACGCAAACTGATATAACAGAGCAAATAATTGCTCAAAATAAACTTAAAGAATCAGAAATACTGTATAAAAAACTATTTTATTCGAATCCACTTCCAATGTGGGTTTATGATACAAGAAGTCTTAGGTTCCTCGCAGTTAACGAAGCTGCAGTAAAAAATTACGGTTATTCGATCGATGAGTTTTTGAAAATGACACTTTCTGATTTAGTAAGTACTTCTGATGTTTCATTAAATCCCCGAAAAACAAATGATTCTTTGGACGCAGTAATTCAAAAACACCATAAAAAGGATCATTCAATAATTGATGTGGAAGTTACGTCACATTCTATTGTTTTTGAGGGGTATGATGCTGAGTTGCTTTTAGCAAATGATATAACTGAAAAACTTTTTTTTAATAACGCTATTCAGTCTATTGTTAAAGAGACCAACCACGTCGCATACAATTTTCTTCACCCGCTTGTAAAAGAACTCTCAACTCTGCTTAAACTAAAGTACATTTTTATAGCTAAATTTAGTGATGAATCAAACTCAAGATTAAAGACTGTTGCCTTCGCAATGGGCGGTGTTATAATTGAGAACATAGAATACAATATTGTAAATACTCCTTCTGAATTATTTTTGCAGCAAGATTTGAAAATTTTTGATAAAGCAGTACAGCATAAATTCCCGGATGATAAACTTTTACAAACAATGGGAATTGAAAGTTATATCGGAATACCTCTGTTCGCAACTTCCGGAAAACCTCTCGGACTATTAGCCGGCATGGACGATAAGCCGATGACCAACTATAGAATTACTAATAATTTTCTAACAATATTCGCATCAAGAGCAGCATCAGAATTAGAACGCATTCAGATAGATGAAGCACTCAGAGAAAATGAAGAACGACTCAAACTTGCTTTAAAAGTATCCGGACAGGGTTTATATGATTTAAATCTTATAACCGGTGTTGCAAAAATTGATTCTGCTTATGCTTCACTATTATCTTATGATCCAAATAAAACAACAGAAACACATAATGAATGGATTGAGCGGTTACATCCCGACGACCGCGATATTGTAATGCAAACTTATTCCGACTACGTAAATAAAAAGTCTGATGGTTACATTGTTGAATCAAGACAAAAAACAGCTTCCGGTGAGTGGAGGTGGATACTCTCAATGGGTAAAATTGTTGAGTACGATGATAACGGTAGACCTCTCAGAATGGTTGGAACTTATCTTGATGTAACCGAACGCAAACGTAAAGATGAACTGATAAAAGAGTATTTGACTAATCTTGAAATCAAAAATGCAGAATTAGAAAGATTTACCTATACTGTCTCGCATGATTTAAAAAGTCCAGTAATTACAATTAAAGGTTTTCTTGGAATGTTATTGAAGGATGCTAAAGAAGGGAACTTCGGAAGACTTGAAGCCGATATAAAAAGAATTTCCAATGCGGCTGATAAAATGCAGAGCCTTCTTGAAGATTTACTGATGCTCTCCCGTATTGGTAGAATAATAAATCCATCAACAAAGTTTAACTCAACTGAATTAGTTAAAGAAACGGTTGAATTATTAGAAGGACTTCTAAATTCTAAAAAAATTACGATAGAAATTGATCAGAATATGCCGGACATCCTTGCAGACAGAATTAGAATTGGGGAAGTTTTTCAAAATCTAATTGAAAATGCAGTTAAATATATCGGAACGCCTGAACATCCAACAATTGAAATTGGTTGTTTAACTAATAATGGAATAAATCAGTTTTATGTTAAAGATAATGGAATAGGAATAAAATCTGAATATTTTGAGAAAATATTCGGTTTGTTTGACAAACTTGATTCATCCAGCGAAGGAAATGGAATAGGGCTCGCTTTTGTGAAACGCGTTATAGAATTACACAAAGGGAAAATTTGGGTTTATTCTGAAGGACCCGGAAATGGGTCAACATTTTTTTTCACCCTTAATACGGATACATAAAGGAGAGCTAATTGGATAACGATATAATGAGAATTCTATTGGTCGAGGATAATAGCGACCACGCTGAACTTGTAATAAGAAGTTTCAATGAATGTGAAATCCCGAATGAAATAATACACACTAACGATGGAGAAGAAGCATTAAATTATTTGAATAGAAAGTTGAGCGAAAAAAATAATGACTCTTCAAATTTTCCGAATTTAATTTTACTTGACTTAAGACTTCCCAAAATTGATGGAATAAATGTTTTATCATCAATTAAAAGTCATAATAACTTTAAGCAAATTCCGGTTGTAATTTTTACAACATCTGAAGCTCCTTATGATATTGATAAATCATACTCAAACCATGCAAATAGTTATTTAGTAAAACCAAACGATTATCCTAATTATAAACAACTGATTAATGACTTAGCTCATTATTGGTTAGAATTAAATATAAACAATAATCACTCTTAAGATGTCTATGGAAACACCCGTCAAAAAAATTCTGATAGTAGAAGATGATACAGCTCATTATGAATTAATTCAACGAAGCTTCGAAAGACGCTCGGATGAATTTGTTTTGAAACGCGCATCCAACCTTTACGATGCAAATAAGCTGCTTATATCGTTTAGACCTGATTTAATTATTTCTGATTGGAAACTCCCTGACGGCAACGGTACTTCCCTAATTCAAAAAGATAAAAAAGATCATCTTAAAACTCCAATTATCTTAATGACAAGCTTCGGGAATGAATCATTTGTTGTTGAAGCCATGAAACTTGGAGCACTTGATTATGTAGTTAAATCACCTGAAGTTTTTTCTGACATGCCCCACCTCGTTGATCGAATTTTGCGTGAATGGAAAAATATTAGAGACCGTATAAGAATTGAAGACAAACTAAATAAACTTTCAATTGCAGTCGAACAAAGCAGTGTAATTGTTGTTATAACCGACCTTGATGGTAAAATTGAATATGTAAATCCCTCATTTGAAAAAGTCACCGGTTACGGAGCCTCTTATGCGATAGGTAAAACACCTTCTATTTTAAAGTCGGGACACACAAACGAGTCCGAATATAAAACCCTTTGGGGAACGGTAAGATCCGGTCAAGCATGGCGGAGTGAATTTGTAAATAAAAAAGCAGATGGTTCTTTATACTGGGAAGCAGTTTATATTTCTCCTGTTTTTAATGACGATGGGAAAATTACAAATTATCTTAAAATCGGTGAAGACATTTCCGAAAAAAAAAGAATGGAAATTGATTTAAAAGCTGCTCTCGGAAAGGCTGAAGAATCTAACCGCCTAAAGACATCAATTCTGGCAAATATGAATCACGAACTCCGAACACCTCTGATGGGTATTCTTGGAATGTCACAATTATTAATGGAGGAGTTTACCGAAAATATCGAACATCAAAAAATGGTTGAAAGAATACTTCATTCGGGAACCCGTTTGATGAATACTTTAAATTCTATACTCGACCTATCAGAAATTGAATCGGACAGCACCCTTCTTAAATTTTCAGAATACCCTGTATCGGAAAGTCTTGAGTATATTTTGGTTCAGCATAGTAAACTTGCGGGCGACAAAAATCTTTCTTTCGAAATTTTAAATAAGGATTCCGGACTTTATGTTTTTGTTTATGAAAAATTTCTGAATCAAGCTGTATCTAACATTGTTGATAATGCAATCAAATATACACATCATGGTGGAATTACTATCACAGTAGAACATGAATTAACCAATGAGAAATTGTGGGCGAAAATATCCATTACAGATACCGGAATTGGAATTGCCAAACATCACCTCGATCTTATTTTTCAAGAATTCAGACAGGCGAGCGAGGGTTTCAGCCGTAATTATGAAGGCTCCGGACTTGGTTTATCCATCTCAAAAAAAATGATTGAAATCATGTATGGAATTTTAACTGTGGATAGCATAGTCGGGAAAGGAACCACTTTCACAATTTGGCTCCCCGCAACCAAAATTGGTGAAGAGTCAGAGCAAGAGTTAAAACCTCTTCTTAAAACAATCGAACCAATTGAAATACCGGAAAAAATTGAATTTTCAAGAAGCATCCACATTTTGTATGTTGAAGATAATGTGATTAATCAAGAAGTAACAAAATTATTTTTGCAAAAGATTGCACGGGTTGATTGTGCAAGAGATGGAAGAACTGCTATCGAAATGGCAAAGCGATCACCTTACTCATTAATTCTTATGGATATAAATTTAAGCACAAGTCTTGATGGAATTGAAGTTACAAAATATATAAGGGGAATTCCCGGATATAAATCAACACCTATTATTGCAACTACAGGATATGCAAGCCGTGCAGATAAAGAAAAATTTCTATCAAGTGGATTAAATGATATTTTAGTGAAACCCTATACAAAACCGGAGCTTATATCATTAATACACAAATATCTTGGATAAATTTGCGAAATCGTACTGCGGGAATTGGTACCATAGTTAAATCATCTTTCAAAAAATTTTACTCCTCACTTCAAGTGATGAAATTAACTTGTATGCAATAGTGTATTTGCAAATATCTATAACATCAGGAAAAGGCAAACATTTAAAACTAAAATTTGAACAAAAGGGTGATTTTATCTTGAAGGATTTTGATTATTAAAAAATCTTTTTTTACTTCCCCGTTTACATTATCTAAGAATATTTTCTAAAGACTAATAGTGGCATAATTATTCCCCAATACAAGCCAAAAAAATCATCAAGATTTTCAAAAAAAATGTTAACTTAGCGAAGTTAATTACGAGTATTTATATTAAAGATTAATTTCTATTTTGATTAAATACCTTTGCTGTTTGGTTTTATTGAAATATCTCATTTCATTTACGTGCGGGATGGAGAGAGGTTTGGGGCGACCCCTGAAGAGCAATGAACATTTAAAATGGTATATCGATAAATCGAAGTTATTATTTTGAGTTATACATACAAAAAAATTATTTACACTTCAACAATTACTAAGAACCTGAATGGAAAAACAATATAAATTCAACTTTTTAGACTTATTGGTTTTAATAGTCAAACATAAAGTAACTATACTTATTATTTGTTTGGTTACATTAATAACTTCATATCTCCTTTTAAGATTTGCGGTTGACGAAAAATTCGATTCATCCGCCCTTATTATCCCCTCTGAAGATCAAACCCTTGGCGGACTTGGAGGGATGTTAAAAGGTTTGAAAGATTTACCCTTCGGGATGGGGACCGGTTCAGTTGGTGAATCAATAGGAATGTACAATACGATAATTGGCAGCAGATCCTCTATGGAAGAAATCGTTCGTAAATTCAACCTAATAAGTGTCTATGAAATTGATTCTACTGAAAAAGGTTATCTTGAGGGAGCAATCAAATCATTAAGTAAGAACATAAAAACTAATGAAACCGATGACGATGCTTATGCAATTACTGTAAGGGACAAAGACCCTAAAAGAGCAGCCGCAATTACCAATTATATTATTGATTTATTGAATAGACGAATAATAGAATTAAAGACACAAAAATCAAAAAACAATAGAGTGTTTTTAGAAGAAAGATTAGCAGAAGTAAAACTTAACTTGAAAAATGCCGAAGACTCCATGAAGGTTTTTCAAGAACAATCCGGTATGTTAAACGCAGAAAGTCAGATTAAAGGAATTTTTGAAGTATATACATCACTTGAAGCCGAATTGATAACAAAACAAGTTCAGTTGTCAATATTCGAAAAACTGTATGATAAAGAATCCCCTATTCTTAATCGTGCAAGAACCGAGCTGCAAGAATACGAAACAAAAATAAAGGAAATTAAAAGCAAAGGGCAACCTCAAAGCATTTTGTTATCCAAAGGTTCAATCCCGGCAAAAACGATTGAATATTTAAGACATTATCGAAATGTTGAGATAAATTCTGCCATTCTTGAATTTGTGCTTCCTTTATATGAACAATCCAAATTTGAAGAGCAGAAAGATATTCCTATCCTACAGGTAGTTGATTATGCAGTACCAGCTCAAAAGAAAAGCTACCCCCCCAGAACATTATTCGCACTGATGATAACAGTTTTTGTTTTTTTTACCTCATGTTTGGTTATATTTCTCAGAGAAGTTATTAGTAAATCTAATAATGAGAAGTTCAAATTTATCATATCTAATGCATTCACCATTAGAAAAAATATTAAATGACTAGTAGTCTCTTTCATCATCTAAGAGCACCCTCATTAATAGTAGTTGTTTTCGTCTTAATCCTGGGATTGATTGGTCTGTTCGTAACATTATCTGAATTGAAGAACTTACATATTGTTCTTACACTATTACCAGTATTGTTTTTATTATTAAATAATTTTAGATATTCATTTTTCTATTTAATCTTGCTGCTGTTCGTAAACCTTCATATCTATACTCACCACATATCGGTATATTTTGCTTTTGCTTTTATTCTCTCATATTTGATGTGTTTTTATGACCGAAAATTTAAGGATTTGGTAAATCCCCTATCTGTTCCTATTAGTATTTATCTCTTTTTAAGTTTACCTTCGTTTATAAATAATCAGGAGATACCTAATAGTCTCTTTTTTATGAGCAGTATGTTAATATCTTTTGTTATTCTTCATTTCATTAGTGCGTCGGATGATAAAAAACTAATTCCTCTGTTCATAATTTCATTTTTAGTGTTTTGCTTCATAAACGGATTAAGTGCTGCTTATGAAGGTTTAATAAACCAAAAAAGAGCTTTTGGTTTTGCTGGGGTTATGTTTGTTGACTACATATCGATAGGGGTGGTCATAACATTTGTGACTTTAGTCTTATCTAATAAAAAAGTTTTTTACTCATTACTTCTAGCTCTATTCTTTCTTTTTAGTATTATTCATCAGACAAGGGGGGTCTGGTTAGTTTTAGCAATGACTCTTCTAATTATCTTGTCATTTTTTTTCTTTCATAATCAAATGTTTGAGATAAAAAAAGGAAAGCTAGTGGTCTTTATAGGTGCTACCGTTCTTTTGCTAACGACAGGTTTTGTGTTGGTCACAGGAATAAACCCCGACGTTGAACAACGTGCTACTCAGTTTAATGAATCTAAAAGCTATATAACTCAAGAGGGAGATATTGATAATTCTCTTGTAACAAGAGCATTAATCTGGCATACGGCATTGAATGCATTCAAAGAACATCCCATTTTAGGGATAGGGTCGCACTCTTTCTCATTTCAATCACATCGATATTCTACAATAAGTCCTTATTTATACAAAAAATATGTAAAAGCTCTGACCCCACATGGTACTTATTTTGCAGTTTTACCAGAGATAGGGATTATAGGTTTAATCGGATTCTTACTGCTCGCTTTCTTTACATTAAAGTATTCTTATTCAAATATTAAAGCATCAGAAAACATGGAGGATAAAAGAATTTCTACCATCTTATACTTTATTCTAGTGTATATCAATATCTCTATGATAATAACAGATGCATGGTTATTCGGTTCTGGAGCTGTGTTATGGTGCATTATATTGGGTTTAAATATGCTGCAAAAGAAATCATTACTTAAAGAAGTCAATTAATTTTATGAACTCTGAGCAGATGAATTCTATATGGCTTTCTATAAGATATATTGTTTTACTTTTTTTTGCACTTATAATATATAAAATAAATATCAATCAATTTGGGAAAGAACTTGTAGGGGCATGGTTTTTAATTTCATCAATCTGGACTTTCGGTAATGCCCTTGATTTGGGTATAGGAACTTCTGTCGTAAAATTCACAGCGGAATATTATTTTAATAAAAAGCATGAGTTAAAATTTCTTCTTGCCTCAAGTTTTTATTTGTTTTTTATGCTTGGCATTTGCGTAACAATTATTGTCTATTTTACAGGTAGTCTTCTTATCTTAAACAATAATGCTCTGTTTGAAAATATAGATATTACTCAAATTCAGGGAGCGTATTTGATACTCGGTTTTTCATTTATAGTCAGATACATAACCATTTTTTTTAGATCGGTACTTGAAGGGATGAATGAATTTATAGTAACAAGTAAGATTGAAATAATTTCAACGTTGACATTATTTTTATTTGTGTGTATAACATCATTCTTTAACCTTTCAATATCTCATTTGGCTTTGTTTTATGTTCTTGTTGCTATAATAACTCTCGTGTTTTACTATTACACATTTCACCACAGACTTCAATATAACCCTTTACGTCTTAGTTTTTTTAAATTGACTTATCTTAAAAAAATATTCAACTTTAGTCTTCACATTCAATTAGTTACTATACTTGGAGGAGCTATTGATCCGGTTATAAAATACTTAATTGGTGATTATCTAGGCTTAAAATCAGTAACTTATTATGTAATTGGCAGCAGGTTTGCCACTTCGATATCCGGGTTATTTGCAACGGCGCTCAAGACTATACTACCTAAAACAAGTATTTTGCAGAATGAGAATGAAAAAAGGGAGTTTCTTTTAGTAGATTCAAAAAAATATATGCAGCTTGGAGTTTTCTTTGTAATCCTTGCCTTCGGTATAGCGGCTGTTTTTATTGTTTGGTTGATAAAATCTTTATATGGTGATGATGAATATATTTATATTTTTCTCATTTTGTCTTTAGCAGAATCGGTGGTAGTGTTTAGCTATACTATTTATATTTTTATGATGGGAATTGGTAAAGGACAATTTTTAACACTACTTCAACTACTGAATCTTATACTCATTTCCAGTGCTGTATTTGTAGGTCTTTATCTTTTCGCCGATATGATTGGCTTAATAGGTTATTTTATTGCGGTTCTTATATGTAATTTCTTATTATTGTACTATGTTAAAATTAACTTTGAGATTCCAATGCGCGATTTTCTAACTGATGTAGGAATCTATAAGATAGTAATATTTCTATCGGGATTAGTAGTTGTATTACTTCTAATTTACTATTATGGTTCTCCGATTTTCATTACAATCGGTATTTTCAGCCTAATTTCTTTGTTGCTAATTTTGTCTGATTTACGGCTTTACATATTAAATAGTATGCCGATTATATCCAATTATTTTTCTGGTTTTCGAAAATAAAGTAATGAGAATAATACTAAAAATATTTTACAAACCACTTGTTATTATATTCGAGCATGTAAAAAAAATCGAATACAAGATGTGGTTTTTTTACATAACCAGTAGATTTAAAAATGTAAATATCTGTAGAAGTATCGTTCTACATCATTTACCTTATTTTTATTTCTCATCAACTTCGAATGTAATTATAGGGAAAAATGTGATTTTTGACAGCGACTATAAAAACAATTTAGTCGGACTGTATAAGAAATGTACAATCTATGTTGGGAACGAAGCAGAATTATGCATTGGTGATTTTTCTGGTTTTTCAGCCGTATCAATCTTTTGTGTAAATAGTATTAGAATTGGGAAACACTTAACTTGTGGAGGAAATGTTTCAATATGGGATACAGATTTTCATCCATTGGGCGTTATGGATAGAAGAAATAACAACACAGAAAAAATTCAATCCAAACCTATTGAAATTGGTAATGACGTATTTATAGGTGGCAATTCTATAATCCTTAAAGGTGTTACAATTGGAGATGGTTCAATAATAGCTGCCGGAAGTGTTGTTACTAAGAGCATACCTCCCAATGAGATTTGGGGTGGTAATCCCATTAAGTTTATCAGAAAGATTGTAGAATAATTATGAATAATTATGAGGCGGTTAATTGTCCGGTATGTAACAGCAATAAATATAGCATAAAATTCCCTATTCAATATGAAAGCGATGGGGTTTTAGATAAATTGAAGATAGATGGAAAAAACGTTAAAGTTAAAGTTTACCTGTGCGGAAAATGCTTCCACTCTTATGCGAATCCACAATTAAAGGGAGACTTGATAACCGAGTACTATTCAAAACTTGATTCTGAATATTACAAAACGGAAAACCCGCCCATTGATGACATGATTACCGAAGATAATAGAATTATTAACATTATTAAAAAATATAAAAACAGTGGGAATATTCTTGAACTCGGTTGTGGGTATGGCTTTTTATTAAAGAAATTTGAAAGAGAATCTTGGAATATTTATGGCATCGAACCCTCAAAACACGCATCTGAGTTCGGGAAGAAAGAATTATTACTTAATATTAAACAAGGTTTTTTAACTTTAGGTGATTTCCCACCTCAATTTTTTGATGTAATAATAATGTCCGATGTTATTGAACACCTCAGAAAACCAAATGAATTATTTGAGCTAATAAAACACTATCTAAAACCCGATGCTATCATCTTAATTAAGACAGGTAATATTGATAGCCTCTATGCTAAAATATGTGGAAGATGGTGGGGTTACTTTGGTTCATGGGAACATATTTCTTTTTTTTCACCGCGTAGCATTGAGTATCTTTTAAAAGAGAATAACCTCAAATTAAACGACATATATTTTGTGCCTCATTTTTCTGGTTTTATAAAAAACTTGAAATCAGTAGTATATAGCTTAACGGTCATTTTGGTGAAAAACTTAATAAAGTCAGCTTTAAATAAGTTCTTCCAGAAGAACTATAAAACAAGACAGCTTTTAATTGCCTACGATCATATAATTGTAGTATCTCGCCCAAGTGATTTGACTTAAACCTAATTATGTAATTGTTAATTTGTAATTTGAGATCCATGTTTTAATGAATAAAAATAAAATTTTAGTCAGCGCAATCGTATCAACCTTTAACTCCGAAAAATTCATTCGCAGCAGAATTGAAAATCTTTTACAACAGACATTAGCTGATAAATTAGAAATAGTAATTGTAAATAGTGGTTCAAAGCAGAACGAGGATAAAATTGTTAGTGAGTATCTATTTAAACATCCGAATATAAAATACATTCGGACCAAGGAAAGGGAAACTATTTATAAAGCATGGAATAGAGGAATAAAATTATCAGAGGGGAGATATATCACAAATGCGAATACAGATGACCATCTGAGGAATGATGCATTAGAGATTTTTTCGGATTATCTTGACCGAAATGCTGACGTTGTTCTTGTTTATGCTGATTATTACATCACCAATCTGCCAGACCAGAATTTTAATAATACAAATGGATTAAGGCTTCAATCAAATAAGGACTTTAATAAACTCCTATTATTGGAAAGCTGTTATATAGGTCCCCAACCAATGTGGAGAGCTGATGTGCATTTCAAAGACAATATTTGGTTTGATGAGAGTTTGGAAATTGCAGGTGATTATGAATTTGAATGCAATTTAGCACAGAGATATAAATTTCATCACATAAAAAATCCCTTGGGCATATACTACAAGTCAATTGATAAAACAAATAAAGAGTACCAAAACCTTTCTAGAACTTTTATTGAAACCTATAATGTAAGTTATAAGTATACAGATTTGTACATCAACTCACTTAGTAACAGCACATTAAAAAAACTAAACTTGAAATTAAACATAAAGTTGGCAGCCCCTCAATTAATTTACAAAGTTATAAACAAATTTTTAGAAATATTTTTTCCTTGCAGAACAATAAACTCAAAACAATTTAATGTCTGGTTTAAGTCTATAGTTTTAGAGAAGAGGAATCAAGTATCTAAAGCTAAAGCTGTATGTGTGAAATTTCTCAAAAGAAATAACTCCCCTCTCATTAATTATAGATTAGAAATATTAATAAAACGATATGAAAACTAAAATTGGCGTTGGAATAATAACTTGTAATCGGCCAGGTTTTTTTGTAAAGTGTATCAATAGCATGCCAACAATTGATAAACTCGTTGTGGTTAACGATGGCAAACCTTACGACAAGACAGCTTATGAAAGTCCTATAAATGAAATTATTCAACATGAAAAAAATTATGGTGTTGCAAAATCAAAAAATGATGCTTTTAAATTTCTGTTAAACGAAGGCTGTACGGATATTTTTATATGTGAAGATGATATAACGCTTAGCGACAGCCGCATATTTGATGTTTACATAAACACTGCACACAAAACAGGTATTTTACACTTTAATTATGCCTTTCATGGAAATGCAAACAGAGATTCTAGCGGAAATCCTATAACTAGAAAAATATTAGAGTATGGGGATTCAAGTATTTGCCTTAATAAACATATCGTCGGCGCCTTTTCATATTATCATAGAGAAGTTATTGAAAAAGTGGGTTTAATGAATGAGGCTTATTATAATGGTCTGGAACATATTGAACATACTTATGAAATAATTAAACATGGATTTCATCCCCCGTTTTGGTGGTTTGCAGATATTGAAAACAGTTATAACTATATTACAGAACTTGATGTAAATTTACATCAAAGTGTGATTAGAAAAAGTTTCTGGTCAAAGTACTATAATCTGAAAAATAAATATATTTTTAAGTCTAAATACGGTTTTACTCCTTGGCAAATACCTGATACTATTGAAGATGAAGTCCTTAATAGTATAGAAAAAATAAAAATCAATTATAATGAAAAAAACAAAAACTAATATTTGTGCAGTCGTAATTTTTTATAATCCGGTAATTGAGACGATCACAAATATTAGGACATACATAAATCAGGTTGATCGATTGTATCTTATTGACAATTCCAATACTACATCTTTGTCACTGTTGAAAGATTTAGATTATGAAGATAAAATCGTATATCTGCCAAATTATGATAACTTAGGGATGGGGAAAGCGCTTAATATTGGCATCCAACATGCGATAAACGATAACTACAGTTTTGTTCTTACTATGGATCAAGACACTCAATTACCATTTGATTATATAAACAGAATTTTTTCAGCAATTGATAATTTTGATGGGAAAGGCATAGTAACTGGTTTTCATGATACAGCGAATAAAAAAAGAATTGAGAACAAAAAAAAAAACGTTCTTACAACATTGATGAGTGGTAATGTTTTAAACCTCAACTCATATAAAGCCTTAGGTGGTTTCGAAGAAAAGCTGTTTATAGATTATGTTGATAACGAATTCTGCCTTAGATTAAACAGCAATAAATACAAGGTTATAGTCATTCAAAATATTTTAATTAGTCATAACCTCGGTACAATTAAAGAAAAAAAACTTTTTTTCAAGAGTATCTATACAACAAATCATTCGCCTTTAAGGCTTTATTACCGTACTCGAAACAGAATCTTCTGTATTAAAAAATACGGATATATTTTCCCCGGATTTGTTTTTGTTCAATTATTTAGCTTTATAAAGGAAGTCCTAATAATTATAATTTTTGAAAAAGAGGTTCTCAATAAATTAAGTAAGATGATTCTAGGATTTTTTCATTCACTCCAAAATAAATATGGAAGGTATGAGTAGAATTTCATTCTATAAACAGCAAAATTTGTATTATCAAATTTGCAATATTTTAGTATTAATTTAAGTTATCTATCTTTTGAATACAATGAAGCATTCTTTTCTAATAATTCTAGTAAACCATAATAACTGGCAGGATACTATTGAATGTATAAATTCTATGCTACAACATCGAATTGAATTTGAAAACATAATTGTTATCGAAAATGGTTCTACTGACAACTCATTGCAGTTATTGAAAGAAAATTTTCCAGACTTAAACTTATTCGATACAAAATCAAATTTAGGATTCTCTGGTGCAAATAATGTTGGGCTACAATTTGCAATAAATGGTGGATTAGAATACGCCATTCTGTTAAACAATGACACCATAATTGAGTCGAATTCAATTGACACTTTGATAGGTGCGATGAATAAATATCAGGATGTAAGTATAGGAACCGGTCAAATCCGTTATTATCCCGATATAAATAAAATTTGGTATGCAGGCGGCAAGTTAATACCATCAAGGGGATTAGCAGTCCATAATAACTTGAATAGGGAAGTAAGTTCAGTTAAAAACACAAACACCCCTGAACTTGTGACATTTATTAGTGGATGCTTTATGTGTATCAGAGTGTCCGATTTATCAAAATTAGGGATGTTAAATGAAAAATTTTTCCTATATCTAGAAGATATTGAATATTGTGCGAGAGCTGTTAAGAACGGTCTCAAACTACTTTATGTACCTAATTCAATAATTTATCATAAATGGCATGGAGAAAGGAAGTTAAAAACCCAGACTTTGTATTATGCTGTTAGAAATAGAAAACTTTTAATCGAACTTTGTTTCCCCAAAATCGCACTAATTTATTTCAATGTAGTTTTATCTATAAAAATACTCTACTGGTTTTTAACTGATAAAACCCTTCTTAATTCAGCCATCAAGGGTTTAACCGATTATAAAAATGATGTGTTTGGTCCTTACAGAAACTAAGTTTAGATGTTTATAAAATTATCAATCGTTATCGTTAACTATAATTCGAAAAAAGTTTTGGAGGATTGCCTAAACTCAATTACTAAAAGCCATTTTTTGTTTGATTATCAAGTATTAATTATTGATAATGCATCAACCGAAAAAATCAACGACCTTGAAGCAAAGTATAATAATTTTTCTTTTATTTTAAATAACAAAAATGTAGGTTTTGCTGCAGCAAATAATATTGGTATTAGATTGGCAAAAGGAAAATATATTTTGCTTCTCAATCCCGATACAATTGTTAATCAAGAGTCTTTTGAGCCAATGATAGAATACCTCGAATCTCATGAGGATGTCGGGGTTGTTGGTCCAAAAATTTTTAATGCTGTTGGAGATATTGAACGTTCCACTCACTCCTTCCCTTCTCTGTTAAAAGAATTTTTTCATGCAAATGAATTTTTTAAATCATTTTTAGGTTATAATAGTAAACTAATTGCACTATTAAAAAACTTTATCGGGGCGAAATCTCTCGAAAGTTATTGGGAGCATAACTCCCGCAGAGAAGTTGACCATGTAACAGGTGCATGTATGATGGTAAAACGAGAGGTTATTGATAAAGTCGGTTTGTTAGACGAAGCGTTTTTTCTATATAACGAAGAAGTTGAGTGGAGCTTGAGAATTAAAAAAAGTGGATATAAATCTGTTTTTCTTCCTGATTCCAGCATAGTCCATCTATTCGGACATTCAACTCAACAAAAAGTTCAAAAACAGACCGTGAATAATCTATTAGTAGAACGGTACCGGGGAATGTTCTATTTTTTTCAAAAGCACTACGGACAATTTAGGCTATTGATATTAAGAGTAATTGTATTTCAGGGTTTTATTTTTAGATTTGTCTCAAAATTTATAAGAGTTATGTTTTATCCGTCAGGAAAAAAGGAACTTTCCTATTTAACACAAATACTCAAACTAACGTTTAATAATAATTTCGATTGGAGAAAAAATAAATGAATGTTGCTTTTATCAACCCACCATTCCTTCCAAAGTATTCACGAGGATCGAGAAGTCCTGCTGTCACCAAAAGCGGAACAGTTTATTACCCGATTTGGTTAGCTTTAGCAGCAGGTTTTGTGGAAAAAAAAGGTCATAATGTAATTTTAATCGACGCTCCCGCAGAAGTTATAGATATTACTATCACACTCGAACGATTAAAGCAATTCAATCCAGATTTGGCTGTTATTGAAACAAGCACTGGGAGTATTAGCAGAGACATTGCTTTTGTTACCGAACTAAAAAAAACTTTCCCGAATGTTCATGCGTGCCTGGTTGGAAATCACGTAACTGCACTACATAAAGAAACTATGGAAGAAAATCCTATTGTTGATTCTGTAGCTAGAAATGAATATGAGGAGACAATCGCCGAGTTAGCTGATTCTTTAAGCTATGGTAAAGAATTAGACTCGATAAATTCTTTGACTTTCCGGAATGGAAGTGTAAATGTAAATCCTCCAAGACCTGCTCTAACCGATCTTGATAGTATGCCTTTTGCAAGTGAAATATTTAAAAGGTATTGCAATCCAAGAAATTATTTCTTCTCTGCTGGAAGGTACCCTCAAATTATGGTTTATACCGGAAGAGGCTGCCCTTATTTATGCACATTTTGTGTTTATCCTCAAAATTTTTATGGTCATACTTATAGACATAGGTCACCTGAAAGTATTGCGGCAGAATTTAAATATATCGAGAAAAATTTTTCTGAAGTTGTTGAAGTTACAATTGAGGATGATACCTTTACTGTTTATAAAAACCATATTATTGAAGTATGTAAATTACTTATTCAGCAAAAGAATAAATTAACATGGACATGTAATGTTAGAGCTGATCTTGATGAAGAAACAATGCGTTGGATGAAAAAAGCTGGTTGCAGGTTAGTTATTGTTGGTTTTGAAAGTGGTTCAAATGAAATATTGAAATTAATGAAAAAGGGGGTTAAGGTTGAACAATTTAAAGCAGCAGAAAATGCAAAAAAAGCAGGTTTGCTGATCCATGCTTGCTATATGATGGGAAACCGGGGGGAGACAATCGCTACAATGAAAGAAACTTTGGAATTAGCGAAACGCCAAAACACTGATACTGCCCAATTTTTCCCGCTTATGATTTATCCTGGAACAGAGGCGTACGATTGGGCCAAAAAGGAAGGATTGATTAGTGCTAATTCCTTTAACGATTGGCTTACCCCTGAAGGTCTTCATAATACTGTTGTTCATACCCATGACTTAACTGCTCAAGAAATAGTTGATTTTTGTAATTATGCCAGAAGTGAATACTATTTACGTCCGGCATATTATATTATGAAAGCTAAAAATATTTTAAGACATCCTTCTGAATTGAGAAGAACTATAAAAGCATTTTTCGTCTTCTACAAACATCTTTTTAACAAAAACAATAAGAACTTGAAAGAGAAGTTCGAAGATAAGCTTGAAAAGACCGAATATATTGATAAGAAAGTATAAAATCCCAATCGACAGCTCATACTGAAACAATAAGCGTAGAAGGTTTAAGTAACCTTTATCATAACCGGCTGAGAATACTTAGCCGGTTTTCCATTTAAATATTTCCTATCTACTTTCGTGTTAATTTGATAAATTGGAATATATATTAATATTTTTTAGCAGGTGTTTTTGATTTCAGAAATTCTATTTTTTGTTACTTTCCTTTTAATAGTCAACTCTTATTTGCTTTATCCTATTCTCTTGATGGTATTGGCAAAAAGAAACAGAAGTACTGAATTATCTGAATCTAAATTATCGGTTTCTATTCTCATCTCTGCATATAACGAAGAAAAGGTCATCAAGCAAAGAATTGAAAATATTGAGTCGCTTGATTATGATAAGGAATTGCTTGAAGTTATTGTTGGTTCAGATTGTTCAAACGATAATACAAATCAGATACTCACTACTCTTGCATCAACTTCCCCATGGTTAAAAATTTATATTTTTGAAAATCGGCGTGGAAAAGCAGCAGTTATTAACGACCTCGTACAAAATGCCACCAATAATATCCTTGTCTTTTCAGACGCTAATACCATATTCGATAAAATGGCTTTAAAAAATCTTATTAACAAATTTTGGGATGACAGCGTTGGTGGTGTTTCAGGCAAACTAATTCTTTCGGATGAAAACGTAACTACCCAAAGCGTTGAAGAAAAAAAATACTGGATGTTCGAAACACTTATAAAACAGGCAGAAGGGAAATTGGGTATTCTTATAGGTGCAAATGGAGGTATATTTGCTATTCGAAAAGAGTTGTTCACATCAATCCCAATCCGGAAAGCCGTAACAGATGATTTCTTTGTATCCCTTTCCGTTTTATCTAAAGGATATAAATTCCTGTTTGCAAATGATGCGATTGCTTATGAAAATGTAGCCAATGACATTGCTGCAGAATATAAACGAAAAAAAAGATTTGCGGCTACAAATTATCAAACTTTATCATTTTTTAAACATCTATTATTTAATAATAATCTACTGCTAACATACGCCTTTTGGTCACACAAAGTATTAAGGTGGTTTCTTCCTTTTCAACTGATAATTATTTTGATTTTAAACATGCTTTTATTCTCAACTGGAATTCTCTTTGAAATATTTTTTTATTTTCAAGTTACACTGTATACTTTTGCCCTTATCGGTTTTCTTTTTTCCTTAATAAAGGTTCGGTTCATTTTGTTTTCATTACCCTATTTTTTCATTGTAACCAATATTGCTCTTGTCTCTGGTTTTATCAAGTTTTTAAGAAAGGAACATACTGTTATTTGGGAGTCAACTCCAAGATAAGTGATTAAACAATGAACAAGAATAAACCTTATATTATCTTCGTGTTTGATTTCATTGCTATTAATTTTGCCTGGCTAATTTTCTTTTATTTTAGAGTTCAAACCGGATTGTTTGACTTTGTGATTATGCCTGCATTCTTGATTCCAATGTTTGTCGTTTACTGTTTCTGGCTTATAATTTTCACCTTCGTAGGGATGTATAAAACATGGTTCGCATCAAGCAGGTTTGATGAAATTTCCACGTTGTTCAAATCTTCATTTATCGGGGTATTAGTTTTATTCTTCCTTATTTTTATTGACGATGTATCTCATGGTGTAGATTCCCCAAACAGGTTCTTGATTTTTATTTATTGGGGAGTCTTGTTTCTTTTAGTTTCTATCGGCAGAGTTACGGTTAGAAGCATTCAAAGAAATCTACTTATTAAAGGTATTGGAAGGCGGAATACTATTATAGTTGGTTTTAATAACAAGTCTAAAGAAATTGGAGACGAAATAAAATTACATCCCGCTCTCGGTCTTGATGTGGTGGGATTTCTGGCTGTAAAAAATGAAAATCTTGGTAAGGAACATAACGGACAAAAGGTAATCGATAACATTGAGAAGATTAGTAAAGTAATTGATGAATTAAATATTAAAGAAGTAATCATCGTTCTTGAAACCCATCAGGAAGATACATTGATTGATATAATCAGTAAATGTGAAAGTAAAAATGTGGGTCTCAAAATCGCTCCCGACTTGTATGAAATCTTAAGCGGTCAAGCAAGAACGGCTCAGTTATATGGTTTTCCACTTATCGATATAAATCCACAGTTAATGCCAGAATGGGAAAAAAAAATTAAACGAATACTTGATATAGTAATCTCGTTTATAGCTCTGATAATTTCATCCCCGATAATATTATTAATGGCACTTGCTATAAGGATTGATACACCCGGCTCTGCTTTCTTTAGGCAGGAGAGGTGTGGTAAAAACGGAAAAGTATTTAAACTTTTCAAATTCCGCTCTATGTACGATGATGCTGAAAAACTTTCAGGTCCGGTTTGGTCGCAAAAAAATGATCCACGTGTAACGAGAGTTGGAAAATTTATACGCAAAATACGCCTTGACGAACTCCCCCAAATGATAAACGTCCTAAAGGGAGAAATGAGTTTAGTAGGTCCGCGCCCGGAGCGACCGTTCTTTGTTGAAAAGTTAGCGGAAGAAATTCCATACTATAAAAGAAGACTTAAAGTAAAACCCGGTATTACCGGCTGGGCTCAAGTGAAACACAAATATGATGAAAGCGTCGAAGATGTGAAAACGAAACTCAGATTTGATCTTTTTTATATTGAAAATATGTCTTTACGTATGGACTTTAAAATACTCTTCAGAACAATATTTGTAGTATTTCTTGGCAAAGGTCATTATGATTAATTTCAACTTATAATTGTAAATCGATCAAATTACTCCATTAATCAACTTCAAAATATAAATACTGTTTGACTATTTTCTGTAGTCTATCTTTTACTCTACATCATTAGTCCGTACGTTTCGGCAAAAATATTTTTGCTAAATCAAATCTTGCCTTAACCAGCTCTTATAATCTAATGTTTTTTCTGAGTGTTTTTATTATAAATATCGAATTTGGCATGAGCGATTTTGTCAACTAACAATCTTTTCAGAAGTCAGTTTATCTCTCCGATTGAAACCCCCACAGTTATTCCATATTGAAGTTATTATCCCAAAAAAAAATTAACTTTGTTTGATTGCAGATTAGCAAGATCGGGAGCGTTTAATGAAAAGGGATTTTATTACAATAATGTTTATAATAAAATCCCCGTTGAAATTTTTATGAAGTAAAACTGGAGATAATCCCGTCGAGAGATTGAGAACGGGCATGAATTTCATTCAACTTCTGAATAATCCTCAAAATATTATTTCTTCTCTCGTCAATAAGATCAGAAAGAAAATTTCTGATTTCAGGTGAATGACATTGATCAAAGACTCCCTCATAAAACCGCACAGAAGCAGTTTCTTTTCGTAACGCTTCATTCAGCATTGCACAGGAATTCTTGCATGCGTGTCCACATTTTGTATTTTCATTTTCGGTCATATAATCCCCCGAACAATAAATTCATTTAAATTTACTAAATAGTTTCTTGATACTGTTTCTGAATAATCTCTTTCCCGATACCAATTGCTTTTTCATTTAACGGAATTAAGTGATGATGTCTTTCAGGAAGTACTTTGAGTAATGCTTTTGATACACTTTCCAACTTCACAATAGAACGCACTTCTAAAAATGCTCCGAGCATTATCATATTTGCAACTTGTTTTTTGTTCAGTTTGTTTGCTTCTTCTGTTGCAGCAATTTTAAAAATGTGGATATCTTCTCTGGTCGGAGGATTTACAATTGTAGATTCTTCGTAAAAAAGAAAACCCCCGGGTTTTACACATGACTCGAATTTATCAAGCGATGGCTGATTAAGAATAATAGCCGAATCATATCTTGAAACTAGTGGAGAACTAATTCTACCATCTGAGATTATTACTACACAATTTGCTGTTCCGCCTCTCATTTCAGGACCGTATGACGGCATCCAGCTTGTTTCTTTATCTTCTATTATTGCTGAGTATGAGAGAACTTGTCCTAAAGATAGAACGCCCTGTCCTCCAAAACCCGCAACAATTATTTCTTCTGTTTTAATCATTTTAATCACCTAATTATTCTCTGTTGAAGGAGCAGTTATATTTTTGCCTGGAACTTTAATATCACCCAGCGGATACATAGGAAACATATTTTCTTCAATCCACTTTTGTGATTCAAGTGGTGATAGTTTCCATCCCGAAGGACAATTAGAAACAATCTCAATAAAGCAAGTTCCTTTATTTAGCTTTTGATATTCAAATGCACTTCGAAGAGCTTTTTTCAATTTTCGAACAGCATTAGGAGTGTGAACTGCATGACGTGCAACAAAATATGCACCGGGCAGTTGAGCAATCAATTCGGTAATTTTAAGCGGAAAGCCAATTTTTGCCGGGTCTCTACCATACGGAGTTGTTGAAGTTACTTGCCCGCATAAAGATGTCGGAGCCATCTGACCGCCGGTCATTCCGTAAATTGCATTGTTAATAAACACCATTAAAATATTTTCACCGCGGTTAACGGTATGAATAGTTTCTGCTGTTCCTATTGCTGCTAAGTCACCATCTCCTTGATATGAAAAAACATATTTTTCAGGTAGAACTCTTTTAATTCCGGTAGCGGCTGCACTTGCACGACCATGTGCTGCTTGTTGCATATCAATATTCATGTAATGATAAGCAAATACAGAACATCCTACAGGGGCAACACCGATTGTCTCTTCTTGAATTCCTAATTCATCAATTACTTCCATTAAAACTCGATGTGCAACTCCATGTCCGCAACCCGGGCAATAGTGAAAAGGAGTATCGGTTAGAGTTTCAGGTTTCTTATATACTACTTCTAAATTTTCTAATACAGGTATTTCCATATCTTCCTCACACTTTTTCTTCATGATGAATGAATTTTTCTTCTAATGCTACGGCTATTTCTTCGGGTGTGGGAATCATTCCCCCCATTCTTCCTTTGAAATAAACCGGACATTTACCATTCACAGCAAGTTGAACATCTTCAACCATCTGACCTGCATTCATTTCAACAACCATAAATCCAACTGCTCGATTAGCAGTCTCGGAAATAATTTGTTTCGGAAATGGGAATAGTGTTATCGGTCTGATTAATCCTGCTTTAATTCCTTTTTCTCTAACTATATCAACAGCTTTTTGGCAAATTCTGGCAGATAAACCGAAAGCGACAAAAACGATTTCAGCATCTTCCATAAAGTATTCTTCATAGCGAACTTCAGCTTCTTCAATTGCCTTATATTTAGCTTGAAGATGATGATTTATTGCTTCCATTTTTTCGGGTTGAATATGGAGAGAGGTTATAATATTTCTTTCTCTATCTTTTGTTTTACCCGTTGTTCCCCATTCAGGAGTTACGTGAGGAAGCGATCCTTCTTCCGGCAATGTAAGTTTTTCCATCATTTGTCCGAGAGCGCCATCAGCAAGTATTAATGCGGGAATGCGGTATTTCTCTGAGACTCTGAATGCATCAAAAACGAAATCAGCCATTTCTTGAACTGAAGAAGGAGCCAGTACAAACAACTTATAATCACCGTGTCCGCCCCCTTTTACTGATTGAAAATAATCACCTTGTGACGGCTGAATTGTTCCTAATCCGGGACCTCCGCGTGTGATATTAACAATCAAACAGGGAAGTTCTGCTGTTGCGATGTAAGAAATTCCTTCCTGCATCAAACTTACACCCGGACTTGACGATGATGTCATAACACGGGCACCTGCACCTGCAGCCCCGTAAATCATATTAATTGATGCAACTTCACTTTCAGCTTGCAAAACTGTAAAACCCCGTTTCGGGGCTTGTTCTTCAAAATATTCTAATATTTCCGATTGTGGAGTTATTGGGTATCCGAAGTAAGCATGTAGACCTGCACGAATTGCAGCCTCTGCTAAAGCTTCATTTCCCTTCATCAAACGGACTTCTTTTTTATTTGTGTTTTCCATTTGTAATACTCCTAAACTGCTTTCTTTACTTTTGCTTGACGATAAACTGTAATGGCTGCATCGGGACAAACGAGCGCACAATTAATACAGCCGGTACATTCATCGTTAATTAGTTCTGCGTATTTATATCCTTTGGGATTAATTTGTCGGGATAGACTTAAACTATGCTGTGGACAAGCTGCAATGCACAATTCACATCCTTTGCAGATGTCGGAAGCAATAAAAACTGTTCCTCTTATCATGATTGTCTCACTAATATTATTAATGGTTTGAAAAGTGCAACTTATATGCCAAAGGAATATTCAATTGGTTTTTGTGGTTTATGTAGAAAAATCAAATGAAAAGCAAGTAATTTTTCAAAATTTGGAAGATGTCGGAAACTTCTTTTCTTGATTTTGGGAAGTCAATATTAGTTGCTACAGGGAATAATGAACCGACGGTTAATTGTTGTTGAAGGTCAACAATATTTTATTTTAAGAAAGAAGAAGTGAGGATTTTCAGAGTTAAAACTTTCAAAATCCTCACTTAAATTTTTCTACTCGCTTACACTAATTTTTTTACTTTTTCCAAGTTCCATAATTTCGGGATAATACATTAAAGATACTTCAGTCGGAACAATTGAATAATCCCCCGGAATTTGAGCTTTTAGTAAGTATGTAAAAGTCATTTGTTTTTCCGGGTTTGTAACAAAAAATGAAATTTTTTCATCACGTATTTCTTTATCGGCATATCTCCAAATCCACGGACGTCTTCCATATATTCTATAATCCCCCTCAAATTCAGAATACTCATTTTCGTTTTGAATGTTATAATAAGTTTCATTTTTAACAACTTCAAAACCTGCGGGAAGAAAATCTTCTATAATTATATACTTATCTTCTTCATCTATAAAATCGATTTTAAGTTTCACAAATATCATTTCACCCGATTTTATACTTTTTTTGATTTCCGATTTTTTGTAAATAATTCCTTTTGGAGAAGCATCCGGGAGCAATCGAAACATTTCTTTTGATATTTTAAAATGTTTGGCAAATTCATTTTTCTTTTCTTTTTGATAAAACTCATTCTTCCCCGAAAAATAAATTTTACCCGTTCCTTCTTTTCTAACTAACAAAATATTTTTACCGTGCGTTAGAATAGAAGTGGAATTGTTATCAACTACAATTTTATTTTGATCGGTAAAAATATTTTTATCAGTAAACGTTTGACTATGAATTTTTACATTATTCAATTTAACGGTTGCTGTATAATCGGCTGCAAGTTCTCCTGATATTTTCAGAAAATCAGTTAATGCGAAGATTACTTTTGCCGTTTGCTGAGTTGAGTTCCATGAATATCCTCTTTGCTGCTCAATCAGTTTGGTTACGATTTTTTGAATTAGTTTGCTCTGCGGATTTACCTTAATCAACAGTTTCAACGAATAGGCTGTTGTTTGTACTTCATCATACTGCCAGCCAAATCGGTTTGAATATTCTTTCCAATATGCAGTTCTTTCAGTTTCAATAATTTTACCAAGTAAAACATCCATTATCTTTTCACTCTCTTTTATTTGAGAAAGTGAAAAATAAGCTAACCCCGTTAACGAAAGTGAATAAGCATCAAGTGTCTCGTTCGAAAATTTGTTTAAGGAAGAAATTAAGTAATCGCGATTCTCCTTAACAAACTTGCCATTCTTACTTAACACATATAATACATAAGAATAGGTTGTTTTATCAATCGAAGAAATATCTTTTGTTCTATCCAATAAAAAATTTGTTGAGTTATCGATATAACTCTGTTCTATTTTATAACCCGAGAGCTGTGCTTCGAGTAATCCATTTAAAACATAAGTGGTCATAAACAAATCACTTTTATCATTTTTCCACCAGCCCCATCCACCGTCGCCATGAGCAAATGAATAGAGTCTTTTTAATCCGGCGTCAACAATTTTTGGTAATTCGTTTGTAGCATTAGATGAAAGAGGAAGTTTCAACTCCTTGAATGTTTGCGAAGCTATAACCGCAGGAAGAAATCTGCTCATCGTTTGCTCGACACAGCCGTATGGATACTGGATTAAATCATCTAATGATTTTAGGATTGTCCCGGCAATTGTTGGCTGCAGTAAGAAAGATAAACTTACCGTTCGTAAATCAACATCGTTTGGAATTGTAAACTCATACTCTAAATCAGTCTGCTTATCTACAATAAGATTTATCGGTGTAATTTGTTTAATCCCGTTTGGATAAACAGGAAGAGAGATTTTAACCGCATCAGATTCTTCATTTGTTAATACTTCGGTATAAAGTTCAACTTGTCCCATTGGTTTAGTTATTTCAACTTCCCAATCAAATCGTCGAGCTGAATTAGCCTCAAGGAAGAAATCAAATTGATTATCATTTTTACTATTTACTTTGTGTTCTCCGGCTAACCCGATAACTTTTAATTCATCAGACTCAAAAAATAAAAGAACTTTCTTCTTTTCACTTAAATAATTATGAACTGTTGTAGAAATAAAATGTTTATCCCCTTCTCTTAAAAAACGGGGAGTTTCTAATCTTACAAGAAGATTTTTTCTTGAGATTACAGTATTAATTGATTGTCCCGCACCGTTAACTTTTGTTATTCCTCTAACGGTTGCGCGCCAGGTTGTTAGATTATCGGGCATTTTGAATTTGACAGAAGCTTCACCATTTTTATCGGTAACAAGATTTGGAATCCAAACTATTGCATCAACAAACTCCGACCGAACTTGTGGTGTTTGGAAATTATCAGCTTCAACACCGGCTCCTTTTGCAAAACCGGTTTGAACTGCAAGCCTGTTTTCTGCAGTCGAAGATCTTAATATTTGGTCACTTGCCACCTCTTCCAGCATAATCGGAAAATCTGAGGCCGGAATATCAACCAATAAATCAATAATGTTTTTTGCTTTTTTAAGTGATACACTTTTTATAAAGACAAAATTATTTCGTTCGGTTATGAGAGCTATATCATAGTCAGCTACGGATATATTTTTCAATGAATATTTTCCGATTGAATCGGGAATAATTTGTCTTACTTCATATTGATTAATGAATAAGAGTCTAACACCGTTTTTAATAACATTTCCGGTCGACTTATCTTTCAGAGAACCTTCAACAGTTGTTTTTTCCGTAACACTTTTTTTCTTATTAAAGTAGTCTTTATCCAATAATGAAGCATATCTGCTTAAAACAGAAAAATAATTTGATGTAATGGTCGAATATGTCTGCACATAATTATGCCGTGGAGAAAAGAAAAAGTTGTTAATGGGTAAAGTGGTTTCATTTTTAATCGCATAAATACTTTCATCAATTACACCGAATGAAACCTCACTATTTGGAACAACTCTTCCCTTATAATCTTTCACTCTTATTTTATACTCGGCTTCGTCTGAGGGTTTAAATATCTCTTTGGAAGGAGTTATATCAACAGTTAATATCTTACTTACAGGCAGAACCGGCACCATTTTATTTTGCGAATAAACATTCTTCTCAAAAACATAAATTGTTGAAATGTTAAATGAAGGGGAAAGAGATTCATCCAGAACTATCTTCAATTCATGAACTTTTCCTTTGATTGAAATCTTCTTGAAAAAAGTAACCTTCGAATCTATTTCATATGTTAATAGTAAATCATTTACCTCGTGAGGAAGTAGAATAATTGCGGACAAAGTATCACCGGGCTCGTATGCCTCTTTATCTAAATTTATTTCTGTTCCGCCGCTGTAGTTATAGGAGTAAGGGAATTCTTTATCATTTACATAAAAACTTGCGGCGGCGGTTAATTTATTTCCCTGTTTATCCTCACAACTAAAAATAAAGCGATAATTCCCCGCAGCTTCGGCGAGAAAAGGAATTGAAAACTTACCGGCTTCATCTGTAGTTCCTGTGAGAGTCTTAATTGTCTTTTCAAAACTTGTATTGTTTGCATAATCAACTTTATTGATTATCAATTCGAAAGATGTTTGTACCGGATTATTACTAAAATCATAAGCACGAAGATTTAGTATAAGCGATTCCCCTTTTTTTACAAAGTATTTACTCGAAAATGCAGAAAGTGAAAACTCGCCGCGTGTAATCATCACTTCGTGAGATCCGGAAATTGTGCGTCTTGATTCATCAGTAACTTCTGCAACAAATGTATAGTTGAAATCAAATTCATCAACTTCACTAATTTGATAATCGAAATTGAACTTCCCGTTTTTATCAAGCTTTCCGTCTATTTGATTTACAAACTCTTTTTGCTGATTCCGGCTGAATACATTTCCCGCAAATGATTTATAAAACCATTGATGTTCTGACCAATACCACCAGGGGAGCCAAAATCTTGATTTATATATTTTTACTGAAACATCAGCATTGGCAACGGGAGAACCAAAATAGTAATCGCTTTGAACTTCCCCTGTAACAATATCCTTTCTTGTGAAATTCTTTTTGGATGTTGTAACTGTAACTTTATATTCGGGTTTTTTATATTCTTCAACTTCGAAGTTGCCGTAATAATTTCCCTTTTCATTAGAGATGCTAATTGAGTAATTGCCAATATCTGCTTCATCCTCTAAAACAAAACTACTCCATACGCTTCCGAACTCGTTTGAGGTTAATTCGGTTTTATACACTTCTTTGTTTTTTGGGGAGCGAATAACAACTTCCAATTTTTCATTTGTTAATGGAAATAAATTGTTGAAATCTTTTTTCCTAACTATTCCTTTGAAATGCACTTCCTGTCCGGGGCGATAAACAGGCTGGTTTGTGTATATATACCCCATTGTGTTCGGAATATGAAAATCTCTGAAAAAGATGTACGGATTGCTAAAGACAATCTCCTTTCCCGTGTCGCCGATTAGGAGTAATTTTTCCGAAAAGGATTTTGCAGTATCAATTTTAATCAGATGAATTCCATCCTCAACCTTTTGCGAAGCTATTAAATTTTTATCTTTACTCAACAGAGAAACAGTTCCGCTGTTTATAAATTCTCCGCTTTTAACATCAGTTAGAAAAGCGATTATTTCTGCGCCGGAAACTTTATAAACGAGTGCTGAGTTTGATACAATTACCGGACAGTAAGCTACTTGATCCCCTTGAATCGCTTGCACAACATAAATACCGGTTTCATCAACTTTACCGATTTCAATTTTGTGCGAACTCCAACGAGTTTTTATATCCGAAAAATCTTTCTTCCAGTTTTTAACTTCTTTTGTATACTTTAGGATGTGTGAATCGTTTTTTCCCCAAATGTCAAACCCATTTGTTTCGTTTTGAAAGCTATACATCTCTTGAAGAATTTTCAGCGGTTCGGTTAATTTTAATAATCTGAAGTTCATTTCTTTAGCTTGATATTCGAGGAACAAATCGACCGCTAAGTTTTCATCAATTGTAAAATTTGTATAATTGGAAAGTCTAAATCTAATTTCCGAATCTGTTTCGTTTGAACTGCCTATAATGAAAGGGAGTGAAAAAATAATTAGTAATCGGGTTATTTTTAGTTTTAAGGATTTCATATAAACTCCGGACTTTTATCACTTATACTTTTCTTAAAGTAAAAAGTGCCAAATAAAAATGAGATTAGATTCTGCTACTCCAATATAACCAAACATTCTTATTTTAGTCTTTCAATTTTATATTTTGATTGGAGCTAAGATGGGTCGATTATTTTTATTATTGATTTTAACGGTTACCGCTTTTGCCGGAGATAAATTTACCATTCAAGATAAGCTTTCAATGATTATTCCAAACTCGGTTGTGATTTCACCAAACGGTGATAAGGTTTTATTCACAATTCGTAAAGCTGATTTTACTGAAAGCAAATGGAATACACAAGTTTTTATTCTTGATGTGAAAACGGGGGTCTATTCACAGTTCACACAAAACGGAACAAGCTGTACAACTCCTCAGTTTTCCCCCGACCAAAAGTGGGTAACTTTTTTATCATCCCGCGAAGGACTTAATAAAGAAAGCAACAAACTTGAAAAAGGAACTACCCAATTGTGGGCAACTCCTTTATCCGGCGGTGAATCTGATAATTGGACTTCACTCCCAAACGGAGTTGATGAATATATATGGGCAAAAGACGGGAGTAAAATTGCTATCCTTTCTGACCGATATGATGAAGATGAAGAAGATGCAAAGAGTAAAAAGTTAAAAGTTAAACGTGATGAAATTGTATTTCCAAAAACCAATCCAATCAAAACCCTTCATGTTTTTGATGTGAATAAGAAAATTATTATCTCTTCGTTTGATCTTGATGCGGGAGTTTCAAACATAATGTTTAATTCCAACGGAGATAAAATCATCTATCAAACAAATATAACAGGGGAATATAATGATGATCAGAAGCAGGATATTTATGAAATTGATCTGACGGGTAAAATACGGCAGATTACTTCTGATGAAGGTCCTGAAACTTTACCTGTTTTCTCTATTAACGATAAATTTATCGCTTATAAAACTCAAACTGTTCCTGACATAGAATTTGCAGAATCCGATCTTACCATTATGAATTATTTGAACGGTTCAAAAGATAATCTTACTTCAGATTTTGACTATTCGGTTAACTCATTTTTATGGAAAAATGCCGAAACAATTTTATTCACCGTTAATGAAAAAACCGATATCCATCTTTATGAAGTAAATATAAACTCAAAAGCTATTTCTAAAGTGAGTAAAGGGAATGTTTCGATTAGTAATTTAAGTATTTCAGCAAAGGGACATCTTTCTTATAAAGAAGAAGACTCAAAAACCTACGGCGAAATAGCCGTAAACGGAAAGAGAGTTTCATCTTTTTCAGAACAATTGAAAAGTCTGCCCAAATACTCACAAGAAGTTATTTCTTATAAAAGTAAAGATGGTAAGTTTGATATAGAAGGAATTCTTTTTAAACCTGAAAATTTTAATCCGAAAAATAAATATCCGTTAATTTCTATTCTGCACGGTGGACCTTATGGCAACTTCCGCAATACTCTAAACCAAAGTTACGCTGTTGAACTTATGACTCAAGAAGGTTATCTCGTTTTTGCACCAAACCCGCGGGGAAGTTCAGGTTATTCTGATAAATTCGGACAAGCAAACAGGTACGACCTTGGCGGCGGTGATTATGAAGATATTATGTCGGGTATCGATTTTCTTATCGCTGAAGGTTTTGTCGATTCAAACAGAATGGGAGTAACAGGGGGAAGTTACGGAGGTTATTTAACTAACTGGATTATTTCCCAAAACAACCGCTTCAAAGCTGCAGTATCTTTATTCGGAATCTATAGTTTCTTAACTGATTGGAGCAACTCATGGCAGCCAGAATTTGAGAAAATGTTTTTCGGATATTACTATTGGGAAAAACCGATTGACATGAATAACTTATATATAAATAGATCACCTGCATTTTATACTCAAAATATCAAAACTCCTACTTTAATTTTACAAGGTGAAAAAGATCAGTACACTGACATTTCAAACTCAAGGGAAATGTATCAAGCGTTAAAGCAAATCGGAACTCATGTACAGTTTGTTGTTTATCCCCGTGAAGGTCATGGAATAAGAAATGAACCCAATCATTATTGTGATAGTGTTGAGCGGGCTATTGAGTGGTTCAATAAATATTTATTAAGCAAATAAACTTAAAAAGTGGTGGGTTTCGACTATTATACCAAAATAGTCGGATATTCCGTATTTATCCGGACAGCAAAATAGTCCCTATGTTTTATTGAAATTACCTTCTAACAAAGATAATTTTGGTTCTCTAAATTATTTAACAAACATGAGGGTATATTGAGATCGATAACAAAATTAATGTTGTTCTCATTGCTCCTGATTTTGGCTGGTTTTACGGCGGTTAGCGAAATCGCAACTGAGGAGGAAGAGCCAAAGTTCGAAGAGATGATTACATCGGTTAATGAAGTTACAAATGAAAATACGACTATCATTAATTACATCGACAAAGGAACAATGAGGGCTTCATGGTATGGTCCCCGTTTTCACGGTAAGACAACAGCCAACGGAGAAACTTTTGATCAAGAAGCTTTAACCGCCGCACATCGAGATTATAGATTTGGAACTTTGTTACGATTAACAAATCCGGCTAATAATAAGTCGGTGATCGTCAGAATAAATGACCGTGGTCCTTATATACAGGGTCGACATATCGATTTATCACGCGCAGCAGCAGAACAAATCGGAATGATTAGACGGGGAGTTATGAAACTTGAGGTTGAACAAGTAAGCCTTAAAGGAGTAAACTTTCCGGTAATTGCTTTCGATTAAACTTACTCTAAAGAGTTAAGTTAACTTTTCAGTCTCCCATTCATTCAGGTATTTTTTATACCATTGGCTGGGAGATTTTTGTTTTACCTTGGGTTAGCAACTTCATACATTTAGTGTTGAAACGGCTTTCCATATACATAAAGTTTGCAAAAGACTCTGCACAAGCACTCCGCTGAATTATTTATATTTTAGTTTTACTGCTTCTTCTATCGAGAAGTGGTTCTCGACAGCCGTGGGATTACCCCGATGCCGCCCGCATCGGGGATTTTTTTATCATTTTATAATCATTATAATCGCGTTGTTATTGTGACTGCCTGCTATTGCTGTTAAACTGCTTCTTGAATCTATTCCGCGCCAAATTAAATCCATTTGAGGATTGTAAGGCATCCCGATCTGTTGCCAGCTCAAACCGTTGAAGTGTCTGACAGTATTTCTATCGCCTGCCAGCCATATATTATTGGAAGCAATTGCTCGGATTTTTGTAATATACCCCCGATAAAATGTACCGGGATTTCCCCCTATATAATTTTCTGGCAAAGAATTTAAATAGTCCCATTTATTGAATTTATATTGATAAACCAAATTACCTGCTGCGTATAGCGTATTTGAATTATCAACGCTAATTGATGCGATTGTGCCGTGCAATTTGGGATTAAATAATTGTTCAGCAGTAATATTATCACCTTCAACTAAAATATTAAAATTAATCCCATCCTCAGATTTAATAATTATTCCATCAATACTGGCCATGTTTAGTCCACATATAAATATTTCTTCACGACCATTAGCTTGAATATCTAATAAAGTTAAATCAGTCCCGCTTGTCCCTATGGGACTTTCTATCTTCTTCCAACTGCTCCCGTTCCAATGGGCGATGTTGCCTCCGTTGCCAACTGCATATAAATCATCGCTGCTTGTGCCCCAGAGTTTGTTGATTTGCCAACCCATAAGAAGATTCGGAATAGCCAATTCAATGAACTGACTATTTAAATACCGCATATAACCTGAAAACCAAATATCGTTGTCGTTAAATGCAAATATTGTTCGTATAGGCCATATCCCGCCTTTGTAAAATATTTTTTTTAGCTCCCATTCTGTTCCATTCCAATGAACTGCATTATAAAACGTTGGGTCGGGATTGCCATTCGAGTCATTCATATATATTTCACCAACAGCCCAAATGTTGTTTTCATCTATTATTGCTACATCGTAAAGTACACTGCTGCTGTGCTGTCCAAACTCAAATGTCTGCCAGGTGAAATTGTGGCTTGTGGTGTCAAGGGTGGTTATTTCTGTTTGGTTGCTTTTATGTTCGTTGTTCTTTAATTGGTATTTGTAGTTTTTCTTAGGGAGGAGGTTTTCTATTACTATTGTTGTATCTGCTTTATCTATTGTTACACTTCCTTTTTCTTCTCCGTTTTCTGTTAGTGTAAATATCTGCGGTAGTAGAGTATTAGGGGTTTTAACATCAATCCAAACCTCAGTACAAGAAGCGTCGGCTGCAATTATTTCAAGGTCATACTTCTCCGGTGGTGGCGGCTCTGTTGGCTTATTACAACTCACCGCAGTAAAGAGTAAC
>JAUXVN010000062.1 GCA_030684555.1 Ignavibacteria bacterium
TCTTTATAACAATAAGGTAATAAGGTAGATAAACAGTCCGCCGCGGCGGATCGTTTTATTACTAAGGTAATAAGGTTCTATTTTCTACAAATTTAAATCCGTTAGCTAACGGATTAGTGATAGTGATTTTCTAAGAGCCTAGCAGCAACAAGGATCAAATATTTATAAAAGATTTTATTTGTTTGATAAATCCATCTGACTAAATGTAGACTGTTTTCTTATAGAGAGAGACTAATATTTTATCTATTTTAATTCCATCCATGTCAACAATTTCAAAAAGATAATTTTGTTCAATAATTCTATCACCTACTTTCGGCATGTGTCCTAACCTCGAAACCATCAATCCGCTAATTGTACCAAAAGAATCTTCACTAAAGGAAATGGGGAGTAGTTTTTGGATTTCTGAAGTGCGGAAATTTGCATCAACCAGGTATGAACCATCTTCCCGTCTAAAAAACTTATCTTCTTCTGTTTCATAATTGTCTGGTAACTCGCCAACTATGTGAACTAAAAGATCGTGCAATGCAATCATTCCTTTTACACTTCGTTTATCATCTATTATTACAGCAACATAACTTCGTGAATCTCTAAATTTGTCTAACAGACTTAACGCATCAATATCACATGAGATAATAAGAGGGTCAAATAGAATGTCTTCCATTCTGAATGATGGGCTTGAGTGATATTGAATTAAAAATTCCTTCATGGAAATAATTCCTAAAATATTATCAAGACTTCCTTCACAAACCGGATAGCGGCTGAATTCATGGGAGATCATTTTTTGATAAATTTGTTTTGGTTCTTCGTTATAATCGATCCAAACAATTTCATTGCGAGGGGTCATAAGGACTTCAGCCGTTATATCGTTAAAGCGTAAAATACTATGAAGAATTTCTGATTCTCTATTATGAAGAACACCTTGCTCAGTTCCCATGGATATCATTATTTTCAGTTCTTCTTCGGTAATTGAAGGCTCACTTCTTTTCTTAATGAAAAATATTTTAATAAAAAATTTTGTGGAGGTTGTTAAAATTGTTACAAAAGGATAACCGATAAAAAGTAAAAACTTTAATACAGGTGTAAATAATGAAGCTATCTTTTCCGGATTATTCAGTGCAATTGTTTTAGGGACTAAATCACCAAAAATTATTGAGAGGTAGGCAGATATTCCAACTACAAGAAAAAGTGAAAGTTGATTTGCAATTGGAGCAGTAATAGAAAACTGACGAAAGAAAGGAATTAAATCATCAACAAATTTAGCTCCACCATATACACCGACCAAAATGGCTAACAGTGTTATACCCGTTTGGATTATTGATAAAAATTTTTCAGGTTCAACTAATAGTTTGAGGACAATCCCTGCTGATTTATCTCCGCTATTTTTCCTTTCCTGCAGCTTTATTTTTTTTGAAGCAATAAAAGCAACTTCAATCATTGCAAATAATCCGTGGAAAAATATTAATACGAAAAGAATCAAAACATCAATCAATGGTAGTCCTTAGGAAAAATTTATTTATTGGATTGGTTAATATAACAGAGTTAACCAAATATCAGTAAAAGTTATTGAGCGAGAGTTTTTGGGGAGTGATAGTTATGAATTAGAATAGAGATAGAAGAATCGATTTAACTTTATGATAGTATGCAGAATATTTATAAAAAAAGAAGCTGTCTAATTTTATAATTATCAGGCAGCTTCTTTTCATTAAACGGAATGTATTTGAATATTTTTATTTAAATAACTTTTTCAATTTGTCTTTAGCTGTATTACCGATTTCTTTTGTCTTTTCAACAGCTTTACCGCCGGTTTCAACGACTTTTGACCCCACAGCTTTACCGGCATCTTTTAGTTCTTCTTTTACATGTTGTGAGGTACCCTTCGGGTCATAGTTATAGAAAGTCCAGTGCTGGCTTGCGGTAGATTGCCTATCTGCAAGGATTACATAAGTGCCGTTTACATTGTTATTGTTCTGCACTCCCAAGACAAATGATGAACCGGTTGGTTTTATATAATAAGCATATTCGGATACTTTGTCTGTTTGAAATTTCTGAAGCGCCGTTATATTAAAATCGTTTTGCTCAATAACTGCACCAGAAGCGTTGTTGTTGTTTGTTACTGTTAAATATTTTAACGAGTTGATATTTCTCAAATAAAAATCGCTTGAGTTTGCAACAGGTATTAAATCATACGCCTGTGCTTTAGAGTTGTTGTTATCGTAAATTTGCAGCTTAGCTCCAGCGGTTTTTAGTCCTCCCTGAACATCAAGTTTCTTTTTGGAGCCATCATTCTGGAATGTAAGTCTTTGTGCAATTCTCCAGCATTGATTTAAATTGCCACCCTGTTTATCATTAGGAGATGGCTTACTCAATTGAAAAACATTACCGCTGTTTGGGTCTAATGTAATTGCTTTATTGCTATTGACGTTAACAATCATAAACATATCGGTATTTTCTACTGGCTCTAATCTGAATTTTTGAGCAGGACTGGTGTTCATTTCCCACAACTGAAGATTTGCCAGATCTTGAGTTGAACCCTGGGAGACATCAATCCTTTTACCTGAGTGTTTGCTATTTATAACAAATTCCCCGTTGTCAGCAAATTCAAAAATAAATTTTTGATTTTCCTGTCCGTTAAAATCCCACACGCAAATATTTGTACCGTTATCTTTATTCCCTCCTGCGGCATCAAATACTTTTTCGTTTTGTGCTGAAATAATTATGTATTCACCATTGCTGATAAATACTTGAGCGGTTAGTGAATTTGTTAGGAACACTAAAAAAAGTGCAATTGTAAGTTGTTTCATTATTCTCTCCCTTTTGAATATAAATTAAATGTCGCACTATATATACAATAACAGTGCCATAATGATTATCACCTCAAATAAACTTTTGGGATTTAATTTTCAACTTTTTTTTCGATGAATTGTTGATAGGAAAATTTATTGTACTAATATTAATACAAAACGTATAATATTCTTTACTAAATAAGGAAAGTCGAACTACTCACTTTAAAACGTTGTGGGAACTTAAAAATTTTACTAAATCAATTATTGTCGATACTTAACAATTTCCCATTTTTCAAAAAAATCGATTCCCACTTTTGAATTATTGAGATAAAATAAAAAACCTCCATCAATGAGGAGGTTTTAATAAATCAGTAAAAATTTTACAATCTTACTAATAGACAAATTTATGTGAGAACTACTTCAACAAGATTAATTTCTTTATTGAAGAAAACTTACCGGCATTCAATTTATAAAAATATATTCCACTTGATAGAGTGTTAGCATTAAATTCATAATTATGATAACCCGATTTCAGTTCACTATTTATTAGCGTTTTAACTTTTTTGCCCATTACATTAAAGACTTCCAATAATACTTTTGAATCTGTTGGAAGAGCAAACTTAATTGTTGTAGTTGGGTTAAATGGATTTGGATAATTTTGATATAAAACAAAATCATTGGGGATAGATGCATCAACTTCTACCTTATTGGAATAATTAATTGTACCATCTAAATCGATCTGTTTCAATCGGTATAAATATTTCCCTGATACTGCTGAATTGTCAATAAAGTTATACGACTGCGTAATGGAAGTAGTACCGTTACCTTCAACAAAACCGACTTGAAGCCATTCTTCCTGTGCTAATTCTGAATAATCTGATCTCTCAATTTCAAAACCACGGTTATTAGTTTCCGATGCAGTTTCCCATTTTAATTCAACACCTTCTCCAGTCATATGTGCTGTAAAAGATGTCAGTTCAACCGGAATAATATTCAGTCCATTAATTTTTAAGACTGCAAAATTTCCTTGTAAAGCGGTTACTGCGGTAACACTTGAAGCCCAGCAGGCGCTAAACATTGTCCCATAACCGGTAATTGAAGTTCCTATTGCATCGTTCGATCTTGATGTGCCTGTAAAACCGAAATGTTGAATTTCTATTAATAAATGTCCTCCGGAATATGGATAAGGAGTTTGAAATTCAATATCGGGGCCCCATAAGTTTGGACTTCCCCCTGAAGGATAAGCTTCAGCATTTATCTCTAAAGCACCGGCTCTAACCATTGTTTGGGGACCAGCAATATTATCTGCAAAAGTTAAACTTCTGTTAGCGGGAGGAACACTTGCACCCAAATAAATTCCATAAGAAGCAATTGTTAGTGCACTTGCAGGCCAGGGCGTTGTAGCTGAAGCAGGAATTCTAAAATTAATTGAAGTTAAATTAGCATCGATCAAAGAAGTAAGTTGATCTTCATGTATTAACAGCTGATATCTTCTTTGTGATGTTGAAAATGGACCGGCAAATGTTACTGTGCCCGGGGTTGATGAATAGTTGTTGGGGACGACTACTTGTAATAGAGAATCCATAGGGGAATTGTTTTGCACATCTTTGTCCTGAGCAATTATGCTCACACTACTTAGGATTACGAATGCGACAAAACTGCTTATGAGTAAACGGTAAGCTGTTTTCATTTTTTTACCCTTATTTTGTTATGAAATAATTGTACTCGAAAACTTTTCGTGCTATACAGAAAGTGGGGTTGAATAATGTCGTTAAAACTTATCTGCTTATTATAAACATTTTTTCTTAATAGAAAAAACTTTAATGAAAAAAATATTTAAATGATATGTAAGAGATAGGTTCTGCATTTCACAGAATTAACGTCATCAGTTGAGTTTTAGAAAGTTGTTCCCAAAGTCAGAAAGAGGAATTACAAAACAAGAATTTACAGCGTATTATTTTAACAACACAAATTTCTTGATTGAACTGAATTGGTTTGCGGATAATCTATAAAAATAAATTCCTGAAGTTAGTCCTGCCGCATCAAACTGAACTTCATATTTTCCGGGCGATTTATATTCATTAATCAATGTTGCAACTTCATTACCCAAAATATCATAAACCTTTAACACTACATTACTGAACGTCGGAAGCTGATAACTGATTACTGTTTTGGGGTTAAACGGATTAGGGTGATTCTGGAAAAGTACAAAATTTTCCGGTTTTTGTGTTTCGGCATATTCATCAGCATCAGAGATTAAACCGTATTTTGTTTTGAGTGAAATAATTCTTGCATAAGATTCGTTTATTCTTTCTTGAGGAATAATTCCGTTTATAACTTTTTGTTCAATAATATCAATTACCTGACTTGCCAAAGAACTTCCGTCTTTCATATTCGTGCGGTAAAGAAGTATATCATTACCGGCATTAACTGCAAGAACAATTGATTCTTCGAAACCATAATTATTGGTAATTGCCTGCATAAAAAGTTCATCTGTAATAGTTAATCCGTTAAATCCGATTTGTTCACGCAAAAGATTAGTAACAGTTTTATAAGAAAGAGTTGCGGGATAAACCGAATCAAGATTTGCATTAAACAAATGTCCGGGCATTACAAAATCAGTAAAGCCATTTGATATTAATTGTTGATAAGGAATCAGTTCACTGTCAGACCATGTAGTGGTTATATCGGTAAAACCTAAATGAGAATCGTTAAGGGCGCTGCCGTGACCGGGATAATGTTTTAATGTAGTAACAATTCCTTTTTTATTAAATTCATCAATGAACCAACTTGCATGAAAAGTAACTGTATCGGGATTTGAAGAAAAACTTCTTCCCAAATTTCCGATTGCGGGGCTTGTAGGATTTACGTTTACATCAACAACAGGAGCAAGATTAACATTCATTCCGCTTTGAACCAACCATTCAGCCATTTTTGCTGCTTCGGCTCTTGTAATATTTTCCGAATTAAATATTGTTCCGAGTTTATGCGCCGATAAAGTCGAATCAAAACCGTTGTTAAAATTTAATCTTGCAACGCGTCCGCCTTCCTGGTCAACCGCAATAAACGGGGGAGTAGAAGCCGTCATTTTAATTGTATCGGACAATAATTTAATCTGCTGTGGATTATCAATGTTTGCCGCAAAATATATTATTCCGCCGAGATTTCTTTCCGCCAAATCAACTTTAACAGAATCATTAAGAAATTTTCCGGGAAAGCCGACCATAATCATCTGAGCAATTTTTTCTCTTTGTGTTTGGGCGGTGGTTGTATTTAGTATTAATAGTAATGAAGTAAATAAAAACAGTATATTTTTTATCATGAATGTTTACCGAAAAAATTTAAAATCCTTAAAGTAAACATGGATAAAAAGATGTTTATTCGGAAGGGAAAAAATGTTTAATCTATTAAGATCAGATAACGTATAATTAAAAAAACAATTGCAGCGGTTGTTAAAACTGCTGCTGATAAATAGTAAATTTTTAATTTTTTCCTTTTAATCATCCATTTATGTTTTTTTCTAAAATCATCTTCGGAAGGAATATAATCCCCATTTAACGGTGTCCATTTAGAATTATACATTTTCCTTTCCCTTTTAGAATGATCTAAAATATTTTACTAATCTTATTCACGAATAGTATTTCAAGTTATTTTCAAATTCCGAATATCAATTAATATTTAATTCTAAACCGAATTAAAGCAGTAATCGATGTTTTGAGTTTTTTACCACATGTTATATTTTGAGTAAGTAATTGACAATTACATACTTAACACATTATGATTCATCTTTTGTTGTGCGTATCAAACCAATTCCGGCAATGAAAAATATCAGCCCGATTATTCCGTAAATTATAAGTGCTTTTATATCACGTTCTCCGCCAGTGTTATATATAAATAATACCGCACCGTAAATTAAACCGCCTATTCCGAGTAAAGTAAGTAACCCGCCAAAAATTCTTTTCATATTCATAAAATTCTCACCTTCTATTTTTATTTGAAATAAAGTTAAATTTATTTTTTTGGTACATTATGTTTTATTTTATCCCATGATTCATTAACGTCAAACTTGGTGTAAGTAGGACTTTCATTATTATGGCAGCTTACACAAAAATCTTCAAGTTTATCGTGTACAACTAATCCTTTTTCGATTGCTAACTTTTTATCTTTCATTACTTTCATCTCTTTATATGCCGAACCAGCACCATGGCAAGTTTCACATTGAATTCCATCTTCAACTTTGAATTTTTTCCCTAACATTGTTACATCAAGATTATAACCGGTCACATGACACTTTAAACATTCCCACGTTTTAGAAGCCGGTTCATTGAATCCTTTTGCGATAGCAATTTGATTTGCAGTATCTGTCAGCAATGTCTCAAATGCTTTTGAATGCACACTGTTTTTCCAGATTGAAAATTGACTCCCTTGCTTTTCAGTTTTATGGCACATACCGCAGGCTTCAGCACCTATAAAAGTATTACCACTTTGAGAGAATATCGCTGTAAATGGTAATATCAGAAAAGTTAACAGAAAATAAATTGAGTGTTTCATAAATCCTCTTTTTTATATTAAATGACATAAATAATCCTTGCAATTCTCAGCCAATAGGGAAAGCAAGTTTAATATTTACTTTATACTGTTTAATCTTCCCTTTTAATTTATATTGAAGTATCAATCATTTCAATCACTCAAAAGGATGAAAAAAGAACTAATTCTTATGAACCGGAAAATCCCATCAATGGTATCCGACTTAAACAAATTAATTAATTTAAATTATGTTTAGGCTTAAAAATTTTATTGAGGAAATAAAAAATGGCAGTGTAAAAAATTACTTTATTTACACTGCCGCATGAATTTAGTAGGAATTAATTTTGACTAACTATTTAAGTAAAATTAGTTTTTTTGTAACTGAAAAAGCACCATTAGTTAGTTGATAAAAATAAATTCCTGAAGGAAGGTTAGCCGCATCAAATTGAACTTCATATTTTCCGGGCGATTTATATTCATTAATCAAAGTTGAAACTTCATTACCAAGTATGTCAAATACTTTGAGTGTCACAAATAGCTTATCATTGTAGCGAGATAAATCTCGCACTACATTCGGTATTGCAAACTTTATAGTTGTAGTTGGATTAAATGGATTTGGATAGTTTTGATAAAGTGTAAAGTCATTTGGAACAACTCCATCATTATTAATTGAAGTTGCACCTCCGTTTATAGTTCTTAGGATTGCATTCGTATTTACTCCAAATTCACCGTTGATTAACCCGACTGCCCATCCATTATTATTATCTAAGAATGAAATAGCGTCTATTCTTGCATTATTATCATCTTGTCTGGTCCAAGTTGTTCCTCCGTCACTAGTATAATGAATTCCGGCAAATCCACCACCCCAGCCCATTTGTTCATTAAAAAAGTAAATTGATAAGTAAGTATAATTTGAGGGAGGGGATGAACCAACCCAGGTTGTTCCACCGTCAGTGGTTTTTAGAAACTGCAAACCTGAAATCCAGCCGACATTTTCACTTTCAAAATGAACAGCTCTGAATCCTGAATATGTGCCCGTTGGTATTACTTGCCAATCGGTTCCGGCGTTCGTAGTTTTATAAAGTTTGTTATCAGAAACTAACCAACCTGTAGTTGTGTTTAGAAAATAAATTGAGAAGAATGTACTTGATGTTCCAAAATCTATCTCAATCCAAGATTCACCCCCATTTGTAGTTTGTAAAACAATATCATCAAAATTACCAGTTACACCTGCTGCCCAACCATTGTTTTGATCCGTGAAGAAGATAGACCTTAAATGCCTATTAGAAAATGAACTTTGAAGAGTCCAATCAGTTCCACCATTAGTCGTTTTAAAAATAGTTCCATTGTAACCACAAACCCAACCTGTTGTATTACTGATAAAAAATATTGAGTTTAAGAATCCGGGTTGGTTGGTTGGTAAATCGCCGGGTGAAGTTATAGACCATCGATTTCCGCCATCGATTGTTTTTAGTACTTTACCAGGTTCTCCGCCGACAGCCCAACAAGTATTATTGTCCAATGCAAAAACATTTCTCAATGAAGCCATTCCTACAGCTTGTCTTTTCCAGGTAGAACCACCGTCGGTTGTTTGCCAAATGTAGTCCGCGTTACCACACATGAAACCATTAAGTGTATCGACAAAATCAACTGACCATAGATCTCTTCCACCACCAAAATCAGGAGTTTGACTAATCCAGTCAGTTCCGCCATTTGTGGTTTTAGCTGTATTTCCGTCGGGGCCTGTTACCCAACCAATTTCGGGACTAACAAACTTTAACGAGTAAGCTGGCCAATTCCAGATTTCACTTGCTGAAATTCCACCATTGGTGGTTTTATAAATTTTATTTGCAGCAAGGTAACCAAGATTCTCATCGAGAAATTGAACTTCTCTAATAGCACCCATATTCAAAGAAATTCTTTTTGTCCAATTTTCACCACCATCAGTTGTTCTCCATACCGCACCAAAGTTGCTGTTATCCATTCCACTAATCCAGCCGAGATTAGAATTTAAAAAGCTAACATGATAAAAATTTGCCGGAGTAGAAGGTAAGTTTATTAAAAACCAATTTAAACCTCCATCATTTGTGCGATAAGCACAGTTAGGTTCTCCAACCGCAAAACCGGTATCCACCGATGTAAAATAGATTGACCACAATTTGGATGTTGTCGAAATTGATTTATCAAACCAGGTTTGACCGCCATCCATCGATTTGAATACAGTCCCACTATCACCGCTTACCCAAATTAGATTTTCAGAAAATGGAAACACAGACCATAAATCACGACTCGTGGGAACTCTTCGAATCTCCCAGGTTTTTCCTCTATTGATTGTAGCAAGGAATGTTCCATTTCCTCCGGTAGTAAAGCCTTTATTTGCATCAATAAACTTAACTGATTTCAAAGCAGTATATTGGTGCTGAATAGTATTCGTCCATTGTGCTTTCAAATGGATGTTGACGATGAGCATAAACATTAAGAGCCAAAGCCCGGTGATTAGTTTATGATTTAAATCTTGAATAATGGATTTCATTATTAGCCCCTTAAGTTAAATTATTTCATTAGTATCATTTTTTTTACGATTGTTGAATTATCAAAATTGACTTTGTAAAAATAAACACCTGATGGAACATTTGCAGCATTCCATGTAACTTTATAAGTGCCAGGATATCTGGTCTCGTTTACTAAAGTTGTAATTTCATTACCAAGAATGTCATACACCTTCAATGATATAAACGAATTAGAAAGCGATGAAGGAACTGAGTATTTTATAGTTGTACTTGGATTAAATGGGTTTGGGTAATTTTGTGAAAGTTCAAAAGTAGAGGGTAATTCTCCAATCTCTACATCTAAAATTTCACTGTAGGAAAAACTACCATCATTATCGATTTGCTTTAATCGATAATAATATTTGCCGCTAATTAAATTGTCATCAATAAATGAATAGTCGATAATTGAATTATTATTTCCATGTCCTTCCACAAACCCAATTTTTTCCCATTCATCTGTTCGCTGACCGCTGACTGCTGACAACTGACTACTGACTACTGACCGCTGAACATCAAAGCCATAATTGTTTATTTCAGTAGCTGTTTGCCATTTTAGTGTCACTTTATTTTCTGAAACCGATGCATTAAATGAAGTGAGTTCAACCGGAAGGGGATCGTCCGAATCTCCAACAGTAAAAATAGACCAACTTACTACTGGATTAGTAGATTCAACATAATAGGAATTGCCTTCACTCTGTTCTGCATTTGTCTGAATCGCTTCCCATGATGAGCCATTATAATGGAAAATAGTTGGTGTTCCTGTAAAGCCGGTCTTTGATGAGGCCGGATAATATAATCTGATTTTCGCATTTCCGGTTGAACTTAAATCCCAATATCTTCCAATATTTCTTTTATTATTTGAATTATTTGGAGGGGATGACAAATATAACTGAGAAGTGCAATTTACCGTCCCGCTTTCAGCTTCAATTGAAAATGCTTTTCCATTTATAAAATTTCCTGAAAATGAATTATCCACACCATTGTTAGTCGATGAAGAATTGTTAATATATTCCTTTGCTCCAATATCAATTATTGGTTCTCCTCCGCTCGTTACTGTCGTTGTTGGGTCACCAGTATTAATGCACGGTGATGTAGATTCCAAATTAAAATTATCACTTACTGCATTTACAAATAATGGGTCACTTGTAACTTGGTTATTTGATGTAACATTAACATTAGGATTAGTATTATTGTAAAAATTGTTATAGTTAACAGTCTTGGCAGTTGAAGAATATATGGCCCTCCCATCTCCATAAGAAGAAATATGAGAAGAAAAGATATTGTTTTTAATAACAGTAAGTATTCCAGAACTTTCACTTAACCAAATTGCCTGCCCTTGTTGTGTACCATAATTATCAAATCCAGAATTACGCAGTTTATTATTATAAAAAGTATTATTAACTATTGTTAATGTACCAGAAGTACTTGATCCTAGAGTAATATAAATTGCTCCCCCTTTGGGATTTCCTCCTATACCATATTTATTAGGATCACTTAGTGCCTGATTTCCTATAAATATATTATTAGAAATAGTAGTAGTTGAGACATCTATTGCAATTGCTCCCCCAAGGCCTAAAGAAGTATAAGTTGTTGAAGAAAATGTCTCTCGATAGGCGCATATATTATCTTTGAATACATTTCCTGTTATCTCTCCTGCTGCACCAGATACATAGATCCCTCCTCCAAGATTTCCAGGATATAAATCGCTAGTACTTTTGGCATAAGTCGTTGCATAATTTCCGGTAAAAGTATTATATCTTATTATTGGAGCCGCCGATGTAGTAGCTTTGTAAACCGAAATTCCCCCTCCTAAACTCATATTCTCCTTATTTGTAGCAATATTACCACTAATTAAATTGTATTGAATAATTGGAGAGCTGTCTTGAATAAATATGCCACCACCACTTGCAGATTGAGCACCATTCAAAGCTTTACAAGCATAATTTCCTGTAATCCAACAATTTTCAATGGTTGGGTCTGCCCCGGCCTTAATTAGTATCCCCCCACCAGACAATCCATTTGTTGCATAAGTAGTAGAATTACCTGCGGTTATTTTAAATCCTCTAATGATAGTTGATGTAGTAATGGCACTGTTATCAAAAAGAAAAATTCTACTGCTGCCATTGCCGGTTAAAATACATTGACTTGAATCGGGGGTAGCTGTTTCCCAGCTTGTCGCTGTTCCAGCATCCGAAGTAATTTTAAGGTTTTTAGCCCCAACTGTAATTTGCGTAGATATAGTATATGATCCATATTTAACAATTATTACATCACCACTTAAGGCAATATTTATTGCTCCTTGTATTGATGTTTTAGCAGTTGCCCACGAAGTTGCAGCACCGTTAGTGCCTGTATTTGAGACATAGTAAGTTGTAGCAAATAATTCTAATGGAAAAAGTGTCATTAAGACCATTATGGCGTGAGATACTAATAACTTTACACTTAATAAAAATAGTGATTTCATTAAATTCATTTTCTTCTCCTAAAAGATTCTCAATTGTTTTATCTTATCCTTTTACAAATCCTTTCAATTATCTTAAAAGAATCATCTTATTTGTTCGTACAAATTCACCAGTAGTTATTCTATGTAATTTATTTCATCAATAAAAGCTTCTTGACTGATGAAAAATAACTCCCGACAGTTAACTGGTAAAAATAAACTCCGCTTGATAATTCACTTCCGTTAAAGATTACTTCGTATTCACCAGTCGGTTTTTGTTCATTGACAAGTGTTGTTACTTCTCTTCCCATTACATCATAAACTTTTATTGTAACCAATGAGTTTGAAGCCAAAACCGGTATTGCAAACTTTATTCTTGTACTTGGATTAAATGGATTTGGATAGTTTTGTGAAAGTGAGAAATCAGAAATTACAATGGACTCATTTTCATCAACACCAATCAACTGTGAATTGTAAATTGAAATCGCTTCATCAGTATTGGTGAGTAAGTTTGCCAAACTGTTTCCGGTAACTATTGCAAATGCAGCAACAGCTTCGCCATTATTGGCAATATTGAAAGCTCCTGTAGAAATGTATGATCGATTGTCTCCTCCTGCTGGTGGAGTTGTGTAATCACTCCCGCGCATAAAATCGTAAATATCTGCTCTACCACCACCTGTTGTTGTTACTTTTCCGCCGGAGAATCCGCTGAGGGCAACCAATCCAAGATGAATTTGTGAGGGAAAATCATATTGATAAACCAGTTTTTTTGAGACATCATAACCACCCAAATTTGTAGCATAATTTACAATGTCAAAGTCGGCGATTAATCCGATATAAAAATTCAATAAAGTACTTCCCGAAACATTTTTAAACAGGTATTTTAAAAACACTATGTCTTTACTAGATGCTGAAAAACTTTCTTGCATTACTTCTACACCGTAACTGTTTGATGAACTAACATCTGTATAAGATGTCCTGTAACGTGTATCAAAAAAGGTTCCGGGGGAAATTGTCCAAAGTTCTTGTGAGGTTAATAAATCATAAAAGTTAAAACTACCTATCATTCCTGTAGCCCCTTTTGTTGAATTACCATAAATCAATCCGCCTGAGAATAATAGATTATTATAAGTTAAATATTTTAAACTGTTACCGACATCAAAAGTTTTATTTTGTCCGAGTAATCCATCAGGAAAAACCGAAAGCGTCATGTTGTTAGTTACATGATCTAAAAATTCATATTGCGGAGGAGAATAAGGTACACCAACAATTACCGATCTTTCAATATAGGCATCCATCATGTTGCCGCGTGAATAACCCAATGCAAGATGCCCGGCATTAAGTTTATCCGTAGCATTATTAATGTTGGCTGATGAAACAAGATTATTATTTATCCAAACATTAACAGTAAGATTTGGTGCTTCGCCGGATATTCCAAATTTAATCCTGGAAAGATTAATTAACGGAAATGGAGTTCTGTTTATTATAACAGGCTCGACTGAATTAATTGCATATCCGATATGAACCGTATCATCTTCTAAAAACATAGTGATGTAATTCTTAGAATCAAAAAAACGGCTCATTTCAAAAGGAGCGTTGTGATTATTTCCACCGCCACCTTCAACCTCCAATGTAAACTCCTTTACTGAGCCAAATGGAGAAATTACATACAACCAGGGTTCAGATGTCCCATTATAATTGAAATTAAGTCTGCCATTATTGATAGTTAATGATTGTGCAAGGTTATCGAAATCACCAAACCTAAACCATGGAGCATTTACGTCTGTAAACTCTTCAGTAAAAGTATTATTATTTTTTTCTATTGGTGTGTAATGAACATCAACTTCGGCAAGAGACCAATTCATAACAGGATCATCACCTTTACCTAAATAAACTACTAATTGTCCTTCGAATAAACCTGGATCAGCATTATTAATAGTTCCATTATAAAACAGTATATCGTTTACATAAGCGGAGATCACTAAATTATTACCGGAACGGACACCATTTAATTGTATACTGTTAACTTCAGATGGAAGCGGATGTGTTTTTAACCATGTAAAATTAGGTTCGTTGTATGATTGAATATTATTTGAATAGATAACACTAATCGAATCATCTTCAATATTTAGAGCAATTAATGATTTGAATCCCATTCTACCAAAACCGCCGGCATCAACACCTTCTGCAGTTGTTCCTCCAACTATCTTAAAAGAAAAATCATCTTTTGTTGCACCGATAGGAAGAAGCATATGCACAAGATCATCTGAAATACCGGTTAAATTTAGCTGTCCGTTATTTACTGAAAAATTTCCGGTTGATGATGTTGACGCCCATCCGGGATTTGAATTAATGTCAAACGAATCGTAATAACGATGCGTTGTTTGAGCGTTTACGCAGATAGTTATTAAAATTATTAGTAATAGCGATTTAGTAGTCGATTTCATATTCCCTCCAAATTTGTAATAATAACCGAAGAGGTTTTAGCTCTCCGGTTACATCTCGTATTTAATCGAATTTATTGAAAAAATGTACTCTAATTAAAAGTTAAAGTTGTTGAGAATTTGTATTCAACTTTAACCTTCCAATTAAAGTCATTCGGGTCTGTTGGGAGTTCAAGTACTTTGAATACAACAAAACCATCAAGTGCTTTAGCTGCCCACAGATCACCATTAGTGAGTGGAGTGTCACATACATCATCATCCCATTTTGTCGTATCGAGAGTTGTAATACTGCTTAATGCAGCAGTGTTGATGCGATAAAGTTTTTCTGTACGTGCACGATAATAGATACCTGAGCCGCCACCGGCGCCATTCGGACACCAATTGATTGTTTCGCCATCAGCTTCAGGGGCATCATTCCCTTCAGTTCCTACAACTCCTTTCGACCAATCAACTCCCCAGTGATTGATTGTAATGGTTTTTGTTGTAACTGTTGGTTCAGTTGTTGCATCATCTTTGCAAGAAAAAAATGCAAAACTTATTGCAGTTAAAAGTAGTCCGGTGATAAAGAACTTTTTCATATTATCCTCTTTTTTGATTGTGTTTGATTAGTTAGAATTTATTTACTTTTTCTTTTGTTATTTTACCGGGATAATTTACCCCGCAATATTTGCAAAACTTTGCGTACGGATTAATTATTTCTTTTAAGCATGAAGGACATTTTTCAATCAGCTGACTTCCACAGAGTGAACAGAACTGATCGGGTTCGTTAACACTGCAAAAAAATGAACATTTGGGGCATAGCTTAAATGCATGCTTATAGTCTTTCATCATCAACTTTCGTAAAATGTGTTTATCTTGATTTGTATTTCAAGTTTCGTTCCGTTATGTTCTCTCCTAAATAAACAGAATTTTGTATGTTTTTAGAGAATATATACAGTCAGTTGTTACCCTATCGCATGACACTGTTGCTTAGCAAGGCAACATTATTGAATTCTGTTCATTTTTTTTTATTTGTTATATTCACTTTCTCCCAACCCAGTTTTGCGCAGTCTGAAAAAATCATTTGGTCTGAGCACTCAATAAATCCCGACAAAAATCCATTAAAATTTCTGGCAGTGAAGTCTGAAAAAGATTTTTGGGCTGAAGATGGAAAAGGAAATCTTGTTCACTTCAATAATGGCAACTGGAAAAAATTTTCTATCCCGCAAAAAGCACTCAATTACATTCGATATTTTTATCCGATTGCAGATGGAGTTTTTTTAATTGGGATTGTCGACAATAATTATTTTACTCATTATTATCATTTCAAGGATGGCAGCTTTGTCAAATTTGATGAGATTTCAAAAATTCCGATGGAAGGATTTTTATCCGGATTTG
>JAUXVN010000063.1 GCA_030684555.1 Ignavibacteria bacterium
TCTTTATAACAATAAGGTAATAAGGTAGATAAACAGTCCGCCGCGGCGGATCGTTTTATTACTAAGGTAATAAGGTTCTATTTTCTACAAATTTAAATCCGTTAGCTAACGGATTAGTGATAGTGATTTTCTAAGAGCCTAAAGTTAGGTTACAAAATTTTTAAAGTTTGGATTTGATGGTGAAGAAAGCTATAGCAGAGACAATTCCGGTTACTAACCAAACCATTACAACTCCAATCACAATTAAAAAAAGTAGACATACCGCTCATAAAAAAGGCTGTCTTTCGACAGCCTTCTTAAGGGCTCCTCAAAAACTAATCCGTTGACTAGCGGATAATAGGTATATGCTGCCAAACCGGATTTTCGAAGAGAGCTAAATAAAGTTTTTAGAGTTGCCCTTAAGAAATTTACTTACTATTTTTATTTGCTATAACGACATTTGTCGTCATTTCATCAACAACAATTTCTTTGTCGATTTGAATTCATTTGATCTTAGTTCATACAAATATACACCGCTTGAGAGCTTTGATGCGTTGAATTCTAAACTGTATTTACCCGCTTGTTTCTCTTCATTTAGAAGGGTTGTTACTTCTCTGCCGAGGATGTCATAGATTTTTAACGTTACTAATCCTTCTTTTGGTATTTGGTAAGTTATTGTTGTAAACGGATTGAATGGGTTCGGGTAGTTTTGGAAAAGGGCGTATTCGGTTGGTTTCTCTGTCCCCGCGAAACCAACTTTTGTCATCTGTCTCTTTTCAAACTCCGTAGCATCGTTCATCAGATTTGCTAATGCATAACTTACATCTCCCGATATTGGCGTTCCTTCAACTGTTGTTACTAATCTTAGGTAATATTCTCCAGGTTGGATGCCCGAACAATCAACCTCATAAAAAATATTTGTATACTTACCCAGATTATTTCTGTTATAATCAATATTGTCAAATACACCTACTACACTCTCATCACTTGCTCTAACTAATTCTACTCTGAAATTTACATTGTCATTATCTCCAAGTGATGTTTCAGCTAAATCTTGATTCAGAACATAATATCTATTGCTGAAATAAAAACTATTGTTGTTATTCAACATAAAGTTGTTTGTTCTTGTGTATTCATTTAATTCATCATAAGAGGAATAAACTAATGTGTCAGGTTTTTCTACAAAGTCTATTATCCCATCTTCTACTATTACATCTCCGGTATTAAATACAAAATCTAATCCATTGATACTTGCTATTCCCGCTCGTCCGTAAGTAACAACTGTGTCGGTTAAGTTTGCTATCTTGTCGAGCCGCAACGGTATTTCCGTAAATTCAGTAGTCGTTTTTGTAAAGTAATATGGAAGCTGGCTGCTGTTAAATACAATTGAACTCATAGCACTGTAATCGCTCCCCGCAATAACCTGTGTTTGTAAACCGGAATGGCTTAGATTTGCCGGTGTTGAATATGAAGTACCGGTTCTTCTTATCCATTTATTTGACGGAGTGTTTCCTTCACTCCAAACAATTACTGTTTTTTCTTCTGTTGTATAAGCTGAATTATTGTTTGTATAGTTTACATTATTACCGGCTATCTGGAAATCACCCCAGCTTGTTCCTTTTCGGCGGACAATAGCCCTTGACTCATTTATCGCTGTTTCTTTTGCCGCTATTTTATCTGCAACAAGTTTTCCGCCTCCTGTCCAGCTTATTACCGGATTACCATTTGCAAGGCTTATTGACGGATACAGATTACTACTGTATGTACTTGAGGTTGATGGTGTTTCTACTGTTGAAAAGGTTAATTCATTACCACTGCCTGTCGCTTTGCAGTATTTTATACTATTAACTTCATTCCAGGTAATATGAAATACATTCCCTGCGTTTTTATCCGCTACTATCGATACATTTTGGGAAGTATAATTTGTATTTGGGATTAGCTCTTGTTCCTGGTACCAATCTATTACAACATTATAATTATTAATGAGATTAATTTCTCCATAAAAGTAAACCAATCCTTCATAATTCCCATTATACCATCCGGTGCTCACAACTAATATTCTATTACCCGTAATTGCTATAACCGGAGATAAATCATTCGTATATTCAAAATAACCCCCTATTGAATATTTATTAGGAATATTTGAGTCGTTGCTGCGTACAAATATTACATCCAGGTTACCGCTTCCCGATGGATAATACACACCTCCTATCCATGAATGGGTACCACTCCAGGGAATATAATCAATTGAAGGAGACTCTGCATAGCTGTTATCAACGGGTTTAGTGTCGTTCATAATCATCCAGTTTTCTCCATTATTAGTACTCCTTTCCAGCCAAACCTTTCCCATACTTTCGTATATACTTAATAAATTTCCATTTTGAGCTTTTACGCTTTTCCTCTGGCTGTTTGAGGTGTATGCATCTTGTTGGTCTGTTGTTCCAATTCCTTTATATATCGCCTTCCATTCGGTGGAAGTATTAACCCCCACTTGTTCTTCCCTAACCCGGTTAGTTGAGCCGTTTTCCCATTTTAAAAATTTCCAATTTGTGTTTAACACATTTGTAATGTTCTGTTTTGCTTCTGCTTTGTAACTGATTTTAAGGTTTGCATCATAATTATAATAAAAAGCATTTTCAGAAAAACCAGAATTTCTTAATTGAAAATCACCTTGAATGAAACCAATTCCTGACTCCCCGAACCAAATTTGATCTGCTGAACCTCCTTCAAGATAATTGCGAATGGTGAGGGGACGGGATTGAGCGAAAAAACTTTTAATATTTAAAACTTCCCATGTATCCGATAAATTTAGTTCAGACTCCCTAAGATTAAAATCTGTCCAATTATAAAACCGAAAAGGTTCGTAAAATAGAAATTCTGGGGACAATTTTAAACTACTCCAAGGGTTAACATCCGGAATCGTCGTAGGAGAGTTATATATTTGACTGTTATTAACAACAATTCTGCTGCCATCAAGATTTGAAATGTTGTTTTGAGCAAATTTTGTGTTTTGAATCAATATAGCCTGCCGAATAGGAATTGAAATCATAAACATTTGTAATTTATTGCTTATAGGTTTTGAATAAACAGCATATATCCTTCCTTCACTATACGCATGTGCATAATAATCTCCTATATAATCACCAATTTTGGAATTATTGAACTTAAAACTATCAGGGAGCGTATAAGTAAGTAAAGCTGAATTAAAACTGTTTAATACAAAAAACGAAATTGATGTGTTAATATTATCGTAAGGGGGAACATTGCTATTATAAACTGTAATCAAAATCTCTCCACTTTCAGCAGTTGAAATATATGGCATGAAAACATCATGTTCAAAATGAAGTTCCCTTTTTGTCCAAGATGCCCCCCCATTAGATGATTTCAACAATACTAAGTGATTTGCATTATTATAAGGGTCATTCTCCAAACCTGGAATATTATTAATTGGGTCTCCCCACCCATTCATCACTAAATAAATATTTCCATTGTTAATGTCGTATGTAGAATAGGGAAGTGGAGCATTCCTAAATCCGTCACTCGCCGAAGAATTTTTTGTATAATAATAACTGTCCTGCCTAACTCCTGGACGGAAAAAATCATTCAGTATTTTAATTTCTGGACTAAAACTTACTCCACCATCAGTACTTTTTGAATAATAAAGATGATAAATTCTGGCTGGCCAACTTAGATGCTGTCCTTCTGGTGTATCTCTAATCCAAAAACAATAAACATTACCATAGTTATCAATAGTTATATTTGATCCTAAAACAAAGTAACCTAAAGGAGATTGTTGGGAAATTCTTAACGGTTCTGAAAAACTTAATCCAAAATCAGAACTATAGACCATATTTATTTCTGAAGGTAAAGCCACTTTTAAATGAGTATATCCTATGTAAATTCTATTATAATAAGGACTGGCTGAATTCTTATCTATAAAAAACCATTGCTTGTCAGCTTTATAAGTGTTGCTTGTAATTACAGCATTTACTGGACTTAAGAAAGATTGTCCATTATCTGTCGATTTTTGAACGTAAATTTTATTATTATATGTTTCACGTCCTAAGTAACATATATATAAATTACCCAATCCATCATAACTAACTACCGGATCAGTGACATTATTAACCCTATGTGTAAAAATTTGGCTTTCAGTAATAACTTTGCATTCAACAAAAACACTTCCACTTGAATTATGAACTTTATAAATAACTGCTTTATCACCATTTAGTGGATTAATTGAAATATGGCTCTCAGCAGC
>JAUXVN010000152.1 GCA_030684555.1 Ignavibacteria bacterium
TCTCATTTTAAAGAAGATTTTTATTGTTTTTAATAATTCACCCGATTGGTGATTTCGTTTTTTTCACGAATTCCCCTTTCTATCATATTAGAAACAACATTAATGCCATCTTCTTTTCTTCTATATCGGATTTGAGATAAATATATAAGATTTAAGCTAAATTGATCTTTCAATTATATTGTTATTCAAATGTGACCCGGTTATATCCCATTTGTTAGGGCAATTAAAATATAGAAGACTGTTTTTTTAAGATTTTCTTGACTTTAAGCTCTTATTCAATTAATTTCGAATCCATGAAAAAGTTATCATTTACATTGTTAGTGTTTTTCTTAATTACAACTGCATTTGCAGGTGCTTTCATTGATTTTATCTCTGCACGAAGCGAAGGAGATAATGTTAAAGTTGAATGGAAAACCGGAGAAGAAAAGGATATTCAGGAGTTTGTAATTGAGCGACGCTCGGTTAATGGTTACTTCAGTCAATTAGCTACCATTCAACCAAAAGGTAGTAATTCATATTATTACTATCGCGATGAAAATGCTTACAAATCTAACGACTTCGTTTTTGTTTATCGTCTAAAAATTGTTGATTCCGACAATTCATTATCATACTCAAAAGAAATCACTGTAAGTCATAGTGTCTCCGGTGTAAAAAGAACCTGGGGAAGTATTAAAGCAATGTTCCGATAGGTTCGATTGCTTTTTATCCCTTCTCAAAATCAAGCAACTAATTTTATTTCTCTAATGTTCGATATTTCACTTCGAAAAGTAAAAATAAAATTTATTTTATATCTAATCCTTCTAACCGTTTCTACAATATTTTTAAGTTGCTCGGGTTCAAAGCGTTACGGTGAAACACAATTTCCAAAATCAATAAAAAAAACAAAAACCAATAATCTGATTAATGTACTGCTCCAGGAGAATCTTTCTACTTTTACTTACCTTGTCAAACAAGAAATATCAATTAGTAACGGTTATAAACAGTTAGCTATTGTAAAATCGGGTAATCAAATTTCATTTAAAATTAACGATGGTGCAATAATCGCCTCAATTGGAAGAAGTTATATGGAATCGGAGGTTTTTGTTTTATCAGAACTTTCGAAATCACCAGTTTTATTTAATGATAAAAAATATAGAGGTGAAATAATCTTACTTTCAAATAGAGATAGATTACAAATTGTGAATTCTGTTGATTTGGAAGATTATTTAAAAGGTGTTTTACCTGTAGAAATGGGTGTTAAAGGAAAACAAGAATATTTTGAAAGCCTGAAAGCATTTGCGATTGCAGCGCGTACATTTGCGTTGATGAAAATGTCTAAATCAAATAATTTTTTTGATATTTATCCAGATGTTCGTGATCAAGTTTATGGTGGTTATAATGTGGAAACTCAATTAGATAACTGTGCGGTAGAAGAGACGAAAGGGGAATATTTATCATACTCCAATGAATATGCAACTATTTTATATCATTCAACTTGCGGTGGTGTAACAGAAGATGTTGGAAATGTTTTTTCGGCGACCAATATTCCATATCTGATTAGTCAAAAAGATGGTGATGATAATTGTAAGATATCTCCAAGTTTTAATTGGACTGAAACATACAGTAATCAAAAAATTATTGAATTTCTATTAAACGCTAGATTAATCAATGATAATTCCTTATCGGTTTCATCAATAAATATTAATGAAAGATTTCCTTCAGGCAGAATAAAAAAAATATTAATTAATTTAAGTGATGACACTCTTGTAGAAATAGGTTATCGTCAAATTAGATCTTTATTTAGGCGTAACGACAATAACGGAATTTTGAGAAGTACTAATTTCATAATTAGTACCGAACTCACTGAAGATAGAATTGTATCATTTACTTTAACCGGTAAAGGGAATGGACATGGAGTTGGACTTTGTCAATGGGGATCAATGGCTCTATCTTCTAAAGGTTGGAATTACAGAAAAATTTTAGAGTTTTATTTCCCAGCAACATCAATAAGAAAAATAAATGCTTAAGCTTAAACAAAAATTTTATCTCGCTTCACAATCACCCCGCAGAAAAAAACTTCTCCAGCAAATCGGGTTAAACCCTCACATACTCAAGTTGGATTTTAATGAGGAATTTCAGGAGAACGAGTCACCAATAAAAACAGTAAAGCGGATCGCACTGCATAAAATGGCTTCTGCAAAAAAAGTAGTGAAAGATGGAATAATATTAACAGCCGATACGATTGTTGTATTAGAAAGAACAATAATTGGTAAACCCAATAACAAAAAAGATGCGTTAAGAATTTTAACAGAACTTAGCGGTAAAACACATTATGTCTATACCGGATTTGTTTTATACAACACTTCAACAAAAAATGAAATATTCAGTTATGAAAAAAGTGCCGTTACATTTCGTGAATTGACTAAAAAAGAGATATTGGATTACATTGACTCCGGCAGTCCAATGGATAAAGCCGGAGCCTATGGAATTCAAGATGATTACGGTGCTGTTTTTGTAAAAAAAATATCGGGTTGTTATTATAATGTTGTTGGACTTCCTCTATCAAAGGTTTTTATGACACTTCAAAAAATAATCTAAGATGATCGACAAAGTAAAAAATAAAATATTTGTAATGATGGCAGTTGCGGGATTGTTATATCTTACCTTAACTATCTACGCAGATTATGAAAATGTAATTAATTCATTTAAAAGTTTTTCATGGATACTTTTTCCTTTGCTATTAATATTATCATTTTTGAATTACATAAGTAGATTTTACAAGTGGGATTATTATCTCAAACTAATTAATGTTAAAATCTCATGGATCGATTCATTTTCCATTTTTATGTCCGGATTGATAATGAGTGTTACACCGGGTAAAATGGGAGAATTATTAAAAGCTTACTTAGTCAAACAAATTACAAATGAACCTGTAAGCAAAACTGCCCCGATAATATTGGCTGAAAGAATTACTGACTTTGTTTCGTTGATTATTATAGCTTTAATTGGTGCCTATCTTTTTGATTACGGAAGAATGATTGTAATAAGTGTTGGATTATTTTTTGCCTTAATTCTCATAATTATCAGCAGCAGAAGGTTAGCCCTCTTTTTTCTACTTCAATTAGAACGAATTAATCATTTAAAGAAATTTCTAACCGGAATTCATTCAGCTTACGAAAGTTCATATATATTGCTACAGCCTAAATCCTTACTATTAATGACGCTGTTAAGTTTTGTATCCTGGGGTTTTGAATGTTTGGGATATTATATAATTCTGGTTAATTTTAACATTGAAATTCCAATGATGTTTGCATGGGCTTCATTCAGTTATGCTTTTGCAACCATCATCGGAGCCGTAACACTTTTACCAGGCGGTTTGGGGGTTACAGATGGTTCTTTAACCTTTTTTATTGTTGACAAAAATTACCCGATTGATGTTGCAGTCGCATCAACTTTTATAATAAGGGTGGTTACACTCTGGTTTGCAGTATTTGTAGGGATTGTAAGTGTAACATTATATCAGAAGAGATTTGGAAAATTAACATTCAAACTAACATCAAAATAGGAGTTTCTTAATGAAGAAATACAAAAAAATTGTCGTTCCAACTGATGGCAAAAAAATTGAGTTTATTGACGGTAAATTAAATGTTCCCGATAACCCGATTCTACTGTTCATTGAAGGTGATGGTATTGGTCCCGATATTTGGAATGCATCAAAAAGAGTTTTCGATGCAGCAGTTGAAAAAGTATATAAAGGGAAAAAGAAAATTGCATGGTGCGAAGTATATGCAGGTGAAAAAGCTGTTAAAGTATATGGTAAAAATAAATGGCTTCCTGATGAAACCGTAGAAGCTATCAGAGAATTTAATGTAGCCATAAAAGGACCACTAACCACACCAATCGGCGGTGGAATTAGAAGTCTGAATGTAGCTCTGCGCCAACTGCTTGATTTATTTGCTTGCATCCGTCCTGTTAAATATTATACGGGTGTTCCAAGTCCGATGAAAAGACCTCAGGATTTAGATATTGTTATTTTCCGTGAGAACACTGAAGATGTTTATGCAGGCATTGAATTCAAGTCGGGCACCAAAGAATGTGATGATCTTATTAAATATATCAATAAGAAATTTGATAAGAATATTAGACGACCCTCAGGAATTGGAATAAAACCTATAAGTGAATTTGGATCCAAACGATTAGTAAAAAAAGCTATCGAATTCGCAATTGCCAATAATCGTAAAAGTGTAACTATTGTTCATAAAGGTAACATTATGAAATTTACCGAAGGTTCATTCAAAGAATGGGGATACGAAATTGCTAAAAAAGAATTTTCTAAACAAGTTGTTACCGAAGATGATTTATACTCCAAGTTCAACGGTAAGATGCCTGAAGGCAAAATCTTAATAAAAGACAGAATTGCTGATAGTATCTTCCAGCAGCTTCTATTGCGTCCAAATGAATATGACGTATTAGCCACACCAAATCTAAATGGAGATTATTTATCTGATGCAGCAGCTGCTCAAGTTGGTGGATTAGGAATTGCCCCCGGTGCAAATATGAGTTACTCAACGGCAATTTTCGAAGCTACACACGGTACTGCTCCAAAGTATGCGGGACTTGACAAAGTTAATCCTGGTTCAGTTATATTATCAGGTGTGATGATGTTTTCATTTCTTGGATGGAATGAAGTATCAACGACAATTGAAAAAGCTATGAAGAAAACTATTAAATCAAAAACTGTAACATACGATTTTGCAAGATTAATGAACGGCGCTAAGGAAGTGAAAGCTAGTGAATTCGCTTCTGCAATCATTAAAAATATGTGATCCCTTGAATTGTCAGCCACTTGATTTTCGTCACGTGACTGACTAAATTAATTATACAATTAAAATTTATTGGAGGTTCTTATGTCACGCGAAAGTAATTTAAGTAAAGGTTTGATGATCGGTTTTTTAACCGGTGGAATCGTAGGTGCAGCTATTGCCCTGTTATATGCACCAAAAAGTGGAAAAGAATTACGCAAGGATATTAAAGATAAAGCTGATGAGTATTATGATGAAGCAGAAAAATATCTTGATGTTGCAAAAGATAAAGCAACTGAAGTAATGAATGAAGGGAAAAAAAAATCAGAAATTTTAGTAGCCGATGCAAAAAGAAAAGCAACTGAATTATATCAGGATGCGGAAAAAGTTTTTCAAGGAGCTAAACAAAAAGCAACTGAAGCCGTATCATCAACAAAAGAAACTGTGTTAACCGAAGGTGAAAAACTTAAAAGTGCGGTTAAAGCTGGTGTTGATGCTTACAATGAAACAAAAAATTCATAATAGCTTATTATAATGATTTTAGAAATTTTCGAAGTCGTTTTATTGATTTCAGCAACAGCACTTTGTGTTTTTTTGATAATCTTTCTTAAAGACTTATCAAAGAGTGTTTCAGAAATGCAAACCGATATTCACAGAATAGCTGATCAAATTAATCCGTTGCTGGAATCATTACAAAGCCTCAGCAATTCAGTTATTATTGTTTCGGATGAAGTCAAATCTCAACTAAGTAAAACAAAGTGGATTGTTGACGAAGCTAAATCTAAAGTTGAAAGTATTTTAAATTTTGAAAGGAAAGTGATGGAAAAAGTTGATTCACCTCTCCAGGATTTACTTTCAAATTTAAACGCTATTAAAAGGGGAGTTATAACTTTCTTTGAGGCATTAAGAAAAAATTAATAAAGTTCTAAGTCAAAAGAAAAGGAGATAGTCTTGTGAAAGAATTCAGTCCAGACGCAATACGCAATATCACATTAATTGGTCATGGTGGTTCGGGTAAAACTACACTATCTGAATTAATGTTATATACCGCGGGGGAAACAAATAGAATCGGTTCAGTACTTGAAGGAAATACTGTATCGGATTATACTGCAAATGAAATTGAACGACAGTTTTCAATTTCACTATCCTTATTACACATCGAACATGACAATACAAAAATTAATATAATTGATACTCCCGGATACTCAGATTTTGTAGGTGATGTTAAAGCCGGAATGAAGGTTTGTGATACTGCTGTTATGTTACTTAAAGCAGTTGAAGGAATTGAAGTCGGTTCTGAAAATGCAGGTCATTATGTTGATGAATTTAATTTAGCTTCTGCAATAGTTATTAATAAATGCGATAACGAACATTCCCGTTTTGATGAAGTTGTTGATCTTGCGAAAGAACGATTAACTAATGGAGCTATTATAGTTACTTTCCCTGCAAATCAAGGACTCGGTTTTAATACAGTTGTTGATGTATTGAAAATGAAAGCCTGCAAATACGGTGAGCCCGGTTCACGTTCAGTAACAGAGATAGAGATCCCTGATGATTTAGTTTCAAAAGCTGAAGCATTAAGGACTGAATTAATTGAGAAAGTTGCTGAGTTGGATGAAAATTTGATGAATACCTATTTTGAAAACGGCACTTTAACCGATGAGGAGCTTTCAAATGGTATTACTGCTTCGATGATTAAAAGATCATTTACACCTGTATTTGCTGTCTCTGCCGATAAAGCGGTTGGGGTTAATAATTTCCTTGACTTTGTAGTAAAATATTTTCCATCACCGTTGAATTGTAGTTCCATCGGAGCAATGAATAAAGATACAAACACAGAAGTTAATCTTAGATGTGATACATCAGGTGATCCTGTAATGTTTATTTTTAAAACTATTTCTGAACAACATGTCGGTGAACTATCATTATTCAGAGTTTATTCCGGTAAAGTTGGTGCTGGTTTAGATTTGTTAAATGTTAACAATGGAAAATCTGAGAGATTAAGTCAGATATCCGTGCTTAACGGTCGTACTAGAAAAGAAATCACAAATCTATTTGCCGGTGATATCGGAGCTGTTGTAAAACTGAAAGATACACATACAAATAATACTTTATCTCCTAAATCAAAACCCCTCCTAATAAAACCAATTGAGTTCCCTGACCCAATTATTCGTGGCGCAATTGTCCCAAAAGCTAAAGGGGATGAAGATAAAATTTCCGCCTGTTTACATACTTTACATGAAGAAGATCCTTCATTCAATGTTAAATTTGATCCCGAACTTTCTCAAACAATTATTTCTGGACAGGGAGAACTTCATTTAGCACTTGCTGTTAAAAGACTAAAGGAAAGATATAAAGTTGAAGTTGACTTAGTTGAACCGAGAATCCCTTATCGCGAAACAATAAAGGGACGTGTCGAGGATGTTGAATATAAACATAAAAAACAATCAGGTGGTCGAGGGCAGTTTGGTCATGTCCATTTCAAAATGGAACCACAATCGCGTGGAGTCGGATTTGAATTTGTAGATGCTATTGTGGGTGGTGTTGTTCCGGGTAGATTTATTCCTGCAGTTGAAAAGGGAATAATAGATACAATGGGTAGAGGTGTCCTTTCAGGGAATCAGGTTGTTGACGTTAAAGTTACATTACATTTTGGTTCTTATCACGATGTCGATTCTGATGAAATGTCATTTAAATTGGCAGCATCTCAATGTTTTAAAAAAGGATTTTTGGAAGCGAAACCATGTTTACTTGAACCAATTTATGAGGTTGAAGTGAAAGTCCCGGATGAATGTATGGGAGATGTTATGGGTGATATTTCCAGTAGACGAGGAAAAATATTAGGTATGGATAGTGATGGTCACTTCCAAATAATTAAAGCAAACGTGCCTTTGTCAGAATTGTATAAATACTCATCTACATTAAGAAGTCTTACCGCAGGACGTGGAGCGCATAAGAGAAAATTTGCTTATTATGAAGAAGTTCCAAAAGAAATAGAAAATAAAATAGTCGAAGAATACAAAAAAGCGCGCGCAGAAGGCGCATAACACATTTTGAAAGGAGTCTATTTTTCTAATAGACTCCTTTTTTTTAAATTCCAATTTAGTTAAGAGTGTTCTATGGAAAAGTTATGGTCACCCTGGAGGTCTCAATATATTGAATCGTTTCAGAAACCTCAAAATTCAAATAACTGCATTTTTTGTGAAGCTCTGATAAATCCGAAAGAAGAAAACTCATTAGTTGTTGATTTAGGTGAATATACATTTACGGTTTTGAATCTTTATCCATATAATAACGGACACTTAATGGTAGTTCCCCATAGACACATTTCTGAATTTTCTCTCCTTAATAAAGATGAGTGTGTTGAGGTTATGGAGAAACTGCAATTATCTCAAAAAGCTCTGCAAATCGTAAGTAAACCGGATGGTTTTAATATTGGTGCGAATATCGGGAAAGTTAGTGGTGCCGGAATTGCTGATCACATTCATTTTCATATAGTACCAAGATGGAATGGTGATACTAACTTTATGCCTGTATTGGGTGATGTAAAAGTTCTCTCACAGGATTTGTTGATTACTAAAAATAAATTAATTGAAGCATTTCAAACACTTGCTACATAATAAAAAAGAGAAGTTAAACTTCTCTTTTTTATCGGTATCGTAAGAATATTATTTAGCGATCCATTTTTCCAACGCACTCAACAATTGTTTCATTGCTACGATTAATGGTTGATGCTGGTCGCTATCAATGTTTTTAAGAATTTCTTCGTGGATATGTACATAAGCCAAGTTTAAATTTTGTACAAGGTGAGTTCCTTTTGCTGAAAGGAACACTCTCATATTTCTTCTGTCATTTGGTTCAATCTCTCTTATAACATATTCTTTTTGTACCAATCCATCAATTATTCGAGTTAATCGACTGGCACTTAAATTCATTCTCTCTGCTATTTCTTTATTATTGATGTTCTCATTTTCATGAATTTGACGTAAGCATCTGAATTCAGCCTGGGTCAATCCATAAACTTTGGCAAGTTTTTCTTCTTTTTCATGACACCCGGCTAAAAGCTTAAACGTCAATTCAGCCAGTGCATTTGCGACATAAGTTCTATCTTCCATTTACACTATCCCCTAAGGACTAATTATTACACTTAATTTATCTGATTCAATAACACAATTGAACTTTTTTTTGTTACTGCATTGAGATTCGAATTAAATCAATATCTCTGTTTAAAGAAATTCTTCATTTTTTTCTGAAATGAAGCATACTTTTATATCAAGTCTCTATTTCAGGAAACTGATAATTAAAAACCTAATTAAAGTCAATTAAACCATTAACATGTTTACTTTTATCAATAATTCTCCCATCCCCATCAACAACACTTCCATGACAAAGATTACAATTTCTTAATGGATCATCAGTAAACACTTTATGACCTTTTGGTGGTAGGTCATGGCAGGTACCACAAGCTGCTTGATTTTGATTAACTTTATTCCATGTTACGGTTACGTTATTACCTTCCATTTTATCTGTGAGATATACACCATAATTATTATTCAACGATGAGTCTCTATAAAAAGCGAAGTTCCCATGACAATAAGTGTTTGCACAAGTTAAATTAGCAGGATCATAAACAGGTGCCGTAATTGTTCTAAATGATGCCAAATGATTTAATAAAACTTCTGCATGTGGTGAGGAATCTAAATGACCCGGTGAATAAATAGATGAAGGTACATTATGACAAATAAGGCATGTCAATGTTTTACCAAATGTATTTGTGTAAAGATGTTTGGAATGTGCCCCAACACCACGATAATCTGTATTGAATTGCCCATCAATTGCACGCGGAGGAGCAATTTGACCAGGTGAGTTAAAATCACCATGGCAAGTGTTGCACGCTTCAGGTCCATTTGGAGAAGTATGACAGGTCAAACAACTTTTGTTAGTTAACCCCCCCGAATAGTCAGCAGAGTGACAATCTTGACATTGTTTCACATCCCAGTTACTGTCTTTTATTAACTTCCCATGAAAGTTTGGTGATGATACATCACTAATTCCTTCAACATGGATTGAAATTTTATTAATTGGTTGTGGAATATCAGTTTGTAAATCACTACATCCCCAAAAAATTACAATTAAAAAAAGTGAAGAAAGAAATTTTATCATAATTTTCATTTTGTTTCCAGCTTCTTTCATTTTAAAACATCAGTATGACAGGTTATACAAACAGGATCAGCATTTTTAGTATCATGGCATGAGATACATCTCTCAAGGTCACGTCTCGCAAGACGTGCATGTTCTCCGCCACCTGAACCTTTTCCTATTAGCACAAAGGTTGGCGATAAGTGAGTTGAAGGCATTATCCCACCAAGTGATATATCACCAGAAGTGGTATTGTGACAATCCATACAAAATACTTCTACCTGATGACATGTTTGACACTCTGAATTTTTCCCTTTAAGATCAATTCCGTGTGTAAACCGATAATTCAAGTCATGTACTCGAGTAATTTGTTGTTGTGTTTGTCCATCAACAAATCCGGTAGGGGAGTATGGTAAATTCAGTTCGAAACCCACACCGGTTTTTAACATAGTTGTACCAACATGGCACGATTCACAAGAATTATTATCATGGCACATCATACAATTTGCATCTTTTGTGTTTGCAAGAATTTTGTGAGACTTTTTAAAATCAACAACCTTATGCGTTTGAGGTGTTAAATTTACTGTTGATATATGACATGATTCGCATGCATTTGTAGCAACCGACTTATCATTATGACATGTATAACAACTCTCCATCGGAGGGTTTTTATGTTTAGCTTCTGAAATGTTATCAAAATCTGTAATGCCTCTATGACAATCTGTACATTCAAGATTTATTGTCAAATGTAGTTTATGATTGAATAACAATTCTGAGGTTTTAATCGGAAGTGGTTCATAAACATCTTCATAATGACAAGTATTGCATGCGTCAGTGTCTTCTACATCATGACATGTTTTGCAGTCTTCTTTAAGCGGTAGAAGTCTATCAGTCAATGATTTAGCATCCGATATAGGCGAGTGACATGTTTTACAGTCAGCTAATTCGCTATGCAGTTTATGAGAAAATTTTATTTTTGATCCGCTGGCATCTTCATTCTTTGTTAAAGATGTAGAAGCCGATAAAATTAGAGCGGATAAAAGTAAAACAGTCAAAATTCCGTAGTAATATTTTATCTTCATTTTACAACACATCTAAATTAGTGTTAAACCAATAATTAACTTTAAAGAATAATCTATAATCATTCTTATAAATTCTATTATTAACATACTGTCCTTGAAGATCAAGAGAAAGAATTCTCCAGGGGCGTACATTAAATCCTGCTGAAACTGCCATTAAATCATTTTTAGGTGAAGTAGAACTCACTTTGTAGGATGAGTAATTAAACGCTAAACTTGGAGTGACAAGTCCATCTAAAAAAGTATATGCTGATGAGAGGGATAATCCATCTAATTCACCAGCATAACCCAAATTCTTTCTATATGATACGGATGCAAATCTACTGAAAACCCCAAAAGTAATTCTTTGAGAATTTTCATTTGAATAATTTACATTTCCATATCTTCCTGAAAAAGAGAAGTATTTATTTAATTTATAGTCAGCACCTAATTCAATTTCAGAAGTATTTTCAATGTTGTTGAAAATAGTAAAGTACGAGTTGTATCTGATTAGTGGTTCTCTAAAATTGTAATAGAAATTAACGGCTAAGTCTTCAATCTGAATATAACTTCCAAAAAACTCAACTTTGTGAGTCCTTGCATAATTTACATCATAATCAAATTTTAAATCACTACTAAAATATTTTTCCATTGTGTAACCGGCTTCAGCAGTTAGAAATTTGAATTGAGAAGAACCTCTTGAAACAATAACTTGATATGGATTATTATCCTCATCAAGCCGCAGAGCGGAATACTCTTCGGGTTTATAATCTTTTTGAACATAACCTAAACCAAGGTTGAGTCCGCTGATAGGAAACACATTTAATTTTGCTCCTGCAACAAAGTCTTTTCCAAATTGATCGGTTAATTCTAATTTATTATAAGCCGGCACATTTCCACCGAAATAACCTGATACTCTGAAATACTCCTTGTTAACATTCACCATTAAACCGTCAAATGAACCGCTGGCTATTGAATGGAATAAAGTTTGTCTCCCTAATTTGAAGGAGAAAAGATCAGCTATGTTTCTTCCTTCAAGATATAAAGAGAAGAAACGCAATCTTGGATCTGAATCAAATTTCTTCAGTAAGTCATTTTCAAGACTTAGAGAAGTTCTTAAACTGAACTTGTTATAATTAACATTTAGTAAAAGATTCTGATAAGATCTCAGATACTTATTAGAAATAGTTTCTGATTCAGCTCTCTCAAACGCATAGTAGGAGGAAGTTACTCTTCCGTTAATATTTTGAGCATTACCATCATCAACTATCGTAGCAATAAGAACTAACAGTGTGATTATAAGTTTCATTATCATTAACCAAAATTAATTATTTAGCTGGAACTGAGTGTTTAATTTTATCCCATGATGTTTGGAAATTGAATTCTTTGAAAGTCGGACTTTCTGAATTATGGCAGGTAACACAAAATTTTTCAATATCTTCAACAACGACTAATCCGTTATTAATTGCTTCTTCACGATTTTTCATAATTTTCATATCTTTATAATCAGCACCGGCGCCATGGCAGGTTTCACATTGTACACCATCTTCAACTTTGAATTTTTTACCAATTAATGATGCATCTGCATTGTAACCTGAAGCGTGACAAACTAAACATGCTTCTGTTTTAGCTGCAGGAGTGGTAAAACCTTTTTCGGCTGCAATTTTATTTGCTTCTTCGGTAAGAAGGACTTCGTATGCTTTTGAATGTTTGCTGCTTTTCCAAATATCAAGCTGTTTTCCCTGTTTTTCTGATTTATGACACATGGTACAAGCATCAACGCCTATATAACCTCGTTTTTTGTCATCCAACTTCTTAAATGGATTTGAAGCTAAAAGTAAGATCGAAGATATAAGAAAGACGAAAAGAATTTTAGATAAATGCATGTTTTCTCCTTTATTTAGTTTATTTCAAAATTCGAATTTATTACTCAAAAATTATTCCAAAAAATGCTGGCGTCAATTCATTGTATTAGGTACAAAATAAGGTTAAAAATCAATTCTCAATTAACAATTTTTAAGAATTGAAAATTATTTCTATAATTTGAGAAAAATACTCTCACTATGAAACTACACATTAATTGAATCTTGTATCTTTTGGAATACACATAACGAAAATAAACTTTTTTTATTTATTTCAAAAATTTGATTTTCTTGACTTTTCATCCCATTAATGGCATATTTGTCAATCTATGAATAAAAATTATGTTCTAAATACTTCCGAAGGTAATAAACTGAATATCACAACTTTTGGAAATGGATTAGATGAAGAGAAATCTACTATTATCTTTGTTCATGGATTTAAGGGTTTTAAGGATTGGGGATTCGGACCATATTTGGCAAGCTCTTTCTCAGACTTTGGGTTTAATGTAGTTACATTTAACTTTTCACATAACGGGGTTGGCGATAGTCTAACGGAATTTGTTGAACTTGATAAATTTGCTGCTAATACATTTTCACTTGAGATAAGTGAATTAGAGCAGGTTATTGAAGCACATCAGAAAAATTTATTTGAGTTTAATAAGAACGATAAAATATTTCTGTTAGGACATAGTCGTGGTGGAGCTATCGCACTATTGACTGTAGTAAAAAATCGAAATGTTACGGCAGTAGTTGTTTGGGCTTCTATTGCAAAATTAGATAGATATTCTGAACGACAAAAATTAAAATGGCGTGAGACAGGCTCTTTCGATATTATCAATACTAGGACCAAACAGACAATGAAATTGAATGTTTCTTTACTTGATGATATTGAAGCAAATAAGAATGATTTATTGAATATTGAAAAAGCTATCAGAGAATTTAATAGAGAATTACTAATCATTCATGGTGAACAAGATTTAGCAGTCCCGGTTTCTGAAGCACAGTTACTTTATTCTTGGTCTGATAAATCAAAAACTCAATTTGAATTAATCCCTAATGCAGGGCACACTTTTGATATTAAACATCCATTTGAAGGTTCAAATCAAAAGTTTGAAAAGGTTATCAGTTTAACAAAAGATTTTTTACAAAAATTTAATTAGCAAGGAGATTAACGAAATATGGAATCAATAATGAAATCTACATTTGTACTTCGTCTTTCGAAACTACTTTCACACAAACTAACTTTAGTTATTTCATTTGCCCTTTTAACTGCGGTTGCAGCACAAATAGCTGTTCCTGTAAAACCGGTTCCTTTCACTTTGCAAACAATGGCAGTAGTTCTCGCAGGAGCTTTCTTAGGTTCCAAAAGAGGATTCCAAAGTCAGATCATATATCTTGCACTTGGTTTAGTAGGTTTACCGGTTTTTGCGTTGAGTGCTGATGCTACATTCGGATTTGCAAGATTAATAGGTCCTACCGGCGGATATTTATTAGCATTCCCATTGGCTGCTTATTTGGTGGGTTTTATTATCGAGCGTTATAAGAATTACATTTCAGTAATTGCTGCAATGTTTTTGGGAAATGTAGTAATTGTCGCATCTGGTTCATTTTATTTAGATGCTTTCTTTATTCATAACCTAAGTGAATCCCTAAAAGTTGGTGCTGTCTTATTTTCGGTTTGGACAGTTATAAAAGTTATGTTATCGGCTTCAATTTATTTTGGGATCAAAAAGAGTACTGAATCTAAATAGTTCACTTACTAGTATCAATTCTATAAACATTCATAGAAAATTATGGAGCTAAAGAATTTTATCTTTATTCCGATTTTTATTGCTGCCATTACAATATTTGTAATAAGCATTAAAGAATTAATAAGTAAAATTAATGTTGGGCAGCCTGAAAATCGCTTCAGCAATATCGGAGAACGTATAAAAAATGTGCTTTTCGTTGCATTCGGACAATCTAAACTTTTAAGAGAACCGATTGCGGGTACTTTACATTTTCTGATTTTTTGGGGATTTATACTTTTTGTTTTTGCTGTTCTTGAAGTTATAATTCAAGGATTTTATTCTCCATTCTCATTCGAATTCCTAGGACCAATTTTCTCATTAATTACGATTACACAGGATATTTTTGGTCTCCTTGTATTTATTGCAATTATTTTTTCATTATATAGAAGATTCATCCAAAAGGTACCGAGATTACAGGTTGATAAACACGGGCAATTTGAAGCTGCTTTAATTTTAACACTTATTCTTGTTGTTGTAATATCAATGTTTGGACAGAATATGTCTCATGTTGCGAAGAATAATTTTATTCTTGCAGAGTATGAAATTCGTCCGATTACAGATCCATTAAGTGCGGTTTTCTTTAGTAATTCAGCTTCTGGATTTATTCCCTTTGAAATATTTTGGTGGATTCACATACTTGTAGTTTTTCTCTTTTTGAATTTATTACCAACATCAAAACATCTACATGTAATAACATCGATACCAAATGTTTTTTTCGGGAAATTGAAAGTTGATAAGAATATTCTTAAACCGATCAATTTGGATGATGATAATTTAGATTCCTTCGGTGTGGATGATATTGATAAATTCAGTTGGAAACAAATACTCGATGGCTATTCATGTACCGAATGTGGAAGATGTACATCTGTTTGCCCTGCTGCTTATTCGGGAAAATCTCTTTCACCAAAAAAAATAATGGTGGATATTAGAAGACGTAGTAATGACAAAGCCCCTTTACTTCTTCAAGGCAAAACTGAAGGTGAACTTTTTGAGAAAACTTTAGTTCATAACTATATTTCCGACACAGAGCTTTGGCAGTGTACAACATGTATGGCTTGTGTTCAAGAATGTCCGGTTATGATTGAACATATTGATTCTATTGTTGATATGAGACGACATTTGGTTTTAACCGAATCAAATTTTCCACCGGAACTTAATAATGTGTTTAAGAGTTTAGAAACGAATGGTTCTCCATGGGCTTTTAATCAAGCCGATAGAGCACTTTGGGCTGAAGATTTAAATATCAAAACTATGTCAGAAGACTCAAATGGTGAAGTTTTATTTTGGGTAGGATGTGCCGGTTCTTATGATGCACGTTATAAAAAAGTTTCCCGAGCATTTGCTCAGCTTATGCAGAAAGGGGGAGTTGATTTCAGAATATTAGGAACCGAAGAAGTGTGTAATGGTGATACTGCGCGACGTTTAGGCAATGAATATCTTGCTCAAGAACTAATTAAGCAAAATGTTGAAACCCTTAACAATTATAATGTAAAGAAAATTGTAACAGCTTGTCCGCATTGCTTTAATTCTTTGAGCAAAGAATTCAAACAATTCGGAGGGAATTATGAAGTTCAACATCATACTGAAATGTTGAATGAACTAATTGAGAACGGAAAAATTTCAGTTAAAGATGAAAAAATTATTTCAAAAATTACGTATCATGATTCTTGTTATTTAGGCAGATATAACGATATTTACAGTCCACCACGTGAATCTTTAAGTAAAATTAAAGGCGTAGAGTTAGTTGAGATGGAAAGAAATAAAAGCCGTGGATTTTGTTGTGGTGCAGGCGGCGGAAGAATGTTCTTAGAAGATGTTGAAGGTGGACGTATCAATGAAGAAAGAACAAAAGAAGCTCTTCAAACTAATGCAGATACAATCGGAACTGCTTGTCCATTTTGTATGACAATGATGACCGATGGAGTAAAGGCATTTAACAAGTCTGAAGAAGTAGAAGTAAAAGATATTGCAGAAATTATTCTAGAAAACATAAAATAATAACTATCATTCATTTAATTAATTAGGAGTACTATAAAATGGGTAAATACGAACAATTGCTTCAGCAAGTTCAATCACTTGAAGCAGATTTTGTAAAATTCTATGAAAAAGGACAAGCTGCTGCAGGAACACGTTTAAGAAAAGGTTTGAGCGATCTCAAAAAATTAGCTCAAGATATTCGTAACGATGTTCAACAAACAAAACAATCACGCAAGACAGATCAAGTCTAATATTTTCTCAAGGCTGTTTCACAATAATTTCTCGACATTTTTAAAATAGATTTTATTTTTGAGACAGCCTTTTTTTTTATATGAAAAACTCTCTTTTATCATTTTCTTTTATTTTGTTAACCTCATTTTCGACCTTCCAGATTTTTTCCGGGAGTTATTATTCTGAATCAAAACCAATAACTGTTGATTCAGCTACAACAGTAAAATTGAGTTTTGTAGGCGATTTGATGTGTCACTCTGTTCAGTATCAATATGCCCGAATAGAAAAAGATAGCTTTGATTTTACAGGTGTTTACCGTTTTGTAAAAAAATATTTTGATGAGAGTGATTTCGTTCTTGGAAACCTCGAAACAGTTACTGCAGGAAAATCAAAGAACTATTCCGGATATCCTTTTTTTAATTCCCCAAATCAATTTGTCTCTGATCTAAAAACTGTTGGATTTGATTTCCTTTTTACTTCCAATAACCACTCTCTTGATAGAGGTGAAATAGGGGTAATAAAAACAATTGAAAATCTTACAGCTAATAATCTCCATTATACAGGGACACACTCAAGTTCTAATGATAGAGATTCTGTAAGAATAATTAACATTAAGGGGATTAACTTTGCCTTCCTTTCATATAGTTATGGAACAAACGGAAATCCAATTCCCAAAGGGAAAAGCTTTTTGATAAACTTGATCGATGAAAAATTAATTGAAATAGATATTGAATTAGCTAAAGCAAAAAATGCAGATTGTATTATTGTTTATTTTCATTTCGGTGAGGAGTATCAGAGAGAGCCTAATTTATTCCAACGGGAAATTGTAAATAAGACAATTTCATTTGGTGCGGATATGATAATAGGAAGCCACCCACATGTAATACAACCTGTTCAAATTTATCCTTCAAAGGGAAAAATTGATTCTGTTTTAGTTGCATTTTCACTCGGCAATTTTATTTCGAATCAGCGTTGGAGGTACTCAGATGCGGGTGTAATACTTCAAGTTGAGGTTAGTAAATTTACTGCAAAAGATTCTATCAGCCTTTCAAAAGTCGATTTCATTCCGACATATGTATTTAAGGGTAATACTGAACGTGGCAGAGAATATATTATTTTCCCATCTGAAATTGCAATAGCAGATTCACTTCCATATTTCTTCACTTCAGAAGATAAAAAAAATGCGAGGATAGCTTTTAACGATACATACAACATCATGTCTAAGTATTCTAATAAAGTAAACCTCCGCAAATTATTTTCAGACAAATAGTAACACGATAATTCACTTAATCATCATTTTTTTTCTCCTTATATTAAAACTTACTTTTTAAATATTCTATAAAATAATTTAGTTAGGTAGATGAATTGAGTTATACATTTTCTTTGATCCCGGGTGATGGAATAGGTCCTGAAATAACTGAAGCAACAAAAAGAGTACTTGAACATTCAGGGATAAAAATTGATTGGGAAATTGTTGAAGCAGGAATGACTGCATTAGAAAAATATAGGGATCCACTTCCACAAGATGTTATTGATTCAATAACCAGAAATAAAGTTGCTTTGAAAGGTCCACTTACCACTCCAATAGGCAAAGGTTTTCGAAGTGTTAACGTAGCTCTTAGGAAAGAATTTGATCTTTATGTTAATCAGCGTCCTGCAAAGACATTTAAAGGTATTCGAACCTTATATTTTGATCATATTGATCTGATTATTTTTAGAGAAAATACCGAAGAATTTTATTCAGGAATAGAGCATTATATCGATAGCAGTAAATCTGCAGCAGAAACAATTGGGATAATCACTAAACGAGGTTCAGAAAGAATTATTCGATACGCACTTGAGTACTCCAGAAAACATAAAAGAAAGAAAGTTACGATTGTTCATAAAGCAAATATATTAAAATATACCGGAGGACTTTTTCTCGATGTAGCTCAAGAAATTGCGAAAGAATTTCCTGATCTTTTAGTTGATGATAAAATCGTTGATAATATGGCAATGCAGATGGTAATGAATCCTTATCAATTCGATGTCATTGTTACAACAAATCTTTTTGGTGATATTCTGTCAGATTTAGCTTCGGGGTTGGTTGGTGGACTTGGCATGGCACCCGGATCAAATATCGGTAACGGGATAGCAATTTTCGAAGCGGTTCATGGTTCAGCACCAGATATAGCCGGAATGAATGTAGCTAATCCATCTGCAATTATTCTTGGAGCTGTAATGATGCTTGATTACGTTGGTGAGTTTGAAGCTGCATCCAAAATTGAACGCGCGGTTGCTAATGTAATTGCTGAAGGAAAACATGTAACACGCGATATAAATCCGAGTAGTTCAGTTTCAACAATTCAAATGACAGATGCAATCTTACGTGAATTGGATAAGCTCGGATGAGAAAAAATATCCCTTTGGTTTTGATTTTTTTTGTTGTTTTCGTTGATCTTCTTGGTTTTGGTTTATTAATTCCTATACTTCCTACATTTGCAACAAAATTTCTTCATGTAGATGAGTTTGCGGTTGGTGTTGCACTTGCAGTTTATAGTTTGGTACAGTTTATTTTTAATCCTTTCTTCGGTAGCCTTTCCGATAAATATGGGCGGCGTAAAATAATTCTTTACACTTTACTATTAAACGCAGTTGGATATTTCTTGTTTTCATTTGCGACTACATTTACAATATTGATAATAAGCAGGATCATCGCTGGGATTGGAGGGAGCAGCATCGGTGTAGCCCAAGCCTATATTGCTGATGTAACAACTAAGGAAGAGCGTTCTAAAGGTATGGGTTTAATTGGTGTCGCATTTGGTTTAGGATTCGTATTCGGTCCAATTCTAGGAGGAATTTTAGCCAATTTTGGTTATATGATTGTAGGATTTGTTGCAGCTTCTTTTTCTATAACCGCTTTCTTATTGAGCTTGTTTTTGTTACCTGAAACAGATGCGCACACAAAATCAACTTCAGTTATTAAAAGAAAAATATTTGATTATAAAACCTTATTAAACATATTGAAAAGTCCCTCAATAGGAATTCTTATAATTTTATTTTTCATAATAACATTCTCGGTAGCTAATATATATGGGACTTTTGCTTTGTTAGGTTACAAAATTTATCACTTCACTGACATGCAGAATGGATATGTATTTGGGATTGTGGGAATTGTTTCTGCTTTGGTTCAAGGGGGATTGATAGGAAGATTATCTAAAAAATTCAATGATTCAAAATTAATTATTGCTGGTTCATTTTTTATGATGTTGGGATTGGGTTTCTTACCGTATGGAATTAATTTTATCGGAATAACTATAATCACAATAATATTATCAATTGGCACAGGAATCTTGCAGCCAACCGTTTTAAGCTTAATTTCAAAAGTGACACCGGAATCTGAGCAAGGAACGGTCTTAGGAGTAAATCAATCAATGTCAGCATTTGCACGAATGTTAGGTCCATTATGGGGTGGATTTGCGTTCGAATATCTTGGTTATCAAATCCCTTTTTTAACAGGTGCATTTTTTACATTATTAATCCTGGTTTTCAGTATTGTTTGGCTCGGTAAATTTGTTCCTGTAACATTAACAAGGCAACAGTAGTGTTCAAAATTGGAAAAATAAATATTGATAAGGCAATTTTACTCGCTCCAATGGAAGATGTTACGGATGTATCATTTCGATTAATATGTAAAGAACTTGGCGCAGATGTAGTTTATACAGAATTTGTTAACGCAGAAGGTTTGGTTCGTGCTTCTGAAAAAACTCACAAAAAATTAAAAATCATAGAAGAAGAAAGACCCGTTGGAATACAAATTTACGGGAGCAATCTTATCTCAATGGTTAATGCAGCAAAAATTGCTGAAGAGGAAAATCCGGATCTAATTGATATAAACGCGGGTTGCTGGGTAAAAAATGTAGTTAATTGTGGTGCTGGAGCCGGATTATTAAAGGATCCGATTTATTTGCAATCATTAGTAAAATCTGTTGTTGATTCAGTTTCACTTCCCGTTACTGTAAAAACGAGAATAGGGTGGGATTTTGACTCAATACAAATTGTTGAGGTAGCAAAACGTTTGGAAGATGCAGGTGCCGAAGGTTTGGTTATCCATTGTAGAACACGTTCTCAGGGACATAAAGGTGAACCTGATTGGAGCTGGATTCCAAAAATTAAGGAAGTTGTAAAAATTCCGGTAGCTCTAAACGGTGGAATTATGACCGCAGCAGATGCAAAATCTGCTTTTGAGCAGACAAACGCTGATGCAGTAATGATTGCTCGCGGTGCAATCGCAAATCCATGGATTTTCCGTGAAGCAAAAGAAATTGTGGAGCATGGTAGAATTTTAACTGAAGTTACAAATGAATTAAAAATTAAAACATGTATTCGTCACCTCGAATTATCACTTCCGGTAAAAGGGGATAGACGTGCAATTTTGGAGCATCGAAAATTTTATTCAGGATATCTTAAAGGTATGAGGAACGCTTCACATACTAGGATGAAACTTATGCAGACAACTAATATGAATGAAATTAGAGAAATTCTATTATCGTTTTTAGAAGAATTAGAAACTTCTCAAGTTGAAAATTAGTTTGCAAAAGAAACTGCTAAGATAATGTTAAATAAGAGGTTAAATCTTATCGCCAGGACTATTTCTACCATCTTTATCCCTCCGGTAAATCTTTTCGCGGTGATTGTTTATATCGCATTCCTTTTAGAAAACAATATTGGAAAACAGACCTCAATAATTGTAATCTCATTTGTTTTCACGCTGTTTGCTCCGATACTTTACTTCATATTAATGCTGAAGCAAAAAAAAATTGTTAATAAAGATGCGACTAATAAGGAAGAAAGAACTATCCCTTACTTGTTTGGAATTCTATTTTTATCGTTAGGATTATTAGCACTTTACCTCATTCAGATAAATCAGATTTTGTTGGTATTCTTTATTATTCAAATTGTGAATTCGTTCCTTCTAATTGCTGTAAATTATTTTTGGAAGATTAGTGCGCATATGATTGGTTTTTCTTCACCGGTAGTATTTCTTTTTTTCTTTTCTGGGAATCAAGTTATTATTCCGATTTCATTAGTACTCTTAATTATTCTTGGATGGTCGCGATACTATTTGAAATGTCATTCTTTTTCTCAAATTTTAGCAGGTGTTATTTTTGGATTCGGATTAACTTTATTACAATTATTTATTTTTCTGGGTAAATAGATGACGAGAAAAGAAATTATTAATGTGCTCGAAGAAATCTCTGATCTGATGGAATTTTCAGGAGAAAACCCTTTCAAAATCAGCGCTTTTAAAAATGGTGCAAATACTATCCGCCGGTTTGAAGGTGACTTTGAAATTTTAATAGAAGAAAAGAATCTTGATTCTATAAAAGGCATTGGTAAGGGACTTCAAAACATCATCTACGAAATGTTTCAATCGGGAAACTCGTCGTTATTATCTGAATTGAAATTACAAATTCCTGAAACATTGCCTGAGTTGTTCAAAGTAAGAGGACTTGGACCAAAAAAAATAAGAATGCTCTACAAAGAATTAGGAATAAAGTCCATAATCGAATTGGAAAGAGCTTGCTCAGAGGGAAGACTTACAGTCATCTCCGGTTTTACTGATAAAACTGAAAAGAAGATTTTTGAAGAAATTGAGAAAATTAGAGAAAATGAAAAGTTTGTTCTGATTTATCATGCCGATATGATGAACGATTCTTTCATCAAAATTCTCGAAGGTATTGATTCAATAATTAAATATGAAGTTTCGGGAGAATTCCGGCGTCATTGTGAAGTAATTTCTAAACTTGAATATGTAGTTTTCGCTTCATCAGCGGAAAATGTTAAATCGAAACTGATGAATACTTATCATAACCTAAATCTGTCCGAGGACTTTATTGAAATTAATGAATTCAAAATTCCTATTCTGTTGCATATTGTTACTTCTGAAGACGAATTCACTTCTAAATTATTTGTTACAACAGGGTCTTCTCAATTCATAGCAATTCAAAATTTCGAGTTTGATAATAATGTTAAAACTGAAGAAGATATTTTTAAATCAAACAAATTACCTTATCATGCTCCTATTTTTAGAGAAAAAGAATATTTAGATAATTCTTGCGCCGTAAAAAAAATAACAGAACTTGTTGAAGAAAAAGATTTTCACGGATTTTTTCACTTCCATACCACTTATTCAGATGGTAGTAATTCATTAAAAGAAATGGTTCTTGGTGCAAAAGAAAAGGGATATTCATATTTTGTAGTATGCGATCATAGCAAATCTGCATTTTATGCTAACGGTTTGACCGAAGAGCGTATCTTATTACAACACAAAGAGATAAAGGCTTTATCAGAAGAAATTAAATTGCCAATATTTAAGGGAATTGAAGCAGATATTCTTTCAAATGGTGATTTGGATTATTCTGATGACTTTTTACATAATTTTGATTTTGTAGTGGCATCGGTTCATTCAAGATTCAATTTGAACGAAGATGAAATGACGAAACGAATCATCAGAGCGGTTGAAAACCCGAAGACTAATCTACTTGGACACCCGACAGGAAGATTATTACTTTCCCGTGATCCATATCAGGTTAATATTAAAATGGTTATTGAAGCGTGCTCCCAAAATAATGTTGCTATTGAAATAAATGCGAATCCAAGAAGATTAGATTTGGATTGGCGACATATTTTTTATGCGAGAGAAATGGGATGTAAATTTTCAATTAATCAAGATGCTCATTCAGTTGATGATATTAAGTATCTCAAATATGGAGTTTGGATGGCTCAAAAAGGAGGGATTTCGTCAAATGAAGTGATTAATTGTTACTCCCTCGAGGAATTTCAATCATATCTAAAGACAAAAAGGTGATATTATGATTCTTACTGAAATTATTGGTTCAATAGGAATAATAAAATTAAACAGACCTGAGAAGCGAAACTCACTTCATCCGGAAATGATTAAGGAATTTGTTGAAACCATTAGAACTTTTAATAATGACTCACAGGTTAAAGTTATAATTATTACCGGGGTTGAAAATAGTTTTTGTGCAGGTGCAGATTTAGGATATTTGCAAGAATTAAGAAGCAATTCTGTTTTATTGAATGAATCAGATTCCTCTTTACTTGGCTCTTTCTTTTTGTCTGTTTATGAATCCTCAAAACCAACAATTGCTGCAGTTAATGGTCCGGCAATTGCCGGTGGATGTGGTTTAGCAACGGCATGTGATTTTATTTTTGCAGATTCAGAGAAATCGAAATTCGGATATTCTGAAGTTAAAATCGGATTTTTACCTGCAATAGTTTCATTTTTACTTTTAAGAAGAGTATCTGAATTCAAGGCTAAGCAGCTATTGCTAACTGCTGAAATTATGAATGCCAAAAAAGCTCAAGAAATTGGATTAATAGAATACATTTCTGATTCAGAAAAAGTTTTGCAAGATTCAATTGATTTTGCAAAAGAATTATGTACCAATAGTCAATTCAGTATGAGTGAAACTAAAAAGATGATTCGGCAAATTTATTCTTTACGTTATGATGATGCAGTCAAATATTGCCTAAATTTAAATGTAATAGGTAGAACTTCAGAAGATTTTCAAAAAGGATTAGATAAATTTTTAAATAAAAAGTGAGGGAAAGATGAGTTCAGATATTAAAAATTATATTCGAAGCATAAAAGATTTTCCGAAACAGGGAATTATGTTCAGGGATATAACTACAATATTAAAAAATCCAATGGCTATGAAACAAGCAGAAATTGAGTTGTTTGAATTTACAGTTGGAAAACAGGTTGACAAAGTTGTTGGAATAGAATCTCGCGGATTTATTTTCGGAAGTATTCTTGCAAGAAGATTGAATGTTGGATTTATACCAATTCGAAAACCTGGAAAACTCCCGGCTGAAAAAGTCAGTCAAACTTATCAACTTGAATATGGGACTGATACAATAGAAATTCATAAAGATGCGATTTCAAAAGGTGATAAAGTTCTAATTCATGACGATCTTCTTGCAACCGGCGGAACAGCAAAAGCTGCATGTGAACTTATCGAAAAATTGGGTGGGGAAGTAGTTCAATTTTCTTTTCTTGTTGAATTAACTTTTTTACCGGGGCGAGAAAAACTGAGCAATTATGACGTGCGTTCTATTGTTCAATATGAAGATGAGAATTAACGGAGTCATGTTTCCATGATATTGGAGAAATGATAACAACGAATTCTCCTTTGGGCTCTTTCTTTTCAAAATAGAGATGAATTTCTTGAGGAAATCCTCTCACGATTTCCTCAAATTTTTTTGTTAATTCCCTGCAAACCACTATTAATCTTTCCGGTGTGTAGTTCGTTAATTCATCAAGTAGTTTTTTTATTCTGTAAGTTGATTCATACAAAATAATCGTTCGGTCCTCTGTTAGTAAATTTTGAAGTTTTTTTTGACGCCCTTTTTTCTGTGGTAAAAATCCCTCAAATACAAATGAATCAGTTGGTAAACCAGCGATAGAGAGTGCTGTAATTGCGGCTGAAACACCCGGGATTGGTATCACGTTTATATTTCGTTTAATTAATTCTGAAATTAATCTTACACCGGGATCAGAAATTCCGGGAGTTCCGGCATCAGAAACTAATGCGCAAGATGAACCACTTTCAATTCTATCAGCTATAAAATTTAATTTATTCTTTTCACTGAAAGCGTTCATTGAAACGAGTTCTTTTTTTATTTCAAAGTGATGAAGCAGAAAAGAAGTAACACGCGTATCTTCACATACTACAAAGTCGACATTGCGCAAAGTTTCCAAAGCGCGTAATGTTATATCTTGCAGATTACCAATTGGAGTTGAGACGATATAAAGCATAATTTAAAACGATTACGGCTTCGAATTATCGAAGCCGCACCGTGCAAGTAGTATTCCTAAATAATTTTATTTCGAAAGCAAAATTAAAACATTTCGAATAATATCCAAACCACGATCTAAATCACTTTTTGAAATATTTAATGCAGTACGAAATCTAACCGATTTAGAACCGCAGCCAAGCATAATTAATTTTTCTTCATATATTTTTTTCAAGAATTCGGCTCTGATCTCCGAATTTGGAAAATCAAAAGCAGCAATTAATCCAAGTCCTCTTGCATTTGAAATAATATCCGGAAAATCTGATTGAATTTGATATAACTCATTCAATAAATATTCACCCATTAATCTTGCATTTTCAACCAAATTTTCTTCCTGAATAATTTGTAAAATCTTGGTAGATCGAACCATGTCTGTGAGATTTCCACCCCATGTTGAATTGATTCTACTTGATTTTCTAAAACAGTGTTCTTTTACATCATCAATTCTATCGCTTACCATAATTCCGCATACTTGAACTTTTTTTCCGAATGAAATAATATCCGGCATAACATAATGCTCCGCAGCCCACATTTTACCGGTCATTCCTAATCCGGTTTGCACTTCATCAAACATAAGAAGAATCTCATTTTGATCGCAAATTTCTCTTAGTTTAACAAAAAATTCCCTTCTGAAATAATTGTCCCCTCCTTCAGCTTGAATTGGCTCAAGAATTATAACTGCGATGTCATCCGGATTTTCCTTAATCGCTTTATTGATTTCAGATATTGCTTTTTCTTCACTTGATATCACTTCATTTAGATGATTATCAAGCGGAAATTTTATTTTTGGATTTGTTATTCTTGGCCAGTCGAATTTCGGAAAGTAGTTGATTTTATTGGGATCAGTGTTGGTTAGTGAAAGCGTATAACCGGTGCGTCCATGAAAAGCTTCTTTAAGATGAATAACTTTTTGCCCCTTTTCCTCAGTATAACCTTTCGCAAAGTTTTTTTGAACTTTCCAATCGAAAGCTACTTTTAAACCATTTTCAACTGCTACCGAACCCCCTTCAACAAAAAAGAGATATTTGAAATGTTCGTGTTTTGCTATGGTTCCAAAAGCATCAATAAACTCAGCCATTTCGGTTGTATAAATATCTGAATTTGAAGGTTTGTTCATTGCTGAAGCCAGCAACTTTTCTTTGAACTCAGGATCATCCATTTTAGGATGATTCATGCCAAGTGCATTTGAAGCAAAGAACGTGAAAAAATCTAAATAAGATTTTCCCGTTTTTGAATCAACCAAATAGGCTCCATGACTTTTTTCCAAATCAAGAACTAAATCGAATCCGTCAGCCAAAATATACTTTGACAAAGTTTCGTGTACTTGATTAGGGGAAATATTTTGATTTATGATTTCGACATCTGCAATTTCATTTAGATTCATTATATCCTCAATGAATTAATAAAGGTTTAAAAAAATATTTAAGTTGAAAAGAAAATGGGGAGCAGTTTAAAATACATTTTCGAAGCGGGAAACAAAGTAACTCCGCATCGGTTTTGATCGTATCAATTTGATTTTAGATGAGTAATACATTCTTCTGAATAAAAATTTGCACTAAAATAAGAAGTTAGTGAAAAGTTTCCAAATACATATTTTGAACTAAATAAGGGTTATTGTCCGTTTTATGAATTTTTCGAACATTGATTCAACACGTGTTGCTGTTTCGGTAACATCAGCATGTGCAAGTTTGACTTTGGAAATTCCGGCAGCAAAATTTGTTATACATGATACGCCGACAGTTTGTATTCCTAAAGCCGTTGCATACAAAATTTCATGGGCGGTCGACATTCCGACTGCATCAGCACCTAATCGCCGCATCATTTCAACTTCAGCAGGAGTTTCATAACTTGGTCCTTTTGAAATCCAGTATAATCCCTCTTTAAGATGAAATTTTTCCTCAAGAGAAGCTTCTAATAGGGCATCCACAATTTTTTTTGATGGATAATTGGATATGTTTTCTCTCTCAACAAGACTTAAAGGCTCAACAATTTGAGCAATTTCTTTTTTTATCATTGAAGCGTTAAATGATTTAATCAACATTAAGTCACCAGGAATAAAATATTGATTAATTCCGCCTGCAGCATTAGTTACTATTAGATTTTTGCATCTAAGCGATTTAATAATCTGTACAGGAAGTAAGCATTGAGAAAGGGAATAGCCTTCGTAAAAATGTATTCTTCCCTGAAATAAAATTAACTTCTTACCTTCATATTCAGCGAAATGAATTTTTCCGGCATGACCTTCAACGCTGCTTGTCGGGTAATTTAAAATATCGTTTGTTTTTATTGAAAAAATTGTGTTTACAGATTTAGCGAAATTTCCGAGACCACTTCCGAGAATTATAGCAATATCGGGTTGGAAAGGAGTCTTGCTTTTTATATCGCTAATTGTCTGTTCGAATAAGTTTTCTATTTTTCTCATAATTATTTAAAATAAAATTCCTGCTAAAGTTGCTGTCATTAAAGTAGCCAATGAACCTCCTAATAATGCTTTAAACCCTAATTTAGATAAATCTGATTTTCGCTCAGGTGCAAGTGGACCAATCCCACCGATTTGTATAGCAATTGAACTGAAGTTTGCAAAACCGCATAACGCATAAGTTGCCATAAGAATTGCTCTATCATCAGTTAATATTTTTGCTTCTATCATCTTACCAAGTTCAAGATAAGCTACGAATTCATTAAGTACTATTTTCGTTCCAAATAAACTTCCGAAATTTAATGCTTCATGCCAGGGGACACCGATTGCAAAAGCAAGCCATTGTAATATCCAACCAATTATCAATTGAAAGTTCAATGGTTTACCAAATGTGCTTATTAAATAACCATTTATTCCGATGAGATCTCCAAAACCGGTTAATAGATAATTTACTAAAGCAATTATCGCAATGAAAGCAATTAACATTGCACCTACGTTTAGCGAAAGAGCTAAACCGTCTGATGCACCATTAGCAGCAGCCTCAACTATGTTGGAAGCATTTTTTTCGACATTAATTTTTACGCTACCTTTTGTTTCGGGTTCTTCAGTCTCAGGAAAGAGGATTTTTGAAATCAGCAATGCTGCGGGGGCTGCCATAACACTCGCTCCAAGTAGATGAGTAGCAAATATTAATTGAGCTTGATCGAGCGGGATGTTATGTGTTGCGGCAAATGAAGTTCCTAATATTTGAATATAAGCCGCCATTACACCGCCGGCTATCGTTGCCATTCCGCCAACCATTATTGTTGTTAATTCACTTTTTGTCATCCCCTTAATAAATGGTTTAATCATTAACGGAGCTTCTGTTTGTCCTACAAAAATATTAGCGGTGCAAGATAACGATTCAGCACCGCTGGTTCCCATAACTTTTGCCATCACCCAAGCCATAGCCTGAACAATTTTCTGCATTATGCCTAAGTAGTAAAGAATTGACATCAAACTTGCAAAAAATATTATTGTTGGTAATACTTGAAATGCGAAGAACATTCCGAGACTTTCAGGACTTCCCGGACCGACTGCAAGATTACCGAAAACAAACTTTGCCCCTTCGGTAGTAAAATTCAAAATGAGTACAAAAAAACTACTTACAAATCTGAAAAATTCTTTTGGCCATGCAAAGGGTGAAAAGAATTTTCCTAAATCTTCTCCTTTAATAATCAAAATTGCAAAAATTATTTGGAGTGATAATCCACCACCTACTAACTTCCAGTTAATTTTCTTTTTATTGTTTGAAAAGAGATATGCTATTCCAATTAAAACTGCTAACCCAATAATTCCACGAATGATATTTATAAAGTCCATCTATTCTCCATATTCTTCCGAAGGGATATAATGACATTTTCTGCAACGTGCTTCATAGAGATCAGCCGCACCAACAATAACTCTCTCTTTTGAAGCGGTTTTTCTTTGAGTTCTATCTGCAGGGTTACCGCATTCGACACATATAGCTAAAGTCTTTGTAATATATTCGGCAATCGCGAGCAATTGCGGTACTGGTTCGAAAGGTATTCCTTTGTAATCTTGATCCAGTCCTGCAACAATTACTCGTTTACCTTGATTTGCAAGAATATTACAAACATCAATAATTTCATTTGAAAAAAATTGAACCTCATCAATCCCTATAACTTTAGCATCTTTTGACAATTCTAATATTTCTTCATGTGATGTTACTAATATTGAAGGGAGTGATTGATCACTATGCGAAACAATTTCTGTTTCAGAATAACGCGTGTCAATTTTTGGTTTGAAGACGAGAACATTTTGTTTAGCAATTTTTGCTCTGCGAAGTCGTCTTATTAATTCTTCAGTTTTTCCGCTAAACATGCAGCCGGCTATCACTTCTATCCAGCCTGTTTCGTTAGGAATTGAGTGGGGGAATATTTCTGTCATTTAAATCCTTTGAGTAGAAGTATAAGTTAGACTAAATCTTTATCACTAAAAGCCAATGGAAGCAGCTCCGATATTTTCATTATTTTCAAATTATCTGAATGATCAATCATAACTACATCAATATCACCGCATAAATCTGAAATTACCTGCCTACAGGCACCGCAAGGAGGGCAAAAACCGGGTGCATCGGCTGCGATTGCAATCGCTTTAAATTTACGAGCACCTTCTGAAATAGCTTTAAATATCGCCGTTCTTTCAGCGCAAATTGTTAAACTGTATGAACTACTCTCAATATTACAACCGATAAATAATTCATCATTTTCTGTTAGAAGTGCCGAACCGACATGAAAGTTCGAATATGTTGGAAGTGCTTTAGACTTTGCTTCAACAGCTTTTTGTGCTAGCGTGGTATAATCCATAATTCTTTCTTTTTTTGAATCTAAAATAGAAGTTTCGTTTAACATTTCAAACTGAAGTTTATTTCCACTTAGGTTTTTGAAAAATTGAATTAATAAAGTGAATAATCAAAAGGTAAGAATAGGTTAGTTCACCAATAAAGAACTCTCTCCACAAAAAACTATACCCAAATTTCGAATCAAATACTATTATGTAAATAATTGCGAATAAAAATTTTGCCAGGAATATCAGCATGAACAACGGATTTACAAAGCTTAACCAGATTGAGAAATCTGAGATGATATTGAGGAAATACCAGAAAGACAAAATTATTTTATGTGATAATAAATAAACATGAGAACTTTGTGTATGTCTTGAACGCTGTATAAAGTATTCCTTCAGAGTTCTTTTTGTCTCTGAAAAAACCATCGAATCTTTTTCAATTACAGAAGATATTTTGAATTTATTTTTAACCGCTTCTCTCAACAAAAGATCATCATCGCCGCTTAATGTGTCTGTAGTGTTTTTATAACCGTTTAATTTATAAAAATTTTCTTTTGAAAAACCAAAACTACGAGCTGCAGCAGTATATGGGAATCCAATTTCAATTAAGAAAAAACTAAGCAGATTGTTTTTAAAATTTTCATAACGGGAGAAAAGATTTGCTAAACCACTACTTTTCAGAAATGGTGCAATCCCAATTAAAAAATCATTGCCCTGATTAAATTTTGAAGAAAATGAATTTATCCAATTAGTTTGAGGCTGGCAGTCAGCATCCGTAATTAAAATGAAATTAAATTTTGATTTAGAAATACCATACTGTAATGCTCCTCTTTTACCAGGGAGAGTTTTCTCTTCGTTTTTATAAACGAAAAAATTATTCAGTTCCATAATTTCATTTTGTACAGTTGAAAAAGTTGAATCTGAAGAATTGTCATCAACTAATATTACTTCAAACAATTCATTTGGGTATTGCTGATTTTTAAGATATTTGATTACTGTTTTTATATTTTGTTCTTCGTCTCTTGCAGCAACAATTATTGATATTCCAAGATTTGAAGTTGTATCAATTGCGGGATTATTCTTAAATATTTTTGTTAACAAAAAAAGTTGAAAGAGATAAACAGTAAGTTGCAGAAGTATGATTATTATAATAGTTTCAATCATCAGACTAAAAAAAGTTTGTAAATATTTGAATCAAAGTTAAAAGATTTAACCCAATTGTTTAGAATTATTTTTATCCTCTTAATTATTAGTGCCAACATTCAACCTCAAAATTGGATTGACAAACGATACCAAAACGGAAATGATCTTTTTGGTGTTGCTTTTCTCGATTCGTTAAAAGGTTTTGCTGTTGGTGATTCCGGACTTATTTTACAGACTATTGATGGCGGTGAAGTATGGTTTCCACGTGATGATTTTTCATTTTCCGGTTCGTTGATTAATCTTCAAAAAATTGATTCATCTACACTGTATGCATTGGGAAGGTCATTCTCAGGCGAGAGTTATTTTATTACATCTATCGATTTTGGTGAAAGTTGGAATCTAAAGCAATTCACTTTTCTAAATACTTATCTGACCGATATTAATTTTATTAATAGGGACACCGGATGGGTTTGCGGACTTTACGGAAAAATTTTTAGAACGATTGATAGGATGGAGTCTTGGGAGGAAATTTCAGATCAAAATTATACATTTCCCTTAAGAAGAGTCTATTTTTCAGATGTTGATAATGGGTGGGTGCTTGGTGGTAAAATAGATATGATAGGATTTATAAGACGCACATCCGATGGTGGATTAACCTGGCGAAATTTGGTAATGACTGTAGAGCCACTATATGATATTTATTGGATGAATGAAGATACAGTTTTTGTTGCCGGTGGTGATCCTGAATTTGGAGGCTGGGTTTATATTTCTTCTGATAGGGGAGAGACTTGGAGACTTCAAAATGTTCCTCCCGGTACAATAACTCTTGCAAGAATTAATTTTGTAAATCCCGAACTTGGATGGGCTTCAGGTTCAGGTTCAATAATACAAACTATAGATAAGGGTGAAACCTGGACAACTGCAATTGAAGCGAACGAAAGTATCCTTTCCATCTTTTCCTATAACAAGAAAGATTTTTGGTTTGCAGGAACAAACGGATTTTTAATCTGTTATAAAGATACAAGTAATTTGGATACAATACCGAATTCAATATATCGCTTTAATGAAATTGACAAACAAGCAAGTGTAGAGCTTTCTACCTATCCTAATCCATTTAACAATAGTCTTAAATTAAGTTTTAATTTGTGGAAAAATAGTTTTGTAAGAATTGAACTTTATGATATTTTAGGTGCCAAGGTTCAGACAATTTTCGAAAATGAAATGTTTGAAGGGAATAATGTCCTCCATGTCACGCTTTTAGATTGCTCTTCAGGTGTTTATTTTATTGTATTAACCACGCTGGATGCTATTTCGACAAAAAAAATCTTTTTAATAAAATAATGGAGTCATAATGAAGACCGGAAAAATTTACTCCGTCTTATCGCTTGTTCTTTTAGTTACAGTTAGTTTTTTTACATACCAATTCATTCAGAATGGGGGAAACGATAAATCAACTAAAAAACCTAAATCTTTACTTTATTCAGAAAAGTTTGGTGAACAAAAACCAATATCTCAACCAGCTTTAAGTATTGAAAAGGGGATTACTAATATTAGGCTAAATAATGTATCGGGAGTTTCAGAACCGAAAGCAGCAATAAATCCAAATGATGAATTAAATGTTGTTGCCGCCTCAAATGATTTTATGTTGTCAGGAAATGGAGCAAGATTTTTTTATTCACTTGATGGTGGAATGAATTGGAATTCAAAAGTTGTTCCGCTTTCAGGATTATCAGGTTATGATGATGCTACTGATCCATCAATTACATTTGATGCAGATGGAACAATATATTATGCGATGATACATTATCAACTATTTGGTTCAGGTGACGGACTTTTTGTTAATAAATCTATTGACAAAGGTTTAACATGGAATCAGACTGCAACTGAAGTCAAGAAAAATAGTGATGCCGTTATATTTGAAGATCGACCTTCAATAACAACGGATGTTTCAAACTCATTATTTAAAAATAATATTTATGTCATCTGGACTTCTATCGGAAGAAACTCAAATCAAATTCTTTTTGCTAAAAGTACCGATGGCGCAAATAGTTTTTCTTCACCTTTAGTATTAGCGCAAGGTGTAGTTCATACTGCAGATATTAAAGTTGACAATAATGGTAGAATATTTGCAGCCTATTTAGTAGATAACTCGAAAATGGCTGTTCGAAAATCACTTAATGGTGGTGATAGTTTTGAACAATCAGTTATTGCTTCTACTTTTGAACATTCCGGTGAATTAGTTAACAACCAATATTTACTAAAAAGAAATAGTGCTAATAACGGAATTAGAATTAAAAGTTATCCGTCATTGGCGATCGATCAAAATAGTAATGAAGTCTATTTGGTTTATTCAGCTAAAAACGGTAATGATTTATCAGATGTTTTTATGGTTAAATCATTAGATAACGGAACAACTTGGAGTGATGCAATTAGAGTTAATAATGATAATGGAACTACTGATCAGTTTATGCCAGAGATTGCAGTAGTAAACGGAAAAATCTATATTGCTTTTCAAGATTCAAGAAACGATAACAGCAACAATTCAGTTGAAACTTTTTTAGCTGTATCTCAGAATAATGGAAATGATTTTGATAATACATTGATTTCAACATCATCATTTAATCCTTCAAATATTCTATTAGGTAATTACATTGGTGATTATATCGGTCTTGCAGTTTCAAAAAGTGTGGTAATTCCGGTTTGGACTGATGGCAGAAATAATAATTTTGATCTTTACTCAAGTATAATTTCTAATAGTGTTACAGATATAAAAGAAAATTCAATCCCAACAAGTTTTATTGTTGAACAAAATTATCCGAATCCATTTAACCCTTCAACCATTTTGAGTTTTACTATTCCAAACGAAGGTAATGTTACAATTAAACTTTATGATATAACCGGAAAAGAATTGGCTGTACTGCTAAATTCCAATTTGACATCAGGGAAACATTCGTTGGCTGTAGATTTTTCAAAGATATCAAAGGGATTATCGAGCGGAACGTATCTATATTCAATAAAGAACTCGGGAATTACCCTAACAAAAAAAATGATTTTTGCCAAATAATTTAACATCAAAATAAAAAATGAATTTTGGAGCATAAATGAAAAATAGTTTTCTTCTAACTACTCTCGCACTCTTAGTTGTCAGTAGTTTTATGTACGGTCAAATCGATTTAGTTACAGGTAGTAGCGGTGATTCGAAACCCAACGAAAAAATTTGGTCGAAGATGAACATTGATAAAAATTTACAACAGGGGATACAAGTTGATTATACTTATCAACCAGTACCTCAAATTTATCAAAAGCATAAATTATTTGGTTCTGAAGCGATTGTCTCCCCAAACTTTAGACCATTACCGACAACATCATCAACACAATCTGAAATGAGTATTGATATTCACCCATTAAACATGAATATTGTGTTTGGCTCGGCAAATACTACCTCATGGCCTGTATCAGGACTTTATGGGACCGGCGGGTATTATACTACAAATGGAAGCCAATCATGGAGTGGATTTGATATTCCGCCGTTTGGATCAAATTCCGGTGACCCCGCATCTGTGATTGGTACAAATGGTTATTTCTATCTGGGCTTTATTGATGGACTTTCGAATGATGGTGGACAAGGAGTTGCTGTTTCTACAAATTATGGTGTAAATTGGAATAGATATGTAGTTGCTCCGGCACCTTCAGGTTTTAATGATTTATTAGATAAAAATCATCTGTGGGTTGATAAACAAGTTGGAAGCCCGTATGAGAATCGAGTTTATGCGGCTTATACAGCTTTTATTGCTTCAAGTGCAAACAATAATAAAATTGAGTTCAGATATTCTTCAAATAATGGAGTTAACTGGAGTAGTGCAGCAAATATTAGCACTGGAACAGCTTCAGGAAGTCATGATCAAGGAGTAAATATTGCAACAGGACCGAACGGAGAAGTATATGCAGCCTGGGCTGTTTATGATCAATTCTCTACAGGTACTTTTGGTGAAGATGCAATGGGTTTTAATATTTCCACAAATGGTGGACAAACATGGGGAACTGCAAAGAGAGTTTACGCAGCTCCAAATTTTGGTGTTAGAACAAATCCAAATTCACCCAACCCTGTTAGGTTAGCGTCATTTCCTTCAATGGCGGTTGACCGTTCTAATGGTGCACGACAAGGAACTATCTATATGAGTTGGCCACAAATTGGAGTTACTCCAGCCGGTTCTGATATGGATATTGTATTAATTAAATCGACCAATAACGGAGTAACATGGACATCACCTGTTCGTGTAAATGATGATGCACTCAATAATGGTAAACGCCAATATTTTAATTGGATGACTGTTGATGCAGCTACAGGTCATGTTTACCTTGTTTTTTATGATCAAAGAAATACATCTTCTGATTCAGCAGAAGTTTACATGGCAAGGTCAATTGATGGAGGCGTAACTTTTGAAAATTTTAAAGTAAGTGATGCAAGATTTAAACCTAAACCTATCGCTGGTTTAGCGGGCGGTTATCATGGTGATTACATTGGTATTACAGCATTAAATAATACAGTTTATCCTTTTTGGACTGATGATAGAACCGGTAATTATCAAGGTTGGGCAGCAAAAGTTACTTTCGGTCCAAATATTATTCACACTCCATTAGGAAATACTGAAAACTTGAATGGTCCTTATAAAGTTACTGCTAAGTTCAACACAAATTTACCTTTAGTTAATTCAAGTATCAAAGTATTTTGGGGAAGAGGAACATCTGGTCAAATTACCGATTCATTATTAATGACTCCTGTGACGTCAGACTCGTTTTATGCAAACATTCCCGGTAATGGAAACATTGCTACTTATAATTATTATATTTCAGGTACTGATGAAACCGGTGGAAATAGTAAATTCCCTCCCGGAGCCCCATCCGAATATATCTCTTTTACCGCAAGCCCGGATGAGACATTACCCGTAGTTACTCACACTTCACTTCCAAATCAGTATCGTGAAACCTGGCCAGCGCTTGTCAATGCTGTTGTAACAGACAATATCGGTGTTGATACTGTAAAAGTTTTATATAAATTGAATTATAATGGTTTAGAAAATTCATTTCTGCTAAGTAATACTTCGGGTTCTACTTATAGTGGTTTATTCAATAATGATACAACCTCAATTCAATTAGGCGATACTCTTTATTATAAAATTGTTGCCAGAGATGCATCGATAGTTGGAAATTATGGTTATAGTCCACTTTCAGGTTATCATAGTTTTATATTTATTCCGGATACAGAATTTCCTGTTGTTACTCATATACCTTTGAATAATCAATCACGATTACGCTGGCCTGCACTTGTAAAATCTACTGTAACGGATAATATGGGAGTTCGAAGTGTTGTTGCAGAATATTCTGTTAATAATGGTTCATTAACCGGTTCTTTCCCGTTATCACTGCAAGGTAATAATATTTATCAAGGTTTCTTCAACTTAGATACTACTCAGATTTTTGTAGGTGATACAATAAAGTATAGAGTAAAAGCGGTTGATAATTCAACTTCAAATAATACTACATATAGTCCGGCATCAGGGTACAATTCATTTGCAGTAATTAGTACGCTTGGTATTGTTTTAGTTGTTGATGATGATGTTACTCTTGAGTTTAGAACCTCATTGGATAAAGCGGGTGCCCCGGATCTGTTGACTCCACTTGGTGTTTCAGCAGATATTTTTACAAATACACTTAATGCTGCCGGATATATTGCAGAAAAGGTTTCGTTCGCGAATTTTGATACTAATTCCATTCAATCATACGATGTATTAGTTTTATCTGCTGGAGTAAAAACTACCTCCATATTTAATAATGCAGCTAAGAGAGCCGCAATTGTCAGTTTTGCAAAAGCAGGTGGCAGAACAATTGTTGAAGGGGGAGAAGTTGGATATGTTTACCGTCAAAACGCTGAAGTTGATAAGCAGTTCAGATGGCATACACTTTTTGACAGCACATGGGTAAGTGATGCAACAACGGGTACTTTGAAAAAAAGAATTGTTGGTCACGAAATTTTTACTACACCATATGCTATTCCCGATAATGTTGCTTTGACAGGCACTGGTTATGGCATTCGAGATGTTATGAGAATTATGCCTAACAGAAATGGAATTTTCAAATTAGGTAGTTGGTCAAGTTATCCTGATACTGCAGGTATTTTTGCATATTCACCAACAAATGATCCATACAATATTACAAATATGCATCTTACCTTTTCAATCGGTAGTATTACAAATTCAACTATTGCGTCTAATCTTGTTGAAAATGTGTTAAGGTTGATTATGTCAAGCGGCAATATCATTCCTGTTGAATTAACCTCATTTGATGTGGTTGTAAACGGAAATTCAGTTTCGTTAGAATGGAAAACTGCTACTGAAACAAATAATTCCGGATTTATTGTTGAAAGAAGAAATGTTTTAGATAAAAATGAATTTCAGTCAAGAGGTTTTATTGAAGGAAAAGGAACATCTTTACAAACTCAAATTTATAAGTTTAATGATACAGGTTTGGAAGAAGGGAAATACGTATATCGACTTAAACAAACTGATTTTGATGGGACATTCAGTTATTCAAAAGAAGTTGAAGTTGATATCTCAACTCCTTTAACTTTTGAATTGTCACAAAATTATCCGAACCCTTTTAATCCGTCAACATTAATTAAATTCTCGATTCCAACTGAAGGTATGGTAAATTTATCAATCTATAATTTACTTGGAGAAAAAGTCTCCACCTTAATTAATGAAGTTAGAAAAGCCGGAAATTATGAATTTAATTTTTCTGCATCAGGGTTTGCATCTGGACTTTATTTCTATAGATTGGAATCAGGTAATAACATAAGTATTAAAAAAATGTTATTGCTTAAATAAATCTTTAAATAGATTTTCTTGAATTAGAAACTATGTTTCGTACTTAGTGAAAAGTGGAGTCAATAGACTCCACTTTTTTATTTTTACTTGTTCTCCATTTTGAATTAAAAATAACCGATCTGAAATTAACCTACCGATTTTTATTTCAAAATAGTTTAATAGTACCTATCTTAAAAAATATTATTCTAATTTTTTATACGAGAAACAATGAAGAATGAAGCAAGCAAAACACCAATAGAAAAAATTACATTTCCAATTCAAGAATTCCTTCACAAAGAAGCTTCGGGAGGAATTTTACTGATTATTGCAACAGTTGTTGCTTTAATTTGGGCTAATTCAGCATTTGCTGATTCCTACAATAATTTATGGCATACTTATCTAACATTGGAATTAGGAAACTTTGCTTTAAAATATTCACTTCATCATTGGATTAATGATGGATTGATGGTCATTTTCTTTTTTGTCGTTGGATTAGAAATCAAAAGAGAATTATTAGTTGGCGAACTTTCATCTGTTAAAAAAGCATCGTTACCCATTGCTGCAGCTTTGGGTGGAATGATTTTACCTGCACTTTTTTATGTTCTGTTTAATAGCGGTGGTGAAGGTGCGGCAGGATGGGGAATCCCGATGGCTACCGATATTGCGTTTGTTGTCGGTATTCTTGCACTTCTTGGTAAGCGAGTTCCATTAGCTTTAAAAATATTTGTTCTTGCATTAGCTATTGTAGATGATATTGGAGCAGTTATGGTAATAGCGATATTCTATACTGCTGATATTTCTTTGGCGAGTCTTGCTTTCGCCGGTGGAATTCTAGTGCTTTTAGTCATCATGAACAAAATGGGTTTTCGAAATATTTTAGTTTATTCCATTGTTGGTATTTTCTTATGGTTAGCATTTCTAAAATCGGGAGTACATGCAACCGTTGCCGGTGTTTTATTGGCGTTTACAATTCCATCTTCTTCAAGAATAAATACGAAAAAATTCTCCAATGAAACTGGTGAACTGATCAAAAAGTTTAATGACTCAGGGGAACATGGCGCAAATGTTTTAACCAATGAAACAAGATTGTACGCAATCCATAAAATTGAAATGAACTGTGAAAAATTGTTAACTCCATTGCAAAGATTTGAACATGGTTTACATCCATGGGTTTCTTTTTTGATAATGCCTCTATTTGCTTTAGCAAACGCTGGTGTTTCTATTGGATCAGGATTGGCTTCTGCAATTACACATCCAATTAGCCTTGGAATTATTGTTGGGCTATTTGTAGGGAAACAATTAGGGATTTTTGCTTTTTCATATCTTGCAATCAAATTTGGTTTAGCATCAAAACCGGATGGGGTTAGCTGGAAGAAGATTTATGCTGCCTCGATTTTAGCTGGTATCGGATTTACAATGTCGCTATTCATAGCAAATCTCGCCTTAGGTACAGAAGAATTATTGAATATCTCTAAAGTTGGAGTTTTATCCGGATCAATTCTTTCAGGCATTGTTGGATTTATAATCCTAAAAATAAGTCTAAACAAAGTTGAATGATTAAAATATTATTCTAACCAAATAGTCTTAAAACAATTAAAATTTAATTAAAAGAGGAGAATTTCTCAGCTTAAAGATGAAATTCTCCTCTTCACTTCAAAAAACCTTTTCTTAATAAATCTCAAATTCCGTATATTTGCATTCTTAAAAAACGAAAGGTTTTATGCTAAGTTTAAAATCACTCAATCCTGAACAGAAAAAAGCTGTTGAGTTTGATGGTGCCCCATCTATTATTATTGCCGGTGCCGGTTCCGGTAAGACGAGAGTATTAACCTACAAAATTGCTTATCTGATTGAACAGGGATATAACCCCGGCGAAATTCTGGCTTTAACTTTTACCAATAAAGCCGCCAAAGAGATGAAAGAGAGAATAAAAAAACTCATCGGTGTGAAAGCACAAGAATTGTGGATGGGTACTTTTCATTCGACTTTTGCCAAAATATTAAGAATAGAAGCAAAAAGTATTAATTACGATAATAATTTTTCTATTTATGATGCAGAAGATTCACTTGCACTTGTAAATAGTGCGATGACGGGTTTAAATATTTCATCTGATACAGTAAATGCTAATTCAGTTCGTCACAGAATAAGTTATTTGAAAAATCATATGATTTTTCCAAAAGAGTTTAAAGAGAGAATGATGGCTTCATTTCTCGACGAAAAAATTGCTGAGATTTATGAAGAATATCAGTTTCGAATAACAGAAAATAATGCGATGGATTTTGAAGATCTTCTTTTAAAACCAATCGAATTATTCGAAAATAATCCTAAAATTCTCCAAAAGTATAAAAAGAAATTTAGTTATTTATTAGTTGATGAATTTCAGGATACTAATAAAGCCCAGTATGAATTACTTAAACTACTCGCCACTAAAGATGGTAAAATTTGTGTTGTTGGTGATGATGCCCAAAGTATTTATAGCTGGCGCGGTGCTGAAATAACAAATATGCTCAACTTCGAGAAAGATTTTCGAAAAGTTAAAGTATTTCGTCTTGAACAAAATTACAGATCAACAAAGAATATTCTTGCAGCGGCAGATTCTATTATAAAAAATAATAGAGATCAACTTGAAAAAACGTTATGGACTTCAAATGAAGAAGGCGAGCCGCTTTCTCTCTTAAAATGCTCAGATGAAAAAGATGAAGCATATCAAATTGCAAAATTCATAAAAGAAGAAATTCACGAAAATAAATTATCGATGAAGGATTTTGCAATTCTTTATCGCACTAACGCACAATCACGCGCTCTTGAAGATATTTTCAGGAGGGAGAAAATTCCGTATGTGATTATTGGTGGTATTGAGTTTTATAAACGTAAAGAAGTGAAAGATATTGTCGCATATTTAAGAGTTATTACAAATCAGCAAGATGAAGAGAGTTTATTGCGAATAATGAATTTCCCTCAACGTGGGATAGGTTCAACAACAATTGGCAGAATGATAGGATTTGCCCGCAAACATGGAATAACACTCTTCGACACTATGTCAAGAGTTTTTGAAGTTATTGATATTAAAGAACGAATTCAAAAAAATGTAAAAGGTTTTAAGATACTGTTAGATAAATATATCGGATTAAGAACAAAACTTTCGGCAAGCGAATTAACGCGCTCTTTAATTGATGAACTAGGGTTAATCAGAATGTTTCGTGAGGAAAATAATCCTGAGTCATTAAACCGGCTTCAAAATATAGAAGAATTACTCTCTGCTATAACAGACTATTCAAAAGAAAAACCTGAAGCTAAACTTGAAGATTATCTGCAGGAAGTTGCATTAATTAATGATCTTGATCTTGCAAAAGATGATACCAATCTTGTCACCATGATGACGATTCATGCGGCTAAAGGTTTGGAATTCCCGGTAGTATTTATGTCCGGTTGTGAAGAAGATATTTTCCCTCTTTCCACAAAATTCAGTAGTGATGCAAGCGTTGAAGAAGAGAGACGACTTTTTTATGTAGCTATGACACGAGCACAGAAAAAAGTTTACATCTCCCACGCACGTTCGCGTTATAGATTTGGTGAGGTCGCTTATCAGAATCGTTCACGATTTATTGATGAACTTGATGCAAAAACTCTTAGTGAAATGAATGGAAATGCAGGTCGTAAGGCAAACAGAAAATCAAAAAAGGAAATTTATTACGAATATTTTGAAAATTTGGATTACGAAGATTTTACCCAGGAAAACCGCTCACTGAAAATCGGCAGCCGGGTTATGCATGACAAATTCGGAATGGGTAAGGTTATTCAACTTATTGGTGCCGGTGAAAATCAAAAAGCAACAGTTTCTTTCGAAGGAAATAATGTAAAACAGTTAATGTTGAAGTTTGCAAAGTTGAAAGTGTTAAATTAATTCTAATGAAAAGAATTTTAATTTTAATATTTTTAATGTCAGTTCATTTAATTGGACAGGAATTAAGAGGAACATGGATTGCAAGAAATTCTCTTAACAATAAAGAAACACTCGCTGCTGCAATGGATTCACTCGCAGCAAATAATTTTAATGTCGTTTATATTAATGCCTGGAGCCGTGGTTATCCGCTTTGGCAAAGTGAAGTTTTTAAGAGTTATACGGGTGTATCGATTGATCCAATTTTTGGTAAAAGGGATATTCTCGCTGAAGCTATTGCAGAAGGACATAAACGAGGACTTCACGTTGAAGCGTGGTTCGAATATGGATTTGTTGGTGGCTGGACAGGAAATCAACCGGTAGGAGGCAAAGGTCCAATATTTAATGCAAAACCCGATTGGGTTGCTAAGAAAATTGATGGGACAGAAATGGACAACAGTAATTTTTACTGGATGATTCATACTCATAAAGACGTTCAAGATTTTTTAATTGCATTAACAACTGAAGTTAGCCGCAATTATGATATTGATGGAATTGAGTTAGATCGAATAAGATACTCAAGTTTATTGTACGGTTATGATTCCTATACAGATAGTTTGTATCGATTGGAAAATAATGGTAATCCGCCGCCTCAACAATATAACGATACATCATGGATACGTTGGAGAGCCAATAAATTAAATGATTTTATGGAAAGAACTTATGATTCTATAAAAGCAGTTAATTCGCACGTAAATGTTTCAAATGCGCCAAGTTTGTATTCATCATCTTCATATACCGCTTATAATGATTATTGTCAAGATTGGGTTTGGTGGGTAAACAATAATAAAGTTGATAATGTGCAAGTACAATCTTATGTGGGATCGTCTTCATCCTTTCAAGCAATATTAAATTATTTAGGGACATTAATTCCAGATAAAAGCAAAGTTTTTCCTGCGTTTGCTCTAAAACCAAATGGGAATCCTATATCAAATTCTGAAGTAATTAATTTTATAACAACAACGCGTACCAGAGGTTACAATGGAAATTCTATTTGGTATTTCACCGATTTGGCGACTTATTTTTCAGATTTAAAATCCACTGTGTATGCGCAAAAAACTCACCCACCTTACACAATAGCGGAGTGGAGAGAGTTTTATAAAATCCTTCCCTTTTCAGATACGACTAATGCAATAAGAACAGGGAATTGGATAAAGAGTACAATTTTTGGATTTGATGGAGCATCGTATTACACAAATAATCAACTTCCTTCTAAAGTAGAGTATTACCTTGATGTTCCTGCAGAAGGTTATTATGAAGTTTACGCATTTAATGTTGTAGCGTCGAATCGAAATGATTCAGCTATTTATAAAGTGTTTGATAAAAATGGAATTGAGCATCAAGTTTTAGTAAATCAAACAATCTCTGATTATAGACGTTGGATAAAATTAGGTGATTACCTTCTTTCAAAAGGAAGAAATAAAGTTATATCAATTTCAAATGAAAATCTTGCATCATCTAAAAATCTAAGTGCAGATGCAATAATGATTTCACTCAATAGAAGACTTTCACCTGATGTTGTTTTGAGTAACAAAGAGGAGAGCAGTCTTCAAATAAAAAAAAAAGATAATTCCGAATTTGGATTAAAAAGTTACCCGAATCCTTTTAATAATAGTACAAAAATCCATTTTACAATTTTTGATTTGGAACCGATTCAAATAAGGATATATAACACGATTGGTCAACAAGTGTTCACCGAAATTTTCAACCCAACAAACTTGGGTGAGCAGTCTTTTAGTTTAGAAAAATTTTCAGTCTCAGGCGGAGTTTATTTTTTTGAAGTAGTTCAAAAACAGAACCGGGAGACCTTAAAAATAGTAATGATAAAATAAAAAGAATAATTTGTGGAGAGTCAAGAATGATAGCACCAAAAAAATTGGCAATATTAGTTGGTGGTGGTCCGGCACCCGGTATTAATAGTGTTATTGGAGCAGCAACAATCCGTGCGGCGGTTGAAGGGATTGAAGTTATAGGTATTAGAGATGGTTTCAAATGGATTTCTGAAGGGGACATAACTCACTTTAAGGAATTGACAATTCATAATGTATCCAGAATCCACTTCCGTGGTGGTTCGTATATAGGGATATCTAGGAGTAATCCTACAAAAAATCCAAAAAATTTAGAGAACACAGTAACCTCTCTATTAAGATTGAATGTTGATAAATTAATTACAATCGGTGGAGATGATACTGCTTACAGCGCAATGAAAGTTGAAGAAATGGCTGCCGGAAGAATTCGCGTGGTACATGTTCCTAAAACAATCGATAACGATTTGGATTTACCACATGGTATCCCAACATTCGGATTTCAAACAGCACGCCACCTCGGAGTAGAAATTGTTAAAAGCCTAATGGTTGATGCTCAAACTACTTCACGTTGGTATTTTGTTGTTACGATGGGTAGAAAAGCTGGTCACTTAGCTTTAGGAATTGGAAAAGCAACCGGTGCAACGATGACATTAATCCCGGAAGAATTTGAATCACCAACAATAAAATTAAATCATATTGTCGATATTATTGTAGGTGCAATGATTAAAAGATTAAGCTACGGTAAAACCGATGGGGTAGCGATTTTAGCTGAAGGGCTGGTAGAACAACTCGACCACAAAGATCTTGAAGCGTTAGTAAATGTTGAACGCGATGCACATGATAACATCAGAATTGCCGAAATTAATTTCGGTGAGATTATGAAATTCAAAGTTCAAGAGAGACTAAAAGATTTTGGAATTAAGATGACCATTGTTGCAAAAAATATTGGTTATGAATTACGTTGTGCAGATCCGATTCCTTTTGATATGGAATATACCCGCGATTTAGGTTATTCTGCTGCTCAATTTATTTTGAATGGCGGAAATGGGGCTATGGTTTCAATTCAAAACGGTCGCTTTGTTCCTTTATTTTTTAAGGATATTCTTGATCCGAAAACAAATAAGACTAAAATCAGAATGGTAGACCCGGGTTCAGAATCATATTACATAGCTAGAAGATACATGCTGAGATTAGCACAAGCTGATTTTGATGATCCACACGAATTGGCAAAATTTGCCGCGACATGCGGGTTATCATTGGAAAAATTTAAAGAGCAGTTCTATTATTTAATTGAACAAGATATGCTTTATAAAAAAATGAAAGAAGGGAAGATTAATCTTACTTCACAGGAAAGTAATATTATTCATGAACCAACATCTAATCCCAAAAGTAAAACCAAACATACTGGTGGTCTACCTGTATTAAATAAGGAATAGATATAATATTTTATTTACTGACCTTACGCAGAAGATATGAAAAAAAGACTATTTGTCGTTCTGAACTTGTTTCAGAATCTGTTTTCCCATAATATTTAGATGCTGACCCGCCTGAGGCGGGCAAGCATGACATCTGCGTAAGGTGACTTACTTAGATGAGTTTGCTTTGGAATCAAAGAGAACTCTCTTATAGCAAAAAACGATAAGTGAGATTATTATAGTCCATGCTGAAATCAGGAATATAATTCCATCAGTAGTAATCCCCATTTGTTAATCCTTTCGTTTTTCGAAAGATAGATTAAAGTGGAGAGAAAACAAAGTAATTAGAAGTATCTAAAAAAATAAATAGTTGCTTTAAAATAATATTTGACATTCACTTTTTTTTTGTTAACTTTGCCGTCACAAAGATAGCAGGGTATGTGGCTGCCCTGTTTGTTCTTCCAAATAAGTTACAAAAAAGAGGCAAAGAATTAATCAAGCTATTAATTCTTTTCGAGATAAAATAAAAATTAACAATATAACCGTAAGAAGAAACTTTTTTCGAAAACTGCTTAAAGTAATTAAGAAGAGTTCACTTCCCTAATGTGATTTACTAAGTGGGGTTAGTAAATACAAATAAAGAGAGGTAAAAATGCGTTCATTAAAACTTTTTCTATTTATTCAATTTGTGTTGCTGGTATACACAGGAGCTGTATTAGCTCAACCTTCGCTTATATCTCCAGCAAACGGGGCAACAAATATAGTATTGCCTGTAACACTAAGCTGGTCCGGAATCGCGAATTTTGATGTAGAAGTTCGCCAAGGAATTGCAGGTCCACTGGTATATTCAGAGTATAACACTACTTCAACAAGTGTAGTTCTCTCTAATCCAACTTTGGATTATAATACAAATTACTATTGGTTTATTACAGATGTTGGTGGAACATCAATTAGGAATTTCACAACTTCGATTGCACCTCCTGCAGTTCCGACTTTAGTAACACCTGCTGATTTAGCAACTGATCAATCTTTAACACCAACTCTGACATGGGCAGATGGAGGTGGTGGCACAGTAGAATTCTACCATGTGCAAGTTGCAAGCGATAATGGTTTTTCAACAATAGTTTTTGAGGATAATGCAGTTCCGGGTGTAACTACTTCATCAGTAGCCTCCGGATTAGCTATTAACACGACTTATTATTGGCGGGTAAAAGCAGCCAATGTTAGTGGTGCTCAAAATTCTGCATTTTCGCCTTATCGTGAGTTTACAACATTAAATGGAGTTACACTGACTGGTCCTTCAGATGGAGCAACAGGTGTTGCTTTACCAATTTCATTTTCATGGACTGGTGCTGGCGGACCATATTGGATACAAATTCAATTAGCCGGCGGAGCGTGGGCACCTCTTGTTTATGAAGATAATGCCGTTGTTGGTTCTCCGGTTAACGTTGGGACACCTGATTTAGCTTATAATACAGCTTATGACTGGCGTGTGAGTTCAAATGGTGGATCAACCTGGTCTTCAGCTTCATTTACCACACAAGGTCCTCCAAACGCACCTGTACTTGATACTCCATTAGATGGAGCAATCAATCAACTTTTGAATTTAAATCTAAGTTGGACAGACGGTGGTGGTGCCTCTGTTGACACTTACGAACTTCAATTAGCTACATCCAACACTTTTGGTGGCAGCATTGTTTATCAGAATGCAGCTATACCCGGTGTTACTACAACCTGGGCAGTTGGACCACTGATTTCTAATACGACTTATTATTGGAGAGTTAGAGCAACAAATGATTTATCAGGGACTTCTGCTTTCTCTTCAACTTTTAGTTTTACAACTTTACAAGTTCCTGGAGTCCCGACATTACTACTTCCAGTTGACGGTGATACTTATGTGTTAAACACACCATTTTTCGTTTGGACACCAAATGTTAATGTTTTGGCTGATTCATTCTTAATTCAAATTACTCCTGATCCTACTTTTTATAATGTTCATTTAAATATTTATGTTACGGCATCCTACATTTTGGGGCAAGATCAAGGATACCAGCTTACCGTTCCATTAGCAACAGGATCACCTTATTATTGGAGAGTTAGAGGTTATAATGCTGCAGGATATGGTCCTTTTGCTGCACCATTTGACTTCCAGGTTGCAGCTTCAGGCGATTCTATGCCTCCAGTTCCAATTATTTCATATCCTCGCAACGGAGAGACAGCTTATTCTTTATCACCAGCTTTAAATTGGTATGTGACTCATTATGCTGTAGGCGTTACATATGAAATAGAATTCAATAATGATGGAATATTCACGGAAATACCTACACAAACGGGTATTACTGATTATTTTTATCCAGCTCCAGGTTCTCCTCTTGCTAATAATACTACATATTATTATAAGGTAAGAGCTAATCGTGGTGGAATCTATTCTTTATGGTCAGCTCAAGCAGCTTTCACAACACTTCCTGTCGATGTTCCTTTTGTACCGATTCAGTCTTGGCCAATCAGTAACGTTACTGTTTGGTCTGATCCAACTCAGTTAAATTGGTACGTTAATGGGAATAGCACAACTCTAACTTATGATATCGAATTTAATACAGATAACAATTTTACCGGTACGCCTACTTTAGGTTATGATAATATTAATGCTAATAATATAAATATTCCAACCCCTGGAATTGGCGTTACATATTATTGGAGAGCCAGATCATTCAACGGTACAATTTACTCACTTTGGACTGCAACGGAACAATTCAGAACAGCCGGATGGTCAGGTTCAGCAACACCTATTCCTTCTACTCCGGTAAACGGGCATACTGTCTATTCAAATGATGTGACGATGGCCTGGTTCCTTCGCGGATACAGTGCAAGTTATACTTATGATCTGCAATTTAGCACAGATGGAAACTGGGTTAATCCATTAACAACAACAACTTATTTAGGACTTTTAACACAAAGTCATACCGAGAACGGATTAACTTTTGGAAGTACTTATTTCTGGAGAGTTCAATCAGTCTCCGGTACTACAACAAGTGCCTGGTCAACTACATCATCATTTACTGTTGTAGGTCCCAACGGATCAAACATACCGATACCATCCTGGCCTATTGGTAGCGCAAGTATTCCTTCTAGTACGGTTAAGTTACTATGGTACTTAAATGGTCCAATAGCTGGATTAATATTTGATGTTGAGTACAATACCAATGGTATTTTTTCCGGAACACCAACGGCTTCCGGGTTAACAGCAACTGAATTAGAACTTTTAGGACTTACAAATGGTGCAAATTATTTCTGGAGAGTTAGATCACGCTCATCAAACGGTGCTAGTACCTCCGCATGGTCTGTAACAGCAGATTTTGTTGTACTATCCGGGTTATTAAGTCCGGTTCCAAGAATTGGTGCCCCAGACTTTGGTATAACATTAATGACTGTAGATCCTAACATATCCTGGTATGTACTTACACCTTCTAATTCAACAAAGTACGAACTTGAATATGCAACTGATGCTAATTTCACCAATTCTACTATTGTTTCAAATTTAAGTGAGACGAATACAGTTTTAGCAAATCTAACTTCGGATGCTACTTATTTCTGGAGAGTCAGATCTGTGAATGGTGATGGAACTTATTCTGCATATTCACCTGTAGCTTCATTTATTCCAACTGGAACAACATCCGTTGAGGACAATACTATTCCTGTTGATTTTGAGGTAGCTCAGAACTATCCTAACCCATTCAATCCATCTACTTCAATTAAATTTGCACTTCCAACTAAAGAATTGGTTTCAATTCGTATTTATGATGTTCTTGGAAGAGAAATCAAGACATTATTAAACGATGAGAAAGAAGCCGGATATCATTCAGTTCAGTGGAATGGTGATAATCAATATGGTCAAAAAGTTTCCTCAGGCACTTACATTGTTCGTGTTAATTCAGGTTCAAATGTAAAGACTATGAAAATGACCTTAATGAAATAGTTCTTAATTAATTTAGTTATAAAAAGCCATACTTTACGGTATGGCTTTTTTTTTAATATTAAGGAAATAGGATGTTCATAAAATTGATAATAATAGTTTGTTTGGTATTATATAGTACTTTAATTATTCATCCCCAAAGTGATACAACACTATACAAAAAGAATCCGCTTTACATACAAGAAATGGGGCTATACGAAATTTATAAAACCAAACAAGCTAATATCGTTATGCTTGGTGATTCACATATTCAGGGTGCAAATTGGGGTGAATTACTTGGTAGAAATGATGTTGTTAACCGGGGAATTACGAGTGATGTAATTGAAGGTTATATTTCTAGAATATATTATGTTTTAAAACTAAAACCTAAAGTTTGCTTTATAATGGGTGGACTTAATGATGTATATATGTGGATTCCAATTCAAACAATATTCCAGAACTACGTTTCACTTGTTAATACTCTAAAAGAAAAAAAAATAAAAGTTGTTATTCACTCTGCTCTTTATCCTGCTGAAGGGGCTGATAATCCTAGTAATAGAAATTTATTAGTTGAAGAACTGAATAGTTTATTAAAAGGTTTTGCGGAAAAAGAAAATATTCCATACATCGATCTAACTAAAACTATGTCAAGAAATCTTTTCACAAAAAAAGAGCTTATAAATCCATGGTTTCACCTTAATGCAGACGGGTATAAGCTTTGGACAAATGAGGTTGAAAAAGTTTTGAAAAAACTCAGGATATAACACAATTCATTTTGTGAGGGAAAGAGTATTCATTTTGTTTATTCTTGATTCCTATATAGATTAATTATTAACTTACTACAACACATTTTTTAAAATCGTGGCTTTATTAGTCATCAATGAGCACATTATGCTATTCAATAAACATCTTAAATATTTAAACCAAAAAAACATAATTATTTTATGTTTTACATTATTCTTCCTTGTCACTCTTTTTCTAATTGAGGTATCAGAAAATAGTTCAATTCAGAGAATGGATAATTCGTCTGCTAAAAAGAATGAATTAGCTAACCAAAAAACAATTATGAGGGCAGGATTTTCGCACAGTGAAATGCTTTCTGTGTTAGAAAATATGGCAGATGTTTATTTTTCTAATAATGGTCTTATTCAAACAAATCTCGGCAAAGATATTCCGATTTCTGGAAATCTTGATAATATGAAGTATTTTTTTAATGCGCTTAAGGAATCAAAAACCAGAAAAATCAGAATAGCAGATTATGGTGATTCCGGGCATGAAGGAGATTTAATTTCAGGTGATTTACGGGAATATTTACAAAAACAATTTGGTGGGAACGGAGTCGGTTTTTTATCTATAACATCTCAGGATATAATGTTCAGGTCGTCAACCAAACATTCATTTTCTAATAACTGGAAAACTGTCTCGGTACTTTCCGGTAAAGATAATAATATTCGTTTTGGTATGAATGGATTTGTCTCTGTTCCGGAACAAGCAGGAAGCTGGGTAATGTATGAAGCTGGTGAACAGTTTTCGCAGTCATCAAACTTTAGATATGCAAAACTTTACTATTCAAATGCTAAAGAAGGAATGATTAAATATTCATTGGATGATGGTCAGGAAAAATCAATAAAATTGAGTACTGCAAAGGGTGTTCAAGAATTAGTTATAGATCTATTAAAACAAACAAAGAAAATTAAAATTACTACAACAATGGCAAATCAAGCTCATTTCCATGGTGTCAGTTTGGAAGGGGAGAGTGGTGTTTACGTTGATAATTTTGCTTGGCGGGGAAATACCGGTATTTCATTTAGGGATATCCCCACTGAAATTCAAAAAGATTTTAGAAAATATTTTGATTATAAATTAATCATTTTAACATTTGGTGCAAATATGCTTAGTGCAGGTAATGTTAATTACCCATGGTATGAATCACAAATGACAAAAGTTATTGAAGAACTTAAAACAGTTTTTCCGGAGACAAGTTTTTTAATGGTTAGTTTGGGAGATAAAAGTATTAAAAGAGGATCGAATTTTGTTACTCACCCAAGCGTCAAAAGAATGATTGATACTCAGAAAAAAATTGCTGAAAAGACTAATATCTCATATTGGAATAAGTTTGAAGCTATGGGAGGTGAAAATTCAATGGTCGATTGGGTTAATTCAAACCCACCATTAGCGGCTGTAGATTATGGTCATTTAACTTATACCGGTTCCAAAAGAATTTCGGAATTAATAGCAAGAGCATTAATATCAGGTTCTCGAAAATAGTTAACAAATTTTATTTAAGGCGAATATGATCACTGATAGATTAAAAAAAGTAATACTGAAAGAATTGAATCTTGAAGATTTTAATTTTGCCGATGATATGATGGCAAATCAAGTTCCCGGTTGGGATTCATTAAATCATATGAACATTATAATGGCAGTTGAAAACGAATATGGATTTAAATTTAAAGCTCTTGAAATATTAAAGATGCGTAAAATAGGTGATTTGCAGAAGGCTATTGATTTGAAAATATCAGATCAATAATTCGGATCTAATGGTTATGAGCTTTGCAATTGATTGGGATAAATTATTAAACTTATTTTTATATAATCCTCGTGATCCTATTTTATTTGGTTCAAGTTTTTTTCTTTTCTTTTTTGCATTGGTTTTATTTTTCCAGTTTTCTTTCCGAAATAACACTTCTTTAAGAATTTACTCCTTAATACTCCTTTCGGTTTTCTTTTATTACAAAGCCTCAGGTGGTTATGTTATGCTGCTTTTCTTTGTGACCATGTTAAATTACTTTTCAGGCAAATTACTATTTCAATCAAAGAATCCGACACAAAAAAATATCATATTCACAATTTCCATTATAATTAATCTTTCATTACTTGCATATTTCAAATACACAAATTTTTTTATTCAAATAATTAATGATTTACATCTTGGCAATTTGGATGCTCTTCAAATATTTTTACCTATAGGTATTTCATTTTTTACATTTAGGGCAATGAGTTATCTGATTGAGATTTATTATGAATTTATAGAACCGACTGACAGTTTCAGAGATTTCACTCTCTTTATTTTCTTTTTCCCGACTGTATTGATGGGACCGATTGATCGCTCATCGACTTTTTTACCGCAAATTAAGGAATCTCTTAGTGTCAGTAGAGCCTCAATTGGTATTGCTGTTTTTTTATTATCAACCGGATTAATTAAGAAATTTGTAATTGCTGATTATGTGAATCTAAATTTCACATCAAGGGTATTTGAATTTCCAAATCGTTTTACTGGTACAGAAAATCTCCTTGCTGTGTATGCGAATGCTTTACAATCTTATTGTGATTTTTCAGGATATACTGATATGGCTCTTGGAATTGGTTTGTTATTAGGTTTTCAACTGACTGAAAATTTCAATAGACCATTTAAAGCCACCAGTGTTGCTGATTACTGGAGACGTTGGCATCTTTCATTGTCTAACTGGCTTCTTGATTTTGTATTCAAACCTGTCAATGTTAGATTTAGACGATTTAGAAAACTGGGATTAATAATTGCTATTACGACTACTTTTTTCTGCGTAGGATTATGGCATGGTCCAAATTGGACTTTTATTATTTTTGGTTTATTGCACAGTTTTTATTTAGTCTTTTCAATGCTGACTCAAAAACTTAGAGATTCTTTCTATAAAAAAATTGGAATTAAGAAAAATAGACTATTTAGATTTTTCCAAATTGTTTTCACACTTCATTTATTAGTCTTTACGGCTCTACTATTCAAAGCTCCATCAGTATCCGATGCTTTTATAATTGTTGAGCAAATATTTACTTTTCTAAAACCGGAAGTATTCCCACAATTTATTTTAGCATACCCTGAAATTTTCGGATTGATAATATTTGGTTATGTAATTCATTTCTTACCTGATTCACTTGAGCTTAAGACAAAAGAGCTAATGTCAAAGCTGCCTATAATTAGTTTAGCGATAATACTGACATTAATAATCTGGATTGTAATTCAGGTAAAATCAGCAGGAATGCAGCCTTTCATTTACTTCAAGTTTTGATTTATTCCAAAGTTTTTTCCATCAATATTTTCGTGTCTGAGGGTAGAATTTCAAGAGCGGATTTATCCTCAATTGTTTTTTCAAGTACAAAGTGAAAACCTATTTTTTCATAAGCACGACATGCTTGAGGATTTGTTTTTATCGGTCTGAGTTGAACTTTCTTTAAAGTCGGATTTTTCTTAATATAGTTATCAATGTGTTTGAGAATTAGTTTCCCAATTATTCCCTGACCTCTATATTCCGGTTTTACATATGCGTTCACTATTTGTAATGTAGCCGGTTCACGTTCAATATTGATTTGATGGAGCATAGGGAAGTATTTTCTTGCTTTAGTGATTCGCTCACCACCCAATTCAGTAAGAAGGAGATTACCTTTAATTACAGCACTCTCCAAATCATCTTCTGCTTCAATCCATGCACAGCATGCACCTGCAACAGAGTTACCAACTTCTGCAATTAAATATTGAGAATAACACAATTCCTGCCCGGGAAAATCTAACAATATGATATTTTTGAGATGATTTTTTACTTCATCAATTGATAATGAAAATATTGTAGAATAACTAAGTTTATCGGTATGACTTTTTTCTGCTTCAATAATTGTTTCAATAATGAAATCAATATCGGTTTCTATTGCCTGACGTATAATAAGATTCATATAAAGCCTTTATAATATATATTTCAGATATATTAGAAGTTTTATTTTGTCACAAGCTTCTAATCATAATTTCACTAAAAATAACATACGAAATTTATTGATAAAACCATTATTATATCACTTTATTATAGAAAAAAGTTTAGTATCTTTACAAAGTTATTATTATGATTACCGCTATACAATTAAACAACAAAAAAGGAACACTATGAATAAAAATAAAAATAATTCTTCTCCATTGATATTAGTGGGGTTAACGATTTTATTTTTAATTGGATTATCATTTTTACCAAAAGATATAACAGTTGCCGGATATGATATAAAACCGGTTGATTTGTTTATGGACATCAAACCGGATTCTTTATTAGATTATTCTGAAGATAAAACTGATGTAATGAATAATGAATTTTTATCAGCATCAGTAAATTTAACTTTGATTCATAACCTGTTTACTGAAAAAATAAACTTGAACAATATTGCTTTTTCATCAATTCCACCTGCGTCAGAAATTACCGGGAATGTTTCCCAAATGAGTTTTTATTATAACGCATTGAAACAAGCTAAAACAAAATCGGTTCGTATCGCACATTTTGCTGACTCCGGAAATGAAGGTGATTATATTACTGCTGATGTACGAAGAGCATTTCAGACCAAATTTGGCGGTAATGGCGTCGGTTTTATGAGCATTACAGGGCAGGATATAAATTTCAGGAAAACAACAAAACAATCATTTTCTGATGATTGGAAAACCATTTCAGTATTAACAACTAATCCGGATAAAAAACCACTTGGTATTAGTGGATTTGTAGCTATTCCTAAATCAGGAAGTTGGGTAAAGTATGAAACAACACCACATTATAATTATTTGGAAAAATATAAAACGGTTAGACTTTTTTATAGTAATGCAAAAGCTTCTTCCATTAAATATTCATTCGATAATGAATCGGATAAAACTGTTCAATTAAAACCCGGAACAGGTGTTCAAGAATTAGTTTTAACTCCATCCTCAGGTTCAGCTTCGTCAGTAAAGATAACGACAACTATGGATGATCAAGCGAGTTTCTTTGGTGTTAGTCTTGAGTCGTCTCCAAATGGTGTTTTTATTGATAATTTCCCGTTGAGAGGGAATACTGGCGTTTCTATTAAGGACATTCCCGATAATATTATGAATGATTTTAATAGAATTTTCGATTATAAGCTAATCATTTTACAGTTTGGTTTGAATATGGCCGGTTCAAAGAATTATAATTGGTATGAACAAGCTATGACTAAAATGATTAAAGATCTTAAAAAGAATTTTCCGCAAACGAGTATCTTGCTTGTTGGTGTCGGTGATAAAGGTGTTAAAAGAGGATCAAAGTTTATGACTGATCCTAGCGTTCCATTAATACTTGAAGCACAAAAAAGAATTGCCGCAAGTGCTGATGTTGCTTTTTGGAATATATATGATTCAATGGGGGGGGAAAACGCAATTGAGCGCTGGGTAAATTCAAATCCTCCATTGGCATTAAAGGATTATGTCCATCTTACAACAGAAGGTTATAAAAAGCTTGCCGAACTTATGACCGAAGCCTTATTAAAGTCTTATAAATAACAAAAGTATTATTAAATCAATAAGGGATAAATTATGATTTCAGAACAATTAGCAAATGTAATTTGTAAAGAATTAAAATTACAATCTTTTGACTTTCAGGATGATACTACCGCTGATCAAGTTCCCGGTTGGGATTCATTAAGTCATATTAATATAATCTTAGCAATAGAAAAAGAGTTTGCAGTTAAATTTAAAGGAATTGAAATTCTTAAGGCAAAGAATCTTGGTGATTTGCAAAGGTTAGTGGATTCCAAATTGGTTAAGTAATTTAAAAGAATATCTATTAATTAAGGATGCTTTATGTTAAAAAGCATCCTTTCTTTTTATTATCAAATGCAGGTGTTTATGTTTAATTGGATTGATGTAGAAAAATTAGTTGGTTTGTTCAGCTTTGAGCAATATGATCCCGTAGTATTTGGCACAAGTTTTTTCCTTTTCTATTTTTTCGCATTTCTATTTGTTTTTAGGATATTGGCTAAAACAAAGGATTTGAAAGTTTGGACAATAATTTTCTTTTCAATCTTCTTCTATTATAAAGCAGCAGGGATTTATTTTTTATTACTTGTTTTTTCTGCCATTTTCAATTTTTACATTGGTCAATGGATTTTTAATTCAAAGAATGAGAATTTCAGAAGGATAATATTTTTCGCTTCAATTTTTGTGAACCTCGGGGTTTTGGTCTACTTCAAATACACAAATTTTCTTCTCGAAATATTAACTGATCTTCAAGTAGGACAATTTAATCCGCTTACTATATTTCTACCAATCGGAATTTCCTTTTACACGTTCAAAGCTATGAGTTATGTTATTGAGATTTACATGGAAATGCTTGAACCTGTAAAAAGTCTAAGAAATTTTTCCCTGTTTATTTTCTTCTTCCCAAATGTACTCATGGGACCTATTGATAGAGCTTCCGAGTTTTTACCTCAAATCGAAGGCGATTTTTCGGTTTCAAAAGAAGACATTGGTAGAGCGGTATTTTTGATAATTGTTGGACTTATTAAAAAACATGTTATTGCAGATTATATCGGACTCAATTTTGTTGATCGTGTTTTTGAAGTTCCGCTTAGATTCACCGGAACAGAAAATCTATTGGCAATATATGGATATTCTATTCAAATTTATTGTGATTTTTCCGGTTATACAGATATGGCATTGGGTATTGCACTCTTACTTGGTTTCAAGATGAGGAAAAACTTTAATTTCCCATTTATGGCAAATAGTGTCATGAATTATTGGCAAAGATGGCACATGTCATTATCGTTATGGTTACTTGATTATTTATTTAAGCCGCTTCAAATGGGTCTAAGAAATATGAGAGGGTTTGGAAATGCTTTTGCAGTTCTTATTACTTTTACTACAGTCGGTTTATGGCACGGGGCAAATTGGAACTTTGTAATTTTTGGATTGATTCATAGTGTATTCATAATATTTTCAATGTTAACAAAACCTTTACGGACAAAATTTTATGATAAAGTAGGATTAGCTAATTCAAAAGTTGTTAATTTTTTTCAGATTGTTTTTACTTTTCATTTGTTAATGTTCTCGGGTGTTTTTTTTAGAGCAATATCGTTTGACTCGGCATTAGAAGTTTTTCATCAGGTGTTCACTTTTATGAAACCTGAAGTTTTCCCACAATTTCTGGAATCAAATACATTTATTATTATACTTATCGTACTTGGGTATATTGGTCATTTTACACCACAGAAAATTGTTGATAAAATAACCTCATTAATAACCCGGATGCCGGTGGTGATGCAAGCATTGTTAATTGCAGTGGTTATTTGGATAGTAATACAAGTTAAGTCGGCAGATATTCAGCCGTTTATATACTTCCAGTTTTAAATATATTTCATACAATATACAGCAGAAGATTGTCAAATGAAGAAGAGCTTACATAATAACGCCCACTTGCAAGGTTCACTATTATTAAGCTTTTTAGAAAATATAAAGAAACTATACCCTTGGTATTCTAACTATCTGGTAAATTATATTCCGTTTGATGATTTAAATTATTGTACAAATGTAGAAATATTACTTAATAAATTTAATTCATTTTTGAAAGAAAATGGAAAAGATTTCAACTACGGTATTGATTGTTATACAAGAAAGATATCTGATCTTTTAGATGAAGAACTAAATTTTTTAAGAACAGGTAAATATAGATATAACTCCTTTGACGAAGTTAAAGAAAGAGTATATAACAATATTGAAATAATGGAATATCATACATTTGGATTGTTGCTTATGGAAATATTGCATCAAAATAATTCTAAAAAAATTAGTGATTTTAAAGACTCTTTAACAGAAAATAAAGATAGAATTAAAAACTATTTAGAAATTGCAGGTGGTCATGGATTATTTGTATGGGAAGCAAATAGAATTTTAGGTAAACATATTAATGTTGATTTTATTGACATAAGTGAAACATCAATTAATATTGCAAAATCTTTTTTAAAAGGGATTAAAGTTAATTTTATTTGTCAAGATATATTCAGATTTGTAACAGAAATGAAGTATGATTTTATTGTTGCGGGTGAAGTACTTGAACATCTTGAAAAACCAGAAGAATTATTATTTAAAATTAAAGATCTTTTAAGTGAAGATGGATTATGTTTTATCTCTGTCCCATTAAATATTCCTGCGATAGATCATATATACCTTTTTAGAAATGAGCAAGAAATTAAAAATATGATTGTGAATTGTAAATTAAATATAAAATATGATCATATAGCCCCAGAATATTTAAGTATTACTAAAGGGCAAAATAATTTAGCGCAATCATATTGGGCATTATTATCAAAATAAAAGGGTCTATGTTGTTTATAGTGGGTAAATAGGAAAATGGGATTAATTTTGGGGCCAAAATTAACCAATAAAAATAACTGGAATAAAAAAAATTGAACTCAGTAGAATTATTTAAAATG
>JAUXVN010000022.1 GCA_030684555.1 Ignavibacteria bacterium
CAGCATAATCTTAAAAAACAAAATCGGTAAGGAGCCATTTTTTATGAAAAATTAGAATCGCTATATTTGCAATCAAGGTGGGGAATCTTGTGAACCTACAGCTGGGGAATTATGTGGTTGTTGACATGTAGATAAATCAAATAATTTATACGAGATAAAAAAGTAGATGGATTTAGAAGCAATCAGAAACCACTGTTTAATTAAACCGGCAGTAACGGAGAGTCTTCCGTTTGATGAAGATTCACCTGTTTATAAAGGGCATCTCTAAAAACTCACCCAAGAGTTAATAAAAAGTAAAAGAAAGAAAGGAAGATAAATCGTAAAGTTGTATTTTTACGATAGTAATAAATAAAAGAAATTATATGAACCACAGAAAATACAAACACAAACAAGCAAAAGGATTATTTGACGAATCACTTCGCTTAGAACAACTAACAGCAACCAAAGATCCACTGATAAAACTTAAAGAACGCATAGACTTTGAACTGTTTCGCCCACTGCTTGAAGAAGCTTTGTATAAAGAGGGAAAAGGAATCGGAGGCGCGCGACCCTATGATTATGTCCTCATGTTTAAGATATTGATTTTGCAGCGCTACTACAACATCAGCGACGATATGATGGAATACGCTATCTTGGATCGTCTTTCCTTTATGCGATTCTTGGACTTAACACTAGCAGATAAAGTCCCCGACGCCAAAACAATCTGGCATTTCAGAGAGCAATTAGTTAAGAAGAATATAGTCGGAAAACTCTTTGACCGATTCAAAGAAGAACTTCAGAAAAACCATCTTATAGCAAACGAAGGAAAAATAGTAGATGCCAGTTTTGTAGAAGTCCCGATACAGAGAAACAATCGGGAAGAAAACAAACAAATAAAGGAAGGGGAAATTCCCGAAAAGTGGAAGACCAATCCCAATAAATTGGAGCAGAAAGATATTGATGCGAGATGGACAAAAAAGAACGGAAAGAGTTATTACGGCTATAAAGATCATGTTAAAGCTGATGAGAAAAGTAAACTGATAGATTCCTATACGGTCACCGATGCCAGCGTTCATGATTCGCAAGAGACGGAAAATTTACTTGAAGAAGAAGACAAAGGACAAGGACTACATGCAGATAGCGCTTATAGTGGCAAACCAGTAAAAGAAGTTATTGAAAGATATAAGATGATAAATCACATTCACGAAAAAGGATACAAAAACACTCCGCTAACCGAAGAACAAAAAGAAAGCAATCATCACAAATCAAAAACAAGAGCGCGAGTGGAACATATTTTCGGATTCATAGAAAACAGTATGCATGGTTCGTTTATCCGAACCATCGGGATCAAACGAGCTACTGCTGTTGTGGGTTTGATGAACTTAACCTACAATATTTTCCGTGCTATTCAGCTCGGATATGCTTCTGCATAAACAGAAGCATGATCTGTTGAACGATAATGATTTTGATAATTTAATAAAACGAGAATTCAAGAGAACAAAAAAATAAAAAACAACATAGACTACTTCTTGAGGCACGAACTTCTTCTGAAGTCAGCCAGTTGATTTACAAAATGTTGTTTTTAGAGATGCCCATTAAATATATATTTCAGCGAATCGTTAGCTCTTTCGCTTGCTCCTTCGAAACCACAAGATTTGCTGGTGGCTTCAAGTACAAATTATCATCCGCAGTTAAATTGGGCGGCAAACATTGAACCTGATCTTGCTAATTATAAAATCTATAAAAAGGTTACTGCTGAATGGGGCTGGCAGTATTTAGCAACAACGACAGCAACCACATATGAAGACTTAACCGAGATTTATTTAACTGGTGGACATCAATCTTTCGAACATAATATTGATTATCGAATTACTGCTGTTGATAATCAATCATTGGAATCAATTCCATCAGATAAAGTAACTGCAAGAGTTGCTGGTGCAGCATTAGATAAAAAAGGAAATGAAGATTACTTAACAGAACATCCTACTGATTATAAACTATATCAGAATTATCCAAATCCATTTAATCCGGTTACTAATATTATTTACCAAATACCCAAGAGTGGATTGGTTCAGTTAAAAGTTTTCGATTTGTTAGGAAGTGAAGTAGCCGAACTTGTAAATGAAGAAAAGGTAGAAGGTTCATATTCCATAAACTTCGATGCAAGCAATCTGCCAAGCGGAGTTTATATTTACTCATTAAGAGTAAATGATTATATTCAAAATAACAAGATGACATTGCTGAAGTAAATAGTAAATAGAAAACAAGGGCAGACTATTTAAGTTTGCCCTTGAAATTAAAGACCGTAAGTATAACCTGCTGCTCAACACCGACCGCCGTTTCAATGTTGCAGTATACAAATTATTGGCAGTGTTGAAGTATGCAAGTTTGTTGTTAGACAGTGTTCAGATAATTAATTTATAAAAAATATTGGTATTGTGCTTTTAACTTAGCTGTCAGTTTTGGGCGGCGGGTTAGCAGCCACGCCGTTATACGCTAAGTGTAACAATCATCAAATAAATCTTGAGGTAAAGATGAAAAATCTCAAATCTGTGTTTACTCTCTTTGTTTTTATTCTGCTCATTTCCGGCTGTTCAGTTGTTCCGCTCGGACTATCTTATTCTTCTAGTCCATTAGAAAATAACGATGGTTCGCATCGTAAGTATGAAGTTCTCGGAAAAGCAGAAGGAAGCCAAGGTTATTTTACTCTTTTTAGTTTAATACCCTTTGGCAGTCCAGATTTAAGTGTGGCTATATCTGATGCCACAAAAAAATTAAATGGTGACGCATTGGTTAACGTAAGATACTGGTATCGTGTTTCAAATTACTTTATTGGCACATATTCAAGTATTGAGGTAGAAGGCGATGTTATAAAATTTAAACAGCAAAAGGAGAATTAAAAATGAAAATATTATTATTCTTTTTTGTCGTTGTTATGTTTGTTGGTTGTGCTACAATTCCACAAGGCACAACACCCTCATCTTCTCCTTTAGTGTCGGAAAACGGCACAGTTAAAACTTATGAAATAATTGGAAACAGTGAAGGTTCGGCTGGTCACTTTACATTGTTTGGTTTTATACCTTTTGGTCGAACTGATATTGATGAAGCTATTCAAGATGCTTTAGCTCCATATAAAGGCGATAATTTAATTAATGTACATTATTATGTTAATAGTGCTTTCTATTTTATCGGTAACTCAACATCAATAACGGTTAAAGGTGATGTTATAAAATATACAGATAAAGAAAAAGTTACTGGCGATAAAAAACAAGTTTATTATAAACCCTCAAATCCGATATAGAAGCAGATGTAGCGAGGAAAATTAGCAAAAAGTGGCTCGACCTTGAAAAAATTATTCGGGCTATAGTTCTTATACTTGTTTTCATTATTTTCCGGCAATCTCTGACCTTATTTAGTGGGATTTG